>NZ_FCOJ02000003.1 GCF_001545035.1 Caballeronia glebae
TCGTGGGCGAGGCGTTCGTCGGGCTGTCCGATGCCGCGCTCGAATTGCATCTGGCCGAGCGCGCGTCGCGGCTCGGCCAGCAGATGAGCTATCGCATCCGAATGCGCAGCATCGACAACGTCGGGATGCTGGTCGAAGCGGGCATCGGACTCGCTATTTTGTCGGAGGCGTCGGCGCGCATGCTGGAGCGGCCCGCGCTCGTTGTCGTGCCGCTATCCGAGCCGTGGGCCACGCGCCGCCTGCATCTGTGCGCGCGCGACTTCCGCGCGCTTACGCCGCACGCGCGCCTGCTCGCGCAAACGTTGATGGACGGCGCGACGGACGGCGCAGCCGCGAGCTAGAACGGCCGCCCGACGATGAACGGATCGACCGCGCCGATCGCCTTGAGATCGCGGTTCGCATACGGCAGCCTGTGCAGCACATAGCGCATCGCATTAAGCCGCGCGCGCTTCTTGCAATCGGAGCGCACGACGGACCAGGGCGTATCCGCGCTATCGGTATGCGCGAACATGGCTTCCTTGGCGTCGGTGTATGCGTCCCACTTGTCGAGCGAAGCGAGATCGACCGGACTCAGCTTCCATTGCTTGAGCGGATGAATCTCGCGCTCCTTAAAGCGGCGGCGTTGTTCGGCGCGGCTCACGGAGAACCAGAGCTTGATGATGTGCGTGCCGCTTTGCGAGAGATGCCGCTCGAATGGGGGCACTTGCCGCATGAAGTCTTCGTATTCGCGGGGCGTGCAGAAGTCCATCACGCGCTCGACGCCCGCGCGGTTGTACCAGGAACGGTCGAAGAGCACGATTTCGCCCGCCGTCGGCAAGTGCTCGACATAGCGCTGGAAATACCATTGGCCGCGCTCGCGCTCGGATGGCTTTTCGAGTGCGACCACGCGCGCGCCGCGTGGATTCAGATGCTCCATGAAGCGCTTGATGGCGCCGCCCTTGCCCGCCGCGTCGCGCCCTTCGAAGAGAATCACGACGCGCTGGCCGGTGTCGCGCACCCACGCCTGCAACTTCAGCAGTTCGACCTGAAGCCGATACTTCTGCTTCTCGTACGCGCGCCGCGACATCAGATTCCGGTAGGGATAGCCGCCTTCGCGCCACGACGGCGACAGTTCGTCGTCCGGGTCGGGCGAGCCGCTGGCCGCTCGGAGAATCGGGTCGGCATCGAAAAGATGCTCGCGCAACGCCGATACTTCGTCCGGCGACATACCGCCGATCATGGTTCTGACGGTATCGACGACCGATTCCGGCTGCGTGCCCTCTCGTGGGTCGAATTGCTTCAGTATGTCATCGAGACTGCTCGTCAGCAGGTCACGCGCCGCTTCCACCGCGCCGTCCGTTTCTTCTCGTTCGATGGAGGCCAGCTCCGTTTGTGCCGCGATGTCGCCATCGCTCGATTCGGCAGTCTTACTTTGCGACATCAACTTCATTCCTTCTCAAGGTTGTTGCTCCGGTGTCTCTGTCTCTCACCTGGTTCGTCTTCAGGCGGCTTCGCGCGCCTTTTTCAAGACCGCGTACAGCTTGTCCTTCAGAAGCAGCTTTTCTTTTTTCAGCGATTCGATGGCGAAGGTGTCCGTGGGCGTGACGCCCGTCTCCATGTTGGAGATCTGATGATCGAGTTCGTTGTGGCGCTCGAAGAGCCGTGAGAAATGGCCGTCCTCGGTCTTCAGGCGCGAGATGAGATCGCGATATTCTGGAAACATGCTTGATCCTTTGGGTCGTTGAAAATTAGTATTTCGAAGTACATGTTACCGACCGGAGGAGCCGTTTTCTTAGACGAATATCAAGCGATGCTGCATTAGACCGCCGAGATCGAACCTGCCCGCACCTAGGCAAAACCCTCTTCCCGCCGGGTATCGTCCTTGCACACAATGATGTCGCCGGCCGGGCATCCGCGCGGCCGGCATGAGCCAAGGAGGCCGTCATGAAGAAATACCGCAATCGCGCGCAGGGCCGCGCCCTGCATATTGCGTTGATCGCCGCTGCTGGCTTGTGCTTCGCCACGGCAGCCAGCGCGGACAGCCAGGCCGCGAAGAAAATGGGGCAAATGGGCGTCATCAACCAGACCTTGCAGCCGAAGCCCATGAAACCGGCGACGCCGAACACGCCGAATGCGACCACGACCACGCCGAATTACAACGCGAATTCGACTTTCAACCCTAACGCGGGCAACACCGCGAACGGCGCAGCGCCCGGAACGGCCGCCGCCGCGGGCGCGAGTCCGAAGAAGTAACTTCAATTTGCGCGTCGGGCCGCATGCCGATCGGGCAGCGGCTCGGCTTTTCGACGGAGTTCCCCGACGAACCGGCGCGCGCGCATTCGCACACAGGCGCGCGCTTCCGATCTTTTATACTTGGCTCCAGGTCCAGCGTGCAAAGCGCGTATCCCTGAGTCCATGAAAAAGATCAAGCCCGGTCTCGTGCTCGAACTCGCCGCGAATCTGCTGCTTCCGTGGCTCGCGTACCGGCTCGCGCTGCCGTATTGGGGCGATGTCGGCGCGCTTTACGCATCGGCCGCGCCGCCGCTCGTGTGGAGCGTCGCCGAATTCGCGCGCTCGCGCCGGGTGGATGCGCTCTCCGCGCTCGTGTTGTTCGGCATCGCGCTGTCGATCGTGATGCTCGCGATGGGCGGCAGCCCGCGCATCCTGCTCGTGCGCGAATCGCTCGCGGCGGGCGCAACCGGCATCGTGTTTCTGATCTCGCTTTTCTTCGAGCGTCCGCTCGTCTTCTATCTCGCCCGCGCAACCGTCACACGCGAGCAGGAACACGGCGCGGAGCGCTTCGAGGCGTACTGGCGCGAAAGCGCTCCGCTGCGCATGTCGTTGCGGCTCATGACGCTCGTGTGGGGCGTCGGACTCTCGCTCGAAACGGTGCTGCGTTTCTGGTTTGCGTGGACGTGGCCCGTCGAGCGCTATCTCGTCGTCTCGCCGGTCGTGAGCTACGCGATTTATGGCGGATTGCTCGCGTGGACGTTCTGGTTTCGCGCGCGGCTTATCCAGCGTCAGGGAGCAAGCGCGTCGTCGCGCGACGGTCTGCTCGGCTAGGCTAGGCAAGCGGCGCGCACGTCGCACTGGCGATATGATCCGCGATCGCCGCGTTCACCGCGCAAGCATGCGTGAGCGGCCCCATATGTCCCGCGTCCGGCACGACGATCAGCTTCGCCGCCGGCATTAGATCGGGCAAGCTCTCCGCGATCAGCCGCGTGGGTGCGGGCGCGTGTTCGCCGCGCATGACGAGCGTCGGGATGCGCAGTCTCGCATACGCGCTCGCCGGCGTGGGCTCGTGGATCAGCGCGCGAAAATCGAGCGGCGCTTTCGGCACCCAGCGGGTAAGCATCGCCTGCACGGACGGCCGCAGCGCCGACCACGCGCCATGCCCGCCCCAATAGTCGACAAACGAACGCGCCGCGCCGCGCAGATCGCCCGCCACGACGCCCTCCGCGGTGCGCGCCGCGATTGCGAGAATCTCCGCGAATTCCGTCGCGCCGCGCGCGCCCATGCCCTTCAGCAGATGAAACGCCGAAGGCTCGTAAAGCGTGATGCTCGCGACGCCGTGGGGCCGCTCAAGGGCCGCGCGCAACGCGACGCCACCGCCATACGAATGTCCGACCAGATGCACCTTGCCGCGCTGACGATCGATGATCTCGACCGTGCGAGCCGCTTCGTCCGCAAGCGTGAACGCCCGCTCGCCGCTCCACGGCCCGACGCTGTCGCAGCCATAATGCTCCGGCGCCATCAACGTATAGCGCGCGTGATCCGTGTTGAGCGCATTAAGCGCATTGCGTGCGTCGAGCGTTTCGCCGAGTTGTCGCCATTGATTCGCGCCCGAGCCCGAGCAATGCAGCGCGATAACCGGCGCCGCCGTGTGTTCGTCGTTCGAAGCCATCATCGTTCGTCCTCGCTTTGTGATTGATCAGGCCTCGGTATCGCACGCGCGCATGCGGCGCTCAAGTTCGCCGATATCCGCGCACGATTCCAGATAGGCATCGCGGCGGCTATGCTCCGCACGGTCCAGCAGATTCCCGGTCCAGTGGATCAGATGCGGCAGCATTAAGTCCCTTCCGACATTGATTAGGTATCCCAACATGATTTGCTCCACTTGCGCCAACGAGTCGTTTCATGAAATGCCGGCCGAGCGATCGTGCAGGACGAGTAAAAACGGAGAGTCGCTGAGGCGGCGGTGTCGGTATGCAATGCAGCGACCGTGCCAGTTTCGCCAAACCTTTGTGCCACGAGGCCCGGCGCGAACTCAGTCGTGCGCGGGCCGTCCGGAGTGTCGGGCGCGAGCCAACGCTTTCGGTTCTGAAAGACGGCGAACCTCGAACATGTTTCCGGGCTTCGTCAGAAACGGCTCCTTGCGTGAGATACGGAAAAAGCCGCGAAAATATTCCCGTCGCAAGGGATCAAGCTTTCGCGACGCGGCGCCGTAAACAGGTCCGATAGCCGCGCAAAACGCATCATTCGCCTCGTCCGCCCATCGACCGGCTTCCCCCGAATGGCACGATAAGATACGGCAGCGTTCGATCTTTGCGCCCTACGTTCGCTCATTCGGAGACCAACGGCGTGCACAGTCGCCATTCGCTCACTTTCAGGATGACGCTGTTCATCGTCGTCGTCTGCGTGCTTCTGGTCGGCACCGATCTATGGCGCAGCGTCGCCGCGCGCCGCGTGCAGATCGACGAGATGACGTCGGCGACGTCCAACCTCGCGCGCGCGATGGCGCAGCACGCGAACGACACCTTCAAGGAAGCCGATACGACGCTCATCGGCATGGTGGAGCGCGTCGAGGAAGACGGCACGTCGCCCGCGGCGCTCGCGCGGCTGCATCGTTCGCTCGCGTCGCGCGTCGAGCAGTTGCCGCAACTGAACGGGCTCTTCATCTACGACAAGACCGGCGCATGGATCGTCAATTCGCAGCCGACGCTCGAATCGCGCTTCAATAACTCGGACCGCGAGTATTTCGCATATCACCGCACACATACCGATCAGGGGGCGCACATCGGGCCGCCGGTCAAGAGTCGCTCGACCGGAAAGTGGATCGTGCCGGTGTCGCGCCGCATCGATGCGCCCGATGGCAGCTTCGCGGGCGTCGCGCTCGCGACCATCGACATCGACTTCTTCTCGCGCTTCTACGACAGCCTCGATCTCGGCCAGTCGGGCGCGGCGGTACTCGTCCTGAACTCGGGCGTGATGCTCGTGCGCCGTCCGTTCGAGGACCGTTTTGTCGGCAAGAACGTGAACGACACGGCCCTCTTTCGCTCGCATATGGAACAGGGCGGCTCGGGCGTGTTCACGACGCGCTCGTCGCAGGACCACATCACGCGTCTCAATAGCCTGCGGGAATTGCAGGACTATCCGCTCTTCGTCGCGGCAGCGCTGGCGGAAGACGAAATCCTCGCGCCCTGGTGGCGCGACACGCTCTGGCACGCGTCCGTCACGACCGTGCTCGCGCTCGTCATCGCGATGTTCGGCGCGCGGCTCGTGCGCCAGGTCACGACGCGCACGCGCATCGAGCAGGCGCTCGCGCGCAGCCTCGCGACGACTCAGACCGTGCTCGACACCGCGATCAGCCCGATCATCACCGTGGACGAGCGCGGCGCGATCCGCTCTTTCAATTCGGCGGGCGAAAAGGTATTCGGCTACAAGGCGAACGAGGTCATCGGGCAAAACATCCGGATGCTGGTGCCGCCGCCGCATCTGGATTCGTATAACGAATACATAATGCAATTCAAGGGCGATGGCGGCGTTGCGACCGCCGACTGCGAACTCGCCGGACAACGCAAGGACGGTACCTCGTTTCCCGCGCATGTTTCGACGGGCGCGATGCGTCTCGATGGCGCTTTGCATTTTGTATCGGTAATTACGGATATTTCCCGGCAGCGAAAGGAACGAAGCGAACTGGCGCACGCGCGCGACCAGTTGCTGCTCGCGGCGGACATCGCCGAACTGGGCATCTGGTCCTGGGATCTCGCTTCGGGAAAGCTGCACTGGAACGCGCGCATGTTCGAGATTTATCAATATCCACCTGAGATGCTCGACAACGGCCTGCACTTCGAGCATTGGCGTCTGCGCATTCATCCCGAGGATCACGACGCGATCGTGGCGGGCCTGCGCGCGGCGGCCGCCGGAGAAACCGAGACCTTGCCGCCGTTTCGCATCGTCCTGCCCGACCGCACGACGCGGCGCATCCAGAGCGGCTTGCGCACGCAGCGCAACGCCAATGGAACGCCAGTCGTCATGACCGGCGTGAACTACGACATCACGGATCAATACGAGCTGGAGTTCCATCTGCGCAATGCGAAGGAACAGGCGGATGCGGCGAGCGCCGCGAAGTCGTCGTTTCTCGCGAACATGAGCCACGAAATCCGTACACCGATGAACGCGGTGCTCGGCATGCTGCATCTCGTGCAACTGACCGCGCTCGATGCGAGCCAGCAGGACTATGTGAGCAAGGCGGAAATCGCGGCCAGGTCGCTGCTGAGCCTGCTCAACGACATCCTCGATTACTCGAAGATCGAGGCGGGCAAGCTGCAACTCGACAGCCATCCGTTCGAGCCGGAGAAGCTGATGCAAGAGCTCGGGATCGTGCTCTCGGGCAATCAGGGCACGAAGGATGTCGAAGTGCTGTTCGACCTCGATCCGTCCTTGCCGGCGGTGCTCGTCGGCGATAGCTTCCGGCTTCAGCAGGTGCTCATCAATCTCGCGGGCAACGCGCTCAAATTCACGTCGGCGGGACAGATCGTCGTGGGCGTGCATCAAGTCGATGACGCGTGCGATGCAACCGGCGATGCAACGGGCGATGCGGTGCGCGTGCGCGTCGCGGTGAGCGACAGCGGCATCGGCATCAGCGAGCAACAACTCGGGCGCATCTTCGAGGGCTTCACGCAGGCGGAAGCATCGACGTCGCGCCGGTACGGAGGCTCCGGACTCGGGCTCGTTATCAGCAAGCGGCTCGTCGCGATGATGGGCGGCCAGCTCGAAGTCGAGAGCCGCGTCGGGGAAGGCAGCCGCTTCTGGTTCGACATTACGCTCGGCGTCGAAAGGGCGGACGCGTCGACGCACGACGACGGCGTGATCCTCGAACGTGGCGCGCGCATTCTTATCGCCGACGACAACGCGATCGCCGGCGAGATCATGTCGCGCACGGTGCATTCGCTCGGCTGGCGCGCGGACATCGTGACGAGCGGGACCGAGGCGATCGAACGCATCAGGGACGCCGCGTTGAGCGATGCGCCCTACGACATCGCCCTGCTCGACTGGCGCATGCCCGGACTCGACGGACTGCACGTCGCCAGGCAGATCCACGCGATGAAGGGCCGCGCCACGCCGCCGCTCGTGCTGCTCGTCACGGCGTTCGGCCGGGAGGTGCTCAGAGAGTCGCAGGAAAGCGGCGCCGCGCCCTTCGCCGGCTTCCTGACCAAGCCCGTGACGCCGAAGCAACTCGCCGCCGCAATCCGCGCCGCGCTGCCTCGCGGTATCGAAACGATGCGGCCCGGCACGCCGCCGCTCGCGAAAAAAGCCCGCCGCCTTGCCGGACTCGCGTTACTCGTGGTCGAGGACAATGCGCTCAACCGTCAGGTCGCCGAAGGCCTGTTGCTTGCGGAAGGCGCGTCCGTGACGCTCGCGCAAAACGGCCGTGAAGGCGTCGATCGGGTCATGGCCGCCGACGTGCTCTTCGATGCCGTGCTGATGGACGTGCAGATGCCCGATCTCGACGGGCTCGAAGCGACGCGCCTCATTCGCGCGGACGGCCGCTTCGCCGCGCTGCCGATCATCGCGATGACGGCCAATGCATCGGGTGCGGATCGCGACGCCTGTTTGCAGGCCGGCATGAACGAACACGTGGGCAAGCCGATCGATGTCGAGCGGCTGGTGACAGTGCTGCGAGAACACACTGGACACACGACGCCAGCGTCCGGCACGCAGCACACGAATGCGGATATCGAATCGATCATCGAGCCGCGCGATTCGATCGTCGCGCGCTTCGGCGGGAATGTCGATCTGATCCGCAACGCGATCGACGGCTTCGGCGCGCAGACGCGTAAGCAATTGACGACGCTTGCATCGGCGCTCACGGCGCATGACGTACAACGCGCGGCATCGATGCTGCATGCGATCAAAGGCAGCGCGGGCACAATCGGCGCGGCGGCGCTCGCGAAGCTCGCAGGCACACTTGAAAACGACGCGCATCTGCTCGAAGCAGCGCGCGCGAATGTGCCGCACATGCAGCGGTTACTTGCATCGAGCGTGGCGCAACTCGTCGATGAATTCGGGCCGGCTCAATCGCATGCGGAGGGTTCCGCGAACATCTCGTCGCTGAAAGACGAAGACTGGCGCGCGCGTCTTGGCGCTATCGTCGAATTGCTCGATGCATCGAATCTGCAAGCGATCGCGCTATCCGAGAAGTTGTCGCCGCATGCGCCGAACGCGTATCGCGAGGACTTCGGGCAATTTCTCGCGTGCGTGCGCGCACTCGACTTCGCGCGCGCATCCGAGATCGCGCGCGATATGCTCGAACAGGTCTGAGCGGAGCCGAAGACGCTATAAGTTAGTCGCCGTGCGCATCGCGAACGAATACCGGAAACGGATGAACGTTCGCGCCGCTCGCCGATTCCAGCAGCGCGCGCAATTCTTCCCGTGCCTTGCGCGCCGAAGCTAGCGCGCCTTGCACGCGCGCCTGCAAAACAGCGGATCTGGCCGGTTTCGCGATAACATCCGCCGCGCCCGCATCGAGCGTGCATCGCTCCGTTTCGACATCGTGTGCATCGGCAAGCACGACGATCGGCACGTGAGCCAGTTCCGACAGCAATGCGCGCACGGCTGCGCAAGGGTTATCGCAGTTACGCGCATCCAGCACGATTGCATCCGGCTCCTTGCTTCGTGCCAGACGCAGCGCGGCATCGCAATCCTTCACCAGGTCGAGTGCGCCGATGGCTTCGAGCGCATGCCTGTGCGCCTCGATCATGTCGTCCGCGAGGATGCCGAGCACACGCACACCCGTAGGCTTCGAGGCCGCCGCCTTGCCCTCCTGTTGCCGACGCGCCTGCGCTTGCATCACGCGATGCCGCAAACGAAGCTGTGCCCGCACGCGTGCCTGCAGGCGCGGCGCGACGAGCGGCTTGATCACGTAATCGGCCGCGCCGATGTTGAACGCGTCGACTTCGAGCGCGGGCGCGTCGTGACTGGTGACGAAAATCACCGGCACGCGCGCGAGCTTCGCATCGCGCTTGAGGATCTCGCAGACATCGAAGCCCGTCATGTTGGGCAGATTGGCGTCGAGAAGAATGAGGTCCGGCGTCGACTCACGCGCCAGCGCGAGGGCCGCCTCGCCGGTGGTGGCGAAGCGCTGGTCGGGAAACTCCGCGAGCATTTCTCCGATGATGCGAATCATCGCCGGGTCGTCGTCGACGAGAAGCAATCGCGGCTGATACGTTGAAGTGGAGCTCTCTGCTTTTTCCATGTTCGAACGGTTATTCATCAGACAAGAGGCACCCTCTGAACTCTACGCTCGCAATGCGAGCGCCGCAAACTCAAAAAATGCAACGAAGTGATTAATTATCTGATATTTCGTCGTTTGCCAACTTCGGTCGCACAAATACTTAAGTGACTAATCATATTCATAAGTAGATAAGTAAGTTATTCCGCCGCCGCGCCGAGGCTGCTTTCACGCTGGGATTGGCTTAGCCCGCTAAAGCACGCGCGTGCTGCCAATTTCCGCACGGGCGTCTCGCAAAAAATGCTATGACGTTTTTAATCGAATCCGCAGATCAATGTAAACATTCAAAATCGGCTTATCGTTTGCGAGGCTTTTTACATTGCGACATCCAGGCGCATACTGGCTTCCATATCTATAAAAGCCGGGGAAAAGCCATGTACGGGGAAGCCAGAACGCTCTATTTCGTGGGCCGCGTGTTATCGGACGATGTTTCCGAGCGTTTGTGCGCTCGTGGCTGGACAGTCGAGCGTATCGACCCGGCGAAGCCGCCCAAATCCGCCAAACACGGCAAACGCGCCGCCGCGGGTATTGTCGACCTGACGAGCCGGGGCTTTGCCCGAGATGCGGCCACGCTCACCGCGATGCTCGCAAGTTATCAGATCGGCTGGGTCGCGACCGTCGACGCCGAGCACGTCGATAACCCCGATATCTGCCGCCTGATTCGCGATTTCTGTTTCGACTATGTGACGGTGCCCTCCACCGCCGACCGTATCGTCGATGCAGTCGGGCATGCATACGGCATGGTCTCGCTGCGCGACACCGCGAACAGCGATCCGCGCAAGGACGATTGCAAGGAAGGCAGCATGCTCGGCTCCTGCGATGCGATGCAGGCGCTGTATCGCTCGATTCGCAAAGTCGCGATGACCGACGCCCCCGTTTTCATCTCGGGCGAATCCGGAACAGGCAAGGAACTCACTGCAGTCGCGATTCACGAGCGGTCGGTGCGGCGCGAGCAACCATTCGTCGCGATCAACTGCGGCGCGATTCCCGCGCATTTATTGCAGTCGGAACTCTTCGGTTATGAGCGCGGCGCGTTCACCGGCGCGACTCAACGCAAGATAGGACGCGTGGAAGCAGCCGACGGCGGCACGCTCTTTCTCGATGAAATCGGCGATCTGCCGCTCGAAAGCCAGGCGAGTCTGTTGCGCTTTCTGCAGGAACGCAAGATTGAGCGCCTGGGCGGACAAGGATCGACGGACATCGATGTCCGCATCATTTCGGCGACGCACGTCGACATGCAGGCGGCGATGCTCGAAGGACGCTTCCGCGCGGATTTGTACCATCGTCTGTGTGTATTGCAGATCGACGAGCCGCCGTTGCGCGTGCGCGGCAAGGATATCGAACTGCTGGCGAATCACATGCTCGATCGCTTCAGAAAGGATGCGAGCCGGCGACTGCGCGGCTTCGCACCTTGCGCGATTGCAGCGCTGCATAACTATGGCTGGCCCGGCAATGTGCGCGAGTTGATCAATCGCGTGCGTCGCGCAATCGTCATGTCGGAAGGACGGCAGATACTGGCAAGCGACCTCGAACTGGGCGAGTATGCAGAAGCCGCGCCGATGACACTTGCGCAAGCACGCGAAGCGGCCGAGCGGCAGGCTATCGAAGTGGCGCTCTTGCGTCATCGCGGACGTCTCGGCGAAGCAGCGGATGAATTGGGTATCTCGCGCGTCACGCTGTATCGCATGCTGACCGCTTATGGATTGCGCCCGAAATCCGACAGACCGCTGGAGGCGTCGGGCGGCTGACATGCCGCGCCCCGGCGCATGAATAGTGCGTGAATCATGATTCGCTTAAGAACGCCAAAGGGAACCTTCATTGGCGCGCATCGCTCCAACCACCGCATCGTGAAAGCCTGAGGTGGCATCGCGCAATTTGCGCCGTTAGCCCCGTCATGCATTTCCTCTCGTAGTCCGCTGGCGTATCTCGCGCCGCCAGAAACGCGCACTACGCAGTCTCGTTTCATTCATATGCGCCCGCCGAGTGTGTTCCGGCGCGCTCATATTGCGCTCATGCGCCATGCCATAAACTCGACTCGCACGCCGGATGCGTCGCGAATGCGTTGTGGCATGCCTAGCGAGTAACGTCGGGTTATCAGTCATGGTTTCGCATAACAATGCTTCTCTCGTTCGTCAATTTTCGAACTACGCAGTGCCCACCGTGCTCGCCGCATGGGTGTACTGCGTGCACTCCGTCATCAGCGGCATCTTCATCGGACGCCACGTCGGCCCCGATGCGCTTGCCGCGTTGAATCTGCTCGTCCCATTGCTTTATCTGCCTTATGCATTCAGTGTCATGATCGGCGTCGGCGGATCGACGCTCGTCTCGCGATTGCTTGGGGAGCGGCGCGAGCGCGACGCCGCCGAAGCATTCACGCAAGCGCTCTGGCTGCTCGGCTTATGTGGCGTTGCGTTCGCATTGGCGATTTATTTTTATGCCGATACCTTCGTGCAATGGACGGGCGCGCGCGGCGAGCTCGCACGCCTCGCAAAAGAATTCCTGCATGCGTATGCGCCATTCCTCCTGTTTCCGACCGCATGTTATGCGCTCGAATTGTTCTTGCGCATCGAAGGCGCGGCCAGATTCGGTCTCGTCTGCCTGATCGCGGGCGGCATCGCCGATGTCGCATTGACCTGGTGGATGGTGAGTCACATGCAATGGGGCATGCGCGGCGCGGCGCTCGCATCGGGCATCAGCCAGGCGCTCGCCTGCATGCCGATGCTGGCCTATCACTTTGTCAAGGCGCGGCACGTTCGCCCTGTCGCCCGTGCGTTCGCGCGGCTCGATCATGCGTGGCGCATGGCTTATAACGGCGGTTCGGAATTTCTCGGCGAGATAGCGCCGAGCGTCACGCTCTTCGCGTTCAATCACGCGGTTTTGCGCTGGCTCGGCGACACCGGTCTCGTCGCGTTCGCGGTCGTGGAATACATGACGATGATCGCGTCGGTAACAATGGTCGCGCTCGTGCAGAGCATGCAGCCGATCGTGAGCTTCCAGCGCGGCGCGGGCAATGCGCACGCCGTGTCGCGCGGGTTTTCGATCGGCATCGTGTTCGCCACCGGCTTCGCGCTCGCCGCCGCCTTCGCGATCCTCACGCTGGCGCAACCGCTCGGGGCGCTCTTCGTGCCCGACAGTCCAGCGGCACAGGCGCTTCTGCGCGACGCATTGCCGTGGTGCGCGCTCGCGTTCCTGCCGGCCGCGATCAACGTTGCGATCAGCGGTTATCTGACTGCGATCGAGGCGCCGCTCGCGTCGATGATCGTCGCCCTTTTGCGAAGCTGGTTATTGCTCTTGTCGATGCTCTGGCTTCTGACTGAATGGTTCGGTCCGCGCGGCATCTGGATGACCGTCGCTATCACCGAACTGGCGACGCTCGCGGTGAGCATCGTGTTATATCGCACGCGCGGCAGGCGCTTCGATTTACACGCCGCTACTACGACGAATCAGGCGCTCTTGTAGGCGATGAGTCCGGCCCATTCCCGGCCGTCGAGCGGGAAATACTCCGGATTCAGGCCGCGAGGACACGGCGTGAATTCCACGCATTCGAGGCGAAAGCCCGCACGCAGAAACTCGCGCGCAAGGACCGTCGGATCCATCAGGTTGACCGTTGCGGGCAAGAGTTTCGGCACGAGCGCGTAGCGGTCCGAATTCTCCGTTAGCCCGGGCCATGCACTACCCGATGCAACCGCGCGCTCGTAGTCCGGAATCATTTTCGCCATGAATCGATGATACGGCGTGAAACACAGCACGAATGCTTTGCCTTCGGGCTTCAGCCAATCGTATAACCTGGTTATGCCCACACGGAAATCATCGGGCGCGAGAAAATGCAGTACATGCGACGCGAGAATAGCATCGAGAGAAGAGGCTTCGAGATCGTAGTGCGGGAACGCGCCTTCCAGCAGAACGAGATTGCTCGCGAGCTCGGCCGGCGCCGCCTGCCGGATCTGTTCCAGTTGCGCGCGCGAGATGTCGTTCGCGATAACACGCGTGCGCTTGCTCAGCGCGGGCACCGACGCGGTTCCATAGCCCGCGCCGATATCGAGCACTACGCCGCCTCGCTTGCGCGCGAAACGAATGAACGCGCGCGTGTATTTCGACAGCGGGAAAGCCGAACCATGCCGGCTTTCCGTCAGGCGTTCACCGCTCATGTCTATCCTCGCGTTTCAAGCGTCGCGCGTCAGATGAAAGCGTCGATCGACCGATGCGAGCAAGCGTCTCGACAAGCGCGTGGCACGCCCTTGAATCAGCCGGTCCGACACGCGGGACAGGGCATAAGAGACGACGAGCACCGCGATCAGCGTCGTGCCGAATAGCGCGAGCGACGTCTCTCCATTCTTCTGCCCGAAGAAGCGGTCGAAGAAATGAAACGTCGTGTAGACGCAGATGAAGTGCCAAAGATAAATACCATAACTTTCTCGGCCGAGCGCAGCGGCGGCGCGACGAACGAGCGTGACGCGCGGCGCGGCATGCTTGCTATCGCGATGCTTGCGGGCATGGCGCGAACACACGAACAAGAGAAACGCCACCGCGCTGCACGCGGCGAACACGGGCGCGAGTGCATGCGCCTTGTCGAGCCACACGCCGAGCGCAGCGGTCGCGAGCGCGAAACCCAGGGCGAGAGAAAAATAGACCAGCGATACGCGCTTCGTCACATTGGACGCGCCGAGCAAATGCGAGCGGAATGCATACCAGGCCCACATGCCGACGATGAAACACGGACCCTGCACGGGCGGCCAGAAGTAGCTGAACGTGTTGTTGGCGACATTGCAATCGAGCGTGCCGTTGCAATCGCTCATCGACATCACGGCACAGGAAAGGCCGAGCAACAGCACGGTGGCGAGCAACAGACGCACGCGATTCATCGCAACGAAAAAGAGCAGAGGCGCGATCAGGTAGAACAGCATTTCCACGCCGATCGACCATCCGCCCGGCACGACGTTATTCATCGCAGTGGGCGATAGCGCGTGCAGAAAGACCATGTTGAGCAGAACATCCATTGGGCCATGCGCGCCGAGAATCCATGCGCGTTCGATGCCCGAGCGTGTTGCGCCATAGCTGATGAGACCATAGACCGCAATCGCGGCGTAGTACATCGGCGCTATGCGAAAGAAGCGCTTTATATAGAAGCGCAGCGTGACATGACGCGCATCCGCGCAGCGGGCGTGATCCATTTCGAGCGTCATGAAGATTGTAATCGCGCTGATTACGAAGAATAGCTGCACGCCATATTGGCCCATGCGCGCAATGAGCGTCACGGCGCCCGGCAGATTGGGAAACTGAAACGACAGGTGTACTGCGACTACCCCGACGATCGCGAGCGCCCGGCCTGCGTCGAGCGCGGCAACACGTCCTTTATCCATCGATACTCTCCTCGCGGTTCATGCCGACCTACAAAAAAGGCCGCGAGGCTCGTGGACAAAAACATTTTTAGCGAAGTTCCGCTAAATGGGTGATGTAGCGGCAACTCTTACAACAAGAAACTTCATACACGTATGGATACATTTTTCATTGCTAGATGGCTGGCGCATCCTGACGCAGGAATCGCAGTATGCGACTGACCACCGTGCTCGGTTGCTCCTGCTGCACCCAATGCCCCGCCCCTTCGATCAGATGCGTCGCGCGAAAGTCGGTGCAGGCCAGCACGCGCATTGCTTCGAAATCGCCGGGTCGCTGATAGTAGCCCCAGTCGCTCGCCCCCGCGATAAAGCATGACGGCACGTCGATCGTGCGTCCGGACCAGGTTCGTAGTGCAGCGGCGAAGCGTGGATCGGTGCCGCAGCGATACCAGTTCAATCCGCCTTGAAACCCCGTGCGCGCGTATTCGCTCGCATAGACGTTCAAATCCCGATCGGACAGCCACGCGCATTCGGCGATCTTATCGGCGTCCGGCATATGTTCAGCGACGGTTTGCGGCATCGTTGCATCTGCGTTCATCACGTAGTACGTGGGCAACGTGGCCAGTTCTTCGGCCGTGACGGAAGCCAGCGGATGCGGATGATTGCCCGGCCAATCCGCGCTCTTGACGTAGTAATACGCGCGCAGGAACGCGGCGAGTCCTTGCGGTGCTTGCCGCATATTTTCATTGGCCTGCGCGCCCGAGTAATACCATTGATAGTGCTTGCGCGGCGGATCGAGCGACGCGAGCGCCGCCACCGCCTCGGTCATGAGCGATTGAGCCGTTTCGACCCGCGCGAGCTTCGCATCGTGCTTCGCGGTATTGAACGCGAATGCGGGCGGCCCGGCGAAGGGCGCGCTCATCATCACGACCGATGCAAATACATCGGGGCGAATCAATGCGCACCATGCAGCGACGGGCGAGCCGAAATCGTGACCGATAACCGATGCGACCCTGCGATAACCTAGCGCCGCCACGAGACCCAGTACATCGCGCGCGAGATTCGGAAAGGTGAATTCGTCGAGCTCGGTTTCGAACGAGGCAGCACCGCCGATGGTGCGCCCATAACCTCGCTGATCCGGCGCGATAACATAGAAGCCTGCATCGGCAAGCGGCTTCATAACTTTGCGCCAACTGTAAGCGAGTTCGGGAAAACCATGTAGAAGGACGATGCAAGGCCGCTCGGGGGCGTCGAATCCGGCTTCGAGCACATGCATCGAAAGGCCATTGCCGTTATCGATCATGCGCGCGCGAATACCGTTCGGCAGAGGCAGATCGTTTGATGGTTCATTCATGCGTGTCTCCTGTCGATGCGCTCATGCTTCGAGCAAGGCGGCGAAGCGGTCCGCGAGCGTCGGGCGCGAGCGCATCGGCCATATTGCGCTGAGTTCGAACGGCGGCAGGTTATCGCCGTCGCGCACGTCGCAGAAGCGTACACCGGCGAACTGCAGCGCCGTCACGGATTGCGGTAGCAGCGATGCGCCGCATCCGGCCGCGACGCAAGCCAGCACGGTAAGCGAACGATTCGCGTCCTGCACGACATTGGCTTCGCAGCCCGCTTTACGAAAAGCACTCAGGATGCCCGCGCGAACAACCGGTAATTGATCGCTCGGAAACCAGACGAGGCCTGCATCGGATAACTCTTTCAAACCGACTTTTCCATCGGCGCCGCTGGAAAAAGACACGGGCAGCACCGCTAGCAAACGCTCTCTGACGATCAGCTTTTCACGCATGCGTCCGCCCACCGCGACAGGCGTATGCAGCAAACCGATATCGATCGTGCCTTTCTCAAGCGCACTGGCCTGCTCCGCGTTGCTCATTTCCCTGAGCGTGAGCTCGACGTTCGGAACTTCTTCGCGCAGCGCAGCAATCGCGCGGGGCAACAGACTGAAGAGCGCCGCCGATGCAAAGCCAACCGTCAGGCGACCGCCGCGCTGCGCGCCGATTTCGCGCGCGCGATGCGACGCGGCATCGATGCGCGCCACGCTCAATCGTATGTCTTCGACGATAGCCTCGCCCGCCGGCGTCAATTGCGCGCCACGCCGCGTGCGCTCGAAAAGCTTCACGCCGAGATCGCGCTCCATGCGTGAGAGCGCCTGGCTCAACGCGGGTTGCGCGATATCGAGTACTTCGGCCGCGCGCGTGACGCTGCCGGCATCGACCACCGCGAGAAAGTATTTGAGGTTACGCGTCTCCATATCGCGAGCATATCAAAATGCTATGAAAGATGAACGTATCCATAGTATGCGAGGCCGGCATTCGTTTCTAGAATGCAGTGACATATTGAACAAGAGCCGGCTTCGGGCCAGCACAGGAGACGCGAGATGAATTGGTACCGTGAGATTTCGAAGTCGGAAAGACGCACGCTATGGGGATGTTTTGGAGGCTGGGCGCTCGATGGCGTCGACACTCAGTTATTCAGTCTCGTCATTCCGACACTCATCGCGACATGGGGCATCGGTAAAGGACAAGCGGGCTTGATCGGCGGCGCGACGCTCGTCGCGGGCGCATTGGGCGGGCTCTTCGCAGGCGTGTTGTCCGATCGAATCGGACGCGTCAAAGCCTTGCAAGTGACGGTTCTCTGGTTTTCGCTTTTCACGTTTCTCAGCGCCTTCGCACAGAATTTCGAGCAGTTGCTCGTGCTCAAGTCGCTGCAGGGACTCGGCTTCGGCGGCGAATGGACGGCGGGCGCGGTATTGCTTAGCGAAACGATTCGCGCAAAACATCGCGGCAAGGCTATGGGCATCGTGCAAAGTGCATGGGGCTTCGGCTGGGCCGGCGCGGTTCTGCTCTATACGATCGTGTTCTCGTGGATCTCGCCCGACTGGGCCTGGCGTGTGCTGTTCGCCGTCGGTCTGATCCCGGCACTGCTCGTCGTTTATATGCGCCGCAATATCGAAGAGCCGCCGCGCGAATCGAAACCCGCCGAACGGGATCACGCGCAGCCTCAGAATACTTTCGCCATCCTCGCCGGCATCTTTCATCCTTCGGTGCTGCGCACCACGATCGTCGGCGGATTGATCGGACTCGGCGCGCACGGCGGTTATCACGCCATAACCACATGGCTGCCCACTTACCTCAAGACCGAGCGGCATTTGTCTGTGCTCGGCACGGGCGGCTATCTGGCTGTCGTGATCACGGCGTTCATCATCGGATGTTTCGTTAGTGCGTGGCTGCAAGACAAGATCGGCCGCCGCAAGAACGTGATTCTCTTCGCAATCTGCTGCGCGATCACGGTCAACATTTATGTGTTCCTTCCGATCGGCGATATCGGAATGCTCGTCCTGAGCTTTCCGCTCGGCCTCTTCTCCGCGGGCATTCCCGCGACGCTCGGCGCGCTCTTCAACGAACTCTATCCGCAAGGCGTGCGCGGCACGGGCGTCGGCTTCTGCTATAACTTCGGGCGCGTCGTATCGGCCGTATTTCCGGTGCTCGTCGGTCACATGGGCAATTCGATGCCGATCGGACAGGCTATCGGCATCGACGCGGGCGTCGCATATGGACTCGTCGTCGTGGCCGCGTTGCTGTTGCCCGAAACGAAAGGCCGTCGCATCGCGGCCGCGCCCGATCAAACCGCTTCGAGCGAGCGCTCGCCCAAGCATGTCTGATACATCCATGACGCATTCACTTCATTCAACGCTCGCCGACGAGCAATGGCTCGAAACGCGCCCTGCCAGCATACAGGCGATCGACAGTCACGCGCATGTCTTCGTGCGCGGCCTGCCGCTCGCACCGCATCGTCGACATGCACCCGACTACGACGCGACACTCGATGCCTATGCGGAGCACTTGCGCGCCAGCGGCGTTTCGCATGCCGTGCTCGTGCAGCCGAGTTTTCTGGGCACGGACAATTCATTTTTTCTCGATGTGCTGCAGCGCTTTCCGCAACGCTTTCGCGGTGTAGCCGTCATCGATCCTTCGATTAGCGACGCTGAATTGCATCGTCTCGCGGCGCTCGGTGTCGTCGGCATGCGGCTCAATCTTATCGGGCTCGCATTGCCCGATCTGCGTGAAGCGCGTTGGCAAGAGTTATTCAAGCGCATCAATGCGCTCGGCTGGCATGTCGAGATTCATCGCGATGCCGTGGATCTGCCGATGCTGATCACTCCGCTGCTAGAACAAGCCTGTACGATCGTGATCGATCATTTCGGCCGTCCCGATCCCGCATTCGGCGCGGACGATCCGGGCTTTCGCTATCTTCTGACGACGGCGCGAAGCGGTCGCGTGTGGGTCAAGCTATCCGCGGCTTACCGCAGCATGCACGGCGAAAGCGGCACACCGCTCGGCCAAACGCTCACATCCGCCTTGCTCGACTCATTCGGCGCCGCGCGGCTCGTGTGGGGCAGCGACTGGCCGCATACGCAACATCAAAGCCTGATCGACTACGGCGCTTCGCGCGACGCGCTCGACCGCTGGATTCCGGACGCATCGCTGCGTACCATCGTGTTGCGCGATTCGGCGCGCGCCCTGTTCCGCTTCGCGTGACGTTCGCGCGAGCGCCGATGCGCATCGCGCGTTAGCATTGCAGACGCCGGCGCATGAGTCGACGCCGAGCACGAACTCTCTTTCCGGAACCGAAGCCATGACCACTTCCTCTTCCCGCCGCCGTGCCGCCTTTCGCGAACGGGTGAACGCGCGCAGCGGCCTGCTCCTGCCCGGCGCGTTCAATGCAATGAGCGCGCGCGTCGCCGCCGATCTCGGCTTCGAGGCGATCTACATCACCGGCGCGGGCGTGACGAACATGTCGCTCGGCATGCCGGATCTCGGCTTCATGGGCCTCGCGGAAATCGCGGAGCATACGTCGCGCATTCGCGATGCAGTGGACCTGCCGCTTATCGTCGATGCGGACACGGGCTTCGGCAATGCGCTCAACGTGCGTCATACGGTACGCACGCTGGAGCGCGCGGGCGCCGATGCGATTCAACTCGAAGATCAGGTTATGCCGAAGAAATGCGGCCATTTCGCGGGCAAAGCCGTGATCTCGACGAACGAAATGGTAGGCAAGATACGCGCGGCGGCGGATGCCCGCGAAGACGATAACTTTCAGATCATCGCGCGCACCGATGCGTGCGCGGTAGAAGGCTTCGATGCCGCGATCGAGCGCGCGCGCGCATTCGTCGAAGCGGGAGCGGACATTCTCTTCGTCGAAGCTATCGAAACGCCGGAGCAGATCGCATCGTTGCCGAAGCTGCTCGATGCGCCGCAATTGATCAACATCGTGATCGGCGGCAAGACGCCGGTTACGGATCGGGCGGATCTCGAACGCCTGGGCTTCAGCCTCGTGCTCTATGCCAATGCCGCATTGCAAAGCGCCGTGCGCGGCATGCAGACCGCGCTCGGCGCATTGAAATCGCAGGGACGGCTCGACGAAGATCCCGCTGTCGTCGCGCCGTTCGCCGAGCGCCAACGGCTCGTGAACAAGCCGCTCTTCGATGAACTCGACCGCAAATACGCGGCGGACTGAATGCATAGCCTGAAGCGGCCATAAAGGACCGCTTCAGGCATTCACGCCTTATCGCGAGTACATTGCGTTCCAGTCCGATTGCGACACGCGCGCGCCGCCCGATTGCGATGCGCCGTTAGCCGCGCCGCCATAAGCCGTCGCGCCATCGCGTGCGGCGAGCTTCGCCTCGGCCGCCTGAATCGCTTCGGGGTAGTGCGTCTGATCGCCGTCGCCCACGTGATAACCGACGCTATGCAATGCGTCGAGTTCCGCACGTACCTGAGCGCGCGTGATCTGGCTTTGCGCGAACGAAGCGACGGGAATGACGAGAGCGGTGGCGACGAGTGCTGCGCGAATGATCGACTTCATGATGAAACTCCAGTGTTATGAGGTGCCCGGCTTCGAACACAGTGCCGTTCGAAGCAGTGAGAGCAGTTTATGACGCTAGATGTCTCGGGTTAACCCCTAACGCGAGAAAGCACTCTTCTCTGAAACGTGCGGAATCGCCGGACGATTCGACGGCGCAAGCCATGGCGCTAGTTGCGTCCAGGAATTTGCTATGCTGGCCGCCAGACTGAACGCAAATGCGCATTGCGTTCGCCTCATGGCGCAAAGCGCCTTCAAACACTGGAGATACAGATGGCAAAAGGTTATTGGATCAGCGTGTACAAGACGATCATGAAGCCCGAGCAGGCTGCGGAATACGCGAAGATCGCGACGCAAGCTATCGCGGAAGGCGGCGGCCGTCCGCTCGTGCGCGGCGTGGCATCGATGGTGCAAGGCGAAGGCGCGCTCGAACGCACCGTGGTTATCGAATACGATTCGCTCGATGCAGCCGTCGCCGCTTATAACAGCGCGACGTATCAACGCGCGCTGGAAGTGCTGGGCGACTCGGTCGTGCGCGATTTCCGCATCGTCGAAGGCGTCGCTTAATACTGCGCTCTATCGGCCGATGTTCGCGGCGCTCATGCGCCCACGGCATCGGCCAGTTCGTTCATGTCGCCGGCAACGACATCCCAATCGCTCTCGGCTTTCAAATCGACAGTTTGACCGAGGCCGCGCTCATACGGACGGGCGATGAACGCCGTGCGCAAACCGCAGTTTCTTGCGGCCGCGAGATCGTCGTTATGCGCGGCAACGAGACATACTTCCTGCGGCGTCAGCATCAACACTTCGGCCGTGCGCAAATACGCTCGCGGATCGGGCTTGTAAATCTGGGCGATCTCCGCGCCGAGAATCGCATCCCACGGCAGACCGGCGCGCTTCGCCATATCCACCATCAGCCTTATGTTGCCGTTCGAAAGCGGCGCGATGATATGGCGCGTCTTGAGTCGTTGCAGGCCCGCTATCGAATCCGGCCACGGATCGAGCCGATGCCACGCGAGGTTCAGTTCGTCGAGCGCTTCGGCAGGCACCGCGTTCGGATCGATGCCGAACTCCGGCAGCACGTCGAGCAGATTTTCGCGGTGCAGCACATCGAGCCGCACGAATGGTCGCTCGCCGCTGATCACCTTGCGCATCGCGGGCACGTAGCGGCTCCGCCATGCATCGGCGAACGCGTCGGGCCGCGCGTGCGTTGCACCGTAGCGTCGAAGAAACGGCGTCGCCTCGCGTGCGACGCCGCCGCGCCAGTCCACTACCGTGCCGAATACATCGAAAACGAATGCCTTCACGTGGAGCAGTGTCACGTCGTTTCTCCGGTTGATTCATTCTTCTGATCGATTCACCGCGGCGCATTTGTTCCTCGCACGCAAGACTGATTGTCCATCGCGGGTGTACGCAACGAATCACGAAAGGCCTAGATTACGAGCCATCGGAGCCGTCGGTCCGATCCGCAACAGGCCCACATCGACATCTATCGAGGTTCATCATGAGCAACGCAAACAAAGTCGCTATCGTTACCGGTGCATCGCAGGGCATCGGCGCTGAAATCGTCAAGGCTTTCCGCGCGCAAGGTTATCGCGTCGTCGCGACCGCCCGTTCGATACAACAGCCGGACGATCCGAATGTAGTAACGGTCGCAGGCGATATCGGCGATCGCAGCACCGCACAGCGCGCAGTCGAAGCCGCGATCGCGAAATTCGGCCGCATCGATACGCTCGTTAACAATGCGGGCATCTTCATCGCCAAGCCTTTCACGCAATATACGCAGGAAGACTTTGACGCGTTCCTGAACGTGAACGTGAACGGATTCTTCCATATCACGCAGTTGGCTATCGCGCAGATGGAGAAGAACAGGAGCGGTCACGTCGTCAACATTACAACGACGCTCGTCGATCATGCGATAAGCGGCGTACCTTCGGTGCTGGCATCGCTCACCAAGGGCGGTCTTAATGCCGCGACGAAGTCGCTTGCAATCGAATACGCGAAGTCCGGCATTCGTGTGAATGCGGTGTCGCCCGGCATCATCAAGTCGCCGATGCACGCGCCCGAAACGCACGAAGCACTCGGCGCACTGCATCCGATGGGGCGTATCGGCGAAATGAGCGACATCGCCAACGCCGTGCTGTATCTTGATTCCGCACCGTTCGTGACGGGCGAGATCCTGCACGTCGACGGCGGTCAAAGCGCGGGACATTGATCGATTTTTTACCAAGGAGATCGTCATGCCGATCGTTACGATTCAGGTGACACGCGAAGGGAACCAGCCCGGCACGAATGCGGTTACTGCCGAGGAAAAGAAGCGGCTCATCGAGGGCGCGAGCCAGCTCTTGCTCGATGTATTGAACAAGCCGCTCGACACCACGTTCGTCGTCATTCAGGAAGTGGACATGGAGAATTGGGGCGTGGGCGGTTTGACGGTTCCGGAATATCGGCGGCAAAAGAAGGCTAAGGCTAGTTGACGCGCATCCATACGCGGATATCGCCGCATAAGAAACTGCGGCGATATCCTCCATCGCGTTGCTTAATGCCCGGGCGAATAAAGATCGAGTAGCTTCAACGTCACGCCGTTCGTCCATCCGAAGCCATCCTGCAACGGATACTCGCCACCTCCGCCGCCGCCCGTTCCATCACCCTCCACGATGTACTTTTCCACGAGCTTCTGTTGAGTGTTATAGACGTTATTCACGTCGGCTAAAAAGCGCGTGCCGATCTGCTGCGCGAGATCGCTGCGTCCATAGCGCTTCAATCCTTGCACTGCGATCCAGTGCAACGGCGCCCAGCCATTCGGTGCGTCCCATTGCTGCGTCGTGTTGTACGTGGTCGTCGTGAGTCCGCCCGGTTTGAGCAGAATCGCCTCGACGGTTTCCGCGGTCTTGTGCGCGCGCTCGGGCCACGCCGCGTTCGCGAAGAGCGGATAAAGCATCGCCGCCGATGGATTGTTGCGCGGTTGACCGAGCTTCCAGTCGTAGTCGCCGTAATATCCGTTCTTGTTCCAGAGATACTTGTTGATGGCGATCGCGCGCTTGGCTGCACGCCCTACGAATTCGCCGACGCAACCGAAATCGCGCGCCTCGCCGCACCCGATCGCGATCGTCGTTTCGAGGTGGAACATCAGGCTATTCAGATCGACGGGAATGATCGATGTCGTGCGGATCGTCGCGAGTGTCATGTTGTCGCCGAACCAGCGCGAGCTGAAGTCCCAACCGCTTTCGGCCGCCGCGCGCAGGTCGCGATACACCTCGTTAGCCGGACGGTTCGTGACCAGCTTGGCAGTGGCTACGTCTTCCGAATAAGATTCGTCGCGCGGCGTGTCGCGCTCGTCCCAATAGCGATTGAGCACGGTCTTGTCCTGCAGCATCACGACGTTGCGCACCGCGCCGCCCGGCTGCAGCGTATTCGCCCCCTGCATCCAGTAGTTATATTCACGACGTAATTGCGGCAAATACTTCTGATAGACACGCCCGCCTTCCTTGTGCGCAGCAAGTTCGACCATATAGGAAAAGAACGGCGGCTGCGAGCGGCTCACATAGTACGTGCGATTGCCGTTTGGAATATGCCCGATCGTATCGATCAGATACGCGAAGTTATCGAGCATGTCGTCGACGAGATCTTCGCGGCCTGCTTCCTGAAGACCGAGCATCGTGAAATAGGTGTCCCAGTAATAGCCTTCCCGAAAGCGTCCGCCCGGCACGACGTATTGCTTGGGCATAGGAATCAGGGAGCTATTGGCTGGCACATTGGCGGTCGTCGTCAGACGCGTGAGTTCGGGCCAAAGCCAGTCGATATGTTCGCGCAGCGACTGATTCGGCGGCGGCGTGATGACCTGATCGGTCGGAGGCGTGAAGTATTGCCCGACGAACGTCGCAAGCGAGAAGCCCGGCACCGACATCTGCTGATGGTAGGCCTGCACGATCTGCGCGGGATCTATCTTGGGTACGGCATCGACGAAAGTCTTTTGATCCGGATAAATGCCCTGCGTCTGCACGGCGACGAAAAGGTCGCCGTATAACTCGCTGGGCGGAGGCAGAAGCGTATAGCCGGTTTGTGCGTCGGCATAGGCGAGATTGGCTGCCGCGCCCATGACGAGCCAGGCGCATAGCATTCCGCGTGCCCTGAACTTGAAACGCCGCGACGCGTCGTGCGCCGCTCGATGCGATAACAGTGCGATCATGCTCACTCCTTCGAAGGGTGATTGAACCGGACTGGTCTCGCTCGGGCCGTTGTTGTTTTGATTGATTCACAGCACGGCGAAGCATCGCACGCTTGTACGACGGTGGCAACCCTCGAACACCAGAGTGAACAGGTTATTGAATGGCCAGCGCCTTGTGCGCTTCGGCCTGAAATTGCGTGGGCGTGACGCCGGTCTGCTTGCGAAAATAGCGGCTGAAATACGCGATATCGTCAAAGCCCAATCCATGCGCGATCTGCTTGACCGACATGTTCGAATACACGAGATCGCGCTGTGCCTCCCGCACCAGATGCTCGTTGATCATGGCAAGCGGTGAACTCGATATCTCTTCGCGGCAAATGCGCCCGAGTTGCGTGACCGTCATGCCGAGCTTCTGCGCATAAAAATCCACGGGTTGATGCTCGCGAAAATGCGCGGCCACCAGTTCCCTGAAGCGCTTGATCTGTTGCGCGCGCCTTTCCGTCGATGCGACACTCGGCGCCGATGCGCTCTCGCAAAGGCGAGCGACATGTACGAAAAGTGCGATCAATAGCGACATGCCCGCCGCCATGTGTCCGCGATTCGTCGCGCGAAATTCCTTCTCCAGCAATTCGACGATCGGCATGAACGCGCTTTCCTTCACGGACTGGGCACTCATTCGCGAGACGCCCGCACGTTGCAGCACGGGAATGAGACCCGGCGCGGTGATCGACGCCAGGGCTTCGATCGACCTTTGCGCGACGGTCACGACGAGACCATCGACGTTCGGCGCGAAGTTGAATCCATGCACCGTTTGCGCTGGCAGCATGATCACGCACGGCGGCACGATATCGATCATGCTGTTCTCGATCAGCACCTGCCCCGCGCCGCCCCGAATGTACAGAAATTGCAAGAGCGCGTCATGGCGATGAGCATCGATGTGCCAGTCGTTCGGCGCGCTGCGCTCGACGATCCATTCGAAGTTGAACGCGTCATACCACGGCGGACGCGCCGATTCCCCGTACAGGCTGTAGTTAGGGATTTTCCTCATATCACGCGTCTCCTGATGCACAAATTGTCCTGTCGTCTGCCGCCTTTGTCCAATCTTTCGTGCATGGCCGTGAATATACTTTTTTCACGGGCAAGGCTATCGGCGCCTTCGCATCGAATGGACTCAGGAGACAAGGATGACTAATCAGGTCGCGCGGGATCATACCGCGCAGCATTGGCTCGGCCTCGAATCAAATGTATGTGTGGTCACGGGTGCCGCCGGCGGAATCGGCCGCGCCATTTCATCGACATTCGCCGATGCGGGCGCACGACTCGCATTACTGGATCGCGATGAAGCGGGTTGCAACGAAGCGGCGCAAGCATTGCGCGCGCGCGGCGTCGATGCTATCGCCATAACCTGCGATATCGGCGACGCGGCAAGCGTGAACCGCGCACGCGATCAGGTCGCGCGCAAATTCGGCCACGTCGATGTACTCGTGAACAACGCGGGCCTGTTGCGAGCCGGCGGAATCGAGGATATCGGCCTCGATGCGTGGAATGCGATGCTCGCCGTCAATCTGACCGGCTACATGTTATGCGCACAGGCATTCGGGCGCGAAATGCTTGCGCGCGGCGCGGGAAGCATCGTGCATATTGCATCGGTGGCCGCCCATCATCCGCAGACGTGGAGCGGCGCCTATAGCCCGAGCAAGGCGGGCATAGCAATGTTATCGCGCCAGATCGCCGCTGAATGGGGCGCGCGCGGCGTGCGCAGCAACACGGTATGCCCCGGCATGATCCGCACGCCGCTTTCGAAGGCGTTCTATGAGCAAGGCGATGTGGAAGCGCGCCGCAGCGCAATGATCGCGAGCCGGCGTATCGGCGAGCCGCGCGATATCGCCGAAGTCGTGGCGTTTCTCGCAAGCCGACGTGCGGGTTATGTCAACGGTGCGGAGCTTGCCGTCGATGGCGGCTTCGAATGCATGCTGATGGACCTCGTTCCGCGTCCAGGCTTCGAAGCGCCGCGCAACGCCTGACGCACGACTGCTCATCTCACGGGCGCGCAAAGCGCCCGGTTCCAATCAAAGGACTTCATCATGACTACCGTAACGCGGTCGTCCGATCTCGCTTGCGATGTGCTCGTGATCGGCTCGGGCGCCGGCGGCCTTTCGACGGCCATTACAGCGCGAAAACAAGGGCTCGACGTGATCGTCGTCGAGAAAGAGGAATACTTCGGCGGCACGACCGCGTTCTCGGGCGGCGTCTTGTGGATACCCGGAAACCGTCACGCGCGGGAAGCGGGCGTTGAGGATACGCGCGAAGCCGCACTTCGATACATGCGCGGCGAAACCGGCGCCATGTACGACGAAGCGGCCGTCGAAGCGTTTCTCGACAATGGCCCGCGCATGATCGATTTCTTCGAGCGCGAGACCTCGGTTGAATTTCTGCCGACGCTCTACCCCGACTATCATCCCGATGCGCCGGGCGGTGTCGATGTAGGACGCTCCGTCGTCGCAAAGCCGTTCGATGCGCGCGCGCTCGGCAAGGACATCGCGCGCCTGCGCCCGCCGCTTAAGACGATCACGTTCATCGGCATGATGT
Organism: Caballeronia glebae; assembly: GCF_001545035.1. Taxonomy (GTDB): domain Bacteria; phylum Pseudomonadota; class Gammaproteobacteria; order Burkholderiales; family Burkholderiaceae; genus Caballeronia; species Caballeronia glebae. The sequence goes on from NZ_FCOJ02000003.1 coordinate 27,455, forward strand.
TCAATTCGTCGAGCGCGGATCTCAAGCATTTCTTTAACGCGACGAAATCGATCGAGTCCGCGTGGTATGTCGCGAAGCGCCTCGCGAGTCATCTCAGGGAACTCGCGCTTTATAAACGCGGCGTGCAGATCACGAGCGGCAACGCGCTCGCCGCGCGCCTCGCGAAATCCGCGCTCGATCTGGGCATTCCGATTCACACACGCACGGGCGCGAAGGAACTCATCACGGTGAAGGGTCGCGTGAGCGGCGCAATCGTGATCTCGGACGGACGTGAAACGCGCATCGCCGCGCGTCGCGGTGTCGTGCTGGCGTGCGGCGGTTTCTCTCACGATGCCGCGCGCATCGCGAAAGCCTATCCACATGTGCGACGCGGCGGCGAGCATGTCTCGCCCGTTCCGCCGGGCAATACCGGCGATGGCGCGCGCATGGCCGAGCGCGTGGGCGGACGTGTCGATATTCGCTATGCGCAGCCTGCCGCGTGGATGCCGGTCTCGCGCGTGCCGCTGAAAGACGGCAAATTCGGCGTGTTTCCGCATCTTCTCGATCGTTACAAGCCGGGCGTAATCGGCGTGACACGCAGCGGCGTGCGCTTCACCAACGAATCGAATTCTTATCACGATGTCGGCGCGGCGATGATCGAAGCATGTCGCGATGAAAACGAAACCGCGATGTGGCTCGTCTGCGATCACGCGACGATCCGCAAATACGGTCTCGGCTTTGCAAAGCCCGCGCCGATGCCGCTCGGCTCTCATCTGAAGAGCGGCTATCTCGTCAAAGGCCGCACGCTTGCCGAACTCGCGCGGCGAGCGGGCATCGACCCAACCGCGCTGGAAGAGACGGTCCGCGAATACAACCGCGATGCGACGCACGGCAAGGACACCGCTTTCGGCCGCGGCACGACGTCGTTCAATCGCTATCTCGGCGACCCCGCTCACAAGCCGAACCCCTGCGTTGCACCTATCGGCGATGGTCCGTACTACGCGCTCAAACTCGTGATGGGCGACCTCGGCACGTTCGATGGCATCGCGACGAACCCGCACGGCGAAGTCCTCAAGGGCAGCGAGCCGATTCCCGGCCTCTATGCCGTCGGCAACGACCGCGCGAGCGTCATGGCTGGCAACTATCCCGGCGCGGGCATTACGCTCGGGCCAATCATGACATTCGGTTATCTCACGGGACTACGTCTCGCGGGCAGCATCGACGCGCGCGCGAAGTCCAGCGAATTGAGGAGCGCAGCATGAGCAAGCCATTCATCGATCACCGTATCTACACGATCAGGCCGCGCGGCATGGCGGAATTCATCGATGTATTCGACCGTCTTGCAATGCCGATTCAACTCAAGTATCTCGGTGCGCCCGTTGGTTTCTATATGAGCGATATCGGCGCGTTGAATCAGGTCGTGCATCTGTGGGGATACGAGAGCATCGCGGATTACGACCAGCGGCGCACCGCGCGCGACAACGATCCCGAATGGCCCGCGTATCTGCAAGCGTCGGCGCATCTGATCGTGGCGCAGGAAAGCCGCATCATCAAACGCGTCGAGTTCAAGAGTCTATCGCCAGCCGTGCGCTGAAGCGCGGCGAAGCGGCACGACGAAGGCCGCATTTTTCCGCTTATACATAAACGAATGGAGACATAACGGTATGGAAAAGAACTTCGGGACCATCGAGGTCCAGAGCTTCATCGACGGCGAACGCTTCTCGCCCTATCAATGGGTCATTCTGATCCTGTGCTTTCTCGTCGTCGCGGCCGATGGCTTCGATACGGCGGCAATCGGTTTCATTGCGCCGTCGTTGATCGGTGACTGGGGCATCACGCGCGCTGCATTGGGACCGGTTATGAGCGCGGCGCTCGTCGGCCTCGGTATCGGCGCGCTCGTGGCGGGACCGGCCGCCGACCGCATCGGACGCAAGGCGGTACTCGCGCTTTCCGTGTTCTTCTTCGGGGTGTGGAGTCTTGCATCGGCACAGGCAAGCTCGATCGAGACGCTGACTGCGTGGCGCTTTCTCACCGGCCTGGGTCTCGGCGCCGCGATGCCCAACGCGGTCACGCTGATGTCCGAGTACGCGCCAGCGCGCATTCGCGCGGTAGTTGTCAATACGATGTTCTGCGGCTTCTCCGTGGGACTCTCGCTCGGCGGCCTTTGCGCCGCATGGCTCATCCCGCACTTCGGCTGGCCGAGCGTGCTCGTCGCTGGCGGCCTCGGTCCGATCGTGCTCACGGTGCTGCTGCTCGTTCTGTTGCCCGAGTCCGCGCAATTCATGGTCGTGAGGAAGCGCTCGACGCAAGAGGTCGCGCGTGTCCTGCGCCGCATCTCGAACGATCCGCGTCTGGCTGAAGGCGCCCACGTCTCGTTCATCGCCGCCGATACGCGCGAGAGCAGCGCCGATAAATCATCGCTCGGGATCATCGTTTCGCGGCCTTATCGCTTTGGCACTTCGATGTTATGGCTCGCCTATTTCATGGGCCTGATGATCTTCTATCTGCTCACCAACTGGCTCCCTACCCTCTTCAGGGATGCAGGCTTCTCCGCCGAACGCGCCGCCTTAACGACATCGCTCTTTCCGCTCGGCGGCATTCTCGGCAATCTGTGTCTCGGCTGGGTGATGGGCAAGGCCAATCCGCGACGCGTGAACGCATGCGCCTACGTGCTCGCAGCGGCGATGGTGCTGACGATCGGACGAGGCGTCGCGGATCAGTTCTGGCTTGCCGTGCTGATCTTCCTGACGGGGACGGCAGTGACGAGCGCGGTCACGTCGATGTCGGCGCTCGCGGCGTCGTTCTATCCGACGCGAAGCCGCGCGACGGGCGTCGCCTGGATGCTTGGCATCGGGCGCATGGGCGCGGTCGCAGGCGCGATGGCCGGTGGCCTTCTGATGAGCATGGGTCTGCAATTCGGCGCGGTCTTCACGCTGCTTGCGATTCCCGCGTTCATCGCTGCGTTCGCGTTGGGCGCGTTGAGCCGGCGCGACGCATCGGCTGAATCACGTCAACTCGATCAGACGGCGCGCGTGCCTGCCGAGTGACGTGATCGTCTCAAGGCGCGTCCGATGAATCGTTGTTAGTTGCGAGTGAAACTATGTTGACGATACCTTGGCGCGCCATCTTCGTATAAGGACAAAAACGCTCGGTGTTGCGCACGAGTTCCTCCGACACGCTGCGTTCGACGCCGGGCATATGCACGCGCGTGTCCGCGCTCAGCACGAATAGACCGTCCATCGGATCGCGGCCGAATTCGACTGTGACGGACACACTTGCGGCCTCGACGACGATGCCGGCGCGCGTCGCCAGCAAGACCATCGCGCCATGAAAGCATGCGGCATAAGCGGCGGCGAATAACTGCTCCGGGTTCGTGCCGCCGCCGGGACCGCCGAGCGCCTGGGGCATGCGCAGATTCAGCGCGAGATTGCCGTCGTCGGAGCGAGCCACGCCCGACGCGCGGCCGTGTCTCGCATCGCCGCCCGTCACTGCGACGGTCGTCGAATACAACGGTTGCATGTCATGTCCCCGATACTTGTCGAGCAGGCTGACGGGCGGCGGATCGAGCGGCTCCATAGCGGTCTCTTGATCTGAACTCGAAGACTTCGACGCTCTGCTCAATGCGGGGCTTGCGTCTGACTCTGGCTTTGCTGAAACCATGCATCGAAGTTCACCGTGCCGAGATGCGCTTGCGCGCCCGGCAGCAGCGTGTCGGCCGCGAGCAGTGCGCCGAAGTAAAGCGCGCTTGCATCGGCGATAACAGTGCGTGCATCGCCTGTCGCCTTGAAATAGCGCTGCATAAGATCCGAAAGACGCGACTTCTCCGGTCCCGCAATCTCGACGACATCGTTCACCGGGGCTTCGACGGCGCGATCCGCGACGGCACTCGCGACGTCGCCGGAAGCAATCGGCTGAATGTATGCGTCCGACAGATGCACCGTGCTCTCGTTGGCGCAAGCTTTCGCAATGCCGCCGAGGAACTCGAAGAACTGCGTCGACTGAACGATCGTGTACGGCACGCCCGATTCGCGAATCAGCTTCTCTTGCGCGATCTTGGCGCGGAAATAGCCACTCTGCGCGAGACGATCCGTGCCGACGACCGACAGCGCCACATGATGCGCGACGCCCGCCGCTTTCTCGGCGGCGAAGAGATTGCGGCCCGACGTCTCGAAGAATGCGAGCACGGCCTGATCCTCGAACGAAGGCGAGTTGGCGACATCGACCACCACGCGCGCATCCTGCAGCGCTTCTTTCAGACCCTTTCCCGTCATCGTATCGACGCCCGATGCAGGCGATGCCGCCACGACCTCGTGCCCGCGCGCTCGCAGGTTCTCAACGACCTTGCTGCCGATGAGTCCGCTTCCGCCGATAACCACGATCTTCATGATTGTCTCCTTTAAACGATGCGCTCGAAATCGCTGAATGTGCCCTACGTGAAGCATCCTAAGCTTGCTGGTGCGCGTCCGGTAGCGCCGCCGTTGAACGCGCAATGTTGCCTTGGATGCATCAATCCGCAGTGACGAGTTGTGACGCGCTCGCGTTCGCGATGAACGTCGTCAGGCAATGCAGATCGAGCGCGCGCGTGTGCTCGGTCATGTAGTCGACGAATACGCGCACGCGCGCGGGTAAATGCTTGCGGCTGAGATAGCAAAGATAGTGGCCGCCGTCGTCGGGCGCATGTTGTGCGAGACACATGACGAGGCGCCCCGCCTTGAGCGAGTCGCACACGAGATACGCGGGCAGTTGCGCGATGCCCTGCCCGTCGAGCACCGCTTGCAGCATCAGGTCGATGTCGTTGAAGGTTTGCCGCGCCGCGGGCGAGCGCTTCTGCGCAAAGCCATCGACCTTGAACTCCCAGTCGGCGATACGCCCCGCCGACGCGCGGAAATTGATGCAGCGATGTCGGTCGAGATCATCGATATGACGCGGCAAACCGTGCTCTCGCGCATAGGCTGGCGATGCGCAGACGATCATCTGCATCGGAATCAATTGCTTTGCGACGACTTCGCTATCTTCCATACGACCGTCGCGAAACGCGACATCGACGCGGTCTGCCGTGAAATCGCACGGACGTTCGCTGAGCAGCAGTTCGAGCGCGATGTCGGGATAGCGCGCAGTGAAGCCAGCAAGAAGCGGCGCGACGACCTTGCGACCGAAGCCCGGCGCCGATGCAATACGCAAGTGCCCGCGCGGCGGACCCTGGCGCAACTCGCGCATGTCCTCGATCGCCTGCACGATGCGCTCCACGCCTGGCTGGCAATTCTTATAGAAGAGTTCGCCTTCGCGCGTGAGCGACGTGCTGCGCGTCGTGCGCAGAAAAAGACGCGCGTCGAGTTGTGCTTCCAGCTTCTGCACGTTGCGGCTCACGGCGGAACGTCCGATGCCCAGGCGATCGCTCGCTTTCGCGAAGCTGCCTTCGTTGGCGACGGCGAGAAATGAAACGACGCCCGCATAACTCGTCGCGAAGCTATACGCGAGCGAATCGTCGGAATGACACGCAAGGTCTGATGGCATGGCGGCACGAAACGTAGTGGCTCTGTCTCACAAGACGTTTGCGCCGCTTGTTTTGTGACGCGCCATGCCGATTTTTTTATTTCACGGGCGTGAGAACCGGTTTGTCCTTGTCCTTGAGCAGCAGCACGATGAACTTCGCGCGCTTCGTATTGCTCGCATTCCGGCCCACGGTGTGAATATCGTCAGGACCTTCATAAAAGGTATCGCCGGGTTTGAGCGTCACGGCCTTGCCGCCGCGAAGCTGCATGACGATCGTGCCTTCGACGACATACACGTAGGCATGCGCATCGTGACGATGCACGGGATCGACGGCGCCCGGCGGATATTCCACGCTGATCATCAGCGCCTCCTTGCCCGGATAGTCGGGAAGCGGCTTCGTCATGAGTTCCTTGACGATAGCTTGTGGCGCGGCCTGCGCCGTGTTCGCGACGAGCGCCGCGCATCCGACGACGAGCGCGAGTCCCGCGCGTTTGATGCTGTGCATGATCCGTTCTCCCATGATCGAATGACGGCGCGAACGCACTACGAGAGGTTCGCCTTGTCGAGACCGAAGGCCTTGTCGGACGATCCCGGCACCGTCTGAAATGCGACATTCGCGCGGTTCCAGCCGTTGATCGCCATGATGGCGTACGTCAGATCGGACAGCTCCTTCTCCGAGAACTGTTCACGCACGCGTGCATAGAGATCGTCGGGCACGCCGTGTTCCGGAATGCGCGTCAACACTTCGGTCCACGCGAGCGCGGCGCGTTCGCGCGGCGAGAACAGCGTCGATTCGCGCCAGATCGCGACGTGATGCGTACGCAGTTCGCGCTCGCCGTGAATCTTCGCTTCCTTCACGTGCATATCGACGCAAAAGGCGCAGCCATTCATCTGCGATGCGCGAAGCGTCACGAGATCGCTGGTCGTCTGCTCGATCGAGCATTCGCGCAACGCCTGGCTGAACTCATAGAACTTCTTGAAAAGCTCGGGCGATTGTTGAATGTAGTTGATTCGCTGCGTCATGATGACTCCATGCCTGGTGGAAGATGTCGGCCGGCGATTTCATTTCCGGCCTGCATGTCATCGTAGGTTTGCGCGGCGTTTCGCGGTAGACGCGCGAGTGTGCGCACGCTGTTGCCTCGTGCGCATCAATCGCCGTGCAATGATTCACGCATTGCCGTGGCGAGCCGCGATGCGTTCGAGCTTCTCCGGATTGCGCTGCACCTGAATGCGCACGATGCGCTCGTCTTCGATCTCGTAGGTCTGGGCCGATTCGAGCTTGCCGTCGATGAAGCGCAAGAGCGCCCATTGTTCATTGAGCATGACGAGTTCGAGACGCACGCCTTCTCCATGACGCAGAAAAGCCGCATAGAAAAGCTGTGCGATGCGCTTGCCGCCGAGAAGCGGTTTCGGGAAACTCTGCACGTGGCCGCCGCCGTCGCCGATGAGCATCGCGTCTTCCGCGAGCATCGCGTGGATCGCCGCGAAGTCGCCGTGCTCGATGGCACGCGCGAACGCATGCAGCAAGCGCCGGTGAATCTCGCGCGGCACCGAACGTCGCGGGCGCTCTTCACGCAGTTGTGCCTTGGCGCGGCTCACGAGCTGACGACACGCGGCTTCCGTCTTGCCGATGATGTCCGCGACTTCCGCATAGTCGGCGTCGAACACCTCGCGCAGCAAAAACGCCGCGCGTGCTTCGGGCGTGAGGCGTTCGAGCAGCATGAGAAACGCGACGGATACATCGTCCGCGCGCTCGGTGACTTCTTCCGGCGTTGCGGGTGGCTCGGTGATCAGCGGCTCGGGCAGCCAGATGCCCGTGTAATGTTCGCGCTGCATTTTCGCGGCCCGCAGCCGGTCTATCGAGTGGCGCGTCGTCACCGCGACGAGCCACGCCTCCGCGTTCTCGATAACTTCGCGAGCCGCCGCATGCCAGCGCAGCCATACGTCCTGCACGATGTCCTCGGCTTCGGCGACCGAACCGAGCATGCGATACGCGATGCCCTGCAAACGGGGGCGCAAGCGGTCGAACTCGCGCGTGGCGTCATCCATGAAGGCGATTCCATCATATTTGAAAGGTGATCGTATATTACGCGTGCGTGCGCGCCCGTGTATTGCTGATCGATCGACAGAATCGGCATGCAGCGTTAAAGATATGAGTAATACGGCCGTTAATATCGATGGCCAGAGTCGAATGCATCGATCTCCATTCATTCATGACTGAAACCGAATATCGAAACGCGCCGGCGAACCTGAGACGCATCATCGTGGCGACGGTAATCAGCAACGGCTTTGTCGCCTACGACTTCACCGTGTACGGCTTCTCGGCGGCAATCATCGGGCGGCTGTTCTTTCCGGCGCACGATGCGACTTCGTCTTTGCTGTTATCGCTCGCGACATTCGGCGCTGGCTTCGTCATGCGTCCGCTCGGCGCGGTGCTGATCGGAAGATACGCGGACCGACGCGGGCGCGAAGCCGGCATGCGGCTCTCGATTGCCTCGACGGCGCTGGGCACGTGGCTGATCGCATGCTTGCCGACACACGCGGCGATCGGCGCGAGTGCAACCGTGCTCATCGTGCTCGCGCGGCTCTTGCAAGGACTCGCGGCGGGCGGCGAGATCGGACCGGCGTCGGCGCTGCTGATGGAATCCGTGCCTTATGAACGGCGCTGTTTCAGCGTCAGTTGGCGCGGTGCGAGCCAAGGCGCGGCCGCGTGCGTGGCGGCGCTCGTCGGCGCGTGCACGTCCGCGCTGCTGTCGCCCGAGCAACTCGCGCAATGGGGATGGCGCGTGCCCTTCGTCATCGGTGGACTGATCGCGCCGCTCGGCTGGTTCCTGCGCCGCATGCCGGGCGACACATCGGCATCGAAGCCTCGACCCGCGCGCACGCCGCTCGCGATCCTGTTGCGCGAACACGCGCGCCCGCTCGCATGCGGCATCCTGATGATGGCCGCGCCTTCATCGAGCATCTACATCGCCGTGCTGTACATGCCGAGCTATCTGATTCACACGCTCCAGCGGACCCCTGTAATCAGCTTTCTGATTGCGTCGCTCGCAGGCCTCGTGATTCTGATCGTCACGCCGCTCGTCGCGCTCGCCGCCGACCGTCTGACGAGCCGCAAGACGCTGCAATATGCGTCGCTCGTCGCCGCGCTCGTCACGGCTTATCCCGCGTTTCATGCGCTCACGCGCGGCGCGCCGGATGCGCTCGCGCTCGTGATCATCCTGTTCTATGTCGCGGTCGCGTTGAACAACGCGGGCGCGGCCTCGGTGCTGATGCTCGAAGCCTTTCCGAAGCATCGGCGCGCGGCGAGCCTCTCGGTGATCTATACCTTCGGCGTCGTCATCTTCGGGGGATTCTCGCCGCTCGCGGTCGCCTGGCTCATCGGCGCGACCGGCAACGCGATGACGCCCGCCTGGTATCTGCTCGCCGCGAACTGCCTGACGCTCCTTGCGCTCAGCCGCTTTCCGGAACGCCCTTCGAGTGCGCGGCGCGCATCCGCGTGATGGGATCGCCGGTCGTCGCGCGCAACAGATCGAGCGCGCGCAGACGCATCTCCAGCGGACTTACGTCGAAGGCGCGGCGAAACGCGCGTGTGAAATCCGACGCGCTCTTGAAGCCGAGGCCGAATGCGATGTCCGCGATCTGCAAGTTCGGAAACCGCGCGAGTTCGTCAGCCGCCTCGCGCAAGCGGCGATGTCGAATGTATGCGGCGAGGCCGCCTTCCTGTTCGAACCATCGGTAGACGGTCGCGCGCTTGAGCCCGAGCGCCTCGACGATCGTCGTCGGCGTGAGATCGGCTTCATGCAGGCGCGCTTCGATATAACGCTTCACCTGGCGCTTCACGGCCGTTTGCAGCGCGGCGCGTGAATCGCTCAACGCATGCGGCTTGTCGGCGAATGCGGCGAGCAGGAGTTGCGCGCCGGCATCGAGCACGTCGATGGCATCGGGTCGTTCGAGCGCCGGCAATTCGCGCGCGGTCACATCGAAATGCTCGAATACGAAGCGCGCGAGCGGCGCGTGCTCGGGCAGCACGCGACCGTGCAGCGCCTCGCAGTCGCCGATATGCGCGGCCACGATTGCACGCGGCACGAACATCGTCAACACGCGGCACGCCGGTCGTTCGATGCGAAAGCGCTGATTCAGATCGAACGCGATGATGCCGCGCACCGAACCCGGCGCGCTGCGCTTCACGCTCAAACCGCTGACATGGCCGGTCTCGCCTTCGGCGTAGACGTGAAATGCGAAATCGCGGCGCATATCGGTCGAAACGCGCGCGATCGATCGTTCGAGCACGAGCGCGTCGGTACGTGCCTGCGTGAACACGAGGCCACCCGCCGCATGCAAATCGATGCTGCCCGCAAAGCCGCGCGCGATTTGATCCTTGTCGGGCACGACATCGATCACATGCCCCACGCGATCGCGCCATGCGAGCAGTTGACGCTCGCGCGGACATGCGAGCGTCGAAAAGCGCGTGGATAACTTCGGCGGGTCGGAATCGGCGGGCATGAATGGCAGTCGATGTCGGTTGAATCGTCCTTTGGATGAATCACACGCGCACGATACGCGCCAGCAAATGAGACGCATGGTAAAGCGCACTTCGAGTGCGGGTATATCGTGCTTGTCGAGGAGCAGCGTGTGCGGCGTCGCGGGCGGTTCAGGTCGGCGATTCCTTGCCGTCATCCCGCTGTCACATCGCTGTCTCCCCCTCATAGGGTTTACGGCTAGTCAATACTAAAAATACAGCAGCACGCAAAAGATAAAAGACGTTTCGGGGCGTCACAATGGAAAAGTCGAAAATCTTGCAAGTCAGGCGCGCCACGCAGACCACGCGAGCGGCGCTCAGGCCCGCGCGCGGCGCGGACGCTCAGCTCGATCATCTTGAGCACATGATTCGTTCGCTCGCGCTTTCGGGTGATTCGAAGCCGTTAGCCCATCTCGATCACGCCTACTGGAAAAGGCGGCTCTCCGCGCTCGGCGACGAAAGCGATCTCGTCGCCACGCAACGCGCACGCGTGCTGCGGCTCCTCGACCGTCTTGAACAGAATCAGGCCACCGGCTCGGCCAAGGCCGCCGCGTAGCACTCCAGCGGACACGCATGCGAAATGCAAAACACAAAACGGCATTTCGAATGCAAAACTCAAAAGACCAATAGCGTCGAATGATTTCAGAAGGGCCAGCCTGAGAGAGAGCACGCGCGATGCAGGGTCTTTTTGACCGTCGCGTAGAAAAGTGCTATTACGACGGGGCTTCGCGTCCCGTACATACTTCGCTCACAGCGCGCGAAGCTATGCCGGGACGCGAAAGCTCTTCGTAATTGCATCGCCGCCAGAGCGCGCGCGTCAGCATAAGGTCATCGTGAATTCAACAACCCTCGCCCCCTGGTCTGCCCACGACACTCAACTCCTGATCGCCTGCGCACTCGGCCTCGCGATCATCATCGTTTCCATCAGCGTGCTTAAGCTCGCGCCGTTCCTGTCCATTCTCGTGGGCACGTTCGCGGCGGGCTTCACCGCGCATCAGCCGCTCGAAGCGATCGCGCAAGCGTTCAGCAAGGGCGCGGGCGCGTTGCTCGGCGACGTCGGCATCATCATCGCGCTCGGTGCGATGCTCGGCGCGCTGATGGCCGAGTCCGGGGCCGCCGACCGGCTCGTCACCACCTTGCTCGATCATTCGACGCCGCGCCGCCTGCCGTGGATGATGGCGTTCGTCGCGATCATCGTCGGCCTGCCGCTATTCTTCGAAGTCGGCCTCGTGATGATGGTGCCGATCATCTTCGTGATGGCGCGCCGCTCGAAGCAGCCGATCCTGCGCATCGCGATTCCCGCGCTCGCCGGCATGACTACGCTGCATGCGTTGCTGCCGCCGCATCCGGGTCCGCTGATCGCGGTGAGCGCATTGCATGCCGATCTCGGTCTTACGCTCGGCCTCGGCCTGATCGTCGCGCTGCCCGCGGTGATTCTCGCGGGGCCGATCTACGGCAACTGGTTGTCGAAGCGGCTGCATATTGAAGAGCCCGAGGAAATGGGCAAGCTCTTCACCGCGCACGAAGACGGAGCCTCGACGCCGGGCTTCGCGATCTCGCTCGTGACGATCCTTCTTCCTGTGGTGATGATGCTCGGACGCACCGTCGCCAAGCTCGCGCTCACGAAGGACACACTGCTCTACGACACGCTCGATTTCGTCGGCGAACCGCTCGTCGCGCTGGCCTTGACGGTGCTCTTCGCGATCGTGATGCTTGGCTGGTCGCGGGGCATGGCGCGTGAGCGTGTGGGCGGCATCTTGCGCAAGAGCCTGCCGCCGATCGCGGCGCTCCTGCTCACCATCGGCGCGGGCGGCGGGCTGAAGCAGATGCTCGTCAATGCGGGCATCAGCGCGACCATCGGCAAGATCGCGGTCGGCACGCATTTGCCGCTGATCCTGCTCGCGTGGCTGATCGCGGTCGCGCTGCGTCAGGCTACGGGTTCCGCGACCGTCGCCACGACAACGACCGCAGGCATCGTCGCCCCGGTCGTGAGCGGCCTCTCGGCGACCCACAACTCGCTGATGGCCCTCGCGATCGGCGCGGGCTCCGTGTTCTTCTGCCACGTCAACGATGCGGGCTTCTGGATGGTGCGCGAGTACTTCGGGCTCAAGCTGAAGCAGACGGTCGCGGTGTGGTCAGTGTTGCAGACGATCGTGTCGGTGGTGGGACTCGCGCTGACGCTCGTGTTATGGAGCGTGCTGAACTGAACGCCTGTGCCACCGGCACAAACTGACCATCGGCGCGCACGCACGGACCCAACGCATCCGCCCAGGTCTTGACGCTAGCGCACGCCGATTTTCCAGACGGTGACTTCGTGATACTCGTCGCCGGGCTTGAGCTCGGTCGACGGGAATGCGGGCTGGTTCGGCGAGTCGGGGAAATGCTCGGCTTCGAGCGCGAAGCCATCGGTTTGCCGATACGCCGTACCCGATGTGCCGATGGCGCTGCCATCCAGACCATTGCCCGTATAGAACTGCAAGCCCGGCTGCGTCGTATAGACATCGAGCACGCGGCCGCTCGATGGATCGTAAGCGCGCGCGGCAAAGGCCGGTTCACCATTGCGCTGGCCGTTCTTGTTGAGCTTCCAGTTGTGGTCGTAGCCGTGCGCATAGCGCATCTGCTGATTCGACGAACGCAAGCGCGCGCCGATCGGCGTCAGCGCTCGCAAATCAAGAGGCGTGTTCTCGACGCTCGCGATCTCGCCGGTCGGAATCGAATCGGCGCGCACGGGCGTATAGCTCGATCCCGCGATCAGGATAAGTTGTCCTTCGACATTGCCGCTGCCCTCGCCCGCGAGATTGAAATAGCTATGGTTCGTGAGGTTCAGGACGGTCGGCTTGTCGGTCTTCGCGCGATAGTCGATACGCACTTCGTTATCGTCCGTGAGCGTGTAGGTCACGTCGACAGTGAGCGTGCCGGGAAAGCCGTTCTCGCCATCGGGACTCACATAGCGAAGCTGCACGCCCGCGCCCTGAGCGCCCTGAAACGTTTTCACCACGGTCCAGACTTTCTCGTCGAATCCGTGCGGGCCGCCATGCAAAGTATTCGGCGGCTCGTTGATAGGCAGCTTGTAGCTATGCCCGTCGAGATCGAACTTTCCATCGGCGACGCGATTGGCGTAACGGCCGATCAGGCCACCGAAGTGAATCTTGCCGTTGTACTTTTCATAGTCGCCGAGCGAGCCGAAGCCGAGCACGATATCCGCGCGACGTCCGCGCCGGTCGGGTACATCGAGACGCGTCACGATGCCGCCGTAGTTGATGCAGTTCATCGTCACGCCGCGCGCATTCGAAAGCGTGAATTGCGTAACCGCTTGCCCTTGTTGCGTCGCGCCATAAGGTGCGGAAGCGATCGACGCCGCGAAGCCGCACGGCGACAACCCTGTCGCACATGCGATGGCGGCAAAACGAATGAGCGTGTTTTTCGCGTCCTGCATAACCTGTCAGAAGAAAGAACGTTCGAAGCGGCGCGTCGCAATGTGAGCATCGGTTGTACCTGAAGACGTCGGGCACAGTCGATGCGCCTTTCGTCCGCACGCAAACAACGCAGGCAAGGAGCCATTCATGAATCAGCAAACCGATCGTTCCACGCCGCCGAAACAAACGCCCGCCGACCCTAACGTGGCGGACCGCCGCTTGTCCGACGAACAAGAGCGCGCGATGAAAAACGAACCCGCGCCGCCGAAGCACATCGATGAGACCAAGGAAAGCAAGTTGCCCAATCCGAAGGAAGTCGGCGAGGCTGGCTAAGCTTGGTGCGCCCGCGCGCCATGCCATGCATGGAATATGGCACGCGATTATTCATTAGATGAATCAGGGATCAGCACGTACAAATTACATATAAGCTCCCGCACGATGTTAGCCATAGCTTCGTATCGCGGTGTAAGCGATAGCTTTTGTTGTATGGTATGCATAAGCTATCCCAGCCTTCGACACAGCGCGCGGTGACGCTTTTCGCCGGAGTATAGAAGCAAGGACGCCCATGCACGATCCTGCTCATTTTCTGCCGTCGTTCGTATGGCGCGCGGCGCGAGACGGGGTAATCCAGTACGCCAATCCATGGGCTTGCCGCTATCTCGGCATTCCATTTCCCGAACTCGTCGGACAGCATTGGAAAGATTTCGTCCACCCCGACGATATCCCGCCCGTTCTCGATGCACTGCGTCAAATGCGCGACGGCACGCTGCTTCGCAATGTCGATGTCCGCCTGTTGCGCAACGACGCCGCATTCCGCTGGCATACGCTGCATCTTCAGGCGCGGCGCGACGAAGAAGGACAGATCGGAGAAACCGTCGGCGTCGCGATCGACATTCACGAGTGCCGCCATGCATGGGCGATGTACGAAGCGAGCGAGCGGCGACTGCAGGCCGCGTTCGCGGGCGCGCGCATGGGCGCGTGGGAATGGGACATGAAAACGCGCGTCGTGCGCATGACCGCGCAACTCGCCGCGCTCTATTCTTTTCCGCCCGGAACCGAAGCGGTTCTTCTTTCGGAAGTGTGGGACCGCGTCGCGCCCGAGTATCGCGAGCCGTTTCAGCGCAAGCTGACCGCGGCATTGCGCGATGGCGGTCCGTTCGAATTCGACTTCGTGCTGGAAGGCGATCAGGGAAAACGCCGCTGGCTGCGCATGCGCGGGCATCCCGAGTTCGACCGTCAGGGCGTGCTCACGCGCGTCTATGGCGTGAGCTTCGATATCAGCACGCAACGCGCCGACGAAGATCGCCTGAGCCTTTCCGAGCGACGCTATCGGGCACTCGTCGAGACGACGGGCGCGCTTGTCTGGTCCGCCGATGCGAACGGCGAAATCCGTCCTTCCGGCGGCGAATGGGAAAGTTTCACGGGCACGTCGCCGGAAGTACTGTCCGGCTGGGGCTGGCTCGACTACATCCATCCCGACGATCGCGAGCGCACGCATCAGGCATGGCTCGACGCATTGCGCGAGGGCGTCGCGTGCACGCTCACCTTTCGCATGTACCGGCATGATGGCGTCTATCGCATGGTGCAGGCGCATGCCGCGCCGCTCTACGACGATCAGGGCAACTTGCAGGAATGGTTCGGCACGACGACCGACGTCACGCCGCGCTTCGAAGCGCAAGCCGCGATCGAAACGCGCAGCTTGCGCCTGACGGTTGCGATGCAGGCCGCGAATGTTCATATCGCGTCGCTCGAACTCGCCACGTGGACGCTGTCGCTCGAAACCGGCGGCGAGCGCCAAATCTCCGAAACGCTCGGCTACGAAGCCGCGCTTGCACGCGTGCATCCCGATGACAGCGCGACGCTCGACCGCTACGTGCGCAGCATCGCGGCCGGCGAAAACCCCGACGGCCACTTCGAATTTCGCGTGCGCAACCGGCACGGCGAACAGTGGATGCAGGGCAGCGCCTTACTTCAGCGCAGCAAGGACGGCGAGCCGCTGCGCATCATCGGCAGCGTGATCGACATCACCGAGCGCAAGCATATGGAGCTGATGTTGCGCGAAGCGGGCCGCCGCAAGGACGAGTTCCTCGCGATGCTCGCGCATGAACTGCGCAATCCGCTTGCGCCGTTGCGCACGGCTATCGCGCTTCTGCAAAAGGATCAGGATGCCGACACGCATCTGCGCGATCTGATCGATCTGATGCGCAGGCAAGTAGAGCACATGACCCGCATCGTGGACGACCTGCTGGAGGTGTCGCGCATCACGCAGGGACGCATCGCGCTGCAACTCGAACCGATTCTCGTCGGCACGGCCGTGTATCACGCGGTCGAGGCGATCGCGGGCATGGTCGAGTCGCGTTCGCAGAACATTCACGTCGATGTATCCGATGCGAACACCTGGGTCTGCGGCGATCCCACGCGTCTCTCGCAAATCCTCGTCAACGTGCTGAACAACGCGAGCAAATACACGCCGGAGCAAGGCCGTATCAGCGTGAGCGTGCAGGCGGCGGATGAGTCGGTGTCGATCGTGATCGCCGATACGGGCACCGGCATTTCGGCGGATCTTCTGCCGAAGGTATTCGAGCTATTCGCGCAAGGCGAGCGCACGCTCGACCGCTCGAACGGCGGACTCGGCATCGGGCTTTCGCTCGTGAAGAAGCTCGTCGAAATGCATAAAGGCACGATCACGGTGCAAAGTCCCGGACCGGGGCTCGGCACGACCGTCAGCGTGCGGCTGCCGCGTCTGCATCATCACGAAAGACACTCCGCGCTCGCGCTCTCGGAAACGAGCATGCGCGAGGCGCGCAAGGCGCTGCGCATTCTTGTCGTCGACGATAACCGCGATGCCGCCGATTCGCTCGCGATGTTATGCGAGTCGGAGGAACATGTCGCGCGCGTCGCGTATTCGTCGGCGGAAGCGCTCGAAGCCGCGCCGCTATTGCAGCCCGATGTCGCGCTACTCGATATCGGCCTGCCTGATATCGACGGCTATGAACTCGCGCGGCGCCTGCGTCGCAAGGGTGACACGACGCCGCTGCTGATCGCGATCACGGGTTATGGACAAGCGGAAGACCGATTGCGCGCACAATCGGCGGGCTTCGATTATCACTTCGTGAAGCCGGTGAACGTGGAAAGCCTCTTGAAGTTATTGTCGTCGCTCACGATCACGCGCTAAGGGTCCTCACACTACAATGGGCGTTCGATCAACGCCTTCGAGGACGTCATGACGCACAAGCCCATCAGCCGCTATCCCGTTCCCGATCCGCAAGACTGGCCCGACGATATCCGCGCGCGCATTCTCGAAGTGCAGGACAAGGCGGGTTTCGTGCCGAACGTGTTTCTCACGCTCGCGCATCGGCCCGCCGAGTTCCGCGCGTTCTTCGCCTATCACGATGCGCTGATGCTGAAGGAAGGCGGCTTGAGCAAGGGCGAGCGCGAGATGATCGTCGTCGCGACGAGCGCGGTGAACGATTGTCTCTATTGCGTCGTCGCGCACGGAGCCATTCTGCGCATCTATGAAAAGCATGCGCTGGTCGCCGATCAGATCGCGGTGAATCATCGCAAGGCGGATATCACGCCGCGCCAGAAGGCGATGCTCGATTTCGCGCTCAAGGTGTGCCGCGCGTCCGGCGCCGTGGATGACGCCGATTTCGCCGCGTTGCACGCGCATGGTTTCAGCGACGAAGACGCGTGGGATATCGCTGCGATCACGGCATTCTTCGGGTTATCGAATCGCATGGCGAACGTCATATCGATGCGCCCCAACGACGAGTTCTTCCTGATGGGGCGTGTGCCGAAGGAACCGAAGTAAGCATCCATGCGTCTTCCTCCGCTCAAATCCATCATCGCGTTCGAGAGCGTCGCGCGCACGAAGAGTGTGAACCGCGCCGCCGACGAACTCGGCCTCACGCCTTCGGCCGTCAGTCATCAACTGGCGAATCTCGAAAGCATCGTCGGGCGGCCGTTGTTCACGCGGCTGGGCCGCGGCCTCGTCCTCACGCCGACCGGCACGCAATATCTTTCCGACGTCACCGGCGCGCTCGCCGAACTCAATCGCGCAACCGAGCTTGCATCGAGCGAGACGTCCGTCGAAATCCTGCGCATTCATTCGAGTCCGAGCTTCGGCCTGATGTGGCTTCTCCCTCGTCTCGCCGCGTTTCAGGAAGCCAATGGCGACATACAGATGAACCTCGCGTGCTCGTATGAAGACGTGTCGTTCACTTCGGGTTACTACGATATCGCCGTGCGTCATGGCTATGCGCACTGGACCGATGTCGAAGTGAAGACGCTGCGCCACGAAACCATCGCGCCGCTCGCGTCACGCGCCTATCTGGAGCGTTTTCCCGTCGCCTCGCCCGACGACCTGCTCGACCGGCGTCTGATTCTCTCCGAGACGCCGCTCGTTCAATGGCAGCAATGGTTCGGGAAATTCGGCGTCGCGGCGAAGCGCAAGGCGTTCGACTTTTCGTTCGACCGCTCGTACATGTCGCTCGAAGCGGCGGCGCTCGGTCACGGCATCGCGCTCGAAAGTACGATGCTCGCGTCCGTGCATCTGGAACGCGGCTCGCTCGTACCGGTATTCGGCAAGGAATACGCGGTCGAAGTCGGCGCGCATCATCTCGTTTACCCGAGTCAAAACGCCGGATTGCCGCGCGTCGCCAAGTTTCTTGCGTGGATGGATCGGCAAATCGAGCCTCGCGCCCATACCTGAAAATTTCTCAGCAATAGTTGAGACAAACTGCGTTGATCGTCAGGTCGAAGGCGGGGAAACTGCGCCTACACCAGACAACCAACGGAGACAACGATGTTGCTCGAAAACCAGGTAGTGATCGTCACGGGCGCGGCTTCGGCGCGCGGTATCGGTAAGGCGACGGCGAAGGCGCTCGCAGCGCAAGGCGCGCGCATCGTCGTGCTGGACCTGAAGGAAGCGGACGCGCAAGCCGCCGCGAACGATCTGGGCGCAGGCCATCTCGGTCTCGCTTGCGACGTCACCGACAAAGCCGCGTGCGTCGCCGCCGCCGATGCGACCATCGCGAAGTACGGCCGCATCGACGCGCTCATCAATAACGCGGGCATCACGCAGCCAATCAAAACGCTGGAGATCGGCGCGGATAACTTCGATGCGGTCATCGGCGTGAATCTGCGCGGCACGCTGTATATGTCGCAGGCCGTCATTCCGCAGATGAAAAAGCAGAAGAGCGGCAGCATCGTGTGCATGTCGTCGGTGTCGGCGCAACGTGGCGGCGGCATCTTCGGCGGGCCGCATTACAGCGCGGCGAAGGCTGGCGTGCTCGGTCTCGCGAAGGCGATGGCGCGCGAATTCGGCGCGGACGGCATCCGCGTGAATTCGATCACGCCGGGCCTCATTCAAACCGACATCACCGGCGACAAGCTGACGCCCGAGATGCGCGCGGACGTCATCAAGGGCATTCCGCTCGGCCGCCTCGGCGACGCGGCGGATATCGCCAACGCGTGCCTCTTTCTCGCGAGCGATCTTTCGTCTTATCTCACCGGCGTCACGCTCGATGTCAACGGCGGCATGCTGATTCATTGATTGCACGCGCAGACGCATCTGGAAACCAGGGCGTCGAACATGGATGGAGACACAAATGAAATCAAAGTTATCCGCTGCGGCGGTAAGCGCCGAATTCGCATCGTCCGACGATGCCAACAGCTTCGAAGCAAAGACCTACGCCAAGGTCGGACGCCGCCTGATTCCGTTTCTGATGCTGTGCTATCTCGGCGCGTATCTCGATCGCGTGAACGTGGGCTTCGCCAAGTTGCAGATGCTCAACGACTTGCGCTTTAGCGAAACCATTTACGGCGTCGGCGCGGGCATCTTCTTTCTCGGCTACTTTTTATTCGAAGTGCCAAGCAACGTCATCTTGCATAAAGTGGGCGCGCGCAACTGGCTCGCGCGCATCATGCTGACATGGGCCGTGATATCCGCGTGCTTCGTGTTCGTGAAGTCACCCACGATGTTCTATGTCCTGCGCTTTCTGCTCGGCGTCGCCGAAGCGGGCTTCGCGCCGGGCGTGATTCTCTATCTCACGTACTGGTTCCCCGCCGCGCGCCGCGCCAAGGCACTCTCGCTGTTTTTCATGGCGATTCCGCTCGCGGGCATCGTCGGCGGACCGCTCTCCGGCTACATCCTGCATGCGTTCCAGGGCGTGCAAGGGCTCGCCGGATGGAAGTGGCTCTTCATGCTGGAAGCGCTGCCTTCGCTCTTTCTCGGCGTCGCGATCCTGTTCTATCTCGACAACGGCATCGCCGGCGCGAAATGGCTCAGCGACGAAGAGAAAGCGCTGCTCAAGCGCAATGTCGAAAAGGACAGCGCGCAAACGGTGAAGCACGTGTCGATCCGCGCCTTCATCGGCGACCGGCGTCTGTGGTTGATGGCCGCGATCTACTTCTGCGTCGTGATGGGTCAATACGGGCTGACGTTCTGGCTGCCGACGATCGTCCGTCGCACCGGCGTGGCGGACCCGCTGTGGGTCGGCATCCTCACCGCGATTCCGTATCTCTGCGCCATCGTCGCGCTGCCGCTGATCGGCGCGAGTGCCGACAAGCGTCGCGAACGCCGCTTGCATCTCGCGATTCCGATGCTCGTATCCGCAGCCGGCTTCGCCACCTTGCCGATGCTCGGCAGCGTGGGTGCGTCGATCGTCTGCCTGAGCATCGCGGCGGCCGGCATTCTCGCGTCATCGTCGCAATTCTGGTCGCTGCCCACGGCGGTGCTGGGCGGCATGTCGGCGGCGGCGGGCATCGCCGCGGTCAACTGCTTCGCCAATCTCGCGGGCTTCTTCTCGCCGGCTATCGTCGGATGGCTCAACGATCTGACCGGCAAATCGACCGCGGGCCTGATCTTCATTTCGATAGCCATCGTGATCGGCGCGGTGCTCGTGTTCTTCGTGCCCGCCAAAACGGTCAATCGCTGATTTCATTCATTCAAGGAGACAACACATGAACACTCCCGTTATCGAGGAGGTGACGCTCGCCGAGCGCGCCTATCGTATCCGCCGCAACGCGCTTTTGATGGGCGAAGTGCAGGGTCAAGGTTATATCGGTCAGGCGCTCGATATCGCCGATGTATTGGCCGTCGCTTACTTCGGCGCGATGAACTACCGCCCCGAAGATCCCGCGTGGGAAGGCCGCGACCGCTTCCTGCTGTCGAACGGTCACTATGCGATCGCGCTGTACGCCGCGCTTTTCGAAGCCGGCATCCTGCCGCAAGAGGAACTCGAAACGTATGGCAGCGACGATAGCCGTCTGCCGATGTCCGGCATGGCGAGCTATACGCCCGGCATGGAAATGTCGGGCGGCTCGCTCGGACAAGGTCTCACGATCGCGGTGGGCCGTTGTCTCGGCCTCAAGCGCAAAGGCTCGAAGTCCTTCGTCTACACGCTTTTCTCCGATGGCGAACTCGACGAAGGATCGGTCTGGGAAGGCCTCATGTCGGCGGCGCACTGGAAGCTCGACAATCTCATCGCGATGGTCGATGTGAACAATCAGCAGGCCGATGGCCCCTCGACGCAGATCATGTCGTTCGAACCGCTCGCCGAAAAGCTCGAAGCATTCGGCTGGTACGTGCAGCGCGTGGACGGCAACGACATCGATGCGGTGAAACAAGCCTTCGACAACGCGCGCAATCTGCAGGACGCGAAGCCGCGCATCATCGTGTGCGATACGAAGATGGGCTGCGGCGTGCCCTTCCTCGAACAACGCGAGAAAAACCATTTCATCCGCGTCGATGCCCACGAATGGCAACTGGCGCTCCAAGCGCTCGAAGCAGGGAGACAAGCATGAGCACACGTCTGAAAACATCCGCGATGATCGCGTCGATCGCGAGCGAAGGACAACTCACGCGTTCCGCGCCCTTCGGCCATGCGCTCGTGGAAGAGGCGCGCGCGAAGACGAACATCATCGGCATGACGGCCGATCTCGGCAAGTACACGGACCTGCATATCTTCGCGAAGGCGTTTCCCGAGCGTTACTACCAGATGGGCATGGCCGAGCAATTGCTCATGGGCGCGGCGGCGGGCTTCGCGCATGAAGGCGCGCAGCCCTTCGTGACCACGTATGCGGTATTCGCGACGCGCCGCGCGTATGACTTCATCCACCAGACGATCGCGGAAGATAACCTCGACGTGAAGATCGTCGCCGCGCTGCCGGGACTCACGACAGGTTATGGCCCGAGCCATCAGGCCGCGGAGGACCTCGCGCTGATGCGCGCGATGCCGAACATGACCGTGATCGATCCGTGCGACGCGCTCGATATCGAGCAGATGGTGCCCGCGATCGCCGCGCACAAAGGCCCGGTATATGCGCGACTCTTGCGCGGCAACGTGCCCGCCGTGCTCGACGAATACGACTATAAGTTCGAACTGGGCAAAGCGAAGCTTCTGCGCGATGGCCGCGACGTGCTCATCATCTCGTCGGGTATTTTGACAATGCGCGCGCTCGAAACCGCCAAGGCATTGCAGGCCGATAACGTCGATGTCGCCGTGCTGCACGTGCCGACGATCAAGCCGCTCGATACGGAGACGATCATTCGCGAAGCGAAGCGCTCGGGGCGTCTCGTGGTGGTGGCGGAAAACCATACGGTGATCGGCGGACTGGGCGAAGCGGTCGCGACCGCGCTGCTGACCGCTGGCGTTACGCCGGCTTATCGTCAGATCGCGCTGCCCGATGCGTTCCTCGACGCGGGCGCGCTGCCCACGCTGCACGATCGCTATGGCATCTCGACGAACGTGATGTCGAGCACCATCAAAGGCTGGCTCGCGTAATACGCGTAATACGCGTGCGCCGCGCGGTTCGACGAATCGCGCGGCGCTTCATTACTTCTTCTTGCGTGCGCCCTTCTTCGCGCCCGCCGCCTCTTTCGCGACGATCACGCCCGGTCCGTTCATCGATTCGATCCAGGAAAGTGCATCGACGTATGCGAGGAATTGCTCAAGATAACCCGGCGATACTTCGCGCATGAGCGACAACGACCGATGCACGAGACTGCTTGAATTAAGCGGTCCCGCGTTCCTGGGCACCTGCGCGAGCGAATCGCGCAATTGCTTTTCCGCGCTGACTTTCGACCATACCGCGCGAAAGTAATCGAGCAATTGCGCATGCGATGTCTCGTGCATCGACGACGCCTTCCCGATATCTGCGACGAGCATTGCAAGCGGTCCGCGTTCGCTCTTGTTTGTAGCGTGGCACGATGCGGCGCGCTCGATATCGCTTCGATAAGCATCGAGCAATTGCGCGACGCGCTCGTCGAGCATGCGGCGCGTCTCGCCTTCGTATGCGGCCGCGCGCTTGTCCAGCGCATCGATGAGATGGAAGCGCACGGGATTCGCGCGATCGTCGCCGTTCGCGCGCCACGCTTCGAGCATTGCGCGTGCCGGCGTCGCGCTAATCATGAGCCTTCACCGCGCCATCGGCCGAACGCGGCACGGCGGAAATCTCCACGCGACGATTCTTCGCGCGCCCGATTTCATCGGCGTTGGAACTCACGGGCTGTTCCGAACCGAACGCGGCCGAGAACACGGACGACGAAGGCACGCCGGCATCGATCAACGCTCGCGTGACCGTCAACGCGCGCTTCGCCGAAAGCTCCCAGTTGTCCGCGAAGCGCCGGTTGCCTTCATGTACCTGTTGATCGTCGGCGAAACCGCTCACCATGAGGATTTCCTCATGCGCGCGCAGATACGTGGAAAGCGGCCCGGCGAGACTCTTCAGCACATCGCGGCCCTGCGGCTGCAACTGATCGGAATTGAGCGCGAAGAGCACGCTGCCGCTAATGCCGATACGCCCGTTCACGAGCGTCACGCGCCCCGATGCGAGCGGACCCGCGAGCGCCTGCTCCAGCGTCTTGCGGCGCTGCGTTTCCTCCTGCCGATGCTTCACTTCTTCGTCGAGCTTGTTCTCCAGCTGCAACTGCACGCCGATCACGCCGACGAGTATCAGTACGAACGCGCCCAGCAACACCGCCATCAGATCGGCGAAGGCTGCCCAGATCGGCGCGGCGTTTTCCGCGCCGCCGTCGATTTCCTCGTTCATGCCGCCCGCGCTCCGGCCACGCGTTGCCCCGCGATATTCTGCAAGTCCTCGACGATCTGCTTCTGCGACATCATGCTCAGATCGATGACTTCCTTCGCCTGCGCAACGTAATACGCGAGCTGTTCGTCGCTGCGTGCGAGCGATTTGTCGAGCGCGCTTTCGATGCGTTCGAGATGCGCCACGAGCTTGTCGTTCGATTCGCCGAAGGACTGCACGGCCGCGCCGAACGCATCCGAGAGGCTCGCCATTTCGACCGCGCTCGTCGTCACTTGCGCGGCCATCGCGCCGAGCTTGCCGGCTTCGGCTTCGACCGTGCCGGTGAATTGATTGCCGACGCGCTCAAGCAGCGTCGCCGATGTGTCGACCAGCGCGTCGATCGCGGCGCGCTGCTCGTTCGATGCGAGGTTCACGGCGTCGAGCAGCGTTTCGACGGTGGCGAGCAGGCGGCTGCGTTCATCGAGCATCGCGGTATCGCGGACCATCGAGTCGGAAAGCTTCTGACGCATTTCCGCGACGACTTCGGCCGCCGCCTTCGGCGCTTCCGATGCAGCCTGCACGAGCCGTTCGATCTCCGCGATGGTCGCGCTCGCGTGCGTCTGCGATTGCGTGGACATGTCGCGCGCGGTTTGCGCGAGCGCGTCGCAGATGTCCTGCTGACGATTCGCGGCCACCGCGCTCGTTTCCTGCCATTGCTCGCGCAACGAGCCGGCCATCGTGTCGAGCGCGCCGCTCCACGCGGCAAGGCGTTCCTCGCCGCGTTGCGCGAGTTCGGCGCGCAAGTCCGCGTGCGAACGATCGACCGATTGCACGAGCGCCGCCGCGTGTTGCCCGAAACTGGCCGTCGCGGTCGTCAACGCATTCTGGTTCTGCGCGGATGCTTGCTCGTTGGCGCGCGCGTGCTGTGCGAGCGCATCGCTCCATGCTTGCGACATGTTGCTCGTCGCGGTGTCGAGGCGCGCGGAAACATCGCCGATCAAGCCGGACGAACGCGTATCGAATGTCTCGGCAAAGCGTTCGAGCGATGCACCCATGCGCGTGACGAGCGCATCGCGCGATTGCTCGTGCTTCGCAACCGACGACTCCAGCGCGCCCGACACGCGGTCCATTTGCGCCGACACGCCTTCGACGAGGTTCGTCGCGCGTTGATCGAATGTCTGCGCGAAACGATCGAGCGATCCGCTCATCTCGCCGACGAGCGCCGCGTTCGACTGCGCGTGCTTCGAGAGCGACGCGTTCCAGATGTCCGCGACCTTCGCCGACGACGCCTCGAAGCCGCTCGACAAACCTTCCAGTTGACGCGCGACCGCCTGCTCGACGCTGCCGTGCAAAGCGGTGACTTCGCGCGCGATGCCGTCCATCGTCGTCTGCATGACGGGCTGCAATGCGGCGCTCGCGGCACGCGCGCTGTCGGCCACGCTTTGCTTCAACGACAGTTCGACCGATGTCGCGAGCCGCCGATACGACGTCTCCGCTTTCGCATGAAACGCATCCTGATTCGCCATCTGGCGCTCGCTCGCGGCAAGACTTTGTTGCTCGATCGCGATGGTCATCGACTGAAGACGATCGACGAGCTTCGGCATCAATTCCGTCTGAAGCTGAAGCAGCTTGAACGTTTCGTCGCGCTGATGCGCCTGCGTGAAAACGCGCAGCGTCGTCGCGATTTTCATGTCGAGTTGCTGCGTGACGAAGAGACGTTCGCGACGGCACAGCGCCGACAGCAAACCGAGCATCGCGGACGTCGCGACGCCTGCGATCGACGTGCCGAACGCGAAACCCAGGCCCGTAACGGGCGCGGCGAGGGATGCGCGGATCGCGCTCAGATCGGATGCGCTTTGCAACGCCGTGCCGGTGCCGCGCAAGGTCGCGACCATGCCGAGCAGCGTGCCGAGCATGCCGAGCAACACGAGCAGGCCGACGAGATACGGCGCGAGCACCGGACCGGGCAACGCCGCGCGCTCGCCTTCGACGCGCAGACGCACCGCATTGCGCAGGCTCGGATCGAGGCTGTCGAGCCACACGGCGAAACTGCGCGGCGCGCTCGCGAGTTGCGCGACGGCCTGTTCGAGCGTGCCCGTGATCTGCTGATAGCGGCGCAATTCCGCCGCGCCCGCGAGATAGCATGCGGCGACCACGAGCGTGACGGCGAACGCGATTGCATTCGACGCGATATACGCAATGCCGATGCCGAGCACCGCGGCGAGGCCAATCGAAAAAACAACGATGTTCAAAAGATTTCGGGGCATAGCGAGCCAGTTAGCGGGGGCGAAGAGCCGCGAGCAAGCCTTCGATCGGTTGAAAACGAACATCCAGTTCGGCGAGCAACACGCTTTGCAGATCCTTGCGAAACACGTCGAGCCAAGTATTGCGCGCGGATGTTTCGACGGCGGCATGAGCGCGCTTCATGCGCTCGAAATGCTTGCCGAGCAGAGCGGGCACGTTGGCGAGCAGATTGCGCTCGCGCGCGCTCAACGCCTGTTCCATCACGGCATCGACGACGGCCAGGCGTGCCATGTCCGGCGACCTCGCAGCGAGCGTCGCGCGCAAACGCGTGCGCAGCGCGCCGATGTCGGATTCCATCGCCTGCTGCAAGGACACGTAGCGCTGACGAAATTCCGCATAGTCGATGGGCACATCGTCCGGCGACGGTTGCGCGGGAGCACGATGCCTGCGGCGCATCGCCGCTTCCTCGCGTGTGAACGCGCCCGCGAGCGAGGCGCGTACGCGCGCGCACTCTTCTTCCACGTCGCGAGGGACGGATCGCGCGCCGGGCACGGCGGGCGGATCGGTGGCGAGCGCGGTGGACAGCGCAATCGCATCGGTCCAGCCGAGCCATTGGCTCAGGCGGTCCGCGAGCGATTGAGCGGGTTCGTGAACGTCGAGATCGGCAAAATGCGCCAGCAGGCGCACGAGCGCCGGGCCGCTGAATGCCGTGCGCTTCATGCCTTGCACAGGGTTCCCGGGGGCAAAAGGAC
Source organism: Caballeronia glebae (assembly GCF_001545035.1). GTDB lineage: Bacteria > Pseudomonadota > Gammaproteobacteria > Burkholderiales > Burkholderiaceae > Caballeronia > Caballeronia glebae. The sequence continues at coordinate 53,890 of NZ_FCOJ02000003.1, forward strand.
GCTATTTTACCTGCGCGGGCGGGCTCGATGCCCCGTTTTCATGTCGAGCCGCGGCAACACGGGCGGCAACAGGGCCGCAAACGCCGGCTCACGGCGCCTTCGCGGGCATGAACGCGAACGGCTGCGTCGCGACGAAACTTCCCGCCGTCTCGCCCGAGAAAAGTTGCCCCGCGTCGATCGTCAGCTTCATCACCGGCGCGCCCGGGTTCAGGTTGAGCTTTTTCAGCGACACCCAGAACGTATCGGGGCGCGTTGCCGAATCGAAGTAATAGATCAGGCTCTGCTGATCCGACACCGTGCGCCATATCGTCGACGACAGATTCGGCTGCTCCGGCGTGCTGATGCCAAGCGGCACGCTCACCGAACGCATGACGCTCATCACGCTCGCCACCGCCTGAAACGCATACGACTTTTGCGGCACGCCCGCCATGTAGTTGGGGTCGGCCTGCTTCGGAATGGCATCGAGCAGAAACGACGCGCGCACGAAGCGGTCCGCCGCGCGATTCGTGCCCGGCAGGAAGCCGAGCCCGCCGACGCTTTTCCAGTACGTATCGATGGCAAGCTGTTCGTCGTAGATCGGCGAGTTGGTCATCACCTTGTACTTCTTCCCCTGATGGATGACGAGCTTGCCGTTGATGTACTCGAAGATCGCCGAATCGCCGCGCGCGTCGGAAAGCGAAAGATGGATCGTCAGCGGTTTGCCGTTGGGCAGCGGCGGCGCGATGATCTGGAACGGCTCGCGCGAGAGCACATAGACGGCCTGCCCGACGGTCGCGAAGTTATCGAGCGCATATTGCGCCCACAGGCTGATCGACATCGGATCGCGCTTCGGGTCGGGCTTGCCGTAATCGGTCTCCGCGAGATAAAGCGCATTGGCGACGAGGCCGCGCTCGTTCATGCCATCCACCGTGCCGATCTCGTAGCCCGACACCACCACGCTGCCGTACTTCGATTTCCATTTGACGGAGCGCGGTCCCGCGTTGCCATCGCGATCCATGCCCGCGGGCATCACCCACAGATTCGAACGCATGTCCTCGGACCAGTCCATCGAACGGCCCGTTATCACGAGACCTTTGTCGCCGACATACAGTGCGCGCGTGCAGGCAAGCGCGAGCGACGTGGAGAGCAACGCCAGCGCCACGAGGCACGCGAGCTTTCGGGTCAGACGGGTCATGGCCGTGTTCCCTTTGTCGTTGGTTATTCATTGAGCGGCGGCGGCGCGGACGCGCTCGATCGATGCGAAGGCGTCTATCGCGTTGGCGCGATGCTTCGTGTCTGACTGCGCGAGTTCATCGAGCCGCGCAGGGACGGGCGAGGCGCGGATAGAGCCCCACGCCACGACCGAAAGCCGCCTTCAGCAATATTGGAATCCATCGGCTTTGTAAAGCACGCGGCGAGCAACGCGCGGGTCATGAATATGATTAACTAATCGGTGAAAATTGCTCAACAAAAACCAAATCGCCTAATAGATTCAGGATTTATTGCCGATGGTCATTGAGAAAGGACACGAGTGGAAAACGCACGCGAGCCGCATGCGCTGAAGAACGATTCGGTCTTCACGAAGGAAATCCCAGCGCCGTGGCCTTCGCGCGCAAGCCGGCGAAGCGACCGCCCGGCGTCGGCGTTTGCGATGCGCCTTCGGCCGCTTTCGCCGTCCGCGACTTATCGATTGGGCCGAGACCCGACCCGCCCGACGGCGTGTTCGAGCAGTCGAGGCCGAACGGCCCTTGCGCCACCGTGAGCGCGGGCGCATCGGTGCGCGGCGCATCGCTCAGTTCGAGTGCATAAGCCATGTTGAACGTGGTCGGATCGCTCGCGCGCACGCCCAGCGGATCGAGCCCGAAGCGCCACGCAAGCAGTTGATGAATCGAGCTCGGATCGAACGGATAGCGCGCCACGTCGTTCGCGCGCACGCGGGGCCCGAGCAGCATGCAGGGCACGCGAAAACCCAGACGGCCGTCGTTGCCGAGCTTCTGTTCCGCCGACGACAGCGACTTGACCGGCGGCGCGACATGCTCGAAGAAGCCGCCCCACTCGTCGTAGACAATGATCATGAGCGTCGTGCTCCAGTTCGGGCTCGTGCGCAGCGCTTCGTAGATTTGCGCGAGCAGCACCTGGCCGTTGCGCACATCGGCATGCGGATGATCGTCGTTTGACGTGCCGTTCGCCTCGCCGCCGAAACGCGGATCGACCATGCAGAACGATGGCAGCGTGCCGCCGGCCGCATCGGACAGAAATCTGGAAAAGAGCTTCGAGCGGCCGAGGTAGCGCGTGCCATAGAGCGCCGTGAACGGCACGTCGTGAAAGTAATACTTCGACGACACGTTCTTCGCATCGAGCCGGTCCCAGATCGTCGAAAGCGACGATGTATAGAGCGTATCGCGCAGGCGATCCGTCTCGCCGCTATGCAGATAGACGCGGTTCGAAAACGTCTCGGAGAGAATGCCGCTCATGTAGTAATCGCAGACCGTGTATTGCGTCACGGCCTGTCGATAGAATTCGAGGTCGCTGCCCGTGTAGTAACCGATCGGCAGCAGATCGCCGCGCGTTTCGTTCGTATCGGGCGTGAGCAGGAATCCGTTCATCGCGCCATTCGCCAGATGCGTGCGGCCCCCGTCGTATTCGTGATCGGGGTCCGCGAACTGGCAGCCCTGAAAGCCGTAGGCTGCATTGACCGACAGCGCGAAGGTCGCTTGCGCAACGCCGAATGCATCGGTGAATTGCTTGCCCGCCTGCGCGCCCTCCGCGCCCGGCACCCAGCCGAGCATGTGATCGAAAGAGCGATTCTCCATCGTGACGAGCACGACGTGATCGATACCCGATGTACCCGGCGCAGGCAGAGCCGGACGCGGAAGACTCGCGCGATCGGGCGGAATGTCGCCGATGGGACTCGTCGGCGTGACGGAGCCGGAAGCGTCGTCGCTGCCGCCGCCACAGCAAGCGGACAACATCGCCGTGCTGGCGAGCGTGGTAAGCAGACGCCGGGGTAACGCGCCGGGTTCGATAGAGAGCTTCTGTGCCATGACGGCGCTCCGTCTGAGTGTATTTATCGAACGCCGTTCCAAGGCAACGCGGTTGCGTTTCGGAACGTCGAACGCGAACGGCTCGTGGGTGTCGGGGCTCAGCATGCGGCGCGTTCCCGGCATCTTTCGCTCACACGGGCGGCGCGGCTACGCGCGTCCGACGACCGAACTGCTCGCGCCATCCTTGACGGGCGCATCGAGCGAATAGGCGTCGACGCCATCGATACAGCCGAGGTTGACGCGCCACTCATCCGGATTCGAGCGCGTCTGATGAAACGTGTAAATTCCACAGCGCTTGCAGAAGAAATGCTTCGCGACCTGCGTGTTGAATTGATAAAGCGCGAGGTCGTCTTCACCTGACAGGATGCGAAGCCGGTCCCTGAGAAACGGCGGCGACATCACCGCGCCGCGCCGCCGGCAGAAACTGCAATTGCAGCGCGCGGCGGGTTCCGACCGAGTGTCCACTTCGAACGTGATCGCGCCGCAGTGACACGCGCCTTTCAGGGTCGTCGGATTCATCGTGGGTTCGTCTCCTTCGGTTTTCGGTCAGGGCGCGTCCTCCACATACTGCGCGAGCCCGCGTCCGAACGACCAGTCTTCGCGGCGATTCGGCGCGAGCGCGATCATCACGTCGTCGGGGCGCAGTCCCGGCGATGCGACGAGCTTCGCGACCAGTGTCCTGTAGAACGCTTTCTTCGTCGCCGTGTCGCGCCAGTCGCTCGCGGTAATGTGAATGAACACGAGATCGTCGCTTCGTTCGACATCGAGATAAGTGGGATCGTAAATGAAGTGGTCGCGCTCGTGTTCATCGATCAACTGAAAACGATCGTTGGCGGGCACCTTGAACGCTTCGACGAGTGCTTCGTGCACACCGTTCGAGATCGCGCGAATATGCTCGCGCGGCTTGCCTTTCACGAGTGAGATTCTGACGAGCGGCATGATGAAGCTCCTTCGAAATCGAGTTCGGGTGAATTCGACTCTACGCCGCTCAATCGATGCTGAAAATTGAATTGTTTTGCATCGACCATTCGAAGAAACCGGATTATCGCGCCCGCAACGCGTCGACAATATTCATGCGCGAAGCCCGCATCGCCGGCAGGAATCCGCCGACCAGTCCCATCAGAAGCGAAAACGCGAGCGTCTTCGCGATGACCGAAGGCGTCAGGAGAAAGCGGAACGACAGGTCCGCGAAAGTCTGAAAATTGGTCGTCGAGAACGAAGCAAATTGCATCAGCGCGGCGCACGCAAGCCCGGCCACGCCGCCGACCAGTCCAAGCAACAACGCTTCGAGCAGAAACGCCCCGAGCACATCGAAGCGCTTGAACCCGAGCGCGCGCAAGGTGCCGATCTCCGCGACGCGATTCGCGACCGACGCGTACATCGTGATCATCGCGCCGATCATGGCCGCGATCGAAAAGATGATCGACAGCGAGAAGCCGAGGATATTGATGAACGTCGACAGCGACTTCGACTGATCGCCGTAGAACACCTGTTCACGCTTTGCTTCGTCGGCGAGGCGCGGGTCCACGTCGATATCGGCGCGAAAGCGCTCGAACGCATCGCTGCGCGCGAGCCGCACGACCATCGACGAATAACTCGTGCGCCGGAACGATTGCATCAACTGATCGACGTCGCCCCATATTTCCGAATCGAAGCCGCTGCCGCCCGCATCGAAATGGCCGACGACGGTCCAGTCACGCTGCGCGAAACGCAAGTGATCGCCGATGCGCGTGCCGCCGAATCCCTTCGCGATGCTGCTGCCCACGATGATCTCCGACGACCCGCGCCTGAACATGCGCCCCGCCCTGAGCGTCACTTGCGGACGCAATTGCGCGCCCATCGGCGAGACGCCGCGAATCACGACGTTGGCGGGCGTGTTCGCGCCGCGCTTGGTGAGCGTGATCAGCACGACGGTTTCCTTCGAAGCGAGCGGCTCGCCGTCGCCGTTCATCGCGACCGATGGGTGCATCTCCATCACGTTCGCCTGATTGCGGTCGATTCCGCTCTGGATCTCCGTTTCCGCGCCCTTGCGGATCACGACGACGTTGTCCGCTTCGCCCGTCGATACGAGCGTTTTCTTGAGGCCCGCGTCGAGCATCAGCACGGTCGCGAACACGAACACGACGAGCGCGAGACCGCCCGCGGTGAGCATCGTCGTGAGACGGCGCGCCCAGAGATTGCGCGCGACGTAGGAAACGGGAATGGCCATCGCGCGTCCTCAGCCGATCGCCCGCAGGCCTTCGACGATGCGCACGCGGCTCGCCTGCACCGCCGGCACAATCGCGGCCGCCATCGCGACGACGAACGCGCATGCGGCCTGCAGAAGCATCGTCTCGCGCGACACCATGAAGACGGGAAACACGCCGCCGGTCGCGTGCTTGAAGACTTCGGCGATCGGCGGCGTCGCCAGTATCCCGATGCCGCCGCCGATCGCGCAGATCGCCATCGATTCGCCGAACACGAGCACGGAGAGAAACGCGGAGCCGAAACCGAGCGCCTTCAGCGTGGCGTACTCGGTAGTGCGTTCACGCGCGCTCATCGCCATGGCGTTCGCCATCACAGCCATGATGATCAGGATCACTACATAAGAAACGACGCGTATCGCCGCGATGATCTGATTCGACATCGCGACGAAGCCGAGTTGAAACGCCTGCTCCGTTTCCGTCAGTGTTTCGGCGAGCGAGTTCCTGAAAACGTTGTCGATGTTGCGCGAGACGGCAGCCGCTTCGTCCGGGTCCTTGATGCCGACCACGTACACGCCGACCTGATCGACGTTGCGTTTGGTCGTCTTGCGGGCCGTCTCGTTCAGGTAGTCGTAGTGAAAGATCAGTTGCCGCGTGATGGTCGATTCATCGCGCCCTTCCATGATGCCGCGCACGACGAAGTCCCATGTCCCCGGATAGATCGTGCCCTTCAGCGGAATGACGTCGCCGACCTTGAAGCCGTATTGATCCGCAAGCTGACGGCCGATGAGCGCGCCTTTGCGATCGCGTCGATAATCGGCGCGTTGCTGCTCGGAGATGATGAACTCGGGATAGAGGTCGAGATAATTGTCCGACACGGCGAACTGCGCGAAGAAGTTCTTCCGATCGCGATAGATGCCGCCGAACCAGTTCGAGCGCGCGACGAGCGTCACGCCATCGACGCCGCGTATGCGATTCTCGTAGGCGAGCGGCAGCGGAAACACGAGCGAGATCGCGTTGCGCGTGACGAGCCGCGCGTTCGATGCCGCCGCCGCGCCCGCATACCAAGCATCGACGACCGTATGCAGCAGGCCGTAGGCGAGCACCGCGATGGTCAGCCCGAGCACCGTCAGCGTGGTGCGCAGCTTGTGCCGCAGCGCGTTGCGCAGAATCAGCTTGAGCACGAACATGATGGTTTAGCGCGTGGTTCCATCGATCAGCTCGCCCTTCTCCAGATGCACGAGCGCCTTCGCCGCGCCGGCCGCGTGCGCGTCGTGCGTCACCATGATGATGGTCTTGCCGAGCTTGTCGTTGAGACGCTGCAGCATCGCGAGGACATCGGCGGCCGAGCTGCGGTCGAGATCGCCGGTCGGCTCGTCGGCGACGATCAGCGTCGGGTCCGTGATCAGCGCCCGCGCAATCGCGACGCGCTGCTGCTGCCCGCCCGACAACTCCGACGGAAAATGGCTCATGCGGTCCGCCATGTTGACCATGTCGAGCACCATCGCGACGCGTTCCTTGCGTTCATGGCGCGTGAGGCGCGTCAACATCAGCGGCAGTTCGACGTTCTCGAACGCGGACAACACCGGCATCAGGTTATAGAACTGAAAGATGAAGCCGACGTGCGCCGCGCGCCAGTCCGCGAGCGCGGCTTCCGGCAGGCGCGTGATATCGAGCCCGCCGACGAGCAACTCGCCGCTATCGGGCCGGTCGATGCCCGCGATCAGGTTGAGCAGCGTGCTCTTGCCCGAACCCGACGGCCCCATCAACGCGACGAAATTGCCCTGCGCGATGGACAGCGTGATGTCGGTCAGCACCGGCACGATCTGCACGCCGCGCCGATACGACTTCACGACATGACTGATCTGAACGAGAGGCGTCGTGCTCACGTTATTTCTTCGCCAGCGTGACTTTTGCGCCGTCCGCGATCTTGTCGCCGGGCGCGAGCACGAGCACGTCGCCGGGCTTCACGCCCCGCACCGCCAGCAGATCGCCAATGCGCTCGCCGGTCGTCACCGGCACTTCGCGCGCGGTGTCGTGTTCAACCGCATAGACGACCTTCTTGCCGCCGCGCGTGACGACCGCCGATGGCTGCACGGCGACGACCGCCTTTTTCTCCTCGGGCGGCACCGGCTTCGACAGAAACGCGATCTTCGCGGACATCTCGGGCAGCACGCGCGAATCGCGCTCGACGAAACGCACTTTCACGAGCACGGTGGCTTTGGAGCGATCGACCGTGGGCACGATGCGCGACACGCGGCCCGCGAAGCGCACATCCGGCAGCGCGTCGAGCTGAATCTCGCACGGCTGGTCCACGGCGATGCGCGCGATGTTCGACTCGGCGACATCGGCTTCGACTTCGAGCGTCTTCATGTCGGCGATGGTGACGACCGCGCCCTTGCTATCCGACGCCGACGAGAACGGCGTGATGTTGTCGCCGACGTTCGCGTGCTTTTCGATCACGAGGCCGTCGAAGGGCGCGCGGATCACCGTTTGATCGACGGCCACTTGCGCGGCTTGCGCGTTGGCTTGCGCCGAAACGATCGCGGCTTCGTCGCTGTTGATGGACGCGCGCGCCTTGTCGTAGCGGGCGAGCGCGGCGTCGTACTGTGTCGCCGGAACCGCGCCTTGCGGTGCGAGGATCTTGTAGCGTCTGAGATCGACGTCGGCGTTCTTCAGCTCGGCGCGCTGAAGTTCGAGATTGGCTTGCGCGACCTTGACCTGCGCCCGCGCCTGCGCGAGCGACGCGGCGACGTCATTGCTCTCCAGCCGCGCGATGATCTGACCTTCCTTCACCGGCGTGCCTTCGAGCACGCCGAGCCATTCGACGCGCCCTTGCCCTTTCGATGCGACCGCCGCCTTGCGCTGCGGCACGACATAGCCTGTGGCGTTCAGAAGCGTATAGCTTTGCGAGGGATACACGGATGTGACCGTGGCGGTCTCCACGGCCTGCGGGCCGGTAAGACGGAGCGCCACGCCGATGAGCGCAAGTACAATTGCAACGACGATGACGTAACGAAGCCAGTTGCGCCGGCGCCGCGGCATCGCGGCAGACGGACCCCGGTCGATTTTGAGCTTTGCCAGATCGTGTTCAGCCAATTTATGGACGTGCGCCGCGGGATGGGCCGGCGGATCGGGTGCGGTGAAGGGACGCTCAGTATAGCGCCGTCGATTCGCACATTTACGAAGCCTTTACGTGTTCATCGACACTCAAACGCCATGCGCGCGCTTCAGATCGTCCGCGATGAAATCGACGAACGCGCGAATCCGCGCCGACATCTGATGCCGTTGCGAATACACCGCGTAAATGTCCGCATTCGGCGTCTCGTGCTCGGGCAGCACGAGCACGAGGCGGCCGTCGTCGAGATAGTCCCTGATGTCCCACTCGGCGCGCATCAGAATGCCGTGCCCTTCCAGCGCCCATTTCACAGCGATCTCGCCATCGTTCGTCGTGAGATTGCCCTTGATGCGCACGGCCTCCGTCTTGCGCGCCGCGCCGCGGCCCGTGCTCAGGCGCCATACGCCGTAGGCTTCGTCGCCCTGACGAATGCCGATGCAGTTATGCCGCGTCAATTCGTGCGGCGTCGCGGGCATGCCGTGCGCGGCAATATACGCAGGCGCCGCGCACAACAGACGCCGGTTCGGCGCAAGGCGTCGCGCGATCACCCGCGTGTCGGGCGGCTCGCCAAAGCGGATGCAGACGTCGAAGGTATCGTCCGTGAGCGGCGGCGGCGCAACTGACAACTGAAGCTGCACCGACACCTGCGGATGCCGCGCGACGAAGCGCGAAATTGCCGGCGCGATGTGACTGCGCCCGAAGCCGAGCGTCGCGTTCACGCGCAGCAGCCCCTTCGGACTCTTTTTCGCGCTGCCGAGCAGTTCGGCCAGTTCGTCGATCTCGTCGAGAATGCGCCGCGCGTGCTCCAGATACAGCTCGCCTTCGGGCGTGAGCATCATCCGGCGCGTCGTGCGGTTCACGAGCGGCACGCCCGCGCGCGCTTCCATCTGCGTGAGACGCTTGCTGACGGCCGCAGCCGTTACGCCCAGTTCGCGCGCCGCCGCGCTCAGGCTGCCCGAGGCGGCAAGCGTCGAGAAAAAGCTCAGATCCGAGGGCTGAACGGTGTCCGCCATGACGCTCACTTGTGAATAAAAGTTAAAGATGCTTTGAGTTTAGCACCGGTTTCGGCAGCGTAAGTTGGGTAAAGTGAGCCCACGCTGTAACACACCCGACACATCGAAAACGGAGACGAGACATGAAGACATATCGCATCGCGACCATTCCCGGCGACGGCATTGGCAAGGAGGTCGTGCCCGCCGGCCAGCAAGTGCTCGAAGCTTTGGCACGCTGCACGCAAAATTTTGAATTCCAATTCGAAAATTTCGACTGGGGTGCGGACTATTACCGCCAGCACGGCGTGATGATGCCCGCCGATGGTCTCGACGCGATTCGCGACAAGGACGCGATCCTCTTCGGCTCCGCCGGCGACCCGGACGTGCCCGATCACATCACGCTGTGGGGCCTGCGCCTGAAGATCTGCCAGGGCCTCGACCAGTACGCCAACGTGCGCCCGACGCGCATCCTGCCGGGCATCGACGGGCCGCTCAAGCGCTGCAAGCCCGAGGATCTGAACTGGGTGATCGTGCGCGAGAACTCGGAAGGGGAATACTCCGGCGTCGGCGGCCGCGTGCATCAGGGCCATCCGATCGAGGCGGCGACCGATGTGTCGATCCTCACGCGCGCCGGGGTCGAACGCATTATGCGTTTTGCATTCAAACTCGCGCAGTCGCGTCCGCGCAAGTTGCTGACCGTCATTACCAAGAGCAACGCGCAACGTCACGCGATGGTCATGTGGGACGAGATCGCGCTCACGATCTCGAAGGAATTCCCCGACGTGAAGTGGGACAAGGAACTCGTCGATGCCGCCACCGCGCGCATGGTCAACCGTCCGGCCACGCTCGACACCATCGTCGCCACGAATCTGCATGCCGACATCCTGAGCGACCTGGCCGCCGCGCTCGCGGGCAGCCTCGGGATCGCGCCGACCGGCAATATCGATCCGGAGCGCCGCTATGCGTCGATGTTCGAGCCGATCCACGGCTCCGCGTTCGACATCATGGGCAAAGGTCTCGCCAATCCGATCGGCACGTTCTGGTCCGTCGTGATGCTGCTCGAACACCTCGGCGAATTCGAAGCCGCGAAACGCGTAATGGCCGCGGTCGAAGCGGTCACGGCCGATCCCGCGCTGCATACCGGCGATCTCGGCGGCAAGGCGACGACCGCGCAAGTGACGGCCGCCGTGTGCGCCTTCGTCGAGCGCGTGGAAGCCGCCGCCGCGTAACGACCCCCAGAATCCGGCCGCATCACGCGGCCGTCACGCCTGACGCGCGATGCCATGCACATCGCGCGCAGGGAACGCGCATGCCTTCGCTGCGCGTATTTTCCTCAACAGGAGGAGACACATGCAACCCTGCACCGAATCCGGCGTCGAAGCTCGCGTATCGCGCAAGCTCGCGTGGCGCATCATTCCGTTCGTGATGCTGCTCTACTTCGTCAGTTTTCTCGACCGCGTCAACGTGGGTTTCGCCGCGATGACGATGAACAAGGCCATCGGCCTTTCGCCCACCGCGTTCGGTCTCGGCGGCGGGCTGTTCTTCATCGGCTACTTTCTGTTCGAAGTGCCGTCGAACCTGATTCTGCACAAGGTGGGCGCGCGCATCTGGATCGCGCGCGTGATGGTGACGTGGGGCATCGTGTCGGTGGCCTCCGCGTTCGTCACGGGACCGACGAGCTTCTACGTATTGCGCTTTCTGCTCGGCGTCGCCGAAGCGGGCTTCTTTCCCGGCGTGATCCTGTATCTGAGCTTGTGGTTCCCCGCCAAGCAACGCGCGGTCGCGGCCGCATGGTTCATGGCCGCCGCGCCGATTTCGACGGCGATCGGCTCGCCGCTCTCCGGCGCGATCATGCAGTTGCCGCCGATGTTCGGCCTCGCCGACTGGCAGATCCTCTATGTCATCGAAGCGTTGCCCGCGATCGTGCTCGGCTTCGTCGTGCTCCGGTTTCTGACGGACTCGCCCGCGAAGGCGCACTGGCTTGCGACCGATGAACGCGAATGGCTCATCGCCAAGCTGAAAGCCGAAGCCGATGAGAAGCAGTCGCACGCAGGCCATACCGCGGGCGCATGGAGTGCGCTGCGCGATCCGCGTGTGCTGGCGCTCGCGCTGATTTACTTCGGCACCTCGGCGGGACTCTATACGCTTGGGCTGTGGGCGCCGCTCATCATTCGTCAATACGGTTTCAGCGCGCTGGAGACGGGGTTCATCACCGGGATTCCGAGCGTGATCGCAGTCGTCGCGATGATTCTTTGGGCAAAGCATTCGGACCGTACGCAAGAGCGCACGTGGCACGTCGTGATTCCTTGCGCGCTTGCCTGTATCGGATTCATCTTCGCGGGTCAGGCGAGCACGGCGCTCTTCGTGATCCTCGCGCTCATCGTCGTGAACGTGGGTATCAGCGCGGCCAAAGCGCCGCTCTGGGCAATGCCGAGCATGTTCCTCTCGGGCGCGGGCGCGGCGGCGGGTATCGCGATGATCAACTCGATCGGCAACCTCGGCGGCTTCGTCGGACCGTTCGCGATCGGCTGGCTCAAGAACACGACGGGCAGCTATTCGGCGGGCTTGTATGTGGTCGGCGCGACGCTCGCGATGTCCTCAGTGATCACGCTCTTGTTGAGTCGCAAGGCGAAGAACGACGAACGACATGCGGCGACGGCAAGAACATAGTCGGCATCTTCGTTCAACTAAAAAGAGCGGCACGTGCCGCTCTTTTTTTTGAACCCAACGCCACCCGCTCCGGCTCATCCGGCTCGAACCAATCGGGGTTACGTTCCGCGATGGGATGCAGCGACACCAGAAGTTCGCGCAGATGCGCGCGCATGGCTTCCTCGGCGCCATCGGGATCATGCGCCTTCAATGCGCTCACGATCCGCGCATGTTGCTTGATGAGCAGATCGAGCGGCGCTACGTCAGGCAAGCTCAGATACCGCACGCGATCCATCTGCGCCTTGATGTCCTGAATCGTGTCCCATGCGGCCACGCAGTCGATCGATTGCGCGATCTGCATGTGGAACTGCTCGTCGAGCATGAGAAAGGCGCTGGTGTCGTTCGCTTTCGATGCGCTCTTCTGCTCGCGAAGATTCGCGGCGAGATCGTCGAGTTGAGAATCGGTGATGGCGAGCGTGGCCTTGCGCGCGACCGCCGTTCCAATCGCCTCGCGAATGAAATGCCCTTCGCGCACCTGACGTGGCGCGATCTTCTTCACGAAGGTGCCGCGCTGTGGCAACACTTGCAGCACGCATCGTTTGCGGCGGCAAGGCGCACACGGCGGCATGCGTGCTCGCGCATGAGGAAACCTTCGAGCCGGTGGCGGCGCTGTTCCGTTTCGATAGGGAAGAAGAAGCGATCCAGGCCGCGAACGATGCCAATTTCGGTCTTGCCGCGTATTTCTATTCGCACGACATCGGCCGTGTGTGGCGGGTGGCGGGAATCATCTCGACCGAGGCGGCGGTGTGAGAGAGTCGGGCCTCGCGCGCGACGGGCCGAAGTACGGACTCGATGAATAACCCGAAACGAACAACATGATGGTGGGTGTATTAGCTGACAAAACTGTAAGCCGAACACTCCCCACGCGACCTGCGCCGGCTGGCCGCGCGCGTTGCCTGTTCCGGGTGGAAGCCGTCACGTGAGAGCGTGGCGGCTTTTTTGTTTCCCGGGCGCTCACAGTCAGTCCATCCGCATTCGTGCGCGGCCAATCGTCGCTAGGCCTGCGTGGCCGAGAACCCGCCACAGGAAAGGGCTTGACCGGCGACAACTCAAGGCGACTTACGACTTTCTCTGACGTCGTGTTCAACTTAACCTGTCGCGTTCCTAAACACCTGCTCATCACCACTCCTCCATTCGGCATTGCCTTTCGCTCCCCGCCGCTGACGCCACGTCTTCTGTGCAAGTTCTGTACAGGTGGCCCCCGATCTCTCGCACTTGTTGTCCCGCAGCCCATGAAGAATCCCGTCGCTCCCGAAGATCACCAGTCGGCTTTCGAGTCTGTCCTGAGTCGTTCGGCTCGCGTTCACGAACCCGATATCGCGCTCCTGAACGACGTTGTCAGTTGCATGCGCCCACCCCGAGCAAATGACGGCGATGCGGCCCGGCACGCAATCCACACGCTCTGCGAACTGCTGGAACGGAACGACCAATATCGGGCGCGGCTACGCGGTGCGCTGTGGCGTCTGATGACGGAGCGCAGACAAGTGGCGCTCTACGCGGACGTCGGCATTTTTCCGAATCGCGGCTTTGTCACGGAAGTTGCGCGCCGTCTCGCCCGCAGCACGCTGCTGCCCGATCTCTTCGATTTGTCACAGTTATGCGATGTGATCGCCAAGGTCTTCAAACGGGCAAGCGATCAACTGTGGGTTCGAGAGGCCGGCACTCAGGCGTGGACCCGGCTGCTGCAAGCGCTGCGCTTCGACGAGGCGTCCGAGCCGAATGGCGCTTGCGACGCGCAGGGCTCCGTGCGGCCGCTACACCAGTTACTCGAAGCGTTGCGGGTGCTCTCTTACCGTATCGCAGCCATTGGTCTGGAGCGGGAGGTGCGTCGGCACGATCCCACGCTCAATTCGGGGCGTTCGCCATTCATGGCGCAAAACCAGGAAATGATCGCGTATCTCGCGCGCTTCGACATGGCGTCGAACGCCGCGCTTTTGCCCGCCGTCGATCCTTGTGGCCACGGCAATGCGATCCAAATGCGCGCTGAGGGCGAGGACGCGCAACGTCTCACGGCGCTACTGAACGAATGCCGCGCGGTGGGCGACCGCATTCGCATGCGCGCCGCGCAGACCGGCACGAGCGTTTCGTTGACGCTGCATCTGCTGCGCCTGAACCAGCATCTGGCGCGTGCGGAAAGACTGATCGACCTGACGAGCGCCCTGGGTGAAAAGCGCGGCGCGGAAATCGAGCTGCCCATGATCGCCGACCTGGGTTCCGAACTGATTCAAGCGGAATGTTGCCGCAATAATCTGCACGATTATTTCCGGCAGAACGTCGAGTTGATCGCACTGCGTGTCACGGAGAACGCCGGACGTGCGGGCGAGCACTATATAACGTCGAACCGCAGGGACTATTTTGCGTTGCTGCGTTCCGCGCTGCTCGGCGGCTTTCTGATCGGCTTCATGTCTGCAATCAAGTTCATGATCGTGGGACTCGATTGGACGCCGCTTAACAAATCGATTGCCTTCGGCCTCAACTATGGCCTTGGCTTTGTCCTGATTCACCTCTTGCATGGCATCGTAGCCACCAAACAGCCGGCGATGACGGCTCATGCACTCGCTGCCGCGATCAAGGACAACAGTCGCAAGGGCGGGCGCGACCTCGGACATCTGGTGACGCTGATCGTGCGGACCATGCGCAGCCAGACGGCGGCGATTCTCGGCAACGTCGTACTTGCAGTGCCCGTGTCGATAGCGATCGCTCTCGCGTACCAGAAAGTGATGGGGCATCCGTTCATCAGCCCCCCGGCAGCGACGGAACTGCTCAAGGAGGTGGCCTTCCGGCCGTCCACGCTTTTCTATGCCGCAATCGCGGGCGTGTGCCTCTTTCTTGCCGGTCAGATCAACGGGTATTGCGACAACATGTGTTCCTATGAACGCATCCCCGAGCGCATCATGCATATCCGCTGGGCGCGCCGCATGTTCGGCGAACGTCGCCTCCAGCGAATCGCCAACTATGTGAAAGACAACCTCGGCGCGTTAATCGGCAACTTCGTTTTCGGCTTCATGTTGAGCGGCGTCTGGGCGCTCGGCATGCTGTTCGACTTGCCGCTCGACGTCCGGCACGTCGCGTTCGTGTCCACCTACTCGGGTTTCGCCAACGTCTCGCTCAACTTCGCGGCGCCTCACTCGCTCATGTTGGCAGCCGTCGTGGGCACCTGGGCCATCGGAACGTTGAACCTGTTCGTCAGCTTCAGCCTTGCAATGTGCGTCGCGCTGCGCTCGCGCGGCGTGACACTTGCAGAGACACGCCAGCTCTTGCGCGACGTGCTGCTGCGCCTGCGCCGTTACCCGAGCGAATTCTTCTTCCCCCCTCAATCGCACTAGTCCGCGGAGCCGGGCGCATATCGGGGCCCGGCTAAATCCGTAGCACGCAGAAGCCGTTGCAGACTGCCGAACACGCCGATTTGCATGTCGATGTGTTCGAACACGTCGATCGTGATGGGTCTTTCGAAGGGTGCCGTGACCGCTGCGACGTTGACGTGAAGGCAAGCAGCCGGCTCTGCCCGACGCAAACTATCGCGTCGCGGCGGCGCCCGCGGTAGTTGCTGTAGTCGCCGAAGACGCGACCACGCCGGAAAGCCTCTTCGATGCACTCCCCGCCGTGAACGAAGTCTTCCCTGCATCGCTGGCACGCAATCCGGTTCTTCGCGATGCGCTTCTGCGCGCGGCGACGAAATTCGAGGAAGGCGCGCTCGCGGCGATCAATGAATACGCGCGAATGGATTGAATTCATTATCACGCGTGCAAAATACCGATCGGCTCGCTTCGTTTTAAGATAGCCACTTCCATCACGATCGGCGGATGCGCCAGGAGTGGCATGTGTATTTATTGAAACGTGGACGTAGCACTGCGCTTTGCATCGCCTGCTCGTTGTCATGCGTGTCGGTGTCCGCTTTCGCGGCGACGGCGGGCGCCTCCGCCGCGCCGCGCGGCGCCCATGCGGGCAGCGCTGTCGAGGTCGCAAGCGGCGTAACTGGGCAAGGCATCATGTCGGTCGATGCGCTCGCGCCCAATTTCACGGGCGATGATCCCGAACACGTCCGCGACGCGCTCGCCGGTCATCCCGCACCGGGACAGCCGGCGTCGATCACGAGCCGCGTGCGGGCGTTTCTTTCGCGTCCATTTACCAAGGCGCAGCATGCCGCCAGCCAATCGAGCGCGCGAGCAGATCGCACGTTCACGTTCGTCATTCCGGTTTCCTACGGCGTGCGCTATCTGTCGAAGAAGAAGGTGCTGACCGTGAACGTCTCGCTGGCGGCGTCCGAAGATCCCTCCGCCATTCTGCTCAAGGAAACGGTGAAGGGGCAAAGCGGCCGCAAGCTCGTCGTCGCGGCCGAAGCAAAGGAAAAGGGCTTCGTTCAGACCTTCGACAGCATTCAATTGAAGCAGGAAGGCAGCGCCAGAACGACCGTCCGCTTCAGCGCGGTGCTCCCGAACTTCGATCACGAGCACGGCAACGGCGACTTCGCGATCGTGCTCATCTGCACGCTTGCGCCGCCCTATCTGACCGACGACATCGAGCACAGCGCGCCCACCGACGAAGAACCCACGGATATCACGCGCCGAACATCGACGTTGCATGGACATGTCGATGCAGCCTGGCTCATCGACCGCAATGAAGGCACGATCATTTCGAAGCGGCTGCGCCTCGTGAAGTGAGACGCGCGCCGCTTTCGCGTCGATCAATACTCGACGTTCGAGTCCAGCGGATAGACTGGCCGCTTCAAATTCTCGAACGCAAAGAGTCCGTAATCGGAACTCGTGACGCCACGGCTATCGCATTCGACGAGGCCGCCCGATATCGGAACGAACACGGGGCGGCAGTACATGCGCGACTTGAGGATCAGAAAGCGGGCACTGCGAGGATCGATGCCGACACTCTCGAACACGCCCAGGTCCCACGGCTCGTGCGTGCGTTCCGTCACGAGAATCCGCGCCGCTGCCGTCTCGATCACGGCCGCGCGGCCCATATAAGCATGCTGTCCTGTATAGGTTGGTCCACTGATGATGTATTCGCCATCTGTCAGCGCGCGCACGACGCCCGTAACTTTCAATGGCGGCTTTCCTCGCGAGGCCACGCTCGCAAGCTTGTTGCCGATACCGATCGTGACGGACGTATCCTCGCCAACTGCGAAGAGCCGCGCGACCGCTTCCGGATCGCATAAAGGTCCGACGACGATGCCATCGAGTCCTTGCTTCAACGCTTCTTCGAATGCGTCGGTCGTGTCGCACGTTCCGCCCGACATGCAGTTGTCGCCGTGATCGAGCAGCAGCACGGGCTTGTCGGTTTCGCGCGCGAGTGCCGCGCCTTCGCCGATCGATTGCGTAAGCGGCGCACTGCGATAGACGAACGCGTCACGCTCGTTCCAGATCTGCCGCGCGATACGGTCCGCCACGTCCTGCGCCTTCTTGCTGTCGCCCTCGGCCACCACGACCACGCTGATGCAAGGCGCGGGGATATCCGCAAGCGAGAAACCCGACAGCACCGATACGGCCAGCACGCCATCCTCACCTTCGGCTGCGCGCGCGGCGTCGACGGCGCGTTTCATCGCGCCTTGCGCTGTCGAACTCCTCAGCGTGTGCGTGAGCAGCGGCGGCTGCGCCCACGCGATCACGGGCTTCGCCCTCTCATGAACGAGATCGAACAGAAGCCGCGCCGCATGCTCGCCGCTTTCGTACATATCGACGTGCGGATAAGTCTTGAAGCTTGTGATCACGTTCGCGTTATCGATCATCTTCTGCGTCACGTTCGCATGCAGATCGAGCGAGACGGCGATGGGCGCATGCGGTAGCGCGCGTCGCACGCGTTCGAGCAGATCGCCTTCGCCATCCGGCGAGTTCTCCGCGACCATTGCGCCGTGCAGATCGAGCATCACGGCATCGCATCCTTCGGTTGCATCGACGATCGACTGGCAGATCGCGTCATAAGCTGCAGCGGCGACGCGCCCGCTCGGATTCGCCGAGGCCGATATCGGCGTAACGATCTGCGCATGCTCGCGCTTCGCCGCATCGATAAACGCGGACATTGCCGTGCGCATGCCGTCGTTCTCGCGATACGCATCGTCGCCATAGCACGGACCGTCCCGCCCGAACGCTTCGATCGGCGTCGCAACGGGCGAGAACGTGTTGGTCTCGTGATTCATCCGCGCGATAAGGATCTTCATGCCGCTTCTCCTTCGGACGCGTTCGCCGCGCGCAGCATGGCTTGCAGCAGCACATTGCAGCCCGCTTCGAGATGATCGGCGCGTGCATCTTCGATTTCGTTGTGACTGATGCCGTCCTTGCACGGCACGAAGATCATCGCCGCCGGTGCCACGCGCGCGAGATAAACGGCGTCATGGCCCGCGCCGCTCACGATATCCATCGACGTTAAGCCGAGCGCATGCGCGCTCTCACGCACCGAAGCGACCAGCGATGCTTCGAACGGTTGCGGCGCAAAGTAGACAACTTCGTCTACCTTGACCGGCAAGCCCGCTTGCTCGCATGCTTCGCGCAATGCGCGGTCCATTGCAAGGAGCGTGGCATCGTCGGCGGCGCGCAGATCGACGGTCAGCTTCACGCGTCCGGGAATCACATTGCGTGAGTTCGGATGCACGTCGACCCAGCCGACCGTTCCGCGTCCATGCGGCGCGTGCGCGAGCGCGATGCGATTCACCTCGCGTATAAGATCGGCCGCGACGAGCAAGGCATCGCGGCGCAGTTCCATCGGCGTCGGGCCCGCGTGCGCTTCCATGCCTTCGATCGTCACGTCATACCAGCGCTGGCCGAGCGCTGCTTGCACGACGCCGATAACCTTGTCGTTCGCCTCCAGCACAGGGCCCTGTTCGATGTGCGCTTCGAAATACGCACCCACGTCGTGCGCGACGACGCCTTCGCCGGCATAGCCGATAGCCGCGAGCGCATCGCGCACGGACACGCCTTCGCGATCCTTCTGCGCGAGCGCATGGTCAAGCGTGAATGCGCCCGCGAATACGCCGGAGCCCATCATCACCGGCACGAAACGCGAGCCTTCCTCATTGGTCCAGACCGCGACTTCGAGCGGGGCCGCCGTGCGCACGTTGTTATCGTTCAGCGTATGCAAAACTTCGAGTCCCGCCAGCACGCCGTAGTTGCCGTCGAACTTGCCGCCGGTCGGTTGCGTATCGATGTGGCTGCCGGTCATCACGGGCCGCAGATCATCGCGCGTGCCAGCCCGGCGCGCGAAGATATTGCCTATCGCATCCACACGCACCGTGCAGCCGATATCCTTCGCCCACGCGATGAAAAGATCGCGACCCTGCTTGTCGAGTTGCGTTAGCGCGAGACGGCATACACCGCCCTTCTCCGTCGCGCCGATACGCGCGAGCTCCATCAGACTGTTCCAGAGACGCGCACCGTCGACGCGCAAGCCGGCCAGCGCCGGCATATCATGAACTTGCATTCGAGGTTCCTGAGCTTAGTGTTGCTGATATGACGTTCAGACGACGCCCACGCCGAGATAACGATCCTTGATCGACTCATCGGCGATGAATGCATCGTTAGCACCTTCGTACACGATGCGCCCTTGCTCGATGATGTAATGGCGATCGGCGAGTTGCGTGCATACTTCGAGGTTCTGTTCGACGAGCAAGATCGCCACGCCCGCTTGGCGAATCAGCTTCAACTGCGCGACGATCTCTTCAACGATCACCGGCGCGAGTCCTTCCACCGGTTCGTCCAGCATCAGCAATCGCGGATGATTCATCAACGCGCGGCCTATCGCGAGCATCTGCTGCTCGCCTCCGGAAAGTTGTCCTCCACCGTTCGTGCGCCGCTCTTTCAGGCGCGGAAAGATACGATAGATATCCGCGAGCTGCCACGGTGAATCCTTGCGCGCGCCGAGCCGCAAGTTCTCTTCGACGGACAAGAGCTTGAAGATGCCGCGATGCTCCGGAACGAAGCACACGCCGCGCGAAGCGATCTTGTGCGGCGGCAGCTTGGCGAGTTCCACGCCCTTGAACTTCACGCTGCCTTGCTGCGGCGTCACGACGCCCGCAATGCTTTTAAGCGTGGTCGATTTGCCCGCGCCATTGCGCCCGAGCAGCGTGATGGTCTCGCCCTCACCTATCGTGAGCGACACGCCCTGAAGAATATGACTCTTGCCGTAATAGCCGTGAATGTTATCGACATCGAGCATCATGCGCGGCCTCCGGTGATCATGTTGCCGAGATAGGCCTGGCGAACGCGCTCGTCGCCGCGAATCTCGGCGGGTTTGCCTTCGACAAGCACACGGCCTTGCTGCATCACCGTGATGGTGTCGGAGATGTCCATCACGATATCCATGTTGTGCTCGATCAGCACGACCGTGTAGTCGTCGCGCAGACTGCGGATCAGATGCTTCATGTCGTCGAGATCGTCTATGCCCATGCCCGAGGTCGGCTCGTCGAGAAAGATCGCCTTGGGCCGCGCGGCGAGCGCCATGCCGACTTCGAGACGCCGCTGCTGGCCGTGCGATAACGCGCTCGCTTGCGTCGAAGCCAGGCGTTGCAGCGCGAGACGTTCGAGAATGCCATCGACGGTATCGCGATGTTCGAGCGCGCCACGTGGCGGCGTCCATGCATTGAGCGCGCGTTTCGAATCCACGCCTTGCGCGGCGAGCCGCAAATTCTCACGCACCGATAGATTCGCGAAGAGACTCGTCACCTGAAACGAACGCGCGATGCCACGCTTCACGCGACGATGATCGGGTTCGTGTGTCACGTCATGACCGTCGAACACGATATTGCCCGCGCTGATCGGCAAGGTGCCCGTCAGCACATGAAAGAGCGTGGTCTTGCCCGCGCCGTTCGGTCCGATCACGGAATGCACCGTGTTCTTCGCGATGCGCAGGTTCACATCGGTGAGCGCCGCGAACTTGCCATAACGCTTCGCGACGCCCTTTGCCTCCAATATCGACGCGCTCATGCCGGCTCTCCTCGATCGCGCTTCACCGCGCGCCAGATGCGTTCACCCAGTCCCCACAAACCGCGCTGCATGAAGAGGCTCGCGGCGATCAGCACGAGTCCGAGCAACAGTAGCCAGCGCGGCCAGAGTGTCGAAAGCCAGTCGGCGAAGAGCACATAGAACGCTGCGCCGAGCACGGAAGAAAAGAGATTGCCCGTGCCGCCGATAACCGTCATCACGAGAATCATCTCGCTCGTGTGATAGTCGATGTTCGATAACGGCGCGATGCCTGTCATCATCGCGTGCAATGCGCCGGCGAGACCGGTAACGGCGCCCGATACGATGAACGCAACGAGCTTGAAACGCCTGACGTCATAACCCACGGCAGCGGCGCGCGCTTCGTTATCGCGGATTGCGAGCAGCGTGCGGCCGAACACCGAATGCGAGACGCGCAGCATCAGCCAGAACGCGATCAGGAACAACACCGCGACGAACGCGTAGTACTGCCACGGCGATGCGAGCGAGACGAGTCCCTGTCCGAAGATCGACAACGCGGGGCGCGGGATATCGAGCAGGCCATTGTCGCCGCCGGTGAGATCGGGCGTCGTATAGGCGAGGAAGTAGAACATCTGCCCGAATGCGAGCGTGAGCATCACGAAGTACGCGCCGCGCTGACGAATCGAGAACCATCCGACGACGGCCGCGGCGATAGCACCGACGACGATTGCGCCGAGCAATGCAGCAGGCGCCTGAAGCCCCGACTTCGTGAGTATCAGGCCCGCGGCATAACTTCCCAGGCCAAAGAAGATGCCTTGTCCAAAGGACAGCAAGCCCGTATGCCCTAGCAACAAATTGCAGCCGAGCGCGGCGAGCGCATAGACGAGCACTTCGGTTGCGAGCGATCCGGAACGAATCGTCATCGGGAGAATGCAGACGACGATAGCCGCGAGCAACAGGAAGCGATAACGATGCAGCGAATGTCTAAGAGATCGTTGCGGCACGCTCATATCCAGTGTCTTCGAATCCAGTTTGGAATTCACGCGGTCCTCCCGAGCAATCCATTCGGACGCAGCAGCAACACCGCGGCCATCGCCACATAGATCATGAGACGCGCGCCTTCGGGCCACAGCGTGCTCATCACGCTCTGCACGATGCCGACCAGCAATCCGCCGACGAGCGCGCCGAGAAAATTCCCCATGCCGCCCACGACCACGACGACGAACGCCACCCCCAGCGCCTCGATACCCATGAACGGTTCGACGCCGCGTATGGGCGCGGCAAGCACGCCCGCGAGCGCCGCCGTGCCTGCGCCGAGCGCGAATACAAGGCTGAAGATGCGCGTCACGTTGATGCCGAGCAGCGCGACCATCTCGCTCGATTCGCTGCCGGCGCGCACCGCGCTTCCGAGCCGCGTGCCTTCGAGCACCCACCATAAAATGCCGGCGAGCACGGCCGTGAACGCGATCACGAAGAGGCGGTACTTCGGGTAGATGAAGCTGCCCCACATCACGACGCCATTGAGCACGTCGGGCACCGGCACGTTATCGCCGATCGGTCCCCACGCGATGATTGCGCATTCCTGGATGACGAGTGCGAGACCGACCGTCGCGAGAATATGAAATTCGTGCTGCTGTGCATAGACATGCCGCAGCACCACCTTCTCGACGATCCATGCGATCGCACCGACGACAATCGGTACGACGACGAGCGCGCTCCAGAAATTCATCGACCACTGCATCGCCTGATAGCAGAAGTACGCGCCCAGCAGATAGAAAGCGCCGTGCGCGAAGTTCACGAAGCGCAGCAGCCCGAACACGATCGACAAGCCGACTGCGAGCAAAAAATACAGCATGCCCACGCCGATGCCGTTCACGACCTGCAACAGATAAACGTTCATGGCCTTGCATCAGAAGAGTGGCGGCGCGAACGCAGGGCTGGCCCGCATTCGCATGAGAACGACGCGCGTCAGGACATCGCTCGATCAGGCGAGCTTGCACTGCGTCTTGTCGAGCGGCAGGAACGATTGACCGGAACTCACGATGTCGGCGTAATCGTCCTTGTCCTTCATCTTGCTCTTGGGCTTACCCTTCAGCAGATAATAGTTTTTCAGCACCTGATGATCGCCTGCGCGAATCTCCTCGGACCCGGTCAGTCCCGCGTACTTCATGCCCTGAAGCGCCGCGACTACTTTCTTCGGATCGGCGGTGCCCGCTTTCACGATGCCATCGAGAAGAATCTTCGTGCAGATGTAGGAACCCGCGAGGCTATAGTTCGGGTTCGCCTTGTAGACTGCGTTCACGCGCTTGACGAGATCGTGATTGAGCGGCGCATCGATCGCATGCCAGTATTGCGCGCCGAAATACACGCCCTCGCAAATATCCGGTCCGAGCGCTTCGAATTGCTCCAGACCCGATGCCCATGCCATCAGAATCGTGCAGTTGTTCTTCATGCCGAAACTCACGGCCTGACGCAATGTGTCCGACGATTGCGAGCCGAAGTTGAGGATAAGAAGAACGTCCGGTTTAGCGGCGACCGCATTCGTCAGATAACCGCTGAACTCTTTTTCATTGAGCGAGTGATAACTATTGCCCACATGCTCGATACCTTTCTCTTTAAAAATGTTCTTGGCCGCCGATAAAAGTCCGTCGCCGAACACGTATTGCGGCGTGATCGTGTACCAGCGCTTCGCGTTGGGCATCGACTGAATGAGCGGTCGCACGGTCTGTTCGATCGCGCCGAACGTCGGCACCGACCAGCGGAAGGTCGCGCTGTTGCAGTCCTTGCCCGTGAGTTCATCCGCACCCGCCGTCGTGATGAAGATGCCACCGGCCTTTTCGGCTTCCTTGCCCATCGCGAGCGCTTCAGAGGAAAGAATGCCGCCCGCGAAATAACGTGCATTCTTCTGTTGCGCGATTTCCTGCACACGTCGCACGGCGGTTGCGGGTTTTCCCTCGGTATCGAGCGTCGTATAGGCGAGCGGTTGGCCGAGCACCTTGCCGTATTGATCGATCGCCAACTTCATGCCGAGATCGGCGTACTTGCCATTGGCCGCGAATGGACCGGACATCGGCACCGGGCACGCGAACTGGATCGGCGAGCCCTGCGCGAAGGCGCTTCTTGCGACGAGGGCTTCGATCGATCCCGGAATGGCCGACAGCGCGGCCAGCTTCAACATGTTTCGGCGATTCAAAATTGACGCTCCTTGAGAAGATAACCTGCGCAGTCGCCCCGCATTTTTTGTCGTGGTAGGTTCGAGCCTCGGTGCGGTTCATTCTATTTATCATGATAAATAGAATGAACACGATGCTAGGAACAATAAATTCGGGTGTCAATAAGGCAATATTCCAGTCTGCGATTTCGCGATGCGCGCGCGTATAAAGCAGGCAACGACGACAGGGAGCATCGACATGGTGATGGAGCATGCAAAGCGCGCGGGCGCGGCAATCGAGATCGCGCAGCAGCCGATCAAGCAGCCCAAGCGCGCCGATCTGGTCGCGGAAGAGATCAAACGGCTGATCACGGAAAAGAACCTGAAGCCCGGCGACAAGCTGCCGCGCGAAGTCGAACTGCAGCAACTCTTTTCCGTGAGCAAGAGCACGATTCGCGAGGCGCTCAAATCGCTCGAAGTGCAAGGGCTCATCAAGGTGACGACGGGGCCGTCAGGCGGCGGCACGATCGTCGAGGTACCGCTCGATCGAACGTTGCAGCTCTTGCAGAACTATTTGTTCTTCAAGGACGTGACCATCGACGACATCTATACGGTGCGTCAATTGCTTGAGCCGGAACTCGCGGCAGGCGCGGTGCCGCACCTCACCGACGAGGACTTCACGGCGCTGGAAACGAACATCGCGTGTTGCGACGAACACGCCTCGACGCATGCGAATCGCGATATCGTGCGGCAGCGGCAGGAAGACGTGAACTTCCACGACATTCTCGCTGCAGCGAATCCCAATCCGTTCTTGCGCTTCACGTGCGAACTGATCAACGAGATGATCCGCCAACTCATCGAGTTCAGGAACGACACGCCGCAAGCCGAACATGAACGCTTCGGCCGCGCGAACGTGAAGATCCATAGGGCGATCACGGAAGCAGCGCGGGCGCGGGACGCTGACAAGGTCCGCGAACTGATGGTGATTCATATGACCGAGGCGCCGCGCTTTGTAAAGCGCATGAAGGGCAAGCTGCGCGGGCGGCTCATTCTCGACTCGGAGATTCGCAAGCGCATGGGCGGACGCGGCGGGTGATTCATGCACGCCCGCGCGAAACGACCCGGCCCGACCGACTACAATCGGAGAGCCAATACGTGCATTGCTATTCATCAGATGCGCGTCAGATGCAAATCACCCCCTAAAACACGGAGTTTTTCGACACACAGCGTAGTCGCGCTGCACACCATGTCGTACTCGGTCGTGCGGAAATCGCGTCACGCGGAGAACCTGAATGCCCGCCAGATTGAAGGCCGTTCGCAAGACCGGACGCATGGTCGGCCGCCGGTTGATGCGACGCAACAGCACCGCCGGGATGCGCTTCGCCGAAGCGTTTTCGCGCTTTCCGGCGCTCGCCGGATTCATCGGCACGGCCATCGCCATTTGCATGGCCGTGTTGTCGTTTGCGGCGCTGTGGCAAGGACGCGCGCAGGCGCTGCAAAACGCGCATCAGGCCGCGGCCAATCTCGTCGCCACCTTGAGCGCCGATATCGCGCACAACATCGAATCGAGTGACCTGTCGCTGCGTACCATTGTCAGCGGCGCGCAAAACCCTGCCGTGATGGCGCTTTCGCCCGACCTGCGCAAGCTCGTTCTTTTCGATGGCGCCACCGGTATGAACTCGGTGGGCGGCGCGTTCGTGATGAATCGCGAGGGACGCATCGTCGTCGAGCGCGATCCTTCCGAGCATGCCGATCTGCTCTTCAACGATCGCGATTACTTCAAGGTTCATGCCGAGCGTCCCGACGCCGGCCTCTATATTTCCGGGCCCTACGCGTCGCGATTGCGCGAGGGCGCGGCGTCGCTCGCAATGAGCCGGCGCATCGATGCACCGGATGGCTCGTTCGCGGGCGTCGCCGTGATAGCTTTGAACGTCTCCTATTTCAAGGACCTGCTTTCGCGCGTGAAGGTCGGCCGGTCGGGCTCGGTGTTCATCGTGCAGCAGGACGGCGTGATGATCGCGCGCAAGCCTGCGCTGCCTTCCGATGGCGAGGGCTATGTTGCCAAGTCACCGAGCTTCACCGCGATGCAGGATGCGCCCTCCGGTTCGTATATCTCACGGTCCGCGCTCGATGGCGTCCGGCGGCTCTATACCTTCCAGCACGTGCCGGGCACGCGGTTGATCGCGGCGGTCGCGCCCGCCGAGGATGAGGTGCTTGCGGCCTGGCGCGAACGCAGCCTCGTTATCGGCGGGTTGACGATGGCGTTCGGAGGCGGCTTTATCGTCATCTCATGGCTGCTCGCGATCTCGCTGCGCTCACGGGCGATCGCGCAAGAGAAGCTGCAACGGCTTGCAGGTACGGATTCGCTCACCGGGCTGTGCAATCGCCGCGCGCTGGACCGTCGGCTCGAAGACGAATGGCGTCGCGCCCGTCGTGCCGGTGATCCGCTGTCGGCACTGTTCATCGACGTAGATCACTTCAAACTCTATAACGACACTTACGGTCACGTGATGGGCGACGATGCGCTCGTCGCGGTGGCCGACTGCATACAGAATGCCGCGAAACGGCCCGGCGATATCGTCGCGCGCTACGGCGGCGAGGAATTCGTCGTGGTGCTGCCGGGCGCAGCGGCGAGCGGGGCGCTCACATTCGCGGAGCGTCTGCGCGCGAACGTGGAGGGACTCGCCATTCCCCACAGTGCGGCGCACAAGGGCGTGCTGACGATCAGCATCGGCATTGCGACCGCCTCGCCACGCCATAGCGACGACGCGCTCAAGTTGCTCAACAACGCCGACGCCGCGCTCTATCTCGCCAAACGCACGGGACGCAATCGCGCGATCCACGAAGACAGCGTCGCGGGCAACGACGCCTGACGCATCGCTCGCGAGGCCGGGCGTATCATGCATCGTGAATGCGATTCGGCGTTTTGCATATCGCATTCAAATTAGATATTCGAAGGAGAAAATCCGATGACCGCATCGACCGCCGTGCTCGCGATCTTGTTTTCACTACTGCTGGGCGCGATGATTCCGGGCCCGAGTTTCGTGATCGTGGCCCGCAATGCAATCGGCATATCGCGCGCCGATGGTGTCGCGACCGCGCTCGGCATGGGCGTGGGCGGCATCTTCTTCGGCGGCGTCGCGCTCGCGGGCCTGTACACCCTGCTCGTTGCCGTCGAGTGGCTCTACGTCGCGCTGAAAGTAGCAGGCGGCCTGTATCTGATTTATGTCGCGTCGAAGATCTGGCGGAGCGCCGCTCAGCCGATGCAGATGCCGGCACGAGACGATGCGCCCCGGTTCGGCGGACGCGCGCGCAAGTCTTTCTGGCTCGGCCTTTCGACGCAACTGAGCAATCCCAAAACCGCCATCTGGTACGCGAGCATCTTCGCGGCGCTGCTGCCGCAACACCCTCCGCTGTGGTGCTACTTTGTGTTGCCGCCGATGGTCTTCGCCGTCGAGACCGGCTGGTACACCATCGTCGCGCTGGGCTTCTCCAGCAGACGTCCGCGCGAGATGTATCTGCGGACCAGGAAGTACACGGACCGGATCGCGGCGAGCGTCATTGCGATGCTCGGCCTGCGCCTCGTGCTCACGGCGGGTCGAACGGGTCTGTGATTTCGCATGCAAAACGCATAACGCAAAACACCATCGGACATTCTGGATGCAAAAGGCAAAAGGCAAAAGGCAAAAGGCCGGGCGCGCCGCGAGGCACGTCCGGCCTTCCTACAAGCAGGCTCGAAGCGCGTGCATTACAGCGGATGCAGTTTGCCGTCGAGATCCATCGTCCACTTCGAGCCGTCCTTGAACGTCAGCACGCCGCTCTGAGCGTCGATATGAGTTGGCCGGCCAGCCGGTTCGTTCTTGTCGCCTCCGACGATGCGGGACATCTCGGAAGTGGAAAGCTCCTGGGTATGTTGCAGGTCGTCGAGCTTCAGGTTCGGCATGACGTTTCTCCTTGCGGTGCGTGAGCGAGAGGTTCATCTGATTCGAATCGAGCGTGTGTCGGCGCTCGTCTGGTCCTTTGCATTGGTTATGCCAATGCGTAGCGTCTGAGGCTTGGATGCCCGCAACGCCTTACGCCGCGTGCTTGCGGCCTGCCGACGCGCATTCCGTCGGCGCCCGCGCGTCAGACGTAACCCAACACAACACGGGCGGCTCTGTTGGTCTCGCGATAACACACCTCAACCTTTCGTTTCCCCAACACAAACAATCGACTACATTCCTTGGCGCACGTCTTGCTTTTATCCGCGTTCAACATCCGGCGACTCGACCGGCACTTGCACAAGGAGGAGATGATGCAAGACGATATCCGCGAGATCGCGGCGACCCACGATGAACGAGAGAGCGCCTGGCTGATCCCGGCGATTCGCAAGGCGCACGAACGGTCGGAGACGTTCGGCCTGAACGCATCGACGCGACCCGACTATGACGTGCTCACCGAAGGCGAGTTGCTGCTCAAGCTCGAACAGAACCGCGTGCTGTGCGCGCACGCGACGCCGGTGATGGAGACGCTGCGCGAGCAGATCGTCAACACGCAGAGCATGATCGTGCTGACCGACGCGCAAGGACTGATTCTCCATTCCACGGGCGACGACGACTTCCTTGCACGCGCCGAAAAGGTCGCGCTCAGGGCCGGCGCGAACTGGGCCGAGGAACGGCAAGGGACCAATGCCATCGGTACGGCCATCGCGGAGTGCTCGCCGACGGTCGTCCATGGCGATCAACACTATCTCGCCGCCAATCGCTTTCTCACCTGTTCCAGTGTGCCGATTCTCGATCCATACGGCGATCTGATCGGCGTGCTCGACGTCACGGGCGATCATCGCAGTTACCATCGCCACACGATGGCGCTCGCGCGCATGTCCGTGCAGATGATCGAAAACCATCTGTTTTCAAGCACTTTTCAGGGAATGCTGCAGATCGCATTTCATAGCCGCCCCGAATTTCTCGGCACGCTAATGGAAGGCATCATGGCCTTCACTTGCGATGGACGCTTTCTCTCCGCCAATCGCAGCGCGCAGTTTCAGTTCGGCCTGCCGCTCTCGGCGCTGCGCGCGCATACGCTGTCATCGCTCTTCGGACTCACCAGCGCCCAACTGATCGATCGTTCGCATGCGAGCCGCGCGCCGCACATTCCGCTCGATCTCAACAACGGCGCCGTCGTGTGCGCACGCGTGCGCCTGAACCGCGCGCCCTTCGCCGAGGTGGCGTCCACGTCCATCGCGATGAAACCCGCGCCGCGGGCATCGTCAGCGATGAATGCATCGTCGAAACTCGCATCGCTCGACACAGGCGACCCGAGAGTGGCAGCGGTCATCGGCAAGGTGCGCAAGGTGATCGGCAAGGACATACCGATACTCATCACCGGCGAAACGGGAACCGGCAAGGAACTGCTCGCGCAGGCCATTCATAGCGACTCGCCGCGCCGCGCGGGACCGTTCGTCGCGGTGAACTGCGCATCGATTCCGGAGAACCTGATCGAATCGGAACTCTTCGGTTATGAGGAGGGCGCGTTCACGGGCGCAAGGCGCAAGGGCGCGGCCGGCAAGTTGCTGCAGGCCAACGGCGGCACGCTCTTTCTCGACGAAATCGGCGACATGCCCTACCCGCTGCAAGTTCGTTTGTTGCGCGTGCTGCAGGAGCGCGTCGTCGATCCGCTCGGCTCCAGCAAGTCGATCCCCGTCGATGTGGCCATCATCTGCGCGACGCACCGCAACTTGCGCGAGATGATCGAGCAGAACCGCTTCCGCGAGGACTTGTACTATCGCCTGAACGGGCTCGTCGTCAAGCTGCCGCCATTGCGCGAACGCACGGACCTCGCGGCCGTGATCACGAAAATGCTGCACGCCGTGAGCGCCGATGAAGCATGCGGCATGCGCCTGTCCATCGATGACGAAGTCATGGCGCTCTTCGAGCATTGCGCGTGGCCCGGCAACTTCCGGCAATTGTGCAACCTGCTGCGCACCGCAGCCGCGATGGTGGACGACGACGGCTGCATCCGCCGGCAACATCTACCGGAAGACTTCTTCGATGAACCTCGCGTCAACGCGCAAAGCACGTCTGAAACATGTGCTCCATCGGCGCTTGCTTCGGGACGCTTGCAGGAGGTCACGGCTTCCGTGATCGCAGCGACGCTCGCGCGACATCGTGGCAATGTTTCCGCCGCCGCGCGTGCGCTGGGGATTTCGCGCAACACGATCTATCGCAAGATGCCCGCTTGTTCAGCAATGGAGCAATGAACTGTTCCATGAAGTGTTCCACTTCGATACACCCTTGTTACGAAGAAGAACAGCTTCGACACGATGACCACGCGTCATCGAAATCGAAGTGAAAGGCAGAAAGCGTGCACATGCACTGTCTTTTATCGAAGGCACGGACTTTGCATTTCGACGCCCGATTGCGAAACGGTTCGCGATCCAACTCGAACATCACCCAAGGAGATGAACATGCAATGGACGACGCCCGCCTTCACCGATCTGCGCTTCGGCTTCGAGATCACGATGTATATCGCCACACGCTAATGCTTCGATGACGGCAAGCCCGGGTCGCATCGAACCCGGGCCTGCACCCTTCTCTTTGCCTCCCACATGAACTCTTCGACCGCGCATGCGGGCGCATTCGCGCGTCCGCGACTGCGTGCGCCATTGAAGCTGCATTGGCATGCGGACATGCGCACGTGCGAGATCGTGCATCCGCGCGGCAGCGTCGAACTGAACCGCAGCGCGGGCGAGATACTCGCGCGCTGCGACGGCACGCGCGAACTCGACGACATCATCGGCGAACTGGAAACGCGCTTCGGCATCGCGGGTCTCGCGACAGATGTGTATCGCTTCATCGATGCAGCACGTCGTCTCGGCTGGCTCGACTGAATTCGCGCTGTCACATCGGGCAACACGTCAAACGTCCCACTGCTCCACGATGCAACACCTCTGCAATAACGCGTAGCGACGCTCGCATCGAGCGCTTCGTGTCCGATAGCCGCATACAGCAAGGCATTCGCGCGCATCGATGGTCAATGGCACATGACTTGCCTTGACGATGTCGCAACCGTTTCGCATCGCTATCGAGTTTCAATAAGACGTTGCATCGACAATACTCAGGAGACAACGATGAAGATTCGCTTCAGTCCGGCCATGCGCATCGCGGCCCTTGCAGCAGGCGCCGTTGCTGCATTCAGCGTAGCGCAGCATCATGCCATCGCGGCACAGGGCACACCGGCGCAGTATCCGGACGTCAGCTATGAACGTCTCGCGAGCGCGCAAGACGATCCCGGCTGGCTCACGTACTACCGCACGTATAACGGTCATGGGCATTCGCCGCTCAAGCAGATCGATACGAGCAACGTGAAGAACCTGAAGCAGGCATGGAGCTATAAGTTTCCCAAGGATTTGCAGCAAGGCTTCGAGGCCACGCCCATTGTCAACGGCCGCTTTCTCTTCGTGACGACGCCCAAGGACAACGTCTACGCCTTCGATGCGGCAACGGGCAAACAGCTCTGGAAATACGAGCCGAATCTCGATGCGAGATCGTTCAAGACCGCATGTTGCGACGTGGTCAATCGCGGCGTCGCGCTATACGGCAAGAATGTCTATGTCGCGATGCTGAGCGGCGAAGTGGCCGCGCTCGATGCGCAAACGGGCGCACTCGTGTGGAAGAAGGCGATGTTCGATCCGGGCGTGGGCTACTCGTTCTCGCTTGCTCCGCTCGCGCTCGATGGCGCACTCGTCGTCGGCAGCTCGGGCGGCGAGTATGGCGCGCGCGGCTTTATCGCGGCACTCGATCCCAACGATGGCAAGGTGCTGTGGAAACGCTATACGGTGCCCGGCGCGAAGGAACCCGGCGGCAACACATGGCCCGACGGCATGCAGGAACACGGCGGCGCGCCCGCATGGCTCACGGGCACCTATGACGCGGCGAGCAAGACGCTCTATTGGGGCGTCGGCAATCCGGGACCGTGGCTCGCCGATCTTCGTCCCGGCGACAACCTCTATTCCGACTCGCTGCTCGCACTCGATCCGAAGACGGGCGATCTCAAGTGGCACTATCAATACACGACGCATGACACGTGGGACTACGACGGCGTCAACACGCCCGTGCTCGCTAACATCAAGTATCAGGGCAAGGACTACGACGCGATCATTCACGCGGACCGTAATGGCTTTTTCCATGCTATCGACCGCAGCAACGGCAAGCTGATCTATGCGCGCCCCTTCGTCACCGCGACATCGGTAACGGGCTATTCGGACGACGGTAAGCCGATTCAGGATGCGGCCAAGTATCCGAAGACGGGCACGACCATCGAAACGTGTCCGAGCTTCCTGGGCGGCAAGAACTGGTGGTCCGTGTCATACGATCCGCAGACGCATCTCGCGATCGTGCCGGCTCTGCATGCGTGCATGTCCCTGTCCGGCAAGTCGGTGAATTACATGGAAGGTCTGCCTTATCTCGGCGAAGGCTTCGAAATCAAGCCGGAACCGAACAGCAAGGGCTATGGCGAATTGCAGGCCATCGATGTCGATACGGGCAAGAAGGTCTGGAGCCACTGGACCAAGTTGCCCTGGAACGGTGGTGTCGCGACGACGGCGGGCGGCCTCGCATTCAGCGGCTCGCTCGACGGTCATCTCTACGCGTTCGACGAAAAGACCGGCAAGGTCTTGTGGCAAAGCCCCAAGCTCGCAAGCGGCATCATCGCTCAGCCTTCGGTGTATGAGATCGATGGCAAGGAATATGTCGCCATTCTCGCGGGCTACGGTGGCGCCAACCCGATCTGGGGCGGACCGATGGCGAAGGCCGCGGACAAGGTGCCGCGCGGCGGCACGCTCTACGTGTTCGCGCTCAATCGCACCTGACCCATCCCGATCGATCCGCGGGCGCGCATCGTCGCGCGCTCGCGGTGTCACCGACATCACCGGACGCTTCGACATGAATCATTCCCTCAATTCCATTCGTGCAGCGGGCATGCTGGCGGCATGCATCGCGCTCGCGCCATCGGCTTCGGATGCCGCCGTGAAGATCTGCACGTTTCCCGGTAGCCCTTCGGCGGCGCTGGATCGTAGCGTGGCGCAAGCCGTCTTCGCGCGCGCGAACATCGCCGCGACGTTCGTGTCGCACGGTATCGGCGAAGGCGACGACGACGGCGTGTCGCTCCACGAACTCGACAAGACGCTCGCGCGCGATTGCGATGTTATCGCGGGCTTTCCCCGCTCCACGGTAGCCGATGCATCCGGCAGCAAGATGCAGTTTTCGCGCGGCTATTTGCGCGCGGGCTACGTCAGCATCGAAGCGCCCGGCGTCGAACTGAACGACGCGGCCAAGCGCACGGTCGCCGCGACATACGCAAGCCCCGCACAACTGATCGCCGTGCAACAGCACGACATCACGTTAGATCTTGAGAACACGTCGGCATCGACGGTCGATGCCGTTGCGAACGGACGCGCTCGACGTGCAATCGTGTGGTATCCGGCTGTCGTCGCTTATCGCAGGGCGCATCCGGAACATAGCTTCACCGTTGCAACCGCGGATTCGCCGTATGCGGACTGGCATCTGGCATTCGCATTCGGCGATAGAAGCGCCCCGTTGCGCCCACGCATCGACGATGCGCTTACATCGATGACCAACGAAGGCCGCCTGCAAGCTATGACGAAGCTATGGACGCTGCCTGTCCAGACCGCTTCGGCGGCGCGCTATCTCGACACGCCTTCCGCAGCCTCGTCGATGCATTCGGGCTTCATGCTCGCGGATGCGAACGCAGCGCGCGCCGGCCGTTTCATCAAGGTCGCGAATGAGGGAGGAGCCGAACCGCCGACGTTCGAACAAGCGCAAACCACGCACGGCAAGACGCTTTATTCGAGCTCGTGCGCGAAGTGTCACGGCGCGCAGTTGCAAGGCGTGACCGCACCCGCGTTGCAAGGTCCTTCGTTCGCGCCGCCATCGAACTCGCATCTCACTCTCGGCGGCATCTTCACCTATATGACGACCAATATGCCGGCGGATCGTCCAGGCAAGATGAAAGATCAGGACTATGCCGACATCATGGCCTTCCTGCTCATGTCGAACGGCTACAAGCCAGGCGGACCGAAGATGACAGCCGACAGCGCGCGCGCATCGAAACTGCCGCTCAACGCCGGGCCCGCCCGATAAGGCCGGCATATGAACACCGTCCGCGCGGGTTTAAATACATCACAACGTGACATATAATTGAGATGTCGCGCGGGCGGATCGACACGGCCGCAACGCGGCGCAACGTGCAAGTCAGCCGGTTCGAACCGGCGGGAGGCCAGCGTCGTGCTCATCGATAACAATTTTGAAATCGGCTATCTTGTCGTGGTTTTTGCTTTGCTCGGCGTCATCCTGATCGGCGCGCTGCTCACGGCGCTGCATCTGGATCGCTGGCATCCGAAGCTCATCGGCGCAGCCCTCGGGGCGCTACTCGGGCTTGCACTGATCGAAGCGGTGCCGATCCTCACCTGACGGCACACCCTGACGCTTCGTCGAAACTTCGGTTCGTCGCGACACAAGGCGGCGCACATGCCCGGCAACATCGGGCATGTGCGCCGCCTTGTTTCCTTTTCCCTCTGAACAAACTTCATTCGTTTCGCGCCGTGCGCATTGGCATAATGCAGCACCGGGCGCGCGCGTGCGTCGCGTCTTCGCGCCCGTCCCGCTTCGTCACCCACCGAGACCGCATGACTGCGATTACCCGCACTCCACCTCAGGCGCGCGCCTTCTTCGGCGCACCCGAAGCAAGACGCCTCCTTCGCACGCTGATGAGTTGCACGATCAGCTACGGCGCCGCGCGACTCGCTACGCTGCCCGAAGGATATTGGGCGCTCATTACGACGCTCGTCGTCGTGACGCAACCGACCCTCACGCAGGCCGTCGATATCGCGCGCGATCAGATCATCGGCGCGTTCATCGGCGCGATGGCGGGCGTGCTCGGCATCGTCGCGATGCAGCGCGGGGCGCCGCCGCTCGCGGTCTTCTCGATCGCGCTCGTGCCGCTTGCCGCGTTGAGCGCAAAGCGTCCCGCACTCAGGCTCGCATGCGTGACGCTGGTGATCGTCGTGCTGATTCCGGCGGGACCGGGCTCGCCTTTCGAGCGGCCGATGCATCGCGTGCTGGAGATTCTGATCGGCGCGGCTTCGTCGTTCGTCGTGTCTGCGGTCTGGCCGAATCCCACACTCAAGGCCGCGCATCGCAGCGTCGCGGATACATTGAAGAGTCTCGGTCAGTTGATCGGGCTTTATCTGTCGGGCGAGCCGAACGAAGCTCGCGCGACGCGCCTCGAAACGCAAAGCACCGATGCACAAAAAGCTCTGGACGATGCATTGAAGGAAGCTGAACGCGAGCACGTCATCGTGCTCGTGCAGGATCGTCGCTCGGATGCCATCGATAAGGCAGCGCCTTTTCTGCGGCGTCTGCATGGCGATGCGCTCTTCCTCGCGAAAGCGGTATCGCACCTCGACCGCGATACTTGCGCGGCCCGGCTCGGCACGACCGGTCGCGAATTGCAGGCGTTGTTCGAGACGCTCGCGGGCGTGCTTGCATCGAATCGTCCATCGAATCGTCAGGACGATGCGAAGCTCGCGGGCGCACGGTCGGCCGTGGAGGACATCAAGAGCATGCTCGCCCAGCAAGAGGCGACGCACGGCGCGCAGGCCGTGGCGCAGTTCGTGATCGGCTTGATCGTCGCGGATCTCGATGCGCTGATCGCCACGATCTATCCACCGAAGGAGTCAGCGGCCTAGCGCGAGAGACCGCGTGCATCGATCCGCCATATATCGGTCACGCGTTCGCCTCGATAGCACACGTATTCGTCGTAGAGATTCACGGTCGGATCGCAATGGCCCGGCGGCAACAGCAGACGCTTGCCGACGAGATCCGCAAAGCGGCCTTCAGAATCGTGCTGCGCTTGCAGCATGCCGTGCTCATCGTTCGCGGAGACATACGCAAGCGCGGGCTCGGCGCTCGCATCGAGCCAGTTCGCGCTGCGCGGCAAGCCCGAATCCACCGCCAGACCCTTCAGGCCGACATCGCATACGGCCATGCCGGGCCGCGTCGCGCTCATGACCGTCGACAGCACGAATAGGCTATGACGCCAGCGCAATTCGCCGCTCCAGCCGATGCCGCCATAATCGCCATCCATGAACAGATACGAGCCGGGCTGCAATTCGGTGAAGACGCCGCTCGCCGCATCGAACTCGACGGTGCCGGTGCCGCCTCCCGTCACGATATCGCAACGCACGCCGCGTGCATCGAGCGCGCGGACGTAGCGTGCCGCGATATCGGCGGCGCGGTTTGCTTCGGCCTTGCGCGCGGTCCAGTCGGCGACATGCTGGATGCCGCCGTGGTAGGCCTGCAGTCCCGCGAAGCGCAGCGCGCTCTGCGCCGCAATGCCGTCGACGAGCGCGAGCAGCGCATCTTCGCTCGTCACGCCGCAGCGATGCTGACCCGCATCGACTTCCGGCAGGACGTCGATCGCTACGCCTGCGCGCGCCGCCGCGTCACCGAGCGCCTGGACTTGCGGCAACGCATCCACGCATACCGAGAGCCGCACATGCGACGCGAGTTCGACGGCCATCGCGAGTTTGTCCGCGCCGACGAACTCGTTGCTGACATGAATGCTCGCGATGCCCGCCGCCGCGAACGGATACGCCTCCGACAGCTTCTGACAACACACGCCGACCGCGCCCGCGCCGATCTGACGCTTCGCGATCTCGCTGGACTTGTGCGCCTTCGCGTGCGGACGCAACGCCACGCCATGACGCGCCGCGAATGCCGCCATCGCCGCGAGATTGGCGTCGAAGGCATCGAGATCGATCATCAGGGAAGGCGTGGCGACGGATGCGAGTGAATCGCCCACGCGGGCGGCGAGAGGAGGTGCGAGCGTCATGGCGGGTCGGGTCGATGAAGTTGGATCAGGCATCGATCATAGCGTCTGCATGTTGCATGATGAATGCATAAAACCATTTTTGCTCGCGCGTCGATCTCACGCGGGAACTTCCGTTTCCAGGATCGCGCCTTCGTCCTTGAGCGCCTGAATGCGTGCTTCATCGAAGCCATATTCGTCGAGCACTTCGCCCGTGTGCTGCCCGAGCAGCGGCGCGGGACGCGAAGCCTTCGTGCAACCCTCCGAGAAGTGAATCGGCAAGCCGATGCCGCGCATCGGGCCTGCGAGCGGGTGCGCTGTCTCGACGATCATCCCGCGCGCGATCGCCTGCTCGTGCGACGACGCTTCCGGCACGCCCAGCACCGCGCCGCTGGGCAAGCCGATCTCATCGAACGAAACGAGCCACTCGTCGGTCGTGCGCTCGACAAGGCGCGCGCTCAGGATCTCGACAAGCGCCTCGCGATGCTTGAGGCGACCCGCATTGGTCTGAAAGCGTTCGTCTTCGTCGAGGCCCGGAATATTCAACACGCCGACGAGACGCTCGTAGTTGCTCTGATTCGCCGCGCCGATGTTGACCCAGCCGTCGCGCGTGCGAAATGCCTGATACGGCGCGCTCGTCGGATTGGCCGAGCCGGCTTTCGGCAAGACCGTGCCATCCGCGAAGTAATTGGCGAAGGCCCAGTACATCTGCTGCAGGCCGGCTTCGAAGAGCGAGGTATCGACCATCTGCCCGAGGCCGGTCGCCTGCTTTCTCGCATAGGCCGCGCTGATGCCGAGCGCCGCCAGAATGCCCGCGTTGATGTCCGTGACGGGCGAACCGGCCTTGATCGGCGCTTGCCCCGGCTCGCCGGTCATGCTCATCAGACCGCTCAGGCCTTGCGCGATGAGATCGAAGCCGCCCTTGTCGGCCATCGGTCCGCTGCGGCCATAACCCGATATCGCGCAATAGATAAGCCCGGGATTCATCGCCTTGAGCGCTTCATATCCCATGCCGAGCTTTTCCATCGTGCCGCGTCGATAGTTCTCCGTCACAACGTCCGCGCTCGCAAGCATCTTTCTCAGCACTTCCTTGCCGCCTTCCGTCTTCAGATTGAGGGCGATGCCGCGCTTGTTGCGGTTCACGATCATGAACGAAGCCGATTCTCCGCTCGGGAGAATGGGCGCGAAACGACGGCAATCGTCGCCGCCGGGGAACTTCTCCACCTTGATGACGTCGGCGCCCATGTCCGCGAGCATCATCCCGCAGATCGGCCCCGACATGATGTGCGCGAGCTCGATCACGCGCATGCCCGCAAGCGGACCCGCGCCAGGCGCTGCCGTCGATTTCGTGTCTGCCATGTCAACGTCCCTTGAATTGCGGTTTGATCTTGTCGAGGAAGGCCTGATAGCCGGTGCGAAAATCCTCTGTGCCGAAGCATGCGAAGCCTTCATCGCGCTCTTCGTCGGTGAGCGGCTCGGGTTCCATCACGCGACGCACGAATTGCTTGTGCCAGCGCGCGACGAGCGGCGCGCCGTCCGCAATGCGCCGCGCGGTTTCATAAGCGTGCGCGGTGACTTCCCCATCCGCGACGACGCGCGTGACGAGGCCTTTCGCGAGCGCTTCCTTTGCATCGAAAATGCGTCCTTCGAGAAGTATTTCGAGCGCGGCGGCAGGCCCCGCCAGACGCACGAGCCCTTCCATTTCCGCATGCGCCATCACGAGGCCGAGATTCTTGATGGGCACGCCGAAGCGGCTCGATTCGCCGCAGATGCGCAGATCGCACATCGCGGCGATTTCGAGACCGCCGCCGACGCAGATGCCATGAATCATCGCGACGACCGGATGCCGGCACTCGCGCAATGCATGCAAAGTGCGATGTATGATCGCGCCATACGCGCGCGCCTGTCCGACGTTCGAGCGATCCGTGCGGAACTCTCCGATGTCGTTGCCCGGCGAAAACGCCTTTTCGCCCGCGCCGCGCAACACGATGCAGCGCAGTGTGTCGTCGCCGGACAGCGTCTCGATGGTCTCGCCGAGCGAGCGCCACAAGTGCTTGGTCATCGCGTTGAGCTTCTCGGGCCGGTCAATCACGACCGTCGCGATATCGCCGTCGCGCTCGATCAGGATGGATGGTTCCGCCACGTCGCCTCCATGAATTGAATGCTAAATGCGTTATTCGATGCGGTTCAATGCATGCAAAATGCATTGAACCGTTGCCTGCGCAGGGTCACACGAACTTGCGCGCGTCAGCCGCGTCTTTCTCCTCCTCTACTTCGAGCGCGCGATCCGGGCGCATCGTGAACGACAGGATGATGCCCGCTGCCATCAGGATCATCGACACGGTGAACGGCAGGTTCCAGTTGCCCGTCCGGTCGATCAGCCAGCCGCCCATGACAGGGCTGATGATCGCCGCCAGCGCCGAACCCGAATTCATGATGCCGGACGCGGTGCCCGAATGCTTGGGCGCGATATCCATCGGCACGGACCACATCGGACCGATGGTCATTTCGTTGAAGAAGAAGCCGGCGGAAAGGCACACTGCCGCGAGCGTGATGGAGATGTCGGAAACCAGCATGATCGGCGCGAGAGACAGCAGCGTCAGCAGCATGCACACGCCGACCATCACGTTGCGCGCGAGACGCACATTACCGCTTTTTCTCAGGATGCGGTCGGTGAGGGAACCACCGAGCCAGTCGCCGAGCACGCCCGCGAAGAACACGCCCGACGCGAACAACGCCGACTTGCCGAGCTGCATGTGATAGCTATGCAGGAAGTACTGCGGAATCCAGCCGAGAAAGAGCCACAGCACCCAGCCATAGCAAAAATATACGGCCGTGACGGGCGCCATGCGGCCGAGCAGCGCGCGCCATGGCACGGGGGTGCGTTGCTTCACGCCCGAATAGGTCGCGAGCGTCGCGCATTCGGTCTCCGTGATGCGCGGATGATCTCGCGGGTTGTCGCGGAAGTAGAAAACCCACGCCAGCGCCCAGATGAAACTGATGACCCCGGTGATGATGAACGCGCCGCGCCAGCTCGTCGCGATCATCAACCAGACGATGAGCGGCGGCGCCACTGCATTGCCGATGCGTGATGCTGCATGCGTAATGCCTTGTGCAAAGCCGCGCTGATCGGCGGGCATCCAGTTGGACATCGCGCGCGTCGCGGTCGGGAAGGTCGCGCCTTCGCCGAGGCCGAGCAGCACGCGTGCCACGATCAGCGATATGAAGCCGCCCGAGAGACCGGTCAGCACGGTGGCGCCCGCCCAGATCATCGCGCACAGCGTGAGCGTGCGGCGCGGGCCGAAACGGTCGCCCACCCATCCACCGATGATCTGAAACACGAGATACGGATACGCAAATGCGGAAAACACGAAACCGATTTGCGTGTGCGAGAGGCCAAGCTCCGCGCCGAACTGGACCGCCGCGGTGCTGACATTGACCCGGTCGATATAGGTGATGAAATACATCGCGCATAGCAGCAGCAAAACGCGCGTCGTGGCTCGACGGAACATCATCGTCTCCTTGTTGGCCGCGTGCGCGCCCGACGCCCTCGAATATCGAATGGCGCCGATGTCACGGCATGCGGAACTTCGCGTGGGTACGTCGGATGAGGACTGCGGCTCGACAGGAGCCTGCTTATTGCGTTCTACGGCGCAGCTTGCGAATGCGTGGTTTGCGCGGTGATGTCATGCTTCGTCTCCTGGTCGCGGCTCGTCGATGTCCGCTGTTTTGCTTCGGTGAATGAAACTCTCGTCTTGCTGGTCTTGCTGGTCTTGCTGGTCTTGCTGGTCTTGCTGGTCTTGCTGTCTTCAATCCTTTGCATCGAGCGCCATCGCGAGCACGCGCGCGACATGCAACGCCTCTCTTTGCGCACCATCTGCGATCTGATGACGGCAACTCGTGCCGTCCGCCACGATCAGCGCATCGCGCGCGGCGCGCACCGCCGGCAGCAGCGACAACTCCGCCATTGCCTGCGACGCGTCGTAATGCTCCGCTTCATAGCCGAAGCTGCCCGCCATGCCGCAGCACGACGATTCGATCGTCTTCACATCGAGCCCCGGAATCCAGCCGAGCACCTTCTCGACGGGGCGCACGGCATCGAATGCCTTCTGATGGCAATGTCCATGCAGCAGAGCGTTCGGCTGATTCAGCGCTTTCAGCTTCAATTGCAATCGTCCGGCCGCCTCTTCGCGCACGAGGAATTCCTCGAACAGAAACGATGCTTGCGATAACTTGCGCGCGGCATCGCCATAGCCGTATCCGAGAAATTCATCGCGCAGTGACAGCAGGCACGAAGGTTCCAGGCCGACTATCGCGACGCCGCGCTCGACATAAGGCATGAGCGCATCGAGCGCGCGACGTGCTTCGGCCTTCGCTTCATCGACGAGACCGGCCGAAAGGAACGTGCGCCCACAGCACAGCGGCCGTTCGCCCGCCTTCACGTTCAGATGAACGCTATAACCCGCAGCTTCGAGCACGCGCTTTGCGGCGCTCGCGTTCTCGGGCTCCATATAGTTGTTGAACGTATCGACGAAGAGCAGAACCTGATTAGTTGCAGGTGCAACCGGTTTGTCTGCGGCGTTCGCGAGAAACGGTTTCGTGAAACGCGGAAATGCGCGTTGCGGCGCGAGGCCGAGTTTCGACTTGAGCCAGCGTGCAACACCCGGCATGTTCGTTTCGAACGCATTCGACAGCGCCGGCATACGGCTCGCATACGGCGCATAGCGCGGCAGGAACGCAATCAGCCGCTCGCGCAAGCGCACGCCATGACGCTGCGTCCATGCGGCGCGCGCCTCGATCTTGATGCGCGCCATGTCGACACCCGTCGGACAATCGCGCTTGCAACCCTTGCACGACACGCAGAGATCGAGCACGTCCTTCACATCCTGACTCGCGAGCCCGTCATCGCCCAGCTGTCCAGACAATGCGAGCCGCAACGTGTTCGCACGGCCGCGCGTGACATGCTGCTCGTCCTTCGTTATGCGATAGCTCGGACACATCGTGCCCGCATCGAACTTGCGGCAATGGCCGTTGTTGTTGCACATCTCGACCGCTTTCGCGAGGCCGCCCGACAGATCGCCGCCCGATCCCGGCGCGCTCTGCTCGCCCGTCGACGGATCGCGCGTGACGTTCCATGCCGACCAGTCCAGGCGAGGCGTCAAACCGCGCTCGCGATAAGAAGGCGGAAAGCGGAAGTTGCGCGCATCGTCCATCTTCGGCGGCGCCACGATGCGATCCGGGCTCAGCCGGTTCTCCGGATCGAAGAGCCGCTTGATATCGCGGAACGCCTCGTTGATGCGCGGCCCGTATTGCCATGCGACCCATTCGCCGCGGCACAAACCGTCGCCGTGCTCGCCCGAGAATGCGCCCTTGTATTCGCGCACCATCTCCGCGGCTTCTTCCGCGATCGCGCGCATCTTGACGGCTCCGTCGCGGCGCACGTCGAGAATCGGCCTCACATGCAGCGTGCCGACGCTTGCATGCGCGTACCACGTTCCTTCGGTTCCATGTTTCCTGAAGACGTCCGTCAAGCGACTCGTGTACTCGGCGAGATGTTCGAGCGGCACCGCGCAGTCTTCGATGAACGACACCGGCTTGCCATCGCCCTTCATGCTCATCATGATGTTGAGGCCGGCCTTGCGCACTTCCCACAACGCCTTTTGCGAACCGGCGTCGGGCATC
Source organism: Caballeronia glebae (assembly GCF_001545035.1). Classification (GTDB taxonomy): domain Bacteria; phylum Pseudomonadota; class Gammaproteobacteria; order Burkholderiales; family Burkholderiaceae; genus Caballeronia; species Caballeronia glebae. Next base: position 96,515 of record NZ_FCOJ02000003.1, read on the forward strand.
TGCACGACCGATCCCGGTAAGCCGAGATCGCTCATCAACTCGACGAGTTGCGCAAGCTTTGCCACTTGCGTATCACGTTCAGCGCCCGCGAATTCGACGAGCAGAATCGCCTCCGGTTCGCCGACCAGTGCCTTTTCGATGACGGGACGAAACGCGGGATTCGACATCGAGAGATCGATCATCGTGCGATCGACGAGTTCCACCGCCACGGGTCCCAGCTTCACGATGTGTTGCGTCATGTCCATCGCATCGTAGAAGCTCGGGAAGTTCACGACGCCGAGTGTCTTATGCGCGGGCAGCGGCGCGAGCGTCAATGTCAACTGGCGGCTGAACGCGAGCGTGCCTTCGGAACCGACCAGCAGATTCGCAAGATTCGGCTCACCGTCGCTGCTGAAAGCGAGCGGGCTCTGGCAATCGAAAAGATCCAGGTTATAGCCCGCCACGCGCCGCAGCACCTTCGGGATACGTTCGCGCATTTCCTGTTGCTCGCGCGTCGCAATGCCCCGCACGCCATCGACGAGATCGCGCGTGCGTGCATCGGTCATCATGGACGAGAGCTTGCCGAAGCGCGCTTCGTGACCATCGGCGAGGATCGCGTCGATCGCGTCGACGTTATGCACCATGATCCCGTATTCCATCGATCGCGAGCCGCACGAGTTGTTGCCCGCCATGCCGCCGATCGTGCATTGAGCGCTCGTCGATACGTCCACCGGAAACCAGAGACCATGCGGCTTGAGCCACGCATTCAGATGATCGAGCACGACGCCCGGCTCGACCGTGACCGTGCGCGCGTCCTTGTCGAAGTGAATGATGTTGTTGAGCCACTTCGTCGTGTCGACGACGAGCGCCTCGCCCACTGTCTGCCCGCATTGGCTCGTGCCCGCGCCGCGTGCAAGCACGCTCGCGCGGCTGTCGCGGGCGATCTGCAACGCGAGGCGCAAGTCGTCCTGATCCTTCGGCACGACGACGCCGAGCGGCATGATCTGATAGATCGACGCATCGGTGGCGTAGCGCCCGCGCGATGCGCGATCGAACAACACATCGCCCTTCAACTCGCGTTGCAGTCGCGCCTGCAACGGCGTTGGCGTGGACGCGACCCGCGCACGCGCCGAAGCGGGCATCAGGTGGATCGGCTTGACGAGCCGGTCTGTGGGGGAATTGAGCATCGTCGCTGTCGGTGAATGCCAGAGTGTCGTGCGGTCCCTGGCCTTATGAATGCGTTATGCGAAATGCAGTTCGACGGCAGGCAAGCCTTCGATGGTGCCCACGGCCGTGCCGGGCGCATCGGGAAAGGCCATGCCGGTGTACGAGCCCGCCGTGAGCACGGTTGAGCGCTCGACCGCTCGCCCGCGCGATACGCTGTGATTCACCGTCCACGCGAGCAGGCGCCGCGGGTCGCCCGCCGGATTCGCCGAAGCGCCGTTGAACAGCGGCGCCCCGTCGAACGTGAACGTCATCGCGGGCGATACGAAGGGAAACGCCGCGTCGTACGGCACGCCCTCGCCGACGATCAACGCGCCGTGATTCTGCAAGTCGGCGAGTTGCGATGGCTTATCGACATCGGGCCACGCGGAGAACCGGCTCGCCACCACCTCGATGGCCGCATGCACGGACTCGATCGCGGCGATCACTTCTTCATCGCTGTACGGTCCGCTGCCCGCTTCGAAACGCCTGCCGAGCCGGAAGGCAACTTCGAGTTCGAGACCGGCCTTGCCGAACGTATGCATCGAAAGACGTGCGCCGGTTTTATGCATGCCATCGACGGGAAGCGGCGCACCCTGAATCGGGCCATCGTGCGTTTTCGCGCCGACCTTCCATCCGCCGACGTCCGCGCTCAGCGCACGCAGCGTCGCGTCCTGCGCGGCATAGGCATCGTCGGCATCGGCCGGACGCGCGCCTGCGGGCAACGCGCCGAGCTTCGCGCGATGCGCGCGTGCCTCGACGAACAGCCGTGCGAGCGCGTCGGCGTCGAACGCGGCGCTCATGCGGCCGCCTTCAGCGCGGGCTTCGCGACGTGGCTCGTCAGATACTCCATCGCCGCCGCGACGCCGCTGCCCTTCAACTCGATACCCGAGAGCTTCAGCCCCATTTCGCAACCGGTGAGCGCAGCCATCAGCGTGAGATCGTTGCAATCGCCGAGATGACCGATGCGGAACATGCGGCCCTTCAGCTTGCCGAGCCCCGTGCCCAGCGACATGTCGAAATGTTCGTAGATGAGCTTGCGCACCGCATCGGCATCGACGCCTTCGGGGGTCATCACGCCCGTGAGCACCGGCGAATACACGGCGGCATCGGCGCATTGAATCTCAAGGCCCCATGCGGCGACCGCCGCGCGGCATGCGGCCGCTAGCCGTTGATGGCGCGCGAACACGTTGTCGAGCCCTTCGCCGAGGATCATGTCGAGTGCTTCCGAAAGGCCGTAGAGCAAGTTAGTGTTCGGCGTGTAAGGCCAGTAACCGTCCTTGTTCATCTCGATGATGTCGCTCCATTCCCAGAACGCGCGCGGCAGCGTGGCGCGCTTCGACGCCTCGCGCGCCTTCTCCGACACCGCGTTGAAGCTGATCCCCGGCGGCAGCATCAAGCCTTTTTGCGAGCCGGAGACGGTCACGTCGACGCCCCATTCGTCGTGGCGATAGTCGGCCGATGCGAGACCGGAGATCGTGTCCACCATGAGCAGCGCGGAATGCTTCGCGGCGTCGATCGCGCGTCGCACGGCGGCGATGTCCGACGTCACGCCCGTCGACGTTTCGTTATGGACGACGCACACGGCCTTGATCGCGTGCTGCGTGTCGTCGCGCAGGCGCTTTTCGATCATGTCGGCCTGCACGCCGCGCCTCCAGCCTTCGATGCCGGGCAAACCGAGAAACTCCGGTTTCAGCCCGAGGTTCTCGGCCATCTTCTTCCAGAGCGTCGCGAAGTGGCCCGTCTCGTACATCAACACCGTGTCGCCGGGGCTCAGCGTGTTGCAAAGCGCCGCTTCCCATGCGCCCGTGCCCGAGGCCGGATAGATCACCACCGGCTGGCTCGTCTTGAAGATCTTCTTGATGCCATCGAGCACCTTGAGACCCAGCGCGCCGAACTCCGGCCCGCGGTGATCGATAGTCGGGTAGCTCATCGCTCGCAGAATGCGATCGGGCACGGGGCTCGGTCCCGGGATCTGCAGGAAGTGGCGGCCAGCAGGATGGAAATCGAACTTCAACATGGGTCGGCGTCCTCTTAGATGTAATTTTGCATGCAAAATACAATAACGCAGCGACGGAGGCAGGTAAAGGAATACATAGGCCGAACGGCCTAGGGATAACCCGCTGGCGTTTTTTTCAACTAGGGCTGGGTTAAAATTGCCGGAAACAGAATTCGAGGTATTGAATGCAAAATCCCGATATACCAGACCTGCACGTTTCTTCTGCGCTGCCGAAAGTCGAGCGCCTGCGTCTGCACGACACCGTGGTCGACCACTTGCGCGGCTTCATCGTGGAAGGCCTGCTTGCGCCCGGCGTCAAGCTCAACGAGCGCAAGCTGTGCGAAACGCTCGGCATTTCACGCACGCCGCTGCGCGAGGCGTTGAAGGTGCTCGCCGCCGAAGGGCTGATAGAAATTTCGCCGAACCGCGGCGCGTCGGTATCGCAGATGAGCGAGTTCGAGATCCGCGAGATGTTCGAACTGATGAGCGGGCTGGAAGCGTTCTCGGGCGAGCTGGCGTGCGAGCGCATCACGCCGCTGGAGATCGCCGAGATCAAGGCGCTGCATTACGCAATGCTCGCCTGCCGCGCGCAAAACGATCTCTCCGGCTACTACAGCCGCAATCAGGCCATTCACGACAGGATCAATGAAGCAGCGCGCAATACGGCCTTGCGGCAGACCTATGTGTCGATTAACCGGCGCCTGATGGCGTTGCGCTTTCGTTCGAATTTTCAAACGCCGAAGTGGGACAGCGCCATTCGCGATCACGAAGAAATGATCGAAGCGCTGGAGACGCGCGATAGCCGGCGCATGGGCGAGATTCTGCGCAAGCATTTGCTGTCCAAGCGCGACGCGGTGCTCGCGGAGCGCACCCTGACGACGGTGAAACCCGCGACGTCGAAAAGACGCGCGACGGAGAAGTCGGCGCCGGATGGGCGCTAACGAATAGAACGGTCGCGCGAGTTCCCGGAAGCTAAGGTAGGATACGGCCCCACGGCCGTTAGAGCCTTCAATCGGGGATAGCGTTGACTAAAATTCGAGGGGCATGCATCGCGCTCGGCGCGGTGCTCGTCATCACGGGCTTTACCTTCTATCACTCGCCGGACTTCGACGCCGCGCAGGCCGCAATGGACCGCGAGACCGTCGACTGCCTCACGCGCGGACTCACGCGCGACGAAAAAGTCCACATCGCCCGACTGACCGCGGCGCACGACCGCGAAGGGCTTCGTCCCATCTACAGCGATGTCCTCGCGCGCTGCGTCGTGCGCTCCGATCAATGGGAGCGTCGCCCGCAACTCGTCACGAGCGCGCGCCAGGCGCTTTCTCAAGATTCCGAATTCAGGCAGATGCTGCACGCGAGCACGATGGAACTGGCGACGCGCCCCTGATCCGACGCGCGCCCTGATTCAGCGCGCATCGATCAAGCCGTCAGTCCGCTGCCCGCGCCGAGTTGAACCTGGGCGCGCGTGCTCGCGGCATGCGCGCTGAGCACGGCGATTTCATGCTGCGTGTAATGTGTGACCGGCGCGATGGCCGCGAGCGCGGCGGTGATAACGATGGCGACGATGCTGATCGAGATGGCGTTCATGTTCGGCTCCTTCGGCTGGCTGAGATTGATTCGTTGCTGTCGATGTGAGGCATTGTCGACGCCGAGAGTTAGCGAAGAATGAGCATCGCGACGCGACGGCCATGCGGTCCGCCGGAGTAACATCGGCATGCATTCGACCAACGCGCATACGGCATTCAAAATGCATTCGACCATCGACACATCGACCGCCACGCTCGAATTGCCCTTCAGACGGCCCTTCGACTGGACACGCATGCTGAAATTCATCGGCGGCCGCGCGTCGGCGGGCGTCGAGTCGGTCGAGGACGGCGTGTATCGGCGTGCGATCGAATGGCAAGGTGCCGATGGCACCGTCGAAGTCCGGCCGCACGAACGCAGGCAGCGGCTCGTCGTGAATGTCGAGGGCGCGGTGGCGCGGCACGCCGAAGCTCTCGCCGCGCCGCTCGCGCGCATGTTCGACCTGCACGCCGATCCGCGCGAGATCGCTCGCTGCCTCGGCGCCGACCCTGTGCTCGCGCCGCTCGTCGAGGCCTCCCCCGGTCTGCGCGTGCCCGGCGCGTGGTCCGGCTTCGAACTCGTGGTGCGAACCATCGTCGGGCAACAGGTGAGCGTCAAAGGGGCGTCGACGATCATGAACCGTATCGTGCAGCGCGCGGGCAAAAGGATCGAAGGCCATCCGCACGAAGGCACTGCGTGGCGCTTTCCCACGCCCGCCGAACTCGCCGCCGCCGATCTGGAGAAGATCGGCATGCCCACCAGACGCATCGAGACCGTGCAGCGTTTCGCGCACGCGGTCGCAACCGGCGCGCTTCCCCTCGATGAACCCGGCGCCGATCCCGAACGCGTGAAACGCGACATGCTCGCCATGCCGGGCATGGGGCCGTGGACCGTCGGCTATGTCGCGATGCGTGCGTTACGCGATCCCGACGCCTGGCCCGACGCCGATCTGGTCCTCATGCAGGCGATCGCGCGACGCGACCCGTCGCTTGCCAAACCCGCCCAGCAGCGCGCGCATACCGAGCGCTGGCGGCCGTGGCGCGCGTATGCGGCGATGCATCTGTGGAACGACGTGGCGATGGAAACAGGACTCGCGCGCGGCGGCTGACATCGCACGCATGCATTCGACCGTGGCCGCATTTTGCATGCAGCATCACGCATGCAAAATGCCAGTCGCGCTGATAGCGTGCAAAACATCGCGCCGATCATTCCATTCCGTTGTCTGAAAAATGGACTAATCTGCTTCGAGCGGGGCGTCGCCGAGGCCGCAAAGCTGCGCGCGCGGCGCAAGGTCCAGAGTCGAAGATGCACTGATGAAACGCCATCGGGAGACGCTCATGAACGCATCATCCCTCGACGCGCAAGGCCCGAGAAGCGCAGACGCGGCATCGCGAACGAAACCCGCGTCCGATGTACCGATCGTGCCGCGCGTGCAGAAGATCGTCGTCGCGATACATGGCATCGGCAATCAGCTGCACAGCGACACGGTGCGCTCGGTGGCGAGCCAGTTCGGCGCGCGCTATGAGCCGCCGCTGCCGGTAATGCCGCTTGGCTACTTCGACATCGCGGGCGTCGGCGAAGTGGATGTGCGCCAGCTCGATCTGCCGCCGGGCGGTCCTTATACGGCCGCGCAACGCGACTTCTATTCCGCCCTTGGTTTCGCTGAAGTGTATTGGGCCGACATTCCGCGCGAAGTCGTGAAGCAGGACGACACGCTGGAAGAGAGCAAGGCGTGGGGACTGTCGATCGTGAGCCGCGCGCAGGCGACCTACATGCTCAACGTCGACGAACGCAAGCTCGAACCCGCTGATTTCTCGCTCGCGTCTGGCATCGTCGAAGAGATCGTCGAAACCGTGGCCGTGATGCAAAGCCTGCTCGCGGTGACGGAGAAAGCCGGCATCTTCAAGTTCGACCTAGCGCCGATGTTGCGCGATTATGTTGGCGACGTTCAGCTCGTCGCGGATTTCAGGCAGCATCGGGAAACCATCGTCTTTCGCTTCCACCGTGTGATGGAGCGGCTCGTCGCGCTCGCAACCGCGCGTTGCCAGTGCGCGCCCGAGGTGTATATCGTCGCGCACAGCGAAGGGACCGTGATCAGTTTTCTCGGGATTTTGCAGGCGTTATCGACACCGACCGTGGCCGACCCGAAGGACGGCAAGCAGATCATCAGCACCGACTGGGTGCAAAGTCTGCGCGGCTTCATGACCATCGGTTCGCCGATCGACAAGCACATCCTCTTATGGCCAAAGCTATGGGAAAGCATGGCGTTGAAGAGCGAACTACAAGGCGATACCGTGACCCTGATCGAGCGTCCCGGCGGCCCGATAACCTTGCCTTCACGCATTCGGTGGCGCAACTATTACGACTTCGGCGATCCTGTCGGCTTCGCGCTGGATACGGCGCGCGCCTATCTCCGTCATCGTGGTTGTCTTGCGTTCGAATTCGAGCCGGAGCATGACATCGGCTTCTCGCGCTACTGGCTACCGGGCAAAGCGCATACCGACTACTGGACCGACGGCGATGTCTTCAGCCACTTCATCGAGAACGTCGTACTCGACAGGAACACCGCAAAAGCCCCGCAAAACAGGCGTTTTCGCGGCGTCGTGAGCACGGCGATTCCTTATCTGCTGAGCTTCGCGCTGCATCTGCTCGCCGTGTTCTTCATCTATAAAGCCGTCACGGCCTCGTCCGACTCCGGCGCGGGCGGCACGAGCACCGCGCCCGAGTTCATCTATCTCACGCGCTCCGTGTTCGCGCTCGCCTGCCTGTTGATGGGAACGACGGTCGCCGCGCGCCTTCCGCGTCTCGTCAAGGCGCGCGGCGCAAGACACACGGCCGCGTGGCTGCGCTGGCGCATCGTCGCGCTTCTGTCGTTCGTCGCGGGTGCGCTGATCTTCTGGTTCGTTCTCTTGAGCGGCGTGGCCGCGTTTCTCGCCAGTCCGTTCGCGGATATCCTGCATCGCGATAGCGCGGACCCCGTCGTCGGCAAGGCGGTCTTCGTACTCGCGGGACTCGTCTGTGCGATAAGCGGCTGGCTCGCGCCACGCAAACCGCATTGGGGACGGCGTATTCTCGTCGCGCTCGGCACGCTGACGATGGTGCTGATCGTAGGCGTGAGGTTATGGGGCGATCTTGCCGGCAAACCCTTATGGCCCGTCGTCCTTGGCGGAGCATTCTTTCTCTATGCGTGGTGGCTCGCGATCCTGATCTTCGATCTCGCCTTCGTGTGGCATCGCTATGTGCGCAATTCCGTCGCGCTCGATACGGTGCGCGCGTGGCGGGAGAATCGATGCGACGCGCAGCCGACGCCCATCATGTCGATGCGATCGAAGCGACCGAAGCCATCGAACAAGTAATGCGCAATCACCCATGCAATACAAGCTTCTGCACTCGCCAATTGAGCAACTCCGCGACGAACAACGTACCTTCCGCCGGGCACGCCATTTCATGAATCCAACCGAACTGCTTCAATTGCTTGCCCGATTTCCCGAGCACGCCGAGCAATTTTCCGTCGAGCGATAACTTGTAGATCCGGCCCGGAAAAGCATCGGAGCAATACAGCACTTGATTCGGCCCCGGCGAAATACAAATGGCCCAGGGCGAACCCGGCGCGAATGTCCCCGCCGCGATCGCCGCTTCATCGGGCATGTTGCCGATTGCCGGGCGCGCATCGGGCGGCACGGGCACGTCGATCGTGAATTGCCGCTGAAAATTGCCTTCGCCGTCGAAAACCTGAATGCGCCGGTTGCTGCGATCGGCGACATAGACCAGGCCGTTCCTGTCGACTGCAATGCTATGCGGCGTATGAAATTGCCCCGGCTCCTTGCCGCGTTCGCCCCATGACTTGAGCCAGTTGCCGTCCTTATCGACCTTCGCGACGCGCGAGTTGATGTATCCGTCGCTGATATAGGTATTGCCGGACGCATCCCATGCAACGTCCGTCACCTGTCGAAAACGCCCCGGCTCGGAAGGCAACGGCGGATTCGGATGCTTGAGCGGCGCGGTCTCTTCATCCGCTGCTTCCTGCTTGCGTCCAAACACCATCGCGACGCGGCCTTCCGGTGTGAACTTGATGATCATGTCCGAGCCCTTGTCAGTCACCCAGACATTGTCTTGCCGATCCACCTTGACCGTATGCGCGAACGACCAGGCATAAAGGTTATGGCCGATCTCGCGCACGAAGCGTCCATTGCGATCGAATTCGAGCAATTGCGCCGCGGCTGCGCCATAGGCGGGGCCGATGCTATTGCCGCGCGATAACACGAAGATATGCCCCGCCGAATTCAGCGCGACGCCGGAGCATTCGCCGAAGTACGTATCGCGCGGCAAACGTACAGGATCGGGAACGGAATCGTAGGCAATGGACGGCACGTCGTTATCGGCGTACGCGAGATGCGGAAAGAGCGCGAGCGCGGCGGCGCTTTGACCCGCGAGCGCCAGGAAGCGACGCCGGCTTGCGGCGTTCGGCGCGGTGTCGCAACATGGGCAGTACATCGAATGTCGAAGACTCACTGATAACCTCCTCTTGTTCGTCGACTGCATTGATGAACGTCGATGGCCGGCTTGCTTCGCAATGCGAGAGGAAGTGTAGTGCATGAACTGCATTATTCACATGCGAGTCGATAGATTGCTTTCAACATCGAAAGGACATCATGGCCGAATCCTGGCAATACCAAGTTCGAATCCGCCTCGCGCCCGAATACGCGGCAATGGCGCGTCTAGACCCGGCAAACGAAAAGCTCGCCTCGATCAACGGATTGCTGATCGAACACGACGCTCAATTGAAATGCCAGTACGACGCCTTTGCCGATTACGTCGCGCAGGCGGAACGCGATGGCATCGAGCTCTATCCGCTATACCGGTGGACGCGCGAAACCATCGAGAATCCCGGCAAGAAAGCAAAATATCTCGAAGCGTTCACACTCTATGTAAATGGCGACGAAGTCTATGACAAGGCACTCGCCGATGCGCTCGAAGCCGATCTTCGATCGCTCGCAAGCGCGGCGATAACCGACATCCGCATGTTCGACACGAACCCCGCGCACAATCCGCAGCCGCCGTCCTATGACGATTCACGAGGTTGACGCCGTGCATCGCTCACGCTAAGGTTTGGTAATTTAACCAAACGTGGATCGCACCCCGTGCAGGATCGTCGACAGACCATACTCGAAGCCGCCCTCGCCACCTTGCGCGAAGAAGGCTATTCAGGCTTCACGCAACCGCGCGTCGCTGCGCGCGCGGGCCTGCGTCAGAGTCATCTGACCTACTATTTCCCCACGCGCCTCGCGTTGATCGAAGCTGTCGCGCGCACCGCCATCGACGGACAACTCGCCGCAGTCGATGCCTTCGCGGGCGAAGCGTCGCTCAAGATCACCGCGGCATCGATAGCGAATGTCGCGATGCGCCACGAGAACACGCGCGTCTTGATGGCGCTCGCGCAAGCCGCCGACGAAGAACCGACCATACGCAGCCTCTTCCGCGAACTCGCCGAAGGCGTTGCTGTACGCATCACGCGCATGCTCGAAGCAATGGGCCTTGCGGTCACGAAAGAGCATGTGTCGATGGTTCATGCGCTCGTCGTAGGACTCGCGGTCATCGATCTCGCGGTCGGCCGCACGGACGGCAAGCGCCGCGCGAACTCCGCGATCGAAACGTTGTTTTTGCTCTTGCCGCCCGGCGAATCGAAGGCGTCGTAAGCGCGATATCAAGCTTTGCGCGCATCGAGCCATTCGACGATGTTGCGCACCGTATCGCCGTAAAACGTGCGATACAGATCCTCCGATACATAGCCGATATGCGGCGTCGCCAGCACGTTCGGCAGTGAACGCAGCGGGTCGTTCACAGCGAGCGGTTCTTCATCGTAGACGTCGATGGCCGCGCCCGCGAGTTTGCCCGACTTCAACGCATCGACGAGCGCCGCGCTATCGACGATCGGTCCGCGCGACGTGTTGACGATGCGACTCGTCGGCTTCATCTGCGCAAGCTCCCGCGCGCCGACGAGATGATGCGTGCGCTCGCTCAGGCGCAGGTGAACGGAGAGCACGTCCGAGGTGCCGAAGAGCGTGTCCTTGTCGACGAGTTGCACGCCCTTTTCCTCGGCGCGCTCGCGTGTGAGGTTCTGGCTCCACGCGATCACGTTCATGCGAAACGCGCGGCCGATCACGCCGACCGCCGAGCCCACGCGACCAAGGCCGAGCAAGCCGAGCGTCTTGCCCGCTAGCTCCGTGCCGAGCGCAATCTGCCAGCCGCCCTCCTTAAGCGAGCGGTTTTCGGGGGGAATGTTGCGCATGCTCGCGAGAATCAGCGCCCAGGTGAATTCGATCGTCGGTGTGGACGTATAACCCGTGTGCCGCACTTCGACGCCGCGTTCGGACGCCGCATCCAGATCGATCGATGCATTCGCCGCGCCCGTCGATGCGATCAGTTTCAGGTTCGGCAGGCTCTCGATGATGTCGCGCGAGAACGGCGTGCGCTCGCGCATCGCGCAGACGACGTCGAACGGCCGCAGACGTGCGAGCAGCGCGCCGCGTTCCGCCATGTGATCGTTGAACACGGTGATCTCGGCGCGCGCGTCGAGCGGCGACCAATCGGCCATGGAGAGCGCGACGTTTTGATAGTCATCGAGAACGGCGATCTTGATCGGAGTAGATGTTGTCATGGCGATTTCAAATGTTATGACGAATGGATCGAACGATAGCCGCCAGTGTGACGCAATGCGCGAATTCATGCCGCGCGCGGCCGTCGCGAGATTCTCAGCGATCCGGTAAACCCTTGTTCCATGCGGCATAGCGCCGTGCCGCCAGCGATGACATAACATGAAATAAGTTATCGCGGGACTTCATAAGAGCGCGTCTCTATAGTCACTTCCGTCGCCACACGAAACGCAACGTGGCCTAAAGAACCGAGAAGGACATCCCGTGAAAAACAGATCGACTTTCGCTTCGAACGTCCGCGTTGCGCCCGCATGCGACGCGGATTCGGGCAAGCGCCGCGTGCGCCGTGTGCGTCAGTTACTCGTCGTCGCGGCAACCGCCGCGCTCACGCTGTGCAGCAGTTCGGCCTTCGCGGGCTGGGCGCGTGGCGGCACGGCCTACACCGGCCGCGGCGAATATCAGGGCGCGCACGGCGGTTCCTGCGGCGGCGGCAGTTGCTCGCATGCGGGCGGCGTCGAGAATCCGTGGGGCCGCGTCGCCACCAACTCCGGCACCGTGACGCGCACCGCGCCCGGCCAGTTCTCCAACTCCGGCACCGCTTACGGTCCGAACGGACGCTCGGTGCAGCATGCGGGCGACACGAGCTGCGCGGGCGGCAGTTGCTCGCACAACGGCAGCGCGACCGGCCCGAACGGCAAGACCGCGACCGGCAGCGATACCGTGACACGCACCGCACCCGGCCAGTACTCGTCGTCCGGCTCGGTGACGGGACCGAACGGCAACACGTCGACGCACTCGGCATCGACGAATTGCGCGGGCTACACCTGCAACCGCTCCGGCACCGTGAACACGGCGAACGGTGGCACCGTCACGCATTCGGGTAGCGCGACGAGCGTCGCGCCGGGCGTGGTCACGACGTCGGGCACCGCGACGGTCACGAACGGCTCGCACAGCACGACGGTCGTCGGTGGCGGCGCGGTCACGTCGAGCACGACGGTGGTCGCCACGACGCCCGTCGTCAGCGGAACGACGGTCGTTGCCGCGCCCGTCATGCTGCCGCCGCCTCCGCCGCCCGCGACGACCGTGGTGATCGCACCGCAGCCGGCTCCGTCGACGGTCGTGGTCACGCCGCCCCCGCCGACTCCCGTCAAGACCGTGGTCGTCGCACCGGCGCCGGCTCCCGTCAAGACCGTGTATGTCGCGCCGGCTCCGGCTCCGGTCAAGACCGTGTATGTCGCGCCCGCGAAGACCGTCTATGTGGTCCCGCATCGCGCGGTTCTGATCCCGGGTCACTGGGTCGGCAGGTTCTGGATTCCGGCGCACTGGGCATAACCGGGCATCGACGAAAGAAGGCCGGCCGCGTGCGCGCCGGCCTTGTCGTTTTGTCTGCGTCCCGCGTTACACTGCGAAGCAACGCCGCTTCCGACACCGACACGACATGCTCCATGTCCTTCCCGACACGCAAGCAGTCACAAACGCACGCTCATGACGAGGCATCGCATGAAGCGCCCGCATCTGCCTCGCGATCATGCAAAGGGCGTCCTGCACGACATCACATGGACGGCCGGTCCCGTGGTGCTCGTCATTGCTATCGTCGTCGCGCTCGTCTACTGGCTCGTCGATCCCGCGCCGCCCAAGACCATCACGATGAGCGCGGGTCAACCCGACAGCTCGTTCTATGTCATCTCGCAGGAATACGCGAAGCTGCTCGCGCGCAACGGCATCACGCTCAAAGTGCTGCCTTCGGACGGCTCGGTGCAGAATCTCGAACGCCTGCTCGATCCGAAGCAGCACGTCGATCTCGCGCTCGTGCAAGGCGGCATCGCGACGAAGGAACAGGCATCGCACCTGATGTCGCTCGGCAGCGTGACCTATGTGCCGCTCGTCGTGTTCTATCGAGGCAAGGGCCTCACGCTCCTCTCGCAACTGGCGGGCAAGCGCATCGCGATAGGCCGCGAAGGCAGCGGTACGCGCATGCTGTCGCTGAACCTGCTGGAAGCGAACGGCATCTATCCCGGCGGCGACACACAGCTTCTGCCTACCGACGGCTTGCAGGCCGCGACACAACTCGTCAGCAACGAGGCCGACGCGGTCTTCCTCTCCGGCGATTCCGCGACGCGCGGCCTGATGCTGCGCCTCTTGCGCGTGCCCGGCATCTCGGTGATGGACTTCAAGGAATCGGGCGCCTACACGCGACTTTTTCCATATCTCGACGATATCGAGTTGCCGCCCGGCGTGCTCGATCTCGGCCGGCGCATTCCACCGGAGAGCGTGCATCTGATCAGCCCGACTGCCGAACTGGTCGCGCGGCCGAGCCTGCATCCGGCGCTATCCGACTTGCTCATCGAAGCCGCGCAGGAAGTGCATGGCACGGCCGGTTTGCTGCAGCGCGCGGGGCAATTCCCGAGTCCTGTCGCGCATGAGTTTCCGATCAGCGAAGACGCGAGCCGCTATTACCGCTCGGGCAAGAGCTTCCTGTATCGCACGCTGCCGTTCTGGCTCGCGAATATCGCGGATCGCGCGCTCGTGTTGTTGCTGCCCGTCGCCGTGCTGATCTTTCCCGCGCTGCGGCTCGTGCCCGCGCTGTATCGCTGGCGCGTGCGCTCGCGCATCTATCGCTATTACGGCGCGCTGATCGCGGTGGAACGCGGTGCGATGCGCGTCACGAGCGAAGACGAACGTCGCGCGCTTGTCGTCGAGCTCGATTACATCGAGGAATCGCTTGATACGCTCAAGCTGCCGCTCGCCTACGCCGATGCGCTCTACGTGCTGCGCGAGCACGTGAGCTTCGTGCGCGCGCGTCTCACCGAAGCGTTGCGGCGGGAAAAAAGCGTGGTCTAGCATGCAGCACATAGCCGAGGGCACGCAATGAAATTTCGTAACTGGTTCGCCATTGCGTTCGCACTGTTGATGACGGCCTGCGCGAGCCTTCCGCCTCAGACCGGACGCATGGACACGCACGCGCTAGCCGACACCGCGAACACGCGCCTCGGCACGACCTTCGCGGCGAGCGAAGCCGCGCATCCCGGCGACAACGCGTTCCACCTGCTACCGAACGGCATGGACGCGCTCATCGCGCGCGTGATCCTGAGCGAGGCCGCGCAGCGCACGCTCGACCTCCAGTACTACATCTGGCACGACGATCTGACGGGCCGCGAAATGGCCGCATCGGTCATGCGCGCGGCCGATCGCGGCGTGCGCGTGCGCCTTCTGCTCGACGATCTCGGCACCAATGCCGACGATCGATTCCTGCTCGCGCTCGCTTCGCATCCGAACGTGCAGGTGCGGCTTTTCAATCCCGTGGCGAACCGCACGTTTAAGCGGCTCGGCTCCGCGGTCGAGTTCTTTCGGGTGAATCGCCGGATGCATAACAAGGCGCTCATCGCCGATAACCAGGCCGCGATTCTCGGCGGGCGCAATATCGGCGACGAATACTTCGGCGCATCGAGCACGGTCGCATTCGGCGATCTCGACGTGCTAGTACATGGTCCTGTCGTGCGCGAGGTATCGAGTGCATTCGACATGTACTGGAACTCGGATGCGGCCTATCCGATCGAGAACCTGGTGCGACGTCAAGCCGATCCCGACGCGCTCGCCGGTTATCGCCAGAAGCTCGACACGTATTTGTTATCGGAACAGACCTCGCCTTATGTCGCGCAAGTTCGCAAGCGCTACACGAAAGTTATCGAGTCGCACGACACCGCGTTTTCGTGGGGCAAGGCGACGCTTCTGTATGACGATCCCGCGAAGATCACGCGCGCGCCCGGCGACACCGAAGGCCATTTGATGTCGCAATTCAAGGCGCTTAATCTCGATCCGGACAAGGAAATGCTGATCGTGTCGCCCTACTTCGTGCCGCGCGACGAAGGCGTGCGATGGCTGCGGTCGATGACAGCGCGCGGCGTGCGCGTCACCGTGCTCACGAATTCACTCGCGGCCACGGATGTCGGCGCGGTGCATGCGGGCTATCAGCGCTATCGCCGTGACATGCTCGAAGCGGGTGTGCGCCTGTACGAGCTGAAGCCCGTCGCATCGACGGACGACGACAAGAGCGCGAAGAAAACGACCTTCGGATCGTCGAAGGCGTCGCTGCATGCGAAGACCTATGTGTTCGATCGCAAGCGCATCTTCATCGGCTCGATGAATCTCGACCCGCGTTCTGTAGAGTTGAACACGGAGATCGGCGTCTATTGCGAAAGCACGGCAGCCGCCGAGCAAGTGGCGGATGGCATCGGGACGAACATCGATCGCATCGCGTGGCGCGTCGAACTGCGCGACGACGGCAACGGCGGCACGCGCATGGTGTGGATCGACACCGACGCCAACGGCAACACGACCGTGCTCGATAGCGAGCCGGGCGTGTCCGCGTTCAAGCGCGCCGGAATCTGGATGCTGGGCCTCTTGCCAATCGAATCGCAGCTATGATCCGCGTGATTTTGTCATTTGAAACCGGACACGGCATGCGGCACATACGGCGCTTCGAGTTGCGCGATCTCCTCGGCCGTGAGATTCAGCGATAAGGCCGCGACCGCATCGGCCACATGACCGGGCTTCGATGCACCGATGATCGGCGCCGTCACCGGCGCCTTCTGCGCGACCCATGCGAGCGCCACCTGCGCACGCGGCACGCCGCGCGCCTTCGCGAGAGCAGCCACGGCTTCGACGACCGCGCGATCGGCATCGTCGGTGCGATATAGCGTGCTGCCGAACGTATCCGATTCCTGACGCGCGCTCGTCGCGTCCCATTCGCGCGTGAGACGGCCGCGCGCGAGCGGACTCCACGGCAACATGCCAATGCCCTGATCCTTGCAAAGCGGCATCATCTCGCGCTCTTCCTCGCGATACAGCAGATTCAAATGATTCTGCATCGTCTTGAACCCGGTCCATCCGTTCGCGCGCGACGTATAGAGCGCCTTGCTGAACTGCCACGCATACATCGACGAAGCGCCGATATAACGCGCCTTGCCTGCCTTCACGACATCGTGCAGCGCTTCGAGCGTTTCTTCGATCGGGGTCGTGTAATCCCATCGATGAATCTGATAGAGATCGACGTAATCCGTGCCGAGCCGTTTCAGACTGTTATCGATCTCGTTGAAGATCGCCTTGCGCGAGAGCCCCGCGCCATTCGCGCCGGGACGCATGCGATTGAAGACCTTCGTCGCAATCACGATATCGTCGCGTTTCGTGAAATCGCGCAGGGCGCGTCCGACGATTTCCTCTGACGTGCCATCCGAGTAAGTATTGGCGGTGTCGAAGAAATTGATGCCCGCTTCCAGTGCTTCCTTGATGAGCGGACGGCTCTGTTCTTCGTCGAGCGTCCACGGATGCGTGCCGCGATCGGGCACGCCGTAGGTCATGCAACCCAGACAGAGCCGCGACACATCGAGACCGGTCGAGCCCAGTTTCACGTAGTCCATCGTGCGAATCTCCTTGCAAAGCGAAAGGCGCGCGCGAAGCTTGCGCATAGCGAAGAAAGCCTAGACATTAACGCAGTCCGACATCGCGTGCTTGTATCGCGCGGGCACGCAATCTGCAACACGGGCATCCCCACGACTTCGATGGCTGGGAAGCGGTGTCGGCGGGCGCGGATTATCCGGAAGGAGAGTAACGAAGCACGCGCCGTGCGCGACGTTCTTCACAGCGCCAGCACGTTCACCGCGACATCGACGTGATGCGCGCCTCCGCCGAGAATCATCCCGCGCAACAACGATACGTCGCTGTAATCACGCCCCGTCGCCAGCGTGACATGATCGAGGTCCGCGAGCGCGTCGTTGGTTGGGTCCAGATCGATCCATCCGCTTTGCGGACAATGCACCGACACCCACGCATGCGAAGCATCGGCGCCGATCAACCGCGCATGTCCCGGTGGCGGATCGTTGCGCAAATAACCGCTCACGTAGCGCGCCGGCAGCCCGAGCGCGCGCAGGCAACCGATCATCACCTGCGAGAAATCCTGACACACGCCATGACGCAATTCGAACGCGCGCGATGCGGGCGTATCGAACGCGGTGGCGGACGGCTTGTACTCGAAGTCCGCATGAATGCGATGCATCAGATCGATCGCGCCCGCAATGAGCGGCTTGCCCGGATGGAAGCTAACCTGCGCATAAGCGCGCAGCGCATGATCGAGCGAGATGTTAGGCGACGCATAACAAAACTCGCTCTCCGGATAAAACGAACCACTCGCGCAATAGCGCAGCCGGTTCGCGACCTCTTCCCACGGCGGCGTGGCCTCGGCATCGAGCGCATCCCAGCGCGGTGTGAGTCGAACCGTGGTTTCGCTCGTCATCGAAAGACGCTCGTGCGGCGCATCGAGCGAAAAGTACAGCACGTCATTACCGAATGCATCGACGCGGCTATGCACATAAGACGGCACCGGCTCGATCCGCTCCGTATGCGAGATCACTTGTTGCCACGGACAATGCAGCGGACGGATCGTCGCAAGATGCTGCGCGATTTCGACGGGCGTCGAGTAACGATAGGTCGTCCGATGCGTGACCGCGAGCACGGTGTCGTTCAGGCCGAGGCTCATGACGACACCTGCGCGGCGGGCGTATTCGCATGACTGAAATAGCGCGCACTGACTTCGTTCGATGCCGCGCCGACCGAGGCAACGAGCCTGTCGCATAGCGCCATCAACGCGTCGTGACGGCCGTCGGATCGCGTTCGGCACAGCGCGGTGAGATCCGGCAATGCATCGGCGTGTACGAGCAGATCCGCGAAACGCGTCGCTTGCATGCTGCGCGCGCCGCCCGCCGCGGCCGCGATCTCATCGAGCTTCGTGCGCAAGCGCGCGTACACGCCATAGAGTCCGCGCGGATTGGTTTGATCGACGACGATGAGATCGATCAGCGCCGGCACTTCGAGCCTTCCAGGATAGAGCGAGCGATACGTGAGCGTGCTGTCGAAAAGTTGCAAGAGCAGATCGAAGCCCGCAGGCGATGCGAGCGCGCCGCGCTCGGCGACCACGTGCAGAATCGTGGCCATTGTCGAGACGCGTTCGATGTGCCGCCCGATGAAGAGCAGCCGCCACGCTTCATCACGCGTCATGCGATCGCCTTGCGCGCCGCTGATCGCGGACAGTTGTGTCGCGAGTTGTTCGAGCGCGCCCGCAAGCATCAGACGGTCGTAATCGCGGCCGATGCGAACCGTGCCTTCATCGGCGGTATCGCTCTGCACGAGACGCGCGAGCGCATCGCGAAAGTCGTTGCGCGACGCGAGAATCGTGCGCCAGTGGTCCGTCGAAAGCCGGTCGCGAATTTCACCGCACGCGCGCGCCTGATCCGCGAGATTGCCGCCGATGCTCGTCGCCTTGCTCGACTCCGGCAGCCCCGCGACGAGCACGCGTTCGAACGCTTGCGGCGTGCTGCGCGCGAGTGTATCGACCGATGGAATCAGTCCGCATTGCGATGCGAGTTCCGTGAGCGTCGGAAAGAGTTCCTCGGCATTGCTGCCATCGAGCATGCCGAGCAACAGACGGCATAAGCGCACGTTGTTTTCGGCACGCTCGCCGTAACGCCCCGCCCAGAAAAGACTCTCCGCGGCGCGGCTCGATACGATGCGATGCTTACGCAATTCGCCCGGCTTCATCGGCGTCGGGCGCAACGACGCCGCGCCGCCGGGTTGACTCGACATCACCCATGTATCGACGCTGCTGCCGCCGAACTGCATCGACACCGTCGCGCGCTTGTCGGCCGCGAGTCGCGTGAAGCCGCCGGGCATCACGCTCCAGCTTCCGTCGATGTTCGCGATGGCGTAGGCGCGCAGCACGCACGGACGCGAACCGAGCGCGCCATCGTGAAAGCGCGGCGCCGTGGAAAACGGCAGATTCTCCTGCACCGTGAAGACATCCGGCGAGCGTTCGATGCGTTCGCGCCATGCCGCAAGCTCTTGCACGCCCGCATCGATGCCCGGCGCGCGATCGGCCTGTGCGCCGGGCCATGTCGGCGCGATGAGTGCGCTATCGAGGCGCTCGAATACTTCGCGCCGCGCGGCCTCTTCGCCGCACCACCATGTCGGCACGGTCGGCAATTCGAGTTCTTCATCCAGCAGCGCCTTCGCGATGCCCGGCAAAAACGCATTGAGCGCGGGCGATTCCGTGAAGCCCGTGCCCGGCACATTCGACACCATCACATTGCCCGCACGCATCACCTGCAATAAGCCCGGCACGCCGATGGTCGAGTCCGCGCGCAATTCGACGGGGTCGCAGAACGCATCGTCCAGACGCCGCAACACTGCATGCACGCGCGACAAGCCGGCCAGCGTCTTGAGATAGAGCTTGTCGTGGCGCACCGTGAGGTCCTTGCCTTCGACGAGCGTGACGCCCAGATAACGCGCGAGAAACACATGCTCGAAATACGTCTCGCTGAAGGGACCGGGGCTCAGCAATGCGATATGCGGCGCATCGTTCGATGCATTGCTGCGGCCGTCTTCGTCATCGCGCATCGTCGCGCGGGCAGCTTGCGCGATCGTCGCGATGAGTTGCGAGTAAGTTGCCGCGAGACGGCTCGCACGCATTGCGCGAAACGGATCGGCGAACAGACCCACGACGATCAATCTGTTTTCGAGCGCATAGCCGAGCCCCGAAGGCACCTCCGTGCGATGCGCGATGACGGTCCACGCACCCGATGGCGCGCGCGCGAGATCGACCGCGACGATCTGCAGAAAGCGGCCGAGCGGCGGCATGAAACCCTTCACCGCGCGCAAGTAGCCGGGATGCCCGAACACGAGCGCGCCCGGCAAAAGGCCGCGATGCAGCAAGGTCTGCGGGCCGTAGACATCGGCGACGATCGCTTCCATGAGCCGCGCGCGTTGGGCAACGCCGCGCTCGATCAGCGCCCACTCTTCTTCATCGATGATGAGCGGCAAGAGATCGAGCGACCACGCACGCGGCTTGCCGTTATCGGCATAGACGTTATACGTGATGTCGTTGTCGCGGACTTGCTGCGCGACGGCGGCAACGCCATCGTCGAGCCGCGCGATGCCCTGCTCGCCGAGCAACTCGAAGAACTGCCGCCACGGCTCGCGCAACTGGCCCGCCGCATCGCGCAGTTCGTCCCAGTGCCCTTCGCGCGCGGGCAGCGTGCGCAACAGCGCGAGCGCATCGATGCGCGCCGCGCCGATGTCGAACGGCAAGGTCGATTGATAGGCCAATGTCGTCTCGGTTCCTGGTTCTTTATTCGAATGATGATTGCACGTCAACGATAGCGTAGGTCGAGCGTGAACGGAAATTCGAGGCTGCGTTCGCGGCCCTTTACGTGCATCGTGCCGGGCGTGTGGCCCGTCGCGAAGAAGCGTGCACGTCTGCGGCTTTCCGCTTCATATGCGTTGACCGGGAAGGTCTGATAGTTGCGCCCTCCCGGATGCGCGACGTGATACTGGCAACCGCCGATCGCGCGTCCCGTCCATGTATCGACGATATCGAACGTAAGCGGCGCATGTACGTCGATGGTCGGATGCACCGATGCCGCCTGCCCCCACGCGCGAAAGCGCACGCCGGCGACGTATTCGCTCACGCGCCCCGTCGGTTGCAGCGGCAACGTCTCGCCGTTTACGGTGACGACATGTCGATTGCCGTTCAGTCCGAGCACGCGCACTTCGAGACGTTCGACGGACGAATCGACAAAGCGCACCGTGCCGCCGATCGCGCCCTCTTCGCCCGTCACGTGCCACGGTTCGAGCGCATTGCGAATGGTGAGCGCGATGCCGCTCGTATCGTATGCGCCGACGAGCGGGAAGCGGAACTCGAAGTGCGGCGCGAACCAGCTTCGCTCGAATGCGAAGCCCGCATCGCGCAATTCGCCGAGCACGTCGTCGAAGTCCATCTGCACGAAGGTGCCGAGCATGAAGCGGTCATGCAGTTCCGTGCCCCAGCGCGTGAGTCGCGCGGTATAGGGCGCTTTCCAGAAGCGCGCAACGAGCGCGCGCAACAGCAGTTGTTGCACAAGACTCATGCGCGCGTGCGGCGGCATTTCGAACCCGCGTAGTTCGAGCAGACCGAGCCGGCCGGTTGGTCCATCGGGCGAATACAGCTTGTCGATGCAAAATTCCGCACGATGCGTATTGCCCGTCACGTCGATCAGGATGTTGCGCAAGATGCGGTCGATGAGCCACGGCGGCACGGTCGCATCGTCGCGTGTGCCGAGCAGATCGAGTTGACGTTGCAATTCGGCGAATGCGATCTCCAGTTCATAGACCTGATCGTTACGCGCTTCGTCGACGCGCGGCGCCTGGCTCGTCGGACCGATGAAGAGCCCCGAAAACAACGTCGACAACGACGGATGGTTATGCCAATACGCGATCAGGCTCGCAAGCAGATCGGGGCGACGAAGGAAAGGACTGTCCGCGGGTGTCGCGCCGCCGAGCACGAAGTGATTGCCACCGCCCGTGCCGGTGTGCCGGCCGTCGAGCATGAATTTCTCCGGGCTCAGATAAGACTCGTGCGCCGCGTTGTAGAGAAACTCGGTGTGTTCGACAAGATCGTTCCAGTTCGCGGCCGGATGAATATTCACCTCGATCACGCCGGGGTCGGGCGTCACCTGCAGCATCTTGAGACGCGCGTCGCGCGGCGGCGGATAACCTTCGACGATGACAGGAATCTGCAAATCGGAAGCCGTTGCTTCGACGGCCGCCAGAAGATCGAGATAGTCGTCGAGCGCGGTGAGCGGCGGCATAAAGACATGCATCAACTTGTTGCCGTTGCCGAGCTTCGCGAGGGCGTCGGCTTCCGCTTTGGGACCGGCCGCGCGCGCGGGATCGCGCGCTTCCACGCACAACGCGATGCGCGCGATCCAGCCGGCCGACTCGCCACGCTGCGGGACGCGATCCCGCGATTTACCGGGTGCTGCGGCATGGTGCTTATTCTTATTAAGCACATCGGCATTTCGCATGCGAGATTCATTATCCAAATCCGCATATTGCATGCGTAATTCAGTCGCGGTGCGCAAGGGCGTGGACGGCGCGAACGGGTCGTGCGCGTGCTGCCACGGGTAATCGCCTTCCGACACCCACGGCAGCGAATCGAGCGGCAAGCGATAGCCTATCGATGCATCGCCCGGAACCAGGTACATGCGCTCGTCGCGGAAGAACCACGGACCGGTCGTCCAGCGGTCCGACTGCGTCGCGGAGTCGCTTTCGCGCGCGATCGGCAGCGCGTAACCCGTGATCGACGGAAGGCCGGCATCGAACACGCGGCGCAGGCGCGCGCGCTCCAGTTCGTCGTCGAGACGCGAGTCGAACGGATCGACGTTCACGGGCAAGCGGCGTTCGCGCCACAGGTAGTACCACGTGTCCTCGTATGCCGGTTGAATGTATTTTGAATCCAAAGACAGCTTGCCCGCGAGATGACGAATGAAGCGCGCGGCGTCATCGGCCGTGTACGACGCAGGCTGCCGCTCGTCCGCGAAGAGCGACGGGTCGTGCCAGCACGGTTCGCCGTCCGCGCGCCAGAACAGCGACAGCGCCCAGCGCGGCAATTGCTCGCCCGGATACCACTTGCCCTGTCCGATGTGCAGGAAACCGCTCGTGCCGTACTGTGCGCGCAGCTTGTCCATCAGCGAAACGGCGTAGGCGCGTTTCGTCGGGCCGAGCGCGTCGGTGTTCCATTCCGGTTCGTCGCGATCGCGGACCGACACGTAAGTCGGCTCGCCGCCCATGGTGAGCCGCACATCCGATACGTTCAACTGCGCATCCACCTCGCCGCCCATACGCAGCACCGCGCTCCAGTCGTCCTCGCTGTAAGGCTTCGTCACGCGTGGCGTTTCGAGCACGCGCTCGATCGACATCGTGTGGACGAATTGGACTTCGCATTTTTCCACCGCGCCCGAAACCGGCGCGGCGCTGTCCGGCTCCGGCGTGCATGCAACCGGAATGTGTCCTTCGCCCGCCAGCAAGCCGGAAGTCGGATCGAAGCCGATCCAGCCTGCACCCGGCAGGAAGACTTCGCACCACGCGTGCAGATCGGTGAAGTCCACTTCGGTCCCGCTCGGGCCATCGAGCGATTTGGTGTCCGGTGCGAGTTGCAACAGATAACCCGACACGAAACGCGCAGCCAGCCCGAGATGCCGCAGCGTTTCGACGAGCAGCCAGCCCGAATCCCGACACGAACCCGCCGCGCTTTCGAGCGTTTCCTCCGGCGTTTGCACGCCCGGCTCCATCCGGATCAGATAACGAATCTCCTGTGAGAGCCTTTGATTGAGTGCGACGAGAAAATCCATCGTCGCGAGCGGAGAGCGATCGATACTTTCGACGAATGCCGCAAAGCGCGGCGTTAGCTCGCGCTTGACCATGTAGGGCGCGAGATCGTGCAGCAACTCGGGCGCATAAGTGAACGGAAATTTTTCGGCGGCCGGTTCGAGAAAAAAGTCGAACGGGTTATAGACGGCCATTTCGGCGACGAGATCGACCGTCACCGTGAATTCGCGCGTTTTCTCGGGAAAAACCAGACGCGCCTGATAGTTCGCGAACGCGTCCTGCTGCCAGTTGATGAAATGGTCCTCTGGCTCTACGCGCATGGAAAACGAAATGATCGGCGTGCGGCAATGTGGTGCGGGCCGCAAGCGAACGACTTGCGGCGACAGACCGACGAGCCGGTCATAGCGATACTGCGTGACATGGTTCAACGCGACACGAATGGACACACCGGACTCCTTTGCTCAATTGATGCTGCACACGCGGCACGCGCTGCAACGCGATCTCTGTTTGTCATGGAAAAGACGGCCTGATTACGGCACGATGTTTGCGACAGCATCGCCGACAGCGCGCACACGAAACGTCGCGCCATAACATTTCCACCGACCACACGATGAAGACCTTTCACTGCAATCGCTGCAACCAGCACGTATTCTTCGAGAACACGCATTGCGAAAACTGCGGCGCGCGGCTCGGTTACATACCCGATATCGATCAGATCAGCGCCTTCGAGGAGAATGGAGACGGTCGCTGGCGCAGCCTGCATCCGCTCGCGAAAGATCTTCTCTATAGGCCGTGTCATAACTACGCGGTCGAAAACGTCTGTAACTGGGTCGTCCCCGCGCCCGATCTCGAACCATACGACCCGCTTTGTTGCTCGTGCCAGTTGACGAGCACCATTCCTAACCTCTCGAATCCGGAGAACCTCCTCTACTGGTATCGCATCGAAGCCGCCAAGCGCCGCCTGCTGTACACGTTTTCGGAACTGGGTCTGCCTGTGAAATCCCGTGAAGAAGATCCCGAGCGCGGCCTCGAATTCCAGTTTCTCGAAGGCGATGCGCAAGGTCACGGCGTAATGACGGGGCACAACAACGGCATCATCACGCTCAACGTCGCCGAAGCGGACGACGCTCATCGCGAGAAAACGCGCTCCGCGCTTCATGAGCCGTATCGGACCTTGCTCGGTCATTTCCGCCATGAATCCGGGCACTATTTTTTCGATCGCCTGATCGCCGACACGGCTCGCATCGCACCGTTTCGCACTGCATTCGGCGACGAACAAGCCGACTACGCCGCCGCAGTCGATCGCCATTACCGGGAAGGCCCGCCCGCTCGATGGGAAGACAATTACATCAGCGCCTATGCCACGATGCATCCGTGGGAAGACTGGGCGGAGACCTGGGCGCATTACCTGCATATCGTCGATACATTGGACACCGCCGTATCGTGCGGCCTGGTGCTCGTGCCCGATAGCCCGCACGAGCCCACGCTCACCGATCAGACGCCGGTCGAGGAAACCACGTTCGATAACCTGATGAAACGCTGGTTTCCGCTCACTTATGTCCTGAACAGCCTGAATCGCAGTCTCGGCATGCCTGACGGTTATCCGTTCACGCTCGCTCCGCCTGTCGTCGACAAGCTGCGCTTCGTGCATCGCGTCGTCGCGGCGGCGGCCCAGCGCTGAGCGCACGCGCTCAGCCTTTGCTTTGCGATTGGGACTGCGATTGCGATTGCGAATCCGATTCCGAATCCGATGGCATCGGCGGCTCCGGTGCTATCGGCAACAGAAAATCGTGGCTCACGCGGCCCGCGAGATCGTTCACGCGCGCGAGAAAATCGACGAGATAGGCGTGTAGTCCGCCCCTCAGAATGTCGACGATGCGCCCATTCTTCAGTTCCGAACTCAATTGCCCGGCTAGCCGCGCCGCTTCCGAATCGCGCCCTTTCGTCACCTGGCCGATAAGCTGCTCCACTTCCGCGATGCTCGCGGCGAGCGAACGCGGCCAGTCGCCATAAAGAATCAGCAAGCCCGCAACGCGTTCGGGCGTAATGACGTCGCGATAAACCCGTCGATAAACCTCGAAACCCGATACCGAACCGAGCACCGCTACCCAATGGTGATAATCGAACGGTTGTGCGGAAGTATCCGCGCGTTGCTCCATCATTTCGAATTTGACGTCGAGAATGCGCGCCGTATTGTCCGCGCGTTCGATGAAAGTCCCGAGGCGCATGAAATAAAACGCATCGTCCTTCACGAGCGTGCCGAGCTGCACGCCGCGCGACAGATGCGAGCGGAACTTCACCCATTCGAAGAACGTATAGGGTTCCCGCTCCAGAATGCCGTCGGCGAGCATGCGCTGACAGTCGAGCCACGTCGTGTTGAGCGATTCCCATAACTCGCTATTGGTTGAACTGCGCACGGCGCGCGCATTCTCGCGTGCAGCCCGCAAACAACTGACTATCGACGAAGGGTTCGAAAGATCACGCGCCATGAAGTCGATCACGTCGCGGCTTTTCATGCCGTGATGAGCGGCCGAATAGATTCCGCTCAACTCCGATATCGATAACATCGCGCGCCAGCCCAGTTCCGCATATTCATCGGACTGCGGCAAAAGCGAGAGCTGATAGTTCGCATCGAGCATCCGGGCAGTGTTCTCGGCGCGTTCGGTATAACGCGCCATCCAGAAGAGATGATCCGCGGTACGGCTCAGCATGGGTGTTCCCGGTTGTTTGTCGTTGTCTTTGGTGACGCAGTGCATTCCTCAGGACTTTGCGTCAGCGCTCCAGAACCCAGGTATCTTTCGTGCCGCCGCCCTGCGACGAATTCACGACGAGCGAGCCTTCCCGCAACGCAACGCGCGTCAGGCCGCCCGGCACCATGCGCACTTCGGTGCCCGACAACACGAACGGGCGCAAGTCGATATGACGCGGCGCGATACCCGCCTCCACGTAGGTCGGACAAGTGGAAAGCGCGAGCGTCGGCTGCGCGATGTATTTCTCCGGATGCGCTTCGAGCACCGCGCGAAACTCCGCGATCTGCGAGGCGGTCGAAGCCGGACCGACCAGCATGCCGTAGCCGCCCGCGCCATGCGTCTCCTTCACGACGAGTTCGGGCAAATGATCGAGCACATACTTGAGATCGTCGGGCTTGCGGCACATCCACGTCGGCACGTTGTTGAGAATCGGCTCTTCGCCAAGATAGAAACGCACCATGTCCGGAACATAGGGATAGATCGACTTATCGTCCGCGATGCCTGTCCCGACCGCATTGCACAACGAGACATTGCCCGCGCGATATGCGCCGATCAATCCCGGCACGCCAAGCGCGGAATCCGGCCTGAACACGAGCGGATCGAGGAAGTCGTCGTCGACACGGCGATAGATCACATCGATCCGCTGCGGCCCCTGCGTCGTGCGCATATACAGGTATTCGTTTTCGACGAAGAGGTCCTGCCCTTCGACGAGTTCGACGCCCATTTGCTGCGCGAGAAACGCGTGTTCGAAATAGGCCGAGTTATACATGCCGGGCGTCATAACCACGATGGTCGGATTCTCGACGGCCGCGGGCGCGGCCGCGCGCAACGTGTCGAGCAGCAAATCCGGATAGTGCGCCACCGGCGCCACGCGATTGCGCGCGAATAGATCCGGAAAGAGCCGCATCATCATCTTGCGGTTTTCGAGCATGTACGACACGCCCGACGGAACGCGAAGGTTATCCTCAAGCACATAGAACTCGCCCTGTCCCGCCCGCACGATATCGATGCCCGCGATATGCGCATAGATATCGCGCGCGACATCGACGCCACGCATCTCGGGACGATACTGCGCGTTACCGATTATCTGCGCCTCGGGAATGATGCCTGCGCGGATGATGTCCTGCTCGTGATAGATATCGTGGATGAACCGGTTGAGCGCATTTACGCGCTGCCGCAGGCCACGCTCCAGCGCGCGCCATTCATCGGCGGGAAAAATGCGCGGAATGAGGTCGAAGGGAATCGTGCGCTCGGGAATGATGCCGGGAAGATCGCTCGTTCCGTAGACGGCGAAAGTTATGCCGACACGCCTGAAGTTGAGATCCGCTTCGGCGCGCTTGACATCGATCTGCTGCTCGCTTTGAGCGGAAAGCCAGGTCATGAAGTCGCGGTAGTGCGTGCGTGGATCGCCCACGCCGAGAAATGCCACCGCCGACAACCCGCGCGCCTCCAGATCGCTGCGCTCGAACATCTCGTTGAAGAATGCTTGCGTCATAGCCGGTCTTCCAAATGAAGTGCATGCCGGGGTGGCGATTCCCCTTCGCTCGTATTCCTGGTTGCACTCGCAAACGCTTGAAGAGCCCGAAAGACGCGACGCGTCCGACAACATGGATACGTCGTTAGGCGACCTCGAAGCGCGATGCTTTATTTATCTGTCACACTTTTTCGTGCGAAGCATCGATTGCGTGGGCAGCCCAGTGCCGATTGAGAAAAAGCAACTTCAATGCCAATGATCTGAACGGTTCCCCTCCTTGTTTAAAGCATGTCTCCATGCGCGAATCCCGTTGTTTTGCACCAAAACGGCGCGTCCCCACAGAACGTTGCACAGTCAGAGGATAAATTTCATGCTGCATGACGGTGCGCGGATTTCGGACGGGGTCGGCGTCGCCGGTATCATAGGCGTCTTACCGCACGTCACCAAGCCCATGAACACGCCCTCCGAAGCCACACCCCGTCCCGCCTTGCGCGAGCTCACGCCTCTCGAAGCGCGCGTGCTCGGCGTGCTCGTTGAAAAACAGCATACCGTGCCGGACACTTATCCTCTTTCGTTGAATTCCCTAACAGCAGGCTGCAATCAAAAGACCGCGCGCTCGCCGGTGATGAACGTGAGCGAAGACGAAGTGCTGACGACGATCGATGGCCTGAAGCGCCTGAGTCTCGTCTTCGAAGCAAGCAGCAGCCGTGTACCGCGCTTCGAACATAACGTGAACCGCGTACTCGGCGTGCCGAGCCAGTCGGTCGCGCTGCTCGCCACGCTATTCCTGCGCGGCCCGCAAACGGCGGCGGAATTGCGCGCGAATAGTGCGAGGCTGCATTCGTTTGCGGACATATCCTCGGTCGAAAGCTTTCTCGATGAACTCGCCGCGAACGATCCGCCGCGCGTCGTAAAGCTGTCGCGTACGCCCGGCGAGCGCGAAAGCCGCTGGGCGCATCTTCTTTGCGGCGAAGTGAGCATAAGCGATATGCCTTCGCGCGAAACCCAGGGCGGCGAATCTTTTTCCCTTTCCGAATTCGAAGCATTAAAGTCGGAGCAAAAACGCCTTGCTCACGAAGTCGTGCAATTGCGCGCAATGGTTCAGCGAATGGCGAGCGAACTGGGCATTACTCTCGATGAATCGTCCCCCGATGCCTGAACAATGGATGAGCCGCTGATATCGGCATCGCTCGTGTTTCGCGACGACGGAACGCCGTACTCGCCGCGTCACGACGACATCTATCACAGCGCGGCAGGGGCGCTGGCTCAGGCGCGCCATGTCTTCCTCGATGGCAATGGCCTGCCCGCGCGCTGGGGCGGCAGGCCGCGCTTCACGGTGCTCGAAACGGGTTTTGGCATGGGCGTCAATTTCCTTGCGACGTGGGCGGCATGGCTCGCCGATGCGCACCGGCCGCCCGTGCTCGAATTCGTGTCGATAGAAAAACATCCATTCAGCGCGGACGATTTGCGCAAAGCGCACGCGGCGATCATCGACGATGCCGCTGTCACGCCGCTCGCCGATGCGCTCGCGTCAGTATGGCCGCCGCTCGAAAGCGGCGTGCATCGGCGGGCATTCGTTGCAGGCGCCGTCACGTTGACACTCGCGTTCGCCGATGCCGCCGACCTCTTGCCGCACCTCGCCATTCACGGCATCGCAGCGGACGCGATCTATCTTGACGGCTTCGCGCCAGCCAGGAACCCGGACATGTGGACGCCCACCGTCTTCGCTTCGCTGGCGCGCATGGCGAAAGAAGATGCGACCTTCGCTACCTTCACCAGCGCGGGCATTGTCAAACGCACGCTCATCGAAAACGGGTTCGACTATCGCAAGGTCGCGGGATTCGGCGGCAAGCGCGCGATGCTCGTCGGCACGCGATCCCAATCTCCACGCGTTATAACTTCGTAAGAATAGATCGTGTCGTTTGAAGGCACGAGTTGCGCGACACGAACGCCGATCCGCCAAGTCCGACATGCGCGGAAAGCATTGCGTAATCGTGCATCGGCATAAGTTCTCTCCAGATTCCGAGCGTCCGGCAACAAAGCAGGATTAGTTGGATAATGCGCACCCGTTGGCGGCGCGGCCTTTGCTCGCATCAGCAGAACAAAGGCCGAGACCGCGCCCCGGCACGTTCTTATCGGCGCTGATTCATGAGGAGAAAAGCTTTGGAACCCAGCAACGATGCGCCCCGCAGCCCATGGCTCTGGGTCGTACTATTGATACCCTACGTCGCACTGCTTTGGCTGCCGTTCTATAACGACACGCGCCCTTCGTTCGCGGGATTCCCGTTTTTCTATTGGTATCAGTTTTTGTGGGTGCCGCTCACCTCGCTCCTGCTTTATATCGTGCACAGGGGCATGAAATGAACGATCTCACACCTATCGATCCAGTCGCGATGACCATCTTCATCGCGTTCTTCGTGCTCGTGACTGTCGTCGGTTTCTTTGCCGCGCGCTGGAAACGAGGCGATCTCACGCAGCTTCACGAATGGGGCCTCGGTGGCCGCCAGTTCGGCGTGTTGATTTCATGGTTTCTCGTCGGCGGCGATTTCTATACCGCCTATACCGTGATTGCAGTGCCGGCACTCGTCTATTCGGTCGGTGCCTATGGGTTCTTTGCGCTGCCTTATACCATCATCGTCTACCCGTTCGTGTTCGCGGTGATGCCCAAGTTATGGAAGATCGCGCATGCGAAGAACCACATCACCGGCGCCGACTACGTGCAAGGCGAATACGGCGGAAAATGGTTTCCTGCCGCGGTGGCGATCACGGGAATCGTCGCTACGATGCCGTATATCGCGCTGCAGCTCGTCGGCATGCAAGTAGTCATCAAGGGCCTCGGCGTGACGGGCGAACTGCCGCTCATCATCGCATTCGTGATTCTCGCGCTCTATACCTATACGAGCGGCCTGCGCGCGCCCGCGATGATCGCCTTTGTGAAAGACATCATGATCTATATCGTCGTGATCGCGGCGGTATGGCTCATTCCTCTGAAGCTCGGCGGTTATGCGCATGTATTCGATTCGGCCGATCAATACTTCAAGGCGAAAGGCGGACCGACGGGCATCATCCTCAAGCCGGGTCAATTCACGGCCTATGCCTCACTTGCGCTCGGCTCCGCGCTCGCCGCATTCATGTATCCGCATACGATGACCGCGGTGCTCGCTTCGTCGTCCGCAACGACGGTGCGCAAGAACGCCATCTTTCTGCCGGCTTATACGCTGCTGCTCGGTTTGATCGCGTTGCTGGGCTATATGGCGATTGCTGCGGGCATACATGTGAAGACGGCATCGGATGTCGTACCGGCGTTATTCGGCACGCTGTTTCCCTCGTGGTTCGTGGGCTTTGCGGCCGCGGCCATCGCGATCAGCGCACTCGTGCCGGCGGCGATCATGTCGATCGGCGCCGCGAACCTCTTCACACGCAACTTGTGGCGTCCGCTCATATCGCCTGACATGTCATCGGCCGCCGAAGCATCGACGGCGAAGCTCGTGTCGCTCGTCGTGAAGTTCGGCGCGCTGCTGTTCATCGTGTTCCTGCCGACGCAGTATGCGATCGACCTGCAGTTGCTCGGCGGCGTGTGGATCCTGCAGATATTCCCGGCCATCGTGTTCACGCTCTATACACGCCGCTTGACCACGCCCGGTCTTTTCCTGGGATGGCTATTCGGTATCGTATTGGGCACGGGTCTCGCAATCTCGCAAGGGCTCAAACCGGTCTATGTCGTCCATCTCGGCGATGCTTCGTGGCCGGTCTATATCGGCCTGATTGCGCTCGTGGTGAATATCGTCGTGACGCATGTCGTTTCGCTCGTCACGCGGCGCAGCATAGTGTCCGCGGCTTAAAACCCGACGATCGACGATGCCCGGTGTTTGATCGCGCCGGGCATCGTTTGCAAAGGCAGTGATAACATCGGCGTCAAGCCTTTCCTTTTACGCAATGCGTGTCATGCTCGCTAGCGAAAACACTCCGATCCCGTCTCCCATCGCGAACGCCGTGTTTGCGGAAGACAAGCTCTCTATCGGCATCACATTGCCGATCACGCGCGATAACCAGAGCATCGTCGACTTCCAGGAACAGATAGCACTGGCGCGGCTCGCTGACCACCTCGGCTTTCGTGCGCTCTGGGTCCGCGACGTGCCGCTCAATAGCATCGATTACCCGGACCCGACCGGACATCTCGATCCGTGGGTCTTGCTCGGCGCGCTCGCATCGAATACGGAACGCATTGCGCTAATCAGCGGCGCGATCGTGTTGACGCTCAGACATCCCCTTCATGTCGCTAAAGGCGCAATTTCCGTCGACACGCTGTCTCGGCGACGCTTCATTCTGGGCGTCGGTTCAGGCGATCGTCCACCGGAATATGCCGCCTTCGGCCGCGATCCCGATGCCCGGCGCGATCTATACAGACAGCATTGGGAAACGCTCGCCGCTGCCGTTACCGCGCCCTCTCGCGTGATCCCCGATCAGGCGCCCGACGGCGCACCCGAGTTCTATCTCTTGCCTCGCCTGAACACTTCCATTCCGATGCTCGCGGTCGGTTCGGGCGGCCAGAGCGTCGACTGGATTGCGCGTCATTCGCTCGGCTGGATGACTTACCATCACGAACCGCAAGCGCAGCGCGGCCGGTACAGCATGTGGCGTGCTGCAGTCGATCGCGCGGCTTCCGGCGGCTTTCGCGCATTCGGCGTCGCGATGCGGCTCGATCTCAGCGCCGATGCGAACGAGCCATCGACCGACATATCGCTTGGCTATCGCACGGGGCGTCGCGCGCTCGTTGCGCTCTTGCATAAGATGCGCGACGGAGGCACGCATCATGTGACGCTCAACATCACATCGGAGCGACGGCCTGCGCGCGATATCATCGAAGAAGTCGCCGCACATGTTCTTCCCGAGTTTCATCGCTGAATTCATTTGTTATTCACGACAAAACCATGACCGCACCCGACGCAAACCCCGCTTGCACACCCGATGACGACATCGTTTCGCTCGAAGCTGTCGCGCTTTCTCAAGCGATTCAAGCACGCGACGTCTCGTGCGTCGAAGTGATGAAAGCCTATCTCGCGCAAATCGATCGCTTCAACCCCGCAGTCAATGCGATCGTCGCGATACAGGATCGCGATGCGCTATTTACTCTCGCCACCGAGCGCGATGCACAGCTATCACGAGGAGAAAGCCTCGGGCCTTTACATGGGTTTCCGCAAGCGCCCAAAGATATCCTTCCCGTTGACGGCATGCTCACGACGAAAGGCTCGCCTTTGTATGCAGGCGAAGTCTCAACAGTCGATGCCGTCATCTTCGAGCGCATGCGCCGAGCTGGCGCGATATTCATCGGTCGCACGAACTCCCCGGAATTCGGCTTGGGCGGACACACGTATAACCCGGTGTACGGCACCACGCGCAACGCGTTCGATCAATCGCGCTCGGCGGGCGGCAGCAGCGGCGGCGCCGCGGTTAGCGTCGCATTGCGCATGCTGCCGTGCGCGGACGGCACCGACATGATGGGCTCTTTGCGCACGCCCGCTGCCTTCAATAACGTCTTCGGCTTTCGCACAACACCGGGATGTGTGCCGTATGCGCCCAGCGACGATGTCTTCTTTCAGCACTTCAGCGTCGCTGGTCCGATCGCGCGGACCGTTCCCGATCTTGGCTTGCTATTGTCGGTGCAGGCGGGCTTCGACGCCCGCGCGCCTCTTTCGCGCAGAAACGACCGGCCCATCGACTTCACGAACGCGTTGGAGCGCGACATGCGAGGCACACGCATAGGCTGGCTCGGCGATCTGAATGGACATCTGCCGATGGAAACGGGCTTGATGGACCTATATGCAGCGGCGCTGCATCACTTCGAAACGACGGGTTGCGTCGTAGAGGCTGTAGATATCGACTTCGATCTCGACCGTCTCTGGAATGCCTGGATCGATCTGCGCAGCCTCACGTTCTCCGGCACCAATGCGCCGCTCTATCGCGACGCTGCCAAGCGCAAGTTGCTCAAACCCGAAGCGGTATGGGAAATAGAACGAGGTTTGAAGTTATCGGGAGAAGATGTTTCCCGTGCAATTCGCGACCGCTCGGCGTGGTATCAAGCAATCAATGCGCTATTCGATCGCTTCGACTATCTGGTGATGCCTTCGGCTCAGGTATTCCCTTTCGATGCAGAGTTGGACTGGCCGCACGCTATCGACGGCCGGGGGATGGATACCTACCATCGCTGGATGGAAACCGTGGTCGCCGCAACCATGGCATCCCTGCCCGCGCTCAGCGCGCCAGCCGGCTTCGGCCCTGGTGGCTTGCCGACCGGTCTGCAGATCATCGGACCGACGCAAGGCGATCTGGGCGTATTGCAGATCGGCCTTGCTTACGATCGCGCAAGCGGATTTTCCCGCGCACGCAGTCCCTTGCTTGGCTAAAACCCGAAAGCTTGTTAGCTTTAGGCAGGGGCTCTCTAAGCGCTCTTGCGCGCGGTCTTCTTTGCGGCCGTGCGGCCAGAACGCTTCGCGCCTTTCTTCGCCGCACCGTTCTTGCGGCCTGCGCCAGCGATCAGATATACGGTGCGGTCAGCCGCATCCTTGATCCATGCGGGCGGGCGCGCATGACCGCTCCACGTCGCGCCGGATTCCGGGTCGCGATACTTCGGCGGAAGTTTGGACTTGTTCGCTCCTTTCTTAGTACCGGACGATTGCCTTGAACCCGCTGGACGGCCGCGCTTTTTAGCTGGGCTTGAGCCGGCTTCGGCGAGATCGGCCGGGGTCAAGCCATATTCATCCATCAATACTCTTATCTTGGCGATCACCTCGACCGACTTTCTTTCTCGTAACGCATCCGCACGGCGCTGCAATTTCTGAATCTGGTTTTCCAATTGTGCCAATGTAGCCATCTTTCCTCCCGTATCCGTCCGCAAACGTCGACCGAAATGAGCAACGTATGCGCGTCGTGAATTACAAGCTGTTGTCTAATGAGTATGCTCGACACGCGATTGCGGCGATATGCAGATCTTATATGGATAACATCGACACTAAGCGCTTTTGCGAAAAATTTTGCTTCTCTGCACACCGATCTCTAAAACGCGCATATGATGAGCGCGCTCATCAGACGATAGGCGATAACGCGACCCAATGAATCGTCAATGCAGATCATGCACGCGGGCAAGCGCCGGTGCGTGCATATGACAATGACGCGTGCATTGCGCACGCGTCACGCAAGCGCGAAACAGATCACTCCGAGACGAATCTCGCTTCCTGTTCAGCGGGAGTCAGCGCAAGCGCCAGGATCATCGCGCCGCTATTAAGCGGCACCGAGCTGCCGACGCGCCTCGGCCTATAAACAGGCTGCCCGCGCCTGATCGCCTGTCCGCTCAACGCACATGTTCCGCGCTTGCGGGCAGTGCAAAGCGCCCAGACCTGCTCCGAGTAATTGAACGACGTTGGATCGTGCCATGACAACGATAGCGTCGATTCACTCAGGCGCTCCAGCACGCGAATGTTGACGCAATGCGCCTCGGCCGGTCCGATGCATACACTCTTGCCTTGTACATTCCGCACGAGCGATCGGGTCATCAGTGCGAGCTTCTCGTTCGCTTCCGACGGGCGGTCCGGAAGGCTGTCGAGCATTGCCAGGGTACGGCTCCAGGGATCCATCAACCATGGATGCTTCATGTTCCGCTCCTGCTGGCGGCAACGCCCGCCGCAACAGAAGCCGGGTTGACGTTGCCGGTGGCGTTCCGGGAATGCGCCGCGCAACCCACTTTCTGGACTGGTCTTGCCGCGCCGCGTCGGATGATCGTTCCTAGAGTAGTACACCTGAGCATGCTTTTCTTTTCATTTTTCATGGACATACCTAGACAAGCACGCCAGCTTTGGCGTTCGGATTCGCGCGCGGAGTGGTGCCCGGGAGGTTGCACCCTGAACTAATCAGCAGATAGTTAATGCCGATTAGACAAGAACGAACGTTCGATTAAATCGTATGATGTTTGCGCGGCGTCGAGGTTAGCTTTGGCACGAAAACCGCGTGCTTCTGGCCGTTTGCGCACGTTTCATGCTCAATCGAGGATTCGCGAGTTCACCGATTTCTGACACAATAAAATCCAGTGAACCGTATTTCTCCTGTCGAATCATGACAAGCAAGCTCTCGATCCATGCCACCATTTCGTCGGACCGCGCCTCCGTCAGCTTCGTCGCGTTCTCTCGCGAGCAGGAAATTCAATGCAATATCACGCGCAAGGCGCTGGAGCAATGCTTTTGGGCACCGACAGGAGCGAGCGACGAGCGCCTGCTTAAAGCGTTGAGCGATGGTTATGAGCGCATCAGCGCGCGCGTGCATCGAAAGTTTCTTGCGCATCCATCCAGTTCGATTCATCTGGATGTCATGGATTTTTCTTCCTGACGCCACCATTCAGTGCACAAGCGGCGTGTATCAGCGCGCCGCTTGTGTCGCCTTGCGTATCTTCGTCACATCTTCAGCCTGCACCGCCGAGGTGCCGTTGTTCCAGGCGCCGCGAACGAATGTCAGCACATCGGCGATCTGCCGATCGTTGAGCACGGGCGCATAGCGCGGCATCGGATACGGTGCGGGCACGCCGTCGAGAACGAGATCTCCGGTGCCGTTCAGCGTCACGTTGATCAACGACGATGCGTCCTTCTCCAGAACATTTGGATTTCCCGCGAGCGGCGCAAGCATCGGCGCAAAGCCTCGGCCGTCCGCACCGTGGCAATGCATGCAATACGCGGTATAGATGCGCGCGCCGGAATCCGATGCACCCGGGCGTGTCAATGACACTTTTGTCGCTTTAGGATCATATGAATAGGGCGCGTTGCCATTGCCGCCGGACGCGGGCAATGACTTCAGGTACCGCGCCATCGCTGCAATATCGGCGTCGCTCAACATCTGCGTGCTGTTGTTGATGACGCTCGTCATCGAGCCGAATGCAGACGCGTGCGCATTCGCACCCGTCTTGAGAAAGCCTGCGATGTCCTGCTCGGACCAGCGTCCGAGTCCGGTATTGTGCTCGCCCGTCAGATTGGAAGCGAACCAGTTATCGAGCAATCCGCCCGTCAGGTAAGCGCTATTGCTTTCGTCGAGTCCTTTTTCCTGAAATGCAATACCGCGTGGCGTATGGCACGAGCCGCAATGCCCGAGCCCCTGAATCAGATAGGCGCCGCGATTCCAGGTGACATCCTTGCCGGGCTTGTTCTGATAGACGCTCTTATCCAGAAAGACCACATTCCAGAGCTTGAGCGGCCAGCGCATATTGAGCGGCCACTTGATATCCGGCTCGCGATTGGTTTGCTTGACAGGCGTGACGCCATGCATGAAATACGCGTAGAGCGCATGCATGTCCTCGTCGTTTATCTTTGCATAGGAAGGGTAAGGCATTGCCGGATAAAGGTTATGGCCGTCCTTCGCCACGCCCTGACGCAACGCGCGCGCGAACTCCTCTTCCGTATAGCGGCCTATTCCCGTGTCCGGATCGGGCGTGATATTGGTCGTGTAAATGGCGCCGAGTGGCGTCATCATCGGCAAGCCGCCCGCGAGCGGTTTGCCGCGTGGCGCAGAGTGACAGGCGACGCAATCGCCCGCTCTGGCGAGGTACGCCCCACGCGTAACGAGCGCATCGTCGGCCGCCTGAGCCGAGGACGTCAAAGCAAACAACACCGCAAAGAGAGGCTTGAATGCGTTTTTCATGACGGCCTCCTCAGGCGCTACGCAATTGATCGCCTACGGGTAAGCGTCTCAATCGCTTGCCCGTCGCGGCATGGATCGCATTGGTGATGGCAGGCGCAAGCGCCGCCGTACCCGGTTCGCCAATGCCGCCAGGAGGTTCGGTGCTTTTGACGATATGCACTTCCACCGGTGGCGTTTCGTGAATGCGCAGCATTCGATAATCAGTGAAATTGCTTTGTTCGACGCGCCCGTCCTTGATGGTGATTTCGCTATACAGCGCGGCCGTGATGCCAAAGATGATGCCGCCCTGCACTTGCGCTTCGACGGTATTGGGATTGACGACCATGCCGCAATCGACGGCACACACGATGCGATTAACCTGCACTTCGCCGTTCTTATCGACAGCGACATCCGCGACGATAGCGAAGAAACTGCCGAACGCGTGCATCACCGAAACGCCGCGCCCCTGTCCTTGCGGCACGGATTGCTGTCCCCAGCCGGCGGCCTGCGTCGCGACGTCGAGCACGTTGCGCGCACGCGGCGAATTGCCCAGCAGATCGCGCCGATATTTGACGGGATCGACTTTCGCCTGCACGGCCAGCTCGTCGATAAAGCTTTCCACGACGAAGGTGCCGCGCGTCGGCCCCACGCCGCGCCAGAATGCAGTGGGCACGTCATGCGGTTCGAGCCGCACATAATCGACGAGCTGATTGGGCAGATCATAGGGAAGATCGGACGCCACTTCGACGGCATCCGGATCGACACCGTCCTTCACGGCCGGCGGCGCAAAGCGCGCGAGCACCGACGATCCGACGATACGATGCGTCCATGCAACCGGCTTGCCGTTCGCATCGAGTCCCGCGGATAACTTGTCGTAATAGCACGGTCGATACATGTCGTGCTGAATGTCTTCCTCGCGCGACCATGTCACCTTGACCGGCACGCCGAGCGCCTTGCCGATCTTGAGCGCTTGCGTGGCCATGTCGAATTCGAGCCGCCTGCCAAAGCCGCCGCCAAGCAAATGGTTATGCACGAAGATCTTATCCGCGGGCAAGCCTGTCGCCTTCATCCCGGCATCGCGGATACGCGTAGGCACTTGCGTGCCAAGCCATATATCGCAACCATCGGGACGGACATGCACCGTGCAATTGATCGGCTCCATCGTCGCATGCGCGAGAAGCGGTTGAACATAGACCGCATCGACGCGTGTCTTCGCCGTGGAAAACGCGTTGTCGACATCGCCTTGCTTGCGTGCGACCGCGCCCGTGCGCTGGGACGCGTTCGCCATGTCGTCGACGATCTGTCTTGTCGATACATTGGCGCCCGCGCCTTCTTTCCACTGAATCTGCAAGGCAGCCGCGCCGCGCTTGGCGGCCCAAGTATGATCGCCGATAACCGCAACGCCATTGTCGAACTTCACGATCTGACGCACGCCCGGGATCTTCTTCGCATTGCTGTCGTCGACGGACACGAGCGTGCCGCCGAATACCGGGCAATTCACGATCGCCGCGTACACCATGTCGGGCACACGCACGTCGAGACCGAACATCGCGGTGCCATCGACCTTTTCCGGCGAATCGAGGCGCCTCGCCGGCGTGCCCACGATCTTGAAGTTCTTCGGGTCCTTTAGCTTGATGTCTTGCGGCACGGTCAATTTCGCGGCCGCCTCCACAAGATCGCCATAACTTGCGCTGCGATCGCCCGATGCATGCATAACCTTGCCGTCTTGCGCAAGACAGGACGACGGATCGCATTGCCACTCCTGCGCAGCCGCCGCGACGAGCATCATGCGTGCCGCCGCGCCCGCCTTGCGCAATGGCTCCCATGCATAACGCACGGAAGTCGAACCGCCCGTCAACTGACCGCCCAGAAGCGGGTCCGTGAAGAGCTTTTCGTTCGGCGGCGCGTGGTCGACCGTGACGCTGTCGAGCGGCACTTCGAGTTCCTCGGCAATCAGCATGGGCAACGCGGTATAGACGCCTTGTCCCATTTCGACCTTCGGGATGATGAGCACGACCTTGCCGGTCTTATCGATCTGCACGAATGCATTCGCCGCGAACACGCCGTCTTGCGCCGACTCGACGCCATCGCCTCCGATCACCGACTTGCCTTTGCCCTGGTCCTGGCTCGCGGCCGGCAGGCTGAAGCCAATTAACAATCCGCCGCTCGCAGCGACACCCGCCGTCACACCGAGCTTCAAGAACGCGCGGCGCGATAGCCCCGCACGAGCCGTGTGACGTCCCGCTTCGATCAATCCTTGCGACATGTCACGCCTCCTTCGCGGCCTGCTTGATGGCGGCGCGAATGCGGTGATAAGTGCCGCAGCGGCAGATATTACCCGCCATCGCGGCATCGATATCGGAGTCGTTGGGGTCAGGAACAGTCGTGAGCAACGCCGTGGCGGACATAACCTGTCCGGACTGACAGTAACCGCACTGCACGACATCGAGTCGACGCCATGCCGCTTGCACTTTCTTGCCGGCGGGCGTGTCGCCGACACCTTCGATCGTCGTCACCTTGCGATCGCCGACGGCCGCGATCGGCAATACACATGAACGAACGGCTACGCCATCGAGATGGACGGTGCACGCACCGCATTGCGCAATGCCGCAGCCAAATTTGGTTCCTGTGAGTCCCACGATGTCCCGCAGTACCCAAAGAAGCGGCATGTCGGGCGGCGCATCGATCGTATGGTTCTGGCCGTTAATAGAAAGCGTTGTCATGAGCGGCTCCGGCTTATGCGTGGTTTCGGCGGATATCGCAGATGGCCGACTGCGTGGGGCGGCAGTCGGTTTTAGGAATCGGGATTGTAGCGCCGCTTTAAAAATCAAGCTTGGATCGCGCAGCGCTTATGGATAGCTTCGATTAAACGCATCAATATGGTGCGCGTTTCTGGAATGTGCTTTGATTGCCTGAAACTCCGACTGCTCGCTCTTTTTTAATCGTGTGCGTTCAGCTGCACTTCAATTCAAAGTGGCCGAGCGGACAAGACAGTTAGTTGCATCGCTAATCATTTGGTTGATCCGCCGAGCGCCGCCAGCGTTTCTTCCAGCAAAGCACGCAAGCGAGCGACTCGTTTCAGATCCCGGTGATAACCGAGCCAGACGTCTCGTCCGGGCGGCGCTTCTCCGAGGTCGAAGCGCTTGAGGCGCGCATCCGCATCGCCTAGTGGACATGGCAATACCGCATAGCCCGCACCTAATGCGCACATACTCGCTTGCGCTTCGCGGTTATTGCTGCCGAAGACGATCTTCGCTTGGGGCAGCACACGCTTTACCCAAATCACATCCGGCAACTGATCGAATGCGCTGTCCATGCTGATGAGCGTCTGCCCTTTCCCGTCGCCCGCCCTGGGCAATCCGAGATCGATATGTCCATACAACGCGTAATCGATATGCATGAGCTTGCGCTGCACGACATCGGGCTCGTCGAACGGCGTGATGCGAAACGCGAGATCTGCTTCGCGCCGCGCGAGGTTATAACGGCGCGCATCGGTGACGAGTTCTATCGATACGTGCGGATGCTTCGCGAGAAAGCGCGCAAATACCGGCGTCAGCACATGCACGCCGAACCAGTCGGACGACGAAACCCGCAGCAAACCGGTCAGCTTTGCATCCTGACCCGCGAGCGCACGTGTGAAGCCAAGCGCCTCTTCCTCCATGCGTTCCGCATACGAGAGGATTGCCGCGCCTTCATCGGTCAACACGAAACCATCGCGCGTCCGCTGAAAAAGCACATGACCGAGCGCTTCTTCCAGCGCGCGCAAGCGCCGGCCCATTGTCGGCTGCGTCTGGCCGATCGTCCTCGCGGCCGCGCCCAACGTGCCGCTACGCGCAATTGCGAGGAAGATGCGTACGTCGCTCCATTCGAGAGTGTGGCCATTCATTTTCGTATGACCGTAGTGCAATTCTGTCGATTTACATGCTTGCGTGCATGGCGGAGTATGAGCGCATTGCAATCAACGTTCAATCTTTCCGGGAGTCGTCGATGTCCACCATGCAAGCACTCGTTCTCGATCGCCATAACGGTCCGCTCGAACTCGTCGAACTGGATCGTCCCGAACCGGGCCCGGGACAAGTGCTCGTGCGCATCGCCGCGAGCGGGCTGAATCCTCTCGACACGAAAATCCGCGCGGGGGCGGCGGCTCATGCGAAGCATCCCCTGCCTCTGGTGCTCGGCATCGACATGGCGGGTATCGTCGAAGCTGTCGGTGCGGGCGTCGATGCGTTCAGATCAGGCGATGCGGTCTATGGCATGACAGGCGGCGTCGGCGGCATTCAGGGCTCGCTGGCGCAATACGCCGCCGTGGACGCCGCGCTGCTCGCGCACAAGCCCGCGAATCTTTCGATGCGTAGCGCGGCCGCATTGCCGCTCGCGTTCATCACGTCTTATGCGGGCATCGTCGATCGCGCCCATCTACATGCGGGACAAACAGTTCTCGTGCAAGGCGGCGCTGGCGGCGTCGGTCACATGTCCGTGCAACTGGCGAATGCACTCGGCGCACGAGTATTCGCGACGGCAAGCGAGCGCGATCACGAATACATTCATAGCCTTGGCGCGACGCCTATCGATTACCGCACAACTAGCGTCGAGCAATATGTCGCCGCGCATACGAACGGCGCGGGTTTCGATCTCGTCGTAGATACGGCCGGCGGTGCTTCGCTCGATGCATCGTTTGCAGCGGTGAAGCACTTCGGCCATGTCGTTAGCGCATTGGGATGGGGCACGCATGCACTCGCGCCACTGTCGTTTCGCGAGGCGACTTATTCGGGCGTGTTCACGTTGCATCCGCTTTTGACGGGAGAACATCGCTCGCATCATGGCGAAATGTTATGTGAAGCGAGACAACTCGCCGAGGCGGGAAAGCTCGTCCCGCGCATCGATGCGAGAGGCTTCGATATGCCCAGCGCGGAGCGCGCTTATGAAGCATTGCTGGATGGCACGGCGCGCGGCAAAATCGTCGTCGATATCGACGAGGTGCTATCCCGCTGAACGATCAACGATCAACCGAAGACGCCCGCCAGTCCGAGAAGCGCGCTCGCCGCGACGAGATAGATAGGATTGAGCTTGCTGCGATAAGCGACTGCCGCGCATACCATCGTGCAAAGCGCGCGGGACACGTTCACATCGGTCTCGCGCGCGAACACGTAGGCCGCCGATACGAGCAAACCCACCGTTACGGGTGCAAGTCCCTTGCGAATCGCGGTGACGATGCGCGAGTCCTGCCGCCGTTCCACCCATGCGCTCACGAAATACGCCATCAACGAAGACGGCACGATCTTGGCGACAGTCGAAACGAGCGCGCCCGCAAGTCCCGCCGCCTGAAAGCCGATCAATGCGACAGCCATGCCGTTCGGTCCCGGCGCGGCCTGTGTGATCGAGAAGAAGGTGACGAACTGCTCGCCAGTAACCCAATGACGCGTATCGACCGCATAACGCTGGATATCGGCGAGCGTCGCATTCATGCCGCCCACTGCGAGCAACGACCATATTGCACCGTGCAAGAAGAGATCGGCGAGTGTGTTCAACATCGCGTTACTCCTTGCGCGCGCGTCGCAGCATGAAGAGTGTGCCGAGCGGACCGAGCACGGCAAGCACGATGAGTAGCGGAATCTTCATGATTGCTATGGCGATGAACGTTGCGGCCACGAGCACGATGCTCGCCGCGCCGCGCGGCAAGCTCGTCACGAGCTTGAGCACGGTCGCGATGACGAGTCCTGTCGCGGCCGGCATGAGTCCGGCGAAAAGGTGCGCGGTGATCGGCGCATGTCCCCAGCGAGCATAGGCATAACCTATGCCGATGGTGATAACCGTGGGCGCGAGGTATAACCCGAACACCGCCATCGCCGCGCCCTTGGCTCCCCGATATTGCCGCCCCAGCACGGTCGCGATGTTCGCGACATTCGGCCCAGGCAGTAATTGCGCGAGCGGCAATAACTCCGCGAACTCGCGATTCGTAAGCCAGCCCAGACGTTCCACCAGCATGCG
Organism: Caballeronia glebae; assembly: GCF_001545035.1. GTDB lineage: Bacteria > Pseudomonadota > Gammaproteobacteria > Burkholderiales > Burkholderiaceae > Caballeronia > Caballeronia glebae. The sequence continues at coordinate 139,970 of NZ_FCOJ02000003.1, forward strand.
CCGCGCCCACGGCAACACGCCGCCGAAACCCGTCAGTCCGATAAAGAAGAATGCCTTGAAGAGCGCGAACGAAGTGGGCACGGGCGGCGCGCCGCATATGTTCACTTCGTTCGAAGATGCGGCGGCGGGCGAGATCTCGTGGATCGTATGGGCGGTCATCGTAATGCGTGCTTTCAGGAAGAGGCGCGCTTATATCCTGGCCGTTTCGAACGTGGCCGGGTGAAAGACATCTTCGATACTCAAGCGGCGTTTCGATAGCCCTTGCGAATGATGATGGCGCAGGAAGGTTTCGAGCGTATCGCGATTCGCTTCGATGCCGTAGGACCAGTAATCGTCGCCCATCAACTCGCGCGCGGCTTTCAATTGTTCTTCGACGAAAGGTAACGTAACCTTCGTCGCCGATGTATCCGACAAGCGCGCGAGCGCCACGCGCTTCGCTTCGGTAAATGCCTTGAGCACGGCTGCGGGCAGCCACGGATGCTGCTCGACGAGCGTCTTGCGAATGCCCACGACATGCATGATCGGGAACACGCGAGTGCGACGGTAATAGTCCTTCGCCGCCGCTGTCGGATCGCGAAACAGCCAGCCGACGTTCGGGTTCGTCGCGGCGCAGCCGGGCGGACGCGGCGCCATGAAGCCGTCGATATCGCCGCGATCGAGCATCGCCGAAATCGTGTCGTTATCGGGCGCGGCTTCGAGACGGATATCCGATGGCAAATCGAGCTTGATCTTCTCAGGCCGCCCCGGCTCGTCGATGCCGCCGCGCACCCACTTCACGTCGCTCGGCTTCACGCCAAAGTCGTCTTCGAGCACGGCGCGCGCCCATACGTTCGCCGTCAGCTGATATTCAGGCAGGCCGATGCGCTTGCCCCTGAGATCCTCGGGCCGTTCGATGCGATCCGTGCGCACATAGATGGACGTATGGCGAAAAGCGCGCGAAAGAAACACCGGGATCGCGATGTAAGGGCACGTGCCGTCCGCCGTCTTCACCGCGTAACTGGAGAACGACAGCTCGCTAATATCGAACTCCTCGTGGCGGAAGGCGCGAAAGAACATCTCTTCAGGCGATAGCGTCATGAACACGGGCTCGGCGCCGTCGATCTGCACCTGACCGTCGAGCAACGGACGCGTTCTGTCGTAGTCGCCCATCGCGACTGAGAGTCTGAGTTTTCCGATCATCGGGTAAGTCTCCTGCGTTTTGTGTACAAAAAACCGTTTTGTCTGTTGCATGCAAAGTGCATTAAACGAGCGAATGCACGAGACCGCGATTGACCTTGCGGCGCAGGAATTCGAAATTGACGGCGAATTGCTCGGCACGCGTCACCGCGTCGTGCAGACGCTCGACATCCTCCGGCGAGAAGGTTTCGCCGACACCGCCTGCCGCCTTCGTCAGCAATTGAATGCGGCATGCACTATCCAGAAGCAGCGACAGCACGACCGACTCCTCGATGGATCGCCCGACCACCGCGACGCCGTGATTGCGCATGAGAACAGCCTTGCTGGAACCGAGCGCCCGCGCGACGCCTGCGCCCATGTCCTGCGTGCGGATGAGGTTCATCGTTTCGGTGTAGTACGGCAGGCCGTCCGCGAAGTGCACGCTCGGCTGGCTGATCATTTCGAGCGGCTGCCCCGTCGCGGAGAGCGCGACCGCATGCGTCGGATGAGCGTGGATCACGCTCGTCACGTCGGGGCGCATTTTGAAGATCTCCGAGTGGATGAATACTTCGCTGTGACGGCGGCCGCCGCCGCTCACCTTCTCGCCTTCGAGATTGCAAACGACGATGTTCTCGTCGGTGATCTCGTCGAAGCCGTGGCTATGCGGCTTCATCAGGAAATGCGTGGGATCGCCGGGAATGCGCACGGAAATGTGCCCGCGCGTGAGATCGCCCTGACCTTCGGCTTCGAGAATGCGGCCGGCGTCGATCAATTTTTGCTTAGCTTCGTCCAGAGTCATGGTGTCGTCCTGCGTTCGAGTGAAAACGGGCGGCCAAGGCCTGAGCCAGATGCTTGCCGCGCTATCGTGATGATCGTGATGAATCGGTTAGAAGCGCCCACCCACCGCGGCCTTCGCTTTCGAAAGCACATCGGGCGGAGTCTTGTATAGCTCGTCGAGCAGCTGGTCCATGCGCTGCCATGAAACGGGGCGCACTTCGAGGCCCATGCGCTTCGCTTCGGCGAGGAACTGCGGGTCCTTCACCGTCTGCTCGAATGCCTGGCGCAACGCGGCCGTGCGCTCCGGCGGAAGGCCCGGCGGCGCCGCGAACGGCCGCGCGAAGACCTGGCTCGCGACGATCACCTTCAGCACCTGGCGCGTCTGATCGTTGGGCGCGAGATCGAGCAGCAGCGGCACGTCGGGCAACTCGGGATGCTTCTCCAGCGCAACCTGAACGAGAATGTTGATCTTCTTGCCCGAGATCCAGTCGGGATGGCGCGTCTGGATCGTGCTCCATGACACGCCGCATTCGCCGTCGATCTCGCCGCGCTCCATCGCGAGCGCGGTTTCGTTGCTGCCCGGATAACCCGTGACGAGTTTCAGTTTCGAATTGAAGAGATTCTTGATCGTGGACGCGATGACGTCAGGGTCCGAACCCGCGCCCTGCCCGCCCATGCGAGCTTCCTTGTCGACGAGATCCTTGAACGTCTTGACCGGCGATGTATTCCACGTCACGCAAAGGCTCACATCGCTCGTGATGCTGCCGAGCCAAGTGAGCTTGCGCGCGTCGAAATTTGCATCGCCGAGGAGCGGTTCTTCGGGCATCGTGCGGCCGAAGGTGCCGAAGGTCGCGCCATCTTTCGGCGCGATGCCATAGAGATAATTCACCGCCTTCAGACTGCCCGCACCCGGCATGCTTTGCGGCGTGATCGTCGGCTTGCCCGGAAGAAAGTTGCCGATGTATTTGCCGAGCAGGCGCGCGTAAGTATCGTAGCCGCCGCCGACCGAATAACCGATCGTCATCGTGACATTGCGGCCGTTATAGAAGTCCGCCACCGATTCGGCCGCCGCGCGGCTCGCGAGCGGTGCGCAAAGCAGCGTAGCCGCAAGCGCCGAGATAGTTGCATGCGCAATCATGCGGCGGCCCTTTCTTTCGAGGCCTTCGCGCGATGAGCGCTGCGAGAGTCGATCTTTCATGATGTTGTCTCCAACAGTTATGACCAGCTGGCCGATGTGGGCCGGCCGCCGGCGTCTTTTGATTGTGAGCGTGATCAAACGAGACCGCCGAGTTGACGCAGCGCCGGCAACCAGTCACCGATGAGCGATTGCGGCCACGGCGTCGAAAAGATGCGGCCGAACACGAGCCACAACGCGACGGTCATCGCAATCGACAACAGCGCCGATGTGCGCCAGCGCTCACCGAACTCGAAGCGCGCGACGAGCAGCATGAACATCAGCAATGCGGGCAGCAAGCCGACGACCGAAGCCACCGCGAGCGCGCCCGCGACCCACGCGAAGAAGCGCACGCCGCGCACATAGAGGGTCCGCGTGTCGAGCGTCGATGCGAGGCTGTCGTGCAACGAAGGATCGCCGTGCGCGCCCAGGCCCGCGCTCGCGCCTGCATGCGCATTGGCCTTTGCGATGACGCCGGGTTGCGTATCCACGTCCACTCGCGGCTCGCTGAAATGCGCAACGGCGCCGGCCATCGCGAGCTCGCCCATCGGAGCGGGGGCATCGAACGAAGGCGGGGCCGCGGTCACGTCGCGCGTGAACAATTGCTCGATCAACACGATGCAGCAGAACACGAGCGCGGCGCATGCGCTCGTCATCGGCATCAGGCTCGCGGCGAAGGCCCAGTCGCGCGCGACGGTCATTGCGGCGATCACTAGTGCGGTGAGCATCAGCGTAAAGACGATCTGCCAGTCGAAGCGACGCAGTCGCAGTTTCAACGCAGGCACTGCGCCACGCGAGGACGATTGCGAACGCGCGCGCAATGTCTTGCGCAAACCCTTGATCGTCGGGCCGAGCACGACCCACAATGCAGCGAGCAGAATCACGATCACGACCGGGCGCGCGAAGAGACCCATGCCGTAGATCTCGTGCGAAATAAAGTAATAGCGCTCGAAAATGCTACCGAGCACGAGGCCGAGAATGAGCGGCGGACGCGGCCAGTTCAGGCGCTTCATGATCCATCCCACCGCGCCGAACAGCACGAGCGAACACAGGTCGCCCCAACTCTGGCTCGCATTGAATGCGCCGAGATAGACGATCGCGATGACGAGCGGAATCAGGATGCCCACGCGCACCGTTGCGAGCCGCGCGAAGAGGCTGCTGCTCGAAAGACAGATCACCGCGCCCATGATGTGCGAGATGGTCAGGGTCCAGATGATCGTGTACGTCACGTCGAGATGCTTGGTCAGCATCTCGGGTCCGGGTGTGAAGCCGTGCATGATGAATGCCGATAGCAACAGCGCCATCGACGCCCCCGCGGGCATGCCGAACGCGACGGTCGGAATCAGGTGACCGCCCTCCTTCGCGTTGTTCGAGCTTTCCGATGCGATCACGCCGCGAATATCGCCCTTGCCGAAATTCTCCGGGTTCTTCTCCGTGCGAATGGCGTGACCATAGGCCATCCAGTCGATCACGGCCGAACCGATGCCCGGCACCGCGCCGAGCAGCGCGCCCAGTCCGCTGCAGCGCAGGATGAGCCACCAGTGGCGCGCCGCGTCCATCACGCCGTCCCATTGCGTGCTCGCGCGCACGCCGGGTTGCGGACTCGCGCGCGCAATGCCTGTGCGCTCGATTGCCATGTCCGCGAGCTCGGGCAGCGCGAAGATACCGAGCGTGACCGGCACGATCGGCAGATGGTCCCATAAATACAAAGTGCCAAACGTCCAGCGCAGCGTGCCCGTTTGCGGATCGGAGCCGATCAGCGAAAGCATCAGGCCGAACGATGCGACGGCGAGACCTTTCATCGGCGCCTTGCCCGAGAGCGTCGCGACCATCGAAAGACCGAAGATGCACATCGCGAGCAACTCGGCCGAGCCGATGTAAAGGACGATCAGGCGCAACACCGGGATCGCGAGCGCGAGCAGCAGCGCGCCGAAGATGCCGCCCGCGAGCGACGACGCATAGCCTGCCCCAAAAGCCCGCCGCGCATGCCCCTGTTTGGCGAGCGGATGGCCGTCGAGCACGGTTGCAGCGGCGCCCACGGTGCCGGGCACGCCGAACAGCACGGCCGGAATGAAGTCGGACACCGTCGTCACCGAGGCCATGCCGAGCAGGAGCGCGAATGCGGTGTAGCCGTCGAGGTGATAGGTGAACGGAATCAGCAGCGCAAGTCCGACGATACCGCCCAGGCCCGGCACGACGCCGAGCGCGAGTCCGAGCAGCACGCCGCCCAGCATGATCCCGAGGCGCAGCGGATCGAGGATCAGGGTCAGCGCATGGAGGGCGGCGTCGAGCATCAGCGCACCTCCCGGCGAGCCTGCTTCGCGGCAAGACAGCCGTCGTCACAGCGCGATCGAGTGCATGTGGGTTGCATCTCAAGTCTCCGGTAGTCGCCCGGCTGCGTGGCCGGGCGTTATGGTCGAACCGTCAGTCGAACTGCTCGTCGCCGCACGTGGCGCGTGATTGCATGATGTGTTTTGCATCACGCATTCAAGATTGCCTTTTGAGTAATGCGTTTTGCATGCAACATGCCATCGCGGCGATGTGCGCTGCGCAGAGCGCCTATTCGAAGATGCGCACCAGATCCTGCGCGATCGGCGAATACTTCGCGTGCGTGCGCAGCATGAAGCTCGCAAAGCCGTCGCTGTTGTGATGCTTCTTGCGCTCGTTGGGCAAGTCGATGCACTGATTGCGCACGGAATCGCGCACGATGCCCATCGGGTCTTCGCCCGCTTCGACCTTCTTCATCTCGCGGCGGAGCATGCGGCGGTAGATCGCGAGACCCTGGTCGGATGCGCCGAGGTTCTCGCGCGTGCGGTCCGCGATCGCGCCTTGCGTGATCCACGCCATCATGTCCTGCCCGTCGACGTTATCGACGATGAACTCGCCGTCATCGTCCCTGAACGGCACGTCGTAGGTATGCAGGCGTTCGGTGAGTCGCGCCGGGACGTCGATGCCCTTCGGCGGAATGTATGCGTTGTACCAGAGGTGCAGCGTGTGTTCGTCATCGACCGGCACGCGAATCTGGAACGAGTAGTAGCGCGAGGCCTCGTCGCCATTGCCCACCGCAAGCATGTTCGGGAACACGATCGGATGACCGATGAGCCAGTCGTCCGAGTCCTCCGAATGTCCCGCGAGGAGGCGGTGCTTGGTCACGCCGAACTCGAACTCGTTGAACGCGATTTTCTCGTGCTTCGCGCTGATCGCTACCTTGACGCCTTCCTGTTCCTTCTGGAATTCATAATGATGACCGTGCAGCCACTCGGTGTGAATCGGATCGACCGAGTTCTCCATGATCTGCAGCCAGTTCACCGGCAACAACGCGCGCCCCATCATGCGGATCGCGCCCTGCGCGACGAAGCCGTCGAAGCGCGGCAACAGCGGACGCGGCTCCGGCCCCATATAGGCGAACAGGAGGCCGCCGAGCTCCTCGACCGGATACGCATCGGTCGCAACCTTGTCGCGAAAAGCGCAGTTGTCCGGCTCGTTGGGCTGATCGAGGCATTTACCCTCTGCGCTAAACTCCCAGCCATGATACGGACAGCGAATGCCTTGCTCCGTGGGGATGCCGTGCGCGAACGACGCGCGCCGGTGCGGACATTGCTCCGCGATCAGGCCGCGCCGTCCTTGCCGATCGCGAAAGAGCACGAGATCCTCGCCAAGCAGACGCACACGCTTCGTCCACTTGTCGTCGAGTTCCGACGCCGCAGCGAAGGGTTGCCAATAGCGACGCAACAGCTTGCCCATCGGCGTGCCGGGCCCGATGCGCGTCATTGTTTCGTTTTGTTCTGCCGTAAGCATGAGTCGATTCCCGTATGTTGGAAGAGCGCGCCGGAGGCACCGTCCCGCCACCAGCCTTGAACCCATATTATTCTTAGGTACCTAACTTAAAAATAATGGAAAATACTAAGGAGGATCACGCGCCTCGCCGAATGCCCTCTGGCACGGCATGTCGCTGTATACAGGCAGTAGTGCACGAAACTCGCAGCGCGTCCATCAGATCCGGATTCACCCTATGATCCGAATCGTTGACAAATTTAACTTAGTTATCTAAGTTTACGAAAAAAGGCATGCATTCATGCCGGAGACAGGTGAGAGGATGAACAAGAGCGAGCAGAAAATTCCACGCGACCCGCAGCCGGGCACGCTCAAGCACTGGCGCGAGGCGCTGCCGGAAGAGCGCATGGCGCATCTCGTGAAGGACGCGGCACGCGGCTTTTCGCGTTCCTTGCAGGCTCGTCTCAGGGAGCACTCGGTGCTCTATGGTCACTGGACGTTTCTGCGCATCCTGTGGCAGACCGATGGCCTCACGCAGCGGCAATTGAGCGAGCAGGCGGGCGTCGCCGAGCCGACCACGTTCTCCGCACTGAAGACGATGGAGAGCCTCGGCTACCTCACGCGCCAGAAGCTGCCCGACAACCGCAAGCAGGTGCGCGTGTTTCTCACGCCGAAGGGCGTGGCGCTGCGAAGCGTGCTCGTGCCTTACGCGATCGATGTGAACCGCATCGCGCTCGCGGGCATCGCACCGGAAGACATCTCGGCCACGCGGCGCACGCTGCTCGCGATGATCGAGAACCTGTCCGCCGACCAGATCGCCGCTCCGAAGAACGGCCGCGATTCGGCCAATGGCGACGCAAACGAGGACTCACTGTGATGAACCCAAGCGACATAGCGAAGAGCGTGCGCATCGGCATCGTCGGCTTCGGCACGGCGGGACGTGCGTTCGTGCCCGCCATCGAGAAGCATCCGGGCTTCGTGTTCGCGGGCTTCGCCGATCCTTCGGCGTCGGTGCGCGAACAAGGCGCGCAGGAATTCGGCGTCGCGGCTTACGAGAGCATCGACAAGCTGATCGAGCACGGCGCGCTCGACGCGGTGTACGTTGCATCGCCCACGACGCTGCATCGCGCGCATGTCGAACTCGTCGCGCGCGCGGGCAAGCATGTGCTCGTGGAAAAGCCGATGGCCGCCAATCTCGACGATGCACGCGCGATGGTCGCGGTCGCCGATGCGGCGGGAATCGTGCTGCTCGCCGGACACTCGCATAGCTACGATCAGCCGATTCACGCGATGCGCGAGCTCATCGATTCGGGCGAACTCGGCCGCGTGCGCATGGTGCATACGTGGTGCTTCACGGACTGGATCTACCGCCCTCGCCGCCCCGACGAACTCGACGCGTCGCAAGGCGGCGGCGTGACCTTGCGTCAGGGCTCGCATCAGTTCGACATCATCCGTCTGCTCGCCGGCGGCGCCGCGCGCAGCGTGCGGGCGAGGACGTTCGACTGGGACCCCGAGCGCAGCGCGATCGGCGCACATACGGTGTTCATCGAATTCGACGATGGCGCCGCCGCCACCGCGGTCTACAACGGCTATGGCCGATTCGCGAGCGCGGAGTTGTGCTTCGACGTCGGCGAATGGGGCTTTCCCGCGCAATCGCGCGCGCTCGCAAAACCGGCGAGCCTGGAAGACGAACTGCGCGCCAAGGCCGAGCGCGCGCGCAACGCGATTCCCGCGAGCGCGCCCGATCAACCGTTCTTCGGGCTGACGCTCGTCAGTTGCGAGCGCGGCGAAATTCGCCAGTCACCGAAGGGATTGTTCGTTTATACGCGCGACGGCAAGCGCGAAATCGAATTGCCGACCGATGTATCGCCGCGCGAACTCGTGATGCGCGAATTCCACGATGCGATCAGCGGACGCAAACGCGCCATCCACGACGGCCGCTGGGGAGTGGCGAATCTAGAAGTATGCGCAGCGGCGATTGCATCGTCGGATCGTGGCGAGGAAGTTTTTCTGGAGCATCAGGTCGCGCTCGCTTGATCGCCTGATTACCTGATGACCTGATGACCTGATCGAACTGTGAGGCGGCGAACGAGTCCGCGTGGGAAACATGAATACACTTAGCATGCCTGATCGAATCGATTCCGCCGACGCAACGCTTGCGCTCACCGTCGCCGACAAACGCGAAATCGCCGAAGATATCTTTCTGTTCGAACTGCGCGCCGGCGATGGCGGCACGTTGCCGCCCTTCACTGCCGGCGCGCATTTGCTAGTGAAAACGCCCGCTGGCATCGCCCGACGCTATTCGCTCTGCAACGATCCCGCGCAACGAGATCGCTATGTGATCGCCGTGAAACGCGACGCCGCGGGCGGCGGCGGCTCGCTCAGCATGGCCCACGATGTTCAGGTCGGCACGACGCTCGAAGTCTCGTCGCCGCTCAACTACTTCCCGCTCTCGGGCGATGCATCGCGCTATCTGCTGATCGCGGGCGGCATCGGCATCACGCCGATGCGCGCGATGATGGCCGAAATCGCAGCACGTGGCGCGCATTTCGACGTGATCTATTGCACGCGCTCGCCCGAATCGACCGCATTTCTCGACGAACTCAACGCAAGCGAGTTTGCCTCGCGCGTGCGCGTTCATCACGATTTCGGCGAGCGCGCGCAGTCGCTTCCGCTCGCGCCGCTCGTCGCCGAACGCGTCGGCGATACGCATATCTACTGCTGCGGCCCGCGCCCCCTGATGCAGGCGGTTCGCGACGCCGCTTCGCACTGGCCTTCTTCCGCCGTGCATTTCGAGGACTTCGGCACGAGTGCGCATGACAACGCGTCGGGCGACAAAGCCTTCACCGTGCGGCTCGCGAAGAGCGGCGGATGCGTGAACGTTGCGCCGGGCGAAACCATCCTCGATGCATTGCGCGCGAACGGTATCGACACGCCGAGTTCCTGCGAGGCCGGCACGTGCGGTTCGTGCAGAACGCGTCTGCTCGGGGGCGAAGCCGATCATCGCGATTTCGTCCTCGATGAAGACGAGCAAACGTCGGAAATCATGATCTGTGTGTCGCGCGCGTGCTCGAATGAACTCGTCCTCGACATCTGATTCGCCGGCTCGACTACTCATAACTTTTTTCGACGCCATAAGGCTTAGCTAAGCTTTTTTCTCCGATGATTCACGGTTCAGTCGGCCGCTCGCGGCACTGCGCCCTGCTTTATTGGAGATTCGTTCATGCGATATGAACCCGCGCCCGTCTATAACGCGCCCGCCCGCTTACTTCACTGGGCCACCGCCCTGCTGTTGCTCATCCAGTATGTACTCGCCTGGACCATGCCCGACATGCATCGCGACACGCAACCAATCGGTCTGATTGCGTGGCACCTCGGTCTCGGCGTGGCGATCTTTCTGCTCGTACTCGTGCGGCTTCTCTGGCGCAGCGCGCACGCCGCACCGCCCGAGCCCGCAAGCTTGCCGCCCGCTCTGCGCGCGTTCGCGCGTTACACGCACTGGCTGCTCTATGCGTTGCTGATCGCGGTTCCGTTGATGGGCTGGGCCAATGCATCGTCACGCGACTGGCCCGTCTCGCTGCTCGCCCTCATGCCGATGCCTCCCCTCTCGCCCACCGGATCGCCCATCGGTCACGCGCTCGGCGACTGGCATCGCAACTTTGCGTGGGTGCTGCTCGCGCTCGCCGGCCTGCATATCGCCGCGGCGCTGTTTCATCGATTCGTCTTGCGCGACAACACACTGACCCGCATGTTGCCGAAGCACCGCAAGCAAGCCGCGCCTAAACAATGACGACGATGAGACGCGATTCCATTCTCACTCACTGCGTATCGTAGGGTTATTAGCCGCGTGCCATGTCGTTCGTCTTTACTCTTGAGTCACGAAACGAACGATAAAAGGTGACGTCATGGCGTCCCAGACAGAACTCAAGCGCTTCACTTCCAATCTCGCTGACGAACTCGACAGCGCCGCGCTCTACGACACGCTCGCACAAGCGGAAAAGCAGGACGACAAGCGACGCGTCTACGCGGAACTGGCCGAGGCCGAGCGCCGTCATGCCGACATATGGGCCGCGAAATTGCGCGCGAATGGCGTGTCCGTTCGAACGCATCGCATCAGCGCGAAGACGCGCATCATGCGTGCGCTTGCACGGGCATTCGGACCGGATCTCGTATTGCGCTCCGTCGCCGCAAACGAAATGGCCGATCGCGACAAATACGCCGGTCAGCCCGATGCCGCGCAGATGTCGGCGGAGGAGCGGGATCACGCGGACATCGTGCAGGAGGTCGCGAATCGCAGCAAAGGCCTGAGCAAAGGCGGCGCGATCGCGGCGGCGGAAACGTGGCATCGCGGCGTGGCATCGGGCAACGATTTGCGTGCCGCCGTGCTCGGTGCGAACGATGGCCTCGTGTCGAACTTTTGCCTCATCATGGGCGTCGCGGGCGCGGGCAGCGACAGCCGGACAGTATTGCTCACGGCGTTCGCGGGACTTATCGCGGGCGCGGCCTCGATGGCGCTCGGCGAGTGGCTCTCGGTCACGAATGCGCGCGAACTTGCACGCACGCAAATCGCGAAGGAAAAAGACGAACTCGATCATATGCCCGACGCCGAGCGGCACGAACTTGCGCTCATCTATCAGGCAAAGGGCATCGACGCCACGCAAGCGAAGCGCCTTGCCGCTGAGATCATGCGCGACAAGGACAAGGCGCTCGATACGCTGACGCGCGAAGAACTCGGCATCGATCCGCGCGAGCTGGGCGGCAATCCCTGGACGGCCGCGCTCGCATCGTTCACGTTGTTCGCGGTGGGCGCGATCATTCCAGCTATCGCGTTCGTATGGGCGAGCGGCGTGGAAGGCATCGTGCAATGCATCGTGTTGAGTGGACTCGGGCTTGCCGGTATCGGCGTGTTCACGTCGCTGTTCAGCGGACGTGGCGCGATCTTCTCCGCCGTGCGGCAAGTGTTGATCGGGATGGTCGCGGCGGCCTGCACGTATGGCATCGGCAAGTTGCTGGGCGTGTCGCTTTCATGAACGATGCGCCGCGTATTGAAGCGCACGGCGCATCGTGTTCGCGTCGTCAGATCTTGAACGACTCGAACGTTTCCGGCGCGAAGATTTCTTCCGGTTCGAGCCGGCGCTTCGACAAGCCCTGCTCGTATGAATAACGCAGGAAGGTACGCAGATTCTCGCGATTCCGGTCGAGACCATAGGGCCAGAAATCGTCGCCCATTTCCTGGCGCGTCTCTTCGACGTGCGCATTCAACCAGGGCAGCATCGACTTGAGCGCGGCCGTTTCGTTGAGATCCGCATACGTGCGGCGCTGCGACTCGATCAACGCCTTGTAGAGCGATTGCGCGGCCCAGCGATTCGCTTCATACACTTCGCGCTTGAGAACGACGGTATGCATGATGGGGAACATCTTCGTGTTGCGGAAGTACTGACGCTCCACGTCAATATAGTTTTCGAACAACCGCTTCACGCGCCCTTTGCCATTCACAAACGACGACGGCATACGCGCCGTATAGAGCGCGTCGATCTCGCCATCGAGAAGCATCTGCGAAAGCGTCTTGTCCGCGCCGATCTGCTCGACGCGAATATTCGAAGGCAGATCGAGCTTCAATTTTTCGGGGCGATTCGGCTCTTCCTCGCCGCCGGTGTAATACGTGACGCTATCGACGGGCACGCCATAATGATCGGAGAGAATGCCGCGAATCCATACGGGCGCGGTCATCTGATACTCCGGATTGCCGACGCGCTTGCCGATAAGATCCTGCGGCTTTTCGATGCCCGAATCCGCGTTCACATAGATGCACGAGTGACGGAAGAAACGCGATGGAAACACCGGAATCGCGACGAACGGACGTGGTTCGCGAAAGCACGACATCGTATACGACGAAAGCGACATCTCCGATGCATCGAACTCGTTAAGACGCAGCATGCGAAAGAACGTCTCTTCCACGGGCATGTTCAGATAGTTGAGATCGATGCCATCCGGCTGCACGCTGCCGTCCATCAATGCGCGCGTGCGGTCGTAATTCCAGCATCCGAAGGTAAGTCTAAGCTTGGACAAGTTCTGCTCCTGGCAGCGTGTGGGAATATTCATGCGATGCGTAACGTCGAGCGCGTATCAATAGAACTGGTCGAAATGCACCTGTTCGAACGGAACTTTCAATGCGATCAACGCGCGCTGAATCGCCGTGCCCATTGCGGGCGGACCGGCGAAATAGATTTCCATGTCGCGCAGGTTATCGCCGAAGAGCGTTTCGGCAACGGTGTGAACGAAGCCGACGTGACCGTCCCATGCGGTTTCGCTATCGGGCACGACTTCGGAAACGGCCGCCTGAAAATGCAGGCGCTCGGCCCAACCCGGCAACGCTTCGAGCATGTCGCGGCCGCATACATCGCGTGGCGTGCGTCCGCCATAGAGAAAATGCAGCTTGATGCCATCGAGCGCGGGCTCGGCTGCGACGCCGCGAGCAATCGAGATCATCGGCGCGAGGCCGGAACCTCCGGCGATGCATAGAATGTCGCGCTTCACGTCGCGACGCAAATAAGCCATGCCATACGGACCATCGATATCGATGCACGCGCCGATTTCGAGCGCATCGAAGAGCACGCCCGTGCCCAGCCCGTTCGCCACGCGTCGCACCTGAAAGTGCAGTTCGCGCGGCTTCTCGATGCCATCGGCGATATTGCTCATCGAATACGCGCGCTGCCCGTTCACGCCGGGCAGCTTCAGCAACGCATATTGGCCCGGTTCGAAGGGCATGTCGCCGGAGAGCGTGAAGCGAAACTCCTCGATATCGTGCGTGATTGCACGACGCTCGGTCAGCGTGCCGTTCACACGGCGCGGCGCATGCTTGGGCGCGTAATGCGCGGAAGGACGCATCTTGATCGTGCAATCGCCGCGCGGCGCGGTCTGACACCCGAGATAGCGGCGGCGTTCGCGGTCCTTCGCGGTCCAGCCGGGCGCCTCGGGCCATGCGACATCGACATCGCCTTCAATCAGTTCGAACTTGCAGTTGCCGCACGCGCCCACGTTGCATTCGTAGGGAAACGCGATGCCCGCGCGCAAGGCCGAGCGCAGCATCACATCGCCGGCCTCGCATTCGTAAGTCTGATCAGATGCTGCGAGCGTGATGCGATGTGCGTGGCCGTCCGAATGCATGAATCCACCTTGTCTCAAGAGTTATTTCATAGCGGCCTGTGGTATCCGAGCGTTGCGGAAATGCCTTCGGCCGCGGTAAGCAAATGCGGCACCGCTGCGCGCAGCGCCTTCTTCGTGAGCCGTTGCGCCGGCCCGCCGACACCGACAGCCGCCACCACGTTGCCCGTGATATCGCGCACGGGCGCCGCGATGCCACGCATGCCGACCTCCGACTCTTCGTCGTCGATCGAATAACCTTCGCGGCGCGCGGCGTCCAGCGCCTTCAGAAACACTTGCGTGTCGGTGTTGGTCTTCGGCGTGCGCGCAACGAGACCTTCCTTCAACACGCGCGAAACCACATCGGGCGTACGCGACGCGAGCAGCACATGACCTTCTGCGGTGCAGAACGCGGGCTTGCGCACCCCGATATACGAACGCATGCGGATCGCCTGATCGCTTTCGAGATTGAACAGGTACACGATGCTCGTATCGTCCAGCACCGCGAGATGCACGGTTTCGTCGGTGTGCTCGCGCAGCACGTGCAGAAACGGCACGGCCTGCTTCGTCACATCGAAGCGCCGCCGCACGAGCGCGCCCAGCGTGAACAACTGAATGCCGAGCCGATAGCGCCCGTTATCCGCGTTCTGCTCCAGCATGCCCTCGGCCAGCAACGCGCTTGCGAGCCGATGCGCCGTGCTCTTCGCGATACCCATGCGCTTCGCCAGCACGCTGATGCCCAACTCCGGCTCATGCTCCGAGAACACCTTCAACAACTGGAGCGCCGCCGTCACCGAAGACAGGCGCTGCGGCCCTTCGTCTTTCTCCTGCGCCTTGCCTGCTTCGACCTGCGTTACGTCCGATTTCGCCAAAATATACTCCACGAAATACAATAATGGAATAGCGTTCCGTATATAGGAACGCTACGAATTTAGTATCGCCGCCGGCGGAACTGTTACCTCACGATGCAAAAACAACGGATCGTTCGAATTCCGGACGGCTACGTGCAACACGAATGCGTAATAACCCTGACAAGCTTTCGAACCGCTTGACTTAGGGACCTAAACAAAGCGAAACTCAGTTCGTGCCATTTTAGCAGACCAGCGTTCTGCATAGAGGAACAAAATAGCAGTCCCCGATTTTCACCGGCCACGCCATCGCAGAGCCATCGACATAGGCGGCGCCACGCCGCGAAAGTAATCGAACATTCGTAAATGAAAGCGCTCAAGGAAGCGCGCAAGACGCGAATACCGTTAGGCATACGAAATTAAAGCGTCGACATAAAAAAGATTCCGCAGCAAAGCATCCCGGTTCGGAAACAACCGGCATCACTATGAATCAAGGGACGGAGACCCCATGAAAAAGACAGCGCTGTTTCTCGCACTTCCCATGCTGGCAGGCGTCGGCGTGGCGCATGCCCAAAGCTCGGTGACGTTGTACGGGCTGCTCGATGCCGGTGTGGTTTATATCAACAATCAGTCGGGCCATGCGAACGTCGAGACGGTGACGGGGCAAACGAACGGCAGCCGCTGGGGTTTGCGCGGTTCGGAAGATCTCGGTGGCGGCATGAAGGCGATATTCACGCTCGAAAACGGCTTCGATACGTCCAACGGCAAACTGCTGCAAGGCGGACGCGAGTTCGGCCGGCAAGCGTTCGTCGGATTGTCGAGCCCTTACGGCACGGTCACGCTCGGCCGCCAATACGATCCGATGACCGAATGGATCGGCGAGATCGCGGCGACTTCACTGTGGGCATGGGTCGGCACGCATCCGGGCGACTTCGATAACCTCAACTCGAACTTCCGCGTGAACAATGCGGTGAAGTACATGTCGCCGAATCTGTACGGGCTGCGTCTGTCGGGCATCTTCGCGCCCGGCGGCGTCGCGGGCAACTTCGGATCGAACCGTATCTACACGCTTGCCGCGTCGTACGTGAATGGTCCGATCAGCGCGGCGATCGCCTACGACAACGTGAACAACCCATCGGTCTCCGCCTACGACGGCACCGTGAACCCCGGCCAGCCAGGTTATACATCGCCGGGCAAGAGTCCCGTATATAGCGGCTATGCATCGGCGAACTCGGTGGAAATCTTCGGCGCGGGCATTTCGTATAGCTTCGGCGCGGGCAAGGTCGGCTTCGTCTATACGAACACGCGCTTCAACGACATCCTGCGCACGCCGACCACGCCGAATACCGGCAAGGCCACGTTCAACAGTTATGAAATAAACGCGCGCTATTTCGTGATTCCGACATTGCAGATCGCCGCCTCTTTCGATTACACGAAGGCTGAATCGGCGAAGTACGAGCAAGTGGATTTCGGGCCCGACTACTTCATCTCGAAGCGCACCGACCTGAACCTCGTCGGTGTATGGCAGCACGCATCGGGCATCGATTCGACGGGCAAGTCCGCCGTCGCGGCAATCGGCTCGCTCGGCCAGTCCACGACGCCGAATCAAGTGGCGGTCAAGCTCTCGCTGCGTCATCGCTTCTAAGCGACGCTGCATGAATGACGTGCGGCGCGCGAGCGCCGCGGCTCACAAGTAATGCGCGACAGATGTTCGATCAAGGAGACAAGCAGTGAAAGGAGTCAGGCTATGGGGCGCGGCGCTCGTCGCGTATGTCGTGTCGGGGTCGGGTGCGGCGTTCGCCGCCGATCTCACGACGGTGCGCGTCGGCATCGCCAACGCGAGCAGCGACGTGGCGTTTTTCATCGCCGAGAAGAAGGGTTACTTTCGTCAGGAAGGACTCGACGCGAAGTTCATCCCGTTCGACTCCGGCGCGAAGATGGTCGCGCCGCTCGGCGCAGGCCAGCTCGACGTGGCGGGCGGATCGCCTTCGGCAGGTTTGTATAACGCGGTCGTGCGCGGCATCGGCATAAAGATCGTCGCGGACAAGGGCTCGACGCCGCCGGGTTATGGTTATCAGCCGCTGCTGGTGCGTGCCGATCTCGTCGCGAGTGGCCGCTACAAGTCGCTCGCCGATCTCAAGGGCATGAAAGTCGCGGGCAGCGCGACGGGCAGCGCATCGACGTCGACGATGAACGAGGCGCTCAAGAAAGCCGGCCTCAAGACGAGCGATGTCGAGCGCATCTATCTCTCGTTTCCGCAACATGTGATGGCGCTGCAAAACAAGGCTGTCGATGCGGCGCTCACGACCGAGCCTTCCGCGACCGAGGCCGTGAAGCGCGGCGCGGCCGTGCGCGTGGTCGGTGACGATCAAATCTATCCGAATCATCAGCTCGCGGTCGTGCTCTATTCGACCGGCTTCATCAAGGATCATCCGGAAGCGGCGAAGGCGTTCATGCGCGCGTATATCCATGCGGTGCGGGACTATAACAATGCGCTTTCGAACGGCAAGATCGCCGGCCCGAACGCGCCCGAAGTTATCTCCATCCTCACCGAATACACGCCCATCAAGGACCCTAACATCTATCGCACGATCGTGCCGCAGGGCACCAATCCGGACGGCAAGCTCAATGTCGCCAGCCTGGAAAACGATCTCGCGTTCTTCAAGAGCGAAGGTGTCGTGAAGGGCAACGTCACGGTCGCGCAAGTGCTGGACACGTCCTTTGCGGAAAACGCCGTGAAGCAACTCGGCCCGTATAAGCCGACCAAGTAAGGAGCCGGCATGTCGATTCCCTCTCTTTCCGATGACGCGCCGGTCAAGATCCGCCTGCGCAATCTGACCAAGTCGTTTCAATCGGGTGGCGGGACCGTAACCGCGCTCGACAACATCACGCTCGACATTCCGACGGGCTGCTTCTTCATGATCGTCGGGCCGAGCGGCTGCGGAAAGTCCACGCTGTTGCGCATGCTCGCGAATCTCGACGAGCCGACGAGCGGTACCGTCGAAATCAGCGCGCCCAGCGAAAAGCGTCCGAGCAATTCGATGGTCTTTCAAGGCGATTCGCTCTTCCCGTGGATGACCGTGTGGGACAACGCCGCTTACGGTCTCAAGTTGCGCGGCGTGCCGAAAGCGCAGATACGCGAAGTGGTCGGACATTACCTGAGTCGCACGGGCCTCACGCGCTTTGCGAAGGCTTATCCGCATCAATTGTCGGGCGGCATGCGTCAGCGTGTATCGATTGCGCGCGCGTTCGCGAACGATCCCGACATCCTGCTGATGGACGAGCCCTTCTCCGCACTCGACGAGCAGAACAAGGTGCTGCTGCAGGAAGAGTTGCTGCGCATCTGGGAAGAGACGCGCAAGACGGTGCTATTCATTACGCACAGCGTCGATGAAGCGGTCACGCTCGGCGATCGCGTGATGATCATGACGGCGCAACCGGGCACGGCAAAGCAGATCGTCGACGTGCCGTTCGAGCGTCCGCGCTCGGTGCTCGAACTGCGTTCGCGGCCCGAGTACGGCGAGTTCGTCTATTCCATCTGGGGACAATTGCGCGACGAAGTTCAGCGCGCCCGTGCCCGCGACCTTGGCGAGATTCACGCATGAAAACCGCGCAAAAACTGACCGCACCGGCGATGCAATACAAGTCCTCTCCTTCCCGGCTCAAGCGCTTATTCTCGCGCAACAATCGTGACCGCATGATCAGCATCGCGTCGCCGATCGTGCTTCTGCTCGTGTGGCAGATTCTCGCGGAAACGGGCGTTATCGACGAACGCTTCTTTCCCGCGCCGTCGAAAGTGTTCGGCACGTTCATCGCGCTCGTGAACGACGGTTCGCTTTGGGACAACACGTGGGCGACGCTGCAACGGCTCTTCTGGGGCACGCTCGCGGGCGGCATCCCGGCATTGCTTCTCGGCGTCGCGATCGGACTCTCGCGGCCGCTGCGCGCCGTGTTCGATCCGCTCATCGCGGCGACGTATCCGGTGCCGAAGAGCGCGATTTTCCCGCTTTTGTTGCTGATCTGCGGCCTCGGTGAAGCCTCGAAAATCGTGATGGTCGCGATCGGCGTGTTCTTTCCCGTGCTCATCAATACCGCGACGGGCGTGCTCGAAATCAACAAGATCTATCTCGACGTGGGCCGCAACTTTCGCGCGAGCCGCTGGCAAGTGTTTCGCACGATCGCGCTGCCGGGCGCCGTGCCGCACATCATGAGCGGCATCAAGCTCGGCATCGGTCTCGGTCTGATGCTGATCGCGATTGCGGAAATGATCGGCTCGAAAAGCGGCCTCGGCTACATGATCTGGAACGCGTGGGAACTGCTCTCCGTGGAACAGATGTATGTGGGTTTGCTCGTCATCGCGGCGCTCGGTTACATCATCTCGGTCGTGCTGACCGAGCTTGAGCGCAAGCTGATTCCGTGGAAGTCGTCGCGTTGAACGCGGCTCATCATTTCGTCACGACATGAACTCGACCGCAACGATTCAAACCGAAAGCCACACCGGCCAGAAGCGCATGCTGGCCGACGCGATCCTCATGCTTGAACGCGCCGGAGTCATCGACTTCAACGGGCATGCAAGCTGGCGCGTGCCGGGCCAGGAGCGCATGTTGATCAACTCCGGCGCGTCGGTGCGCAGCGCGCTCACGGCGGCGGATATCGTCATCGTCGATTTCGACGGCAACCTGATCGAAGGCGATGCCGTTGCGCCGATGGAGTTTCATATCCACTCGGAGATCTATCGCAAGCGGCCGGACGTCGGCTCGGTGATTCACGCGCATCCGCTATGGTCCACGCTCTTCAGCATGACGGGCAAGCCGGTGCTGCCGGTGATCATGCAGGCGGCCGTGCTCGGCGAGATTCGACGCTTTCCGAAGACCGCTTCGATCAATCGCCAGGAACTCGGTGAAGCGCTCGCCGACGCGCTCGGGCCGCATCGTGTCGCGATGCTTAAGTCGCATGGTTCGGTGATCGCGGCATCGAGCATTCTCGAAGCGTTCGTGCTCGCGTTCTATCTGGAGGAGAACGCGCACCGACAGTATCTCGCGAGTCAGCTCGGCGAACCGACCGTGCTCGATGCCGATCAGATCGCCGTCATTCAGCGTGATCTATGGAAGCCGCACCTCCTGCAGAAGGTCTGGGACTATCACGCGGGCAAGCTCCGCGCTCGCGATTGAGTTTCGTATCGAATGCATCGCGAACGCATACCGGTCTATGTCGTGACCGGCTTTCTCGGCAGCGGCAAATCCACGCTGCTATCGCGCTGGCTGAAGGAAGCGCCCTTCTCGAATGCCGCGCTCATCGTCAATGAAGTGGGCGAGGTCGGCATCGATCATGCAACGCTCGGCTTCTCGGGCGATGCATCGATGCTGCTCGCCGATGCGTGCGTCTGTTGCAGCGGCCTGCCCGCGCTCAACGAAGCGCTCGAACAATTGTTCTGGGCGCGGCTCCATCGCAGCATCGCGCGCTTCGAGATGGTTGTCATCGAAACTACCGGCCTCGCCGATCCGGGACCGCTCGTTGCATCGCTGAGTCTCAATGCATTCGTGAAGGAACGATATCGCATGGCGGGCACGTTCACGACGATTGCCGCGCCCAACGCAATCGATACGCTCGCGCGCTTCGCCGAGGCCCGCGCGCAACTCGGCGGCGCGGATGTGGCGATTGTCACCAAGACGGATCTTGTCAGCGCGGAAGAACTCGACGCCTTGAATGCGCAGTTGCCCAACGCGCGCATCGCGCATTCGGCGAACGCCAGCTTCGCGTTGCAGGACGCCCTCGCGCTTCTCGCCCAACCCGCGCATCGCATTGAAAGACCCGTTGCGCGTCCCTTCTCACGTCCGCGTTCGCACGATGCCGTGACGCACTTCATCGCCATCGACGAAGCATCCGATATCGACGGTCTGCACGCGCAAGTGCGGGACATCACGGCGCGCCATGGCGATTCGCTGCTGAGACTGAAGGGATTGGTGCGTCTGAAGAACCGTGAGGCGCTCGCGCTCGTGCAGTTCGCGCGTGGGGACGCGCATGCGCGAATCACGGAATGTGCCGCGAATGCCGTGAAAAGCGGTCTTACGTTGATCGTAAGAACGCAGGCCTGACGCTAAACGCGCGCGCCGAAACGCACGCGCTATAGCCAGTTTCATTCGCCGTCGATCTCGATCGTCACCTCGCCATCGGCGACACGCGTCTTGTAGGTCTTGAGCGGAATCATGCAGGGCGGCGCGACGACTTCGCCCGTCTTGATGTTGAACGAGCCGTTATGGAAATCGCATTCCACCACGTCGCCGTCGATATAGCCCTCGGACAACGAGCCCGGCCCGTGCGTGCAGGTATCGTTGGTGACGAAGTACTCGCCCTGAATGTTGAACACGGCGAGCGTGAGGCCGTTTTTCTCGACTTTGATCGCCTGACCCTCGGCGACTTCGCCGGCTTTGCAAAGACTGGCAAATGCGCAAGCTTGATGCATCGGTTATCTCCTTCTCCGTTTGACATGAGATGGGCCAAATGATAACTTTGTTCCTGTTTGATGAACAGCGTTCCTTTATACGGAACGCATCGAAAACAACGCCAAAGGCGTACCCGTGAAAAGCGGCGCGAACGAACGGTCCACACGAACACACGTCGAGAGACGAGCGCAAACCCTGAGGCAAGCACTATGTTGAGAAAAGAGCAAAACGATCTGGTCACGCAAACCGGCCCCGCCACGCCGATGGGCGAATTGTTCCGCCGCTTCTGGCTGCCTGCGCTCCTGTCCGAGGAAGTCGCGGTGCCGGGGGGCGAACCAGTGCGTCTGCAATTGCTGTCGGAGCGCATGCTCGCGTTCCGCGATTCGGAAGGCAAGCTCGGTCTCATCGACGAGTTCTGCGCGCATCGCGGCGTCTCGCTCTGGTTCGGCCGCAATGAGGAAGGCGGTATTCGCTGCCCGTATCACGGCTGGAAATACGATGTGAACGGCCAGTGCATCGACGTGCCGTCTGAACCGGCCGCGAGCGGCTATTGCAACAAGATCAAGCTGAAGTCCTATCCGCTCGTCGAGCAAGGCGGCGTGGTCTGGGTGTACATGGGACCGAAGGAAGAGCAACCGCCGCTGCCCGCATTCGAGTTCTCGACCGTGCCCCAGAGTCAGTCGTTCATGACCAAGCGGCTCCAGGAATGCAACTGGCTGCAGGCGCTCGAAGGCGGCGTCGATTCGAGCCACGTCTCGTTTCTGCACAGCGGCAGCCTCAACACGGACCCGCTTTTCAAGGGCTCGCGCGGCAATCAGTACAACCTTTCCGATCTGAGCCCCGTGTTCGAAGTAGTCGAATCCGATGGCGGCCTCTTCATCGGCGCGCGCCGCAATGCCGAGGACGACCAGTATTACTGGCGCATCACGCCGTGGGTCATGCCCTGCTTCACGATGGTTCCGCCGCGCGGCGATCATCCGGTGCATGGCCACTTCTGGGTGCCTATCGACGATGAAAACTGCTGGGCCTGGAGCTTCGACTATCACCCGACGCGCGATCTCACCGAAACCGAAGTGCAGGCAATGAAGGACGGCAAGGGCATTCACGTGCGCTACATTCCCGGCACGTATATTCCGCTGCAGAACAAGACCAATAACTATCTGATGGATCGCGCCGCGCAAAAGACGGGCATCACGTATAGCGGCATCGAAGGTATTGCGATGCAGGACGCATCGCTTCAGGAAAGCATGGGACCGATTCAGGATCGGACTCGCGAGAATCTGGTTTCGACGGACAACGGCATCATCATGGTGCGTCATCGTTTGATGAAGGCGGCGCGCGCGCTCGCGGAGAAAGGCATCGAGCCGCCGGGACGCGATCCGGAATCGCAAAAGGTGCGTTCGGTCGCTATCGTCCTGCATCGCGAAAAGCCCTTCAAGGAAGGCGCGCACGATGCGCTTCACGCCGAAGCGGGCAAGGCACACACCACCATCTGACGAGGACGCGCCCGGTTCGTCATGAATCGCGCGCCATTGATGCATGAACGAAATACACGGACATAGCGAAGCCTCGCGCACATTCAAGGCCGCTGTTGCGGTCGAGCCGTCGCGCACGGAGATTCAGACGTTCGAGCGGCCCGCCATCACATCGTCGACGGGACTGTTGCGCGTCGCCATCACCGGCGTGTGCGGCAGCGACGGTCCCTACTATCGTCAATTGCCGCAAAGCCGCGGGCCTTTGATTCTCGGGCACGAAACGGTCGGGCATATCGAGGAAGCAGGCGAACTCGCGCGCGCACGATGGGGCCTGAAAGAAGGCGATTACGTCGCGCTCGAAGAGTACGTGCCGTGCGGCCATTGCGAGTACTGTCTCTCCAACGAGTTCCGTCTTTGCGATGCCACCGACTGGCGTCTCAACGGTCTGCGTTACGGCGCGACCGGTTTGCGCACCGCGCCGCGTTTTTGGGGCGGTTTCAGCCAGTATCAACATCTGCATATGAATACGGTGTTTCATCGCGTGCCCTCGAAGGTCGCGCCGAAACATGCGGCGCTTGCGCTCCCGCTCGGCAACGGCATCGAATGGGCGTATCTGCAAGGTGGCGCGGGGCCGGGTCAGGCCGTCGTGATTCAGGGACCGGGACAGCAAGGGTTATCGTGCGTCGTCGCGGCGCGTGAAGCGGGCGCGGCGAAGATCATCGTGACGGGGCTTTCGACGAAAACCGATCGCGAGCGTCTCGAACTCGCGAGGCGTCTCGGTGCGGATCACACGATCGAAGTCGATCAGGAAGACGTGCTCGAACGCGTCGCCGATCTCACCGGCGGCGCAATGGCCGATCTCGTGATCGACTGCGCATCGGGCGGGCCGTCCACGGTCACGTCCGCGATCCAGCTCGCACGCAAGCGCGGCACTGTCGTGCTCGGCGGTCAGAAGCGCGTGCCGATTCCCGAGTTCAACAGCGACATGATCATCGCGCGTTTTCTCACGGTGAAGGGCATGCGCGGGCATAGCTATCAGTCGGTCGAGCTCGCGCTGCAACTCATCGCCGCGAATCGTCACGATGTCACGCAGATGAGCACTCACACTTTCGGCCTCGGCGACACCGATCTCGCGCTGCGCACCTTGCAGGGCGACGGCGTCGAAGGCGCGATTCACATGACGATCGATCCATGGCAGTGACGACATCCGAACATCGCGCGTCTTCCGAGGTGCGTTTCAGGGTCCGGTCCCCGAATTCCGCGCCGCGCCGCATCAGGGTCATTGCTCTTACGGATGACGACGCGGAAGTGAGAAGATGCGCCGGGCGCGCGCACGCCGACGTGCACTTCGCGCGTGCCAGCGAGCTAGCCGCGTTGTTGCAGACCGAAGGCACGGATGCCGCGAGCATTCTGCGCAGCGTCGATGCGAACACGGCCGAGTTGAACGCATGGCTCGGCACGCCCGACCTCGTCGTCGTCGCGGGGCGCGAAGGCGACGATGCACAAGCGGGCGCGGTTGCGGCGAAGGCGTATCGCAGCCGCGGCGTGACTGTATCGGGCGTGATCGGCCCGCGCGACAATCACAGCGAACGCGCCGGCACCGCCGATCTTTTGCGCCCTCATTGCACGATGCTGATTCTTCCAGTAAGCGCAGGCTATCTGGAAGATCTGCTCGTCGCGCTCGGCGCATGACAAACGAATTCGTCCACGCACGCGCGGACATGCAGGAGACAAGGCCTTGAAGCAAGACATCAATCGATGGTGGACCGTCCTCGGCGGCGCGATCTGCCTATCCGTCGGCGCGGGCGTGGTATCGGCGTTCATGTTCGGCACCTTTATCAAGGCTATCGCCGCGGAAAACGGCTGGAGTCGCGCGCAAGTGTCGCTCGGCCTCACCATCTTCGAGTTCGCCATGGGCCCGGGCACGATCGTGCTCGGCTCGCTGATCGACCGCTTCGGCGTGCGCCGTCCCACGATGTTGTTCCTGTTGCTATTCGCGGCATCGATTGCGCTCGTCGGCGTGATACCCGTTTCGCTCGCGCTCTTCTGTCTCGTGTTCGTGATGGTCGGCTTCTTCGCGCCCGGCAGCAATGCCTTGCCGTATGCGAAGGTGGTATGCGCGCGTTTCGATCATCGACGTGGATTGGCGCTCGGCCTGACCGTCGGCGGCACGGCCATCGGCGCGATGCTGATGCCGCAATACGCAGGTTATCTGCTGCGTCATTTCGGCTGGCGCACAGGTTATCTCGGCGTCGCCGCGTTGATGGCAGTGTTATCGATTCCCGCTCTCTACTTCCTCGTGAAGATGCCGCCCGGCGTCGATGAAGCTATCGCGCGGCGCGCACGCGAAGCACGCGCCGATCTTCCTTCCCTCTGGACGATCTTTCGTCACGACCGCACGTTCCGCTTGCTGGGCATTGCGATCTTCTGCATGTCGGGCGTGCTGCTCGCGTTGCTGTCGCAACTCGTTCCGATGATGACCGATCGCGGCGAGACCGTGCGCGCGGCGGGCGCGATGCTTTCCATTGCCGGTCTTGCTTCGGCTGTCGGCCGCTTGTTCGCGGGCTATCTGATGGATCGCGTGCATGCGCCGTATGTCGCGGCGATGTCCTTCGGTCTGACGCTATGCGGCGTGCTGGTTCTCGCGGCGGGCGCGACCGGCGATGCGGCGATGGCCGCTTCCGCGATGATCGGCGTGAGCATCGGCGCGGAGGCCGACATCATCACGTTCATCGTGAGCCGCTACTTCGACTTGCGCCTGTTCGGGCGCGTGTGCGGCGGGATGTGGGCATGCTGGGGATGGGGCGCGGGGATCATGATCTTTCTGTCCGGCCTTTGCTATGACCTCACGCATTCTTATCATCTGGCGTTATGGGTCTTTTCCGGCATGGTGGCCGTGTCGGTGATTTCGATTATCCGGCTGGGGCCTTATGCTTATCCGGAGCAAGGCGATCCTAGAAAAGCTATGAAAACCGATTCGGGTTCCGTTGTCGACAGGCCCCCGGTCGAGGTGAATTCCTGATTTGAGTTTTATAAGTCCGGGGGCGTGGAATCCTGTTTTCGTGTCGGTTTATTAGCACAGGCGCAGTGCTAATCCGCCACGAAAACGGAATCCGGCGATAACTCAAAAAAAATTAAAAGTCGATCACCAATCGCCCGCTCTTCGACCCGGAGCAACAGATCAGCATCGTATCGCCCGCCGCTTGTTCACGCTCGCTGAGCACGCTATCACGATGATCCGGCGTTCCTTCGATCACGTCCACCTGACACGCACCGCAGATACCCTCTTCGCACGAATACGGCGCGGACACGCCGGCTTCGCGCAAGACCTTGAGAATCGTCTTTCCCTGCGGCACTTCAAACTGCTGGCCCGTGCGATGCAATTGCACGACAAAGCCGCCTTCACAAGCGGCCGCCGCGCGTGGCGCGAAGTATTCGATGTGTACCCGCGCCTGATCGATCGAAGCCGTGGCGGCCTCATATCCGGCCAGCATCGGCTGCGGACCGCAGCAATAGAAATGCGAGCCTTCGGACGCATTCGCGACGATAGCGGCGATATCGAGCACGCGGCCATTCTCTTCGGAATCGAAATGCAGCTTCGCTTGCGGCAAGGCCGAGAACGTATCGATAAAAGCCGCCTCTTTGCGCTCACGACACGCGTAATGCAACTCGAACGAACGATTCAAACGCATCAGACGTTGCGCCATACACCAGATCGGCGTGATGCCAATACCGCCCGCGATCAGCACGGTATGCGAAGCCGTCTCGCACAACGGAAAGTTATTGCGCGGCCCGCCGATATCGAGCATCTGCCCGACGCGCAATTGCTCGTGCATGAAGCGCGACCCGCCGCGGCTCGCGCGATCGCGCTTGATGCCGATGAGATACGCGCGCTCGTCGCCGTCGGCGGTCACGAGGGAATACTGGCGCATGAGGCCGCTCGGCATGTGCACGTCGATATGCGCGCCCGGCTCGGCGTGCGGCAATGCCGCGTTGTCGGGACGACGGATCTCGTACACGTTGATATCGTCGGCCGCGTAACGGATGGCCGTCACGCGCATGTTCATCGGCGCAGCGGATGCGCTCATCTGCAAAGACATGAAACCACTCCTCCATACGTGCGGCGTCGTTGCGCCGCGAGATCAATCATGGTTGATGCGATGCGCGGCGCTCGTGAGCACGCTTTTCATCGGCAGACGCGGCTTGAGCGCGGCGGCGGTATCGAGCAGCATCTTGCGGAATACCTTCACCTGATCCGTCGTGAAGCGCGTGAGCAGCCCCGAGACCGTCAACGCGCCAAGCAATTCGCCACGCTCGTTCAGAAGCGGCACCGCGACCGCCGCGAGATCGGGATCGCGGTCGCCCTTCGATACGACCCAGCCGCGCGAGCGCACCGGCAGGCTCGTTTCCTCGCCGCGCGATTGCGGATCGAATGCCCACAACACACGGCCCGCCGCCCCGCCTTTCAACGAATGCCGCGAGCCTTCATCGAGGTGATGCCGCGCCGAACGCGGCGAATTCACGCGATAAAGACAGACGCGTTCGTCGCCGTCGCGCACATAGAAAGAAGCCGTTTCGCGCGTGAAGGTCGAAAGCTTTTGCAGCGCCGGACGCACGAGGTCTTCGAGACTGACGTCGGCCTGACTCAGCGCGCCCAGGCGCCGCAATTCCGGACCGAGCGTGAATTGTCCGCTCGCATCGCGATCGAGAAAACGCATATGCACGAGCGATGCGCACAGCCGCAAAATCGTGCTCTTGTAAAAGCCCGAACGCTGCGCAAGCACCGCGAGCGAGAGCGCTTCGCCCGGCAGACGAAAACACTGCAGAATCGCGAGCGAACGTTCGACCGCTTCGACGCGCGGACGCTTGTCCTCGATCTCGTTCGCTTCATCGAATGACGCATCGGGATGTGTAGCTTGCATTGGGTTATCGAGGATCATCGCTTCTCTCCAACGTTCGTTCATGACGGAATTTATAGCCGCGACGCGAGGTTCTGTCCAACAGAATTTGTGCCGCTTGTCAGAACGCTAGGTGAACCCTAATCTGCACCCATCTGAACACGGAGACGGAACATGCTGAGTGCAGCGATGAACGAAAGACTCACGCGCGTCGGCCCGGGCACGCCGGGCGGCGAACTGATGCGGCGCTACTGGATTCCCATCGCGCCCTATTCGCAGTTCGACGACGAAAATCCGGTGCACAAGGTGCGCGTGCTCGGCGAGGATCTCGTGCTCTACAAGGACAAGAGCGGCACGCTTGGGCTCATCGGCGATCGGTGTCTGCATCGCAACGTCGATCTGCAATTCGGCATTCCCGACAACTGCGGACTGCGCTGCCCCTATCACGGCTGGCTCTTCAACGAAGATGGCAAATGCGTCGAGCGGCCGATGGAAGCCACTCCGCGCGGCGAGATCAAGCAAAAGCTCAAGGCGTATCCGGTGCAGGAAATGGGCGGGCTCGTGTTCGCCTATCTCGGCCCGCTGCCCGCGCCCGCGCTGCCGCGCTGGGATCTCTTCGTGTGGCCCAACGCGATCCGCCAGATCGCGATCATGAAGATCAACTGCAATTGGCTGCAGTGTCATGAGAACACCGGCGATCCGACGCACAGCGCATGGGCGCACGGCCACATGTTTCAGTACGTGCTGGAAAAGCAGGGACGTTACGAGGAAGCGACGGCGCGCGCCGAACACACCTTGCATACGCGACTGAAGACGGGCATCGGCATCAAGGAGCTGTATGCGAATCCGAGCACGCACGGCATCTCGAAGGGCGTGCGCTACTCGAAGGAACTCGGCGCGGACGAAGACTACACGCGCGAACACTCGACCGTGATCTTTCCGTTCTTCACGCAGACGGGCAAGACCGGCGCGCCGCGCAGCGAGTATCAGATTCGCGTGCCTATCGACGACGAGCACACGTACCACATCTGCTATCAGGTTTATGCGGCGCCGCCGGGCGTCGAGGCGCCGAAGCAGGACAGCGTGCCGTGGTACGAGCCGCCGCGTTACGACGAGAACGGCAAGCCGATTCTCGATTACGTGCTCGCGCAAGATGCGCTCGTGTGGGATGCGCAAGGCGCGATCATGGATCGCTCGCAGGAACTGCTCGGGCGCACGGACATTCCCATCGTGCTGTTGCGCAGACAACTCGACGAGCAGATTCGCCGCGTCGAGGATGGACTGGAACCCATCAACTTCTGGCGCCACGAATCGCCCGAGATCATCTACGGATCGGGCGAAGCGCCGGACTACAGCAAGCCGCTTCTCAAGCACAATTTCCGCAAGCTCTATCATCGCGGCTTCTTCAATGACGATGCGGATCGCTATGGCCCGATCATCGAAGACGTGAAGGATCTGCATCGCCGCATCGAGGAAGCGGAGATCGCCGCGCGCGAAGCCAGCGCGAGCCCGACGTGATTACGAGCGGAGAGCCTCTCGATGAAATATAGAAGCATCGGGCATACGGATCTCAAGGTGTCCGAGATCGGCTTCGGCTGCGGCGGCAATGCGGGATTGATGGTGCGCGGCGGCTTCGACGAGCAGTTGCGCATCGTCGCAGCAGCGCTCGAAGCGGGCATCAATTACTTCGATCTCGCGCCCGATTACATCGGCGCCGAAGCGAATCTCGGCCGCGTGTTGCGCGCGCTCGGCGCGCGGCCTTTGCTCAACTCGAAGGTCGAAATACGCGCGGAGAATCTGGACGACGTGGCGGCGCATGTCGAGCATTCCGTCGAATCGAGCTTGAACGCGCTCGGCGTCGATCGACTCGATGTAGTGCAGATTCATAACGCGCCCGTGTGCGGATCGCGCGCGCCTGCGGGACGCGACTATCACACGCTCGGCGTGCAGCACTTTCTCGGCCCGCGCGGCGCGCTGGAAGGCTTGAGGCATCTCGTCGATGCCGGCAAGGTGCGATACCTGGGCTTCGTCTGTCGCGGCAACGACGCGCCTTACGTGCGCGAGCTGCTTGCGACCGGCATGTTCAGTCTGCTCAACGTGCCCTACACGCTGCTCAATCCGAGCGCGGGCATGGTGCTGCCCGCAAACCTCGCCGTCGATAAAGACGGCGGCGCCGTGCTCGACGCCGCGCTCGAAGCCGGCGCAGGCACTGCGATTTACAGCGCGCTCGCGCGCGGCTTCCTGTCGGACACGAGCGTTTC
Organism: Caballeronia glebae; assembly: GCF_001545035.1. Taxonomy (GTDB): domain Bacteria; phylum Pseudomonadota; class Gammaproteobacteria; order Burkholderiales; family Burkholderiaceae; genus Caballeronia; species Caballeronia glebae. The sequence continues at coordinate 169,918 of NZ_FCOJ02000003.1, forward strand.
GGGGCAAGCGCATCATCCCCTTGCGCGCGATGTCTCCGGCAACGCCGCCGATGCCACGATGATGCGCGAGCGCGCCGCGCGTGTCGGGTTTCTCGCGCGCGAGTCCGGCATTTCGCTCGCGCAGGCCGCGTTCCGCTTCGTGCTCGCGCATCCCGGCGTGAGCACGGCGCTCGGCGGATTCTCCTCGATGGAACAACTGAAAGAGCTATGCGCGGTGTCCGGCATGGGCCCGTTCGCCGACGATCTCAACGCGCGGCTCGAACGCCTGTGGCAAAGCAATTTCGCCGAAACGGAGTCATGATGTCGCCTATAGTTGCAACCGCAATTATCTCGCAGCGAAGGAGGGTCGCGTCCTCATGACAACGACGAGAAGAGACGTGATGCGTCTCGCCGGCGCGACGCTCGCGCTCGGCGCCGCTGGCCTGCCCATCGCGGCTCGCGCGAAGGACTCGCAACCGCAGCCGAACATGACGCTCGCGTCATACGAAGGCGCGGACCGCTCCGCGAAGATCCTCGCGGCCGCGAAGGCTGAAGGCGAGCTGAACTTCTACACGTCGATCGCGCAGCCCGATGTCGCGCCGCTCATCGAACCCTTCGAGGCGCGCTACGGCATCAAGGTCAACGTATGGCGCGCGGGCGACGAGCAAGTGGTGCAGCGCATCGTCGCGGAATCGCAGGGGCATCGCTATATCGTCGATGCGGTGCACACGGGCTCGTCGTATCTCGATGCGCTGCGCCGCGAGAAGCTGCTCGCGCCGGTGACGTCGCCGGTGCTCGCGGAACTCGCGCCGAACGTCGTGCCCGAGCATCGGCAATGGGCATCGACGATGCTGTCGGTGTGGGTTCAGGCGTATAACACGCACCTCATCAAACCCGCCGACTTGCCGAAGACTTACGACGATCTTCTCGCGTCGCACTGGAAAGGCAAGCTCGGCATCGAAGCGAAGAGCAGCGACTGGTTCGCGACCGTGGCCACGAAAATGGGCCGCGACAAGGGCGTCGAATTCTTTCGCACGCTCGTCGATACGAACGGCGTGGCCGCGCGCACGGGCAACTCGTTGCTGAATAATCTCGTGGTGGCCGGCGAAGTGCCGCTTGCGCTGGAGGTCTACAACTACATGCCCGCGCAAGCCAAGCGTCGTGGCGCGCCAATCGACTGGTTCGTGTTGCAGCCCGCGGCGGCCCGCGCCAACGGCGTCGCACTGCTCACGCACGCGCCGCATCCGGCCGCCGCGCTGTTGCTCTACGACTATCTGCTATCCGTCGATGCGCAACGCATACTCGTGTCGCGCGACTATGTGCCGACGAATCGCAACGTCGCTTCGCCGATGCAGGGTGTGAACGTCGCGCTCGTCGATCCGGCGATGACGATGCGCGAGCGAGGAGAGTGGAACAGGACCTTCAATCAGATCTTCCTGCACGCATCGGAATCGTGACGGGCGCACGCGCGCGGGTACACTGTGCGCTCCCAGTCACGCCGACTTTTCCCGATGAGCCAACTCCTCGCGCTGCGCCCCTTCGTTCCCGCAAAGGACTTCGAGCTGTCCAAGCGCTTCTATGAAGCATTGGGCTTTCGCATTTCGCATCAGGATGACAACATCGCGATGATGAAAGCCGAAGGCTTCAGTTTTATCCTCCAGAACTTTTACGTGAAGGAGTTCGCGGAGAACTGCATGCTGCAAATGCTCGTGCGCGATGTCGATGCCTGGTGGCGTGAAGTCGATCCCGAAGCGCTGAGCAGCCGCTTTTCCGTCAATCCCGCGCGCGCCCCCGCCATTCAGAGTTGGGGCATGAAGGTCGGTTTCGTATTCGATCCTTCCGGCGTGCTGTGGCATGTGGGCGAGGTGCCTTTCTGAGGCACGCAGCGCCCATGACACGGAATCACTCTTCCAGTACGATCTGCACCTTGACGTCGGTGGGCACGCCGCTCGCCGCTTCCTCGAATGCTTCGATGCCTTGCGCGAACGGAAACGAGCGCGAGATGAACGGCTTCACATCGAGCTTGCCGGATGCGATCAACTGGATTGCTCGCGGAAATATATTTGCATAGCGAAATACCGATTCGATGCGGGCTTCCTTGATCTGCACCGCGACGACGTCGAGCGGAACCGCGCGTTGCGGCATGCCGACGAGCACGATGCATCCGCCCGGACACAACAGATCGACGATGCCCTCGAACGCCTTCTCGTTGCCGCTCGCTTCGAACACGATGTCCGCGCCCCAACCCTCCGTCAGTTCCTTGACGACATCGAGCGCGCGCTTCTCGCGGATGTTCACCGCGCTCACGCCTTGCACGCCGCCGATAATCTCCAGCTTCTCCGGCACGAGGTCACAGACAATCGCGCGGCTGCATCCGCCCGCGAGCGCGGCGAGCGCGCACATCATGCCGATGGTGCCCGCGCCGAGCACGACAGCCACATCGCCCGGCTTGATCGCGGCTTTCTTCGCGGCCTGCAATCCGATCGACAGCGGCTCGACGATCGCGCCTTCCGCGAAGCTCACGTTATCGGGCAGCTTGTACGTGAACGCGGCCGGATGCACGACATAAGGCGCGAGACATCCGTGCACCGGTGGCGTCGCCCAAAAGCGCACTTTCGGATCGAGGTTATACAGCCCCTCGCGCGACGCACGCGACTCCATGTCCGGCACGCCCGGCTCCATGCAAACGCGATCGCCCGCTTTCAGATGCTTCACTTCCTCGCCCACTTCGACGACCGTGCCCGATGCCTCGTGCCCCAGCACCATCGGCTCGTTCACCACGAACGGCCCGATGCGGCCATGCTGATAGTAGTGAATGTCGCTGCCGCAAATCCCGACCGTATGAATCTTGATGCGCACGTCGCGCGGGCCCACGACCTGCGGCAAACTAAACGGACGCAAGCTGATGCGTTTCGCTTCCTCCAGAACCAGTGCTTCCATCATCGTTCCTTTGATAGAAAAAATAGGCCGTCTCAGCAGGACTGAAATCCACCGTCCACCAACAAGCTCACGCCGCTGACCATGCTCGAATCTTCGGAAAGCAGATAAGCGATCGTGCGCGCGACTTCCACCGGCTCCACGAAACGGTTCATCGGAATGCGCGCGAGCATCGGTCCGGATTTCGCGGGATCGCTCCAGGCTCGTTCGCCCATCGGCGTCATCGTGACGGTCGGAAGCACCGCGTTCACGCGTATGCCATGCGCGCCGAGTTCGTTAGCCATCACGCGCGTCATCGCGTCGAGTCCGCCTTTCGATGCGCAATACGACGCGTGCAGCGCAAAGCCCACATTCGCCGACAAGCTCGATACGTTGACGATCGACCCGCCGACGCCGCGCGCGATCATGTTTTTCGCGCACTCTTGCGCGACGATCATCGCGGCGCGCACGTTCACGTTCATCGTCAGGTCGAAGGCTTCCACGGTCGTTTCGAGGAACGGCTCCAGCACGGCAATGCCCGCGTTGTTCACCAGCAGATCGACGGGCTGAACGGCACACGCCGCGTCGCGCGCGGCATCGGCATCGGCGAGATCGGCGGTGATGATTTCGCAACCGGTTTCTTTCTTCAGCGCATCGAGATCGGCGGCGCTGCGGCTCAACGCGATCACGCGCGCGCCGCGCTCGATCAGCAAATGGACCGTCGCGTGACCGATGCCCTTGCCCGCGCCGGTCACGAGCACCGTCTTGCCCGCGAATTCGCGATTTCTGTCGATCGTCGTCATGGTGTCGTCTTCAAGGCTCGTTGCACAGACGTCTCGCGGTGTCTTCATCGGTCACGAGCACGGAGGGATAACGCCCGCGCAACGCCGCGCGCGTCACATGAAATTTCTTCTTGCCGCCGCTCACGAGAATCACGCGCCTGATCTTGCGCAGATCGTCCAGCGTGATCGCTACAGTGCGGCGATTCAGCGGATGATCGATCAGTTCGCCGTCTTCATCCATGAAATGACCGAGCATGTCGCCGACCGCGCCCGCCTTTTCCAGCGCGCGCAGTTGCTCGGGATTGTCGATGCCGTATGTCACCACGAGCGATTCCGTCAGATCGCCGCACGTCAGCAATGCGAGGTCGGCATTGCGCGCGAGTTCGTAGGTCTCGCGCACGGTTTCTTCCTGCAGGATCACGTCCCGCACCTTCTGGCTGCTTACGTAGATCGGCGCGGCGAAAAGATAGCCGTCGGCGCGGCAGATATTCGCGAAATCCGACACGATATCGAACGTATTGATGCTCGGGCAATGCGACAGTCCGCCCTGCAACGACACCGCCGACACCGCGCCATACGTGCGCTGCGGCATCGCGCGCAACACGGCGCGGATCGTGCGGCCCCAGCCGAGGCCGATAGTTTGCCCTGCAACTATCTGCCTGGCGAAATAGGAAGCGGCGCCAATGCCGAGCGCCGCATTGTTCGCCTCGTTGTTCGTGCCGGTCGGCACGACCACCGCGCATTCGAGGCCGAAGCGCTTCGCAAGGGCTTCTTCCAGCGCGACGCAAGGCGCGATCTTGCTGTTGATCGTGATCTGCACGAGGCCGGATTCGCGGCTCGCCGCGAGTAGCCGGTTCACGCGCACGCGATTGCTGCCGATGCGCTGCGCGATTTCCTGCTGCGTCAGATTGCCGACGTAGTAATGCCACGCGACGCGCGCCTGAAGTTCCTCTTCCGAGTCGATGGAATCGTCCGCTTCTATGACGGCTACGGGCGGTGCGCTCTTGCTCATGTTGTTCCGTTGTTCAATGAAAGGCCGCGCGATTTTATTTCACCGCGCCCATCGTGAGCCCTTGCACCAGGCGTCCCGATACGGCCAGCGCGAACACGACCATCGGCAGCACGATCAACGTGCCCGTCGCCATGATCTCGCCCCACGGCAATTCATAGCCGCTCATGTAGCTCGTCGCGGCCACCGGCGAGGTGATCGCGTCGCTGCGCGTGAGCACGAGCGCATAGAGCAGATCGTTCCACGAGAAGATGAACGCGAAGATCGCCGATACGACGATGCCCGGCATCGCGAGCGGCAGATTGATGCGCCAGAACACGCGCCACGGCGACGCGCCGTCGAGACGCGCGGCTTCGTCGAGTTCGACCGGAATGTTGCGGAACTGGTCCGTGCAGATCCACACCACGATCGGCAGCGAGAAGGTCAGATACAGCAGGATCAGCACGATATGCGTATCGACGAGATCGAGCTTCGTCGCGATCAGAAAGAACGGCACCGCGAGTACGACCGGGCTCACCATGCGGTTCGAGATGAACCAGAACCACAGGTCTTCCTTGCCGCGAAATTCGTAGCGCGCGAGCGCGTAAGCGGCGGGCGCGCCGAGCAGGATCGCGAGGACCGTGGTGCTGCTCGCGATGATGAGCGAGTTCAGCAGACTGCCCGCCACGTCATGCTCGAACAGCGCCGCCGAGTAGTGATGAAAGGTCGGCGAGAACAACCATTTCGGCGGGTACGCGAGCGCGTCGGCCTGGCTCTTGAGGCTCGTCGTGACCATCCAGTAGAACGGAAACACCGACGACATGAACACGACGACGAGGCCGATGAAATGCCATACCGTCGCGCGCTGTCGTGCGGCGCGTGCGCGTCTTGCGCGTTGCGTGGTCTGAACGTTGGATGAACTCACGCGGCCTCCCGATACACGAAGCGGATATAAAGACGCGACAGCACGATCGTCAGAATCAGCAGGATGATCGCCTGCGCGGACGCCATGCCCTGATCGAAGAGACGAAAGCCGATGCGCTGGATATAGACGCTGATGAATTCCGTCGCGGCGCCGGGTCCGCCGCGCGTCATCGTGAACACGGCGTCGAACATCTTGAGCATGTCGGCGGAACGAAGAATGAGAATGGCCGTGAGACCGGGCAGCAGATACGGACGCTGCAAGTGCCAGAGGATCATGCTCCACTTCGGCGTTTCGAGGCGCGCGGCTTCCTCGGCTTCTTTCGGCACCATCGAAAGCCCGGCGAGCAAGATGAGCGCGCAGAACGGCGTCCATTGCCAGATATCCATGATCATCACGGAGACGAACGCGAGCGTCGGGTCCGCGAGCCAATCCTGCGGCGGTATGCCGATGAGACCCGTCAGATAGTTCGCCACGCCGAATTGCCGATTGAAGATCAGCCGGCCGATGAGACCGACGACCGCATACGTCGTCGCCATCGGAATGACGAGACTCACGCGCGCCGCCGCGCGCATCCACGGCAACGCCGTGCGATGCAGCAGCAGCGCGGCGAAGAGTCCGAGCGCGACTTCGATCGGCAAGGTCACGCACAGGAACAGGGCCGTGCGCCCGAGCGCTTCCCAGAAGGACGGATCGGTGAGCGTCGCGACGTAGTTATCGACGCCGACGAACGGCGTGCCCGAGCCGAGATCCGCGAGCTTGTACTGACGAAACGAGTTGTAGAGCGCGAGCAGCAGCGGATAAACGCCGATGATCGCGAGCGCCGCGATCGCGGGTATCAGGAACCAGAAGGCGGGCGAGCGCGGTAAAACGCCGAAGTAGCGCGCGGGCTTGCGCGGTCCGCGCGCGTGCATTGCAGGTGATGCCATTCGGTCGCCTCCGGTTCCTTGAACGAAATTACTTCAGCAAAGGCTTCTTGCCGTCGTAATAACCCGCTTTCTTCAGGATGTCCTCGGTCTTCTGACCGATGGTCTGCGCGCCCTCCTTCACCGTCACCTGGCCGAGCATCATTTTGCTGCCCCATTCGCCGATGACCTCCGAGATCGCCGGCCACTCCGGGAAGCGCGGACGATAATCCGGCACGCCGCCCTGCCACGATTCGACCATCGGCTTCACGAACGGATACTTGTCCTGCACGGCCTTGTCCTGATAGATGGCCATGCGCGCCGGCACGCCGCCCGCTTCGAGATAAGGCTTCGCCATGGCTTCGGACGTGATCCACTGAATGAAGAGCCACGACGCGGCCTGCTTCTTCGCATTGGACTTCGCGTTCACCGCCAGCGAGAAGCCGCCGAGCGCGGGCTTCAACCCGGCCGGCCCTTTCGGTTCGGTCGTGATCGCGAGACAGTTGCCGATCTTCGACTTGCTCGGATCAGTGAGCGTCGGATAGAACGCGGACCATTCGGTGATCATCGCTACTTGCCCTTGCGCAAGCGCGTTCACCGCTTCGGCGTGATCGAAATCGACGATGCCCGGCGGCATGAACTTCATCAGCTTCTGCCGATATTCGAGCCCCGCCTGCGATTGTGGCGACATCAGGTTCGACTTGAATTTCGCATCGAGCAGCGAACCGCCATTCGGCCACAGCACGCGCATGAAGCTATCCGCCGATTGCGTTTCGCCGCGCCGCGATTGCAGCGCGAACGCGAACTTGTCGCCCTTCGTGAGCTTCGGCGCATAGGTGTTGAGCAGGTCGTCCCAGGTCTTCGGCGGCTCGTCGAAGCCCGCGTCCTTCAACATGCATTTGTTGTAGAACATCAGGCCCGAGTAGTTATCGAACGGCAGGCCGTATGTGACCTTGTCCCACGAGCCGAACGAATCGAGCAGGATCGGAAAGAAGCCTTTGAGGTTGAGATTCGGGTCCGCGAGTTTTGGATCGTCGGTGAACTTCTTGATCGGCACGAGCCACTTGTTGCTCGCGAATTCGCCGATCCACACGACGTCCACGAGCACGATGTCTTGATCGCCGCCGCCCACGAAGTTGAGGACTTCTTTCTCGCGCGTGTTCTCGTAGGGAATCACTTCCCAGCGCACCTTGATGCCCGTCTCCTTCTCGAACTGCGGAATGAGTTGTTGCGCGGCCTTGTAGCCGGGACGATCGAGAAAGATGGCCTTGATCGTCGTGCCCGAGTACGGCTGTGCCGCTTCCTTCACAGTCCAGGCCTGCGCGTTCGATGCGGCGAACGCCGCGCTGGCCGCCAGGAGCGCGACTGCCGCGACGTGTTTGATCGGGCCGGCTTGCATGGCCGGAATGAAGCGCTTCTTCATGCCTGTCTCCTTGGTTTTTTTCGAGCGGATATGGCTTGCGGGTGCGGTTCTTTCGTCGATTCCGTTGCGTTTCTTCCTGCTGTCGAAGATGTGAACTCACGCTGTCACGAGGCGCTCGCGCGCTTCGCATCCCGCGTGTCGTTTCACTTGTAATTTCGGTTTTACAATTGTATATTTTGGCCCGAACAGCTTGTCAAGCACAAATTCGACGATGCATCCGATGCTGCGCTGCCGCAGCAGCAAACGGGAGACAACGTATGAGCGCAGTCCATCTGCAGCAAATCCGCAAGTCCTTTGCCGGTGTCGACGTATTGAAGGGCGTCGACATCGAAGTGACCGATCGCGAGTTCATGGTTTTCGTCGGTCCATCGGGATGCGGAAAATCCACCTTGCTGCGCAGCATCGCCGGACTCGAACGCTGCGACTCGGGGCAAGTGCTGATCGGCGGCGAGGACGTCACCGACCTCGAACCATCGCAACGCGGCGTCGCGATGGTGTTTCAGTCGTATGCGCTCTATCCGCACATGTCGGTGTACGAAAACATTGCGTTCGGACTGCGCATGCTCAAGTTGCCTGAAGCGCAGATCAAGGAGCGCGTGCATCGCGCGGCCGAGATTCTGCAGATCGGTCAGTTGCTCGAACGGCGTCCGCGCGCGCTATCGGGCGGGCAGCGTCAGCGCGTCGCCATCGGCCGATCCATCGTGCGCGAACCGAAGGTGTTTCTCTTCGACGAGCCGCTCTCCAATCTCGACGCCGCGCTGCGCGTGCAGATGCGTCTGGAGCTCATCAAGCTGCACAAGCAACTCAACGCGACGATGATCTACGTCACGCACGACCAGACCGAAGCCATGACGATGGCCGATCGTATCGTCGTGCTGAATCACGGAAGCGTCGAGCAGATCGGCTCGCCGCTTGAGTTGTATCGCACGCCGCGCAATCGCTTCGTCGCGGGCTTCATCGGCTCGCCGAAAATGAACTTCATGGATGTGCGCGTGACGCGCGTCGATGCCGCGGGCGTGACCATCGAATTGCCTGGCGGCGCGGCGCTCACGCTGCCGTTCGCGGCTTCCTCGGTGCAGGCGGGCGAGACGCTCACGCTCGGCATCCGGCCCGAGCATTTCGTCGAATCGGGCGGCGGCGATATCGACAGCGGTCTCGCGGGCGAGGTCATGGTGATCGAACATCTCGGCGGCGAGACGCTGCTGCATGTGCGTCTGCCGAACGAACTCGTGATTCAGGTGAAGGGCTCGGGCGAATCGACGGCCGTCGAGGGACAGCGCCTGAACGCGGGCTTCAGCATTCGCCATGTGCATCTGTTTCGCGAAGATGGCAGCGCGCTCGAACGCATGCGGCCTATAGCCGAGACCGCGACCGCCTGACGAGCGAGTTCGTGTTCTGAGGAAGCCGTGCGCATCCCTTCTTGGTGCGTGGCCGCCGTTCGTTCGACGCATCGACACTAGTCGGGATTACAAATGTTCCGGCATCGCGCAGTACAAAACTTCAAACGACTTGCCGATGCGCTCGATGCGACCTTGCCTTGTGTGCGCCAACCCACATAGCCCCTAACGCCTCATCGGTTCGAGCCCGCAAACGTTGGCCCGCAGACCGAAACTGAACTGACGTGCTTCAAATGGCGCACGGACGTCACGTCGGGCACGACTCGTGCGACCGCTTCCACGACCAACTGAGGGATGGCTAGAGCATGAAAGGAACGACACACGGCTCGCCTGTCGCGAAAGCCGCGCCGAAGTCAGATCATGCATTCAGGCATCGCATACTCGACGGCCTCCAGGCTGGAGAATTCTGCATCGCCTATCAGGGAATCTACCGAGTCGACAGCGGCGAACTCGCGCAGATGGAAGTGCTGATTCGCTGGCGTCATCCGGAATTCGGCGTCTTGCTGCCAGGCGCATTCATGGAGGCGTTCGAGGACGCCGACATCAAGCGCGAACTCACGTGGTTCGTGCTGGACGCGGTCGCGTTCGAAATCGGCGCATGGCGCGCAAGCGGCGGCGCGGATTATTCGGTCGCGGTGAACGTACCGCCCTCCGTTGCAGCGCTGCCCGGCTTCACCGAACGGATGGAGTCGATTTGCTTCGCGCACGGCATCACGCCCGATTGCATCGAACTCGAACTACTGGAGAGCGAGGATCTCGCGCGCATGCCGTCGATACGCAAAGTCGTGCGACGTCTAAGGAACAAGGGCGTAAGCGTTGCAATGGACGATTTCGGCACCGGCTATTCGTGTCTGGCCGCCCTCGGGCCGATCGACTTCGGGACGGTGAAGATCGCGAAGGAACTGCTCGCCGAAGCACCGAGCTGCCCGAACGCGTGCCTGGTGTTTTCGTCGGTCCTCGCGCTTCTCACGCGGCTGAAGGTGGCGATCGTCATCGAAGGCGTGGAGACGGCCGCGCAGGCGCAGTGGATCGCGCAATGGCCGCACGTGCTCGCGCAGGGCTTCTTTCTGGCGCGGCCCGCGTTCGGCATGGACAATGTGCCCGGCGCGCTGTTGAGACGGCCGGCGACGCAAGCCAGGGCGGCGCGGCGCGAAGGGCCACGAGCCATCAGGCTTGCCGATGCGGCCTGACGAATTCGAAGCGCGGACTACGCCGGCGCATTGATGCGCCGGCTTTTTTCCGCGTAGCGGCCCTCACTTGCCCGACGCCCGTGACAAGCGCTCCGGGCGGCAACGCTCAACCCACCCATCACGGCGTCGATGCCGGCGCCGGCTTGCCCGCCTTCTGCGCGTTGATCTTCGACTGCGCGTTCTGCAGATTTTGCGGATAGTTCGTCTGCTCGCCAGCGGGGTTATAGCCGTTCTGCTCCAGTTGCTTCAGCTCGGCGTTCTTCTTCGCGCGCGCTTCCTTGCTCTGCGCCTTCTTGATCTGTTTCGGCGTGGATGCGGCCGTATCCTGCGCCTGCGCGACGGGCGCCGCGACGAAAGCGGCAACGGACAGGGCAATGACGGCCAGCGGTGCGATGCGTGTGTTCATGATCGATCTTCTCCGGATGGATGGCGACAGTCGCCAACGACGCTTGCGGGTTCGCGTTAGCAATCCGCGGTCCACATGCGGCGCGGCCGCAAAAACCGTCACCGGTCGACGATCCGGCTCAGATTCCCGCGCACGCGTTGCAAGAGCGCGATCAGCTGCTCGCTTTCCTGGCGGCTGAAGCCCGCGAGCGCCTCCGCCGTGATCTCGTCGCCGACGTGCCGCGCGCGGTCGAGCGCCTTCTCGGCCTTCGCGGTCATGCGCAACTGACGCTCGCGACGGTCGTCGGGATTCAGCCGGCGCTCGATCCAGCCGCCCTCTTCCATGCGGTCGAGCAACCGGCCGGCGGAAATAGGCGCGACTTCCAGCAGCCCGGCGAGCCGCGCCTGATTCACCTCGCCGTAGTGCGAGAGATACGCGAGCACGCGGCATTGCGCGCGCGTGAGATTGAGCGACGACTTGGCCAGCACGTCGAAACGGTTGCCGCACAGGCGGTCCACGTCCGCGACCAGAAAGCCGAAGCGTTTATCGAGTTGAGTTTCCATCGCGCGATTATAGGTAACGGCTTTCGATGCGCGCACCTCGTGCGCACCCGGTAGTCGACCGTATTGCGCGGCATCGCGGCCACCCTATAATAAGCCTGCTTATTATCAACTAACTCATAAAAGCCGCTGCCTCGCGGCAATCTCCATGTCCTCCGAAGCCTTCCCGGAAAGCGCCGCGGCGCCCCTGAACCGCGGCATGCTGACCGTATCGATCATGCTCGCCACGCTGATCCAGACGCTCGACAGCACCATCGCGAACGTCGCGCTGCCGCATATGCAGGGCACGCTGTCGGCCTCGCAGGACGAAATTACGTGGGTGTTGACCTCTTATATCGTCGCGGCGGCGATCGCGACGCCGCTCACCGGCTGGCTTTCCGACCGGTTGAGCGTGAAGAAGCTCCTGTGCGTTTCGATTGCGGGCTTCACCGTGGCGTCGGCGTTTTGCGGCCTGTCGGAGACGCTCACGCAGATCGTCGCGTCGCGGCTGTTGCAGGGCGTGTTCGGGGCATCGCTCGTGCCGTTGTCGCAATCGATCCTGCTCGACATCAATCCGCGCGAGAAACAGGGCCAGGCGATGGCCGTCTGGGGCATGGGCGTGATGGTCGGGCCGATTCTCGGGCCGACGCTCGGCGGCTGGCTCACCGACAGCTACAACTGGCGCTGGGTGTTTTTCATCAACGTGCCGATCGGCGCGTTCGCGCTCTTCGGCGTATCGACGTTCCTGCCGGCGCAGGCCGCGCGGCGCGCCGTGAAGTTCGATGCGTTCGGCTTCGCGACGCTCGGTCTCGCAATCGGCGCGTTCCAGGCGATGCTCGATCGCGGCGAGCAACTCGACTGGTTCGGTTCGATGGAAATCCGCATCGAGGCGATTCTCGCGGTGCTGAGTTTCGTCTTCTTCATCGCGCATACGGCGACCGCTGGCACGCGCTCGTTCTTCAAATATCAGTTGCTGAAGGATCGCAACTTCGCGACCGGCACGTGCTTTATCTTCGTGATCGGCGCGGTGATGTACGCGACGCGCGCGCTGTTGCCGCCGATGCTGCAGAACCTGATGAACTATCCCGTCGCGACGACGGGCCTCGTCACGGCGCCGAGCGGCGCGGGCACGATGATCGCGATGCTCGTCGCGGGACGCCTTTTGAAGCACATCGATGCGCGTCTGCTGTTGCTGTCGGGGTTCCTGATTTCGGCGTTCGCGCTCTGGCAGATGATGCAGTACACGATCGTGCTGTCGGCATCGGATATCGTGTGGCCGGGCGTGATTCAGGGCTTCGGGCTGGGACTCGTCTTCGTGCCGCTGTCGGCGCTGACCTTTTCGACGCTCACGTCCGAGCTGCGCGCCGATGGCACCGCCACCTACAGCCTCATGCGCAATATCGGCAGCAGTATCGGCATTTCGATCGTGCAGACGCTGATGACGCGCAACACGCAGGTCGCCCACGCGGACCTCGCCGCGCAGGCGACGCCATTCAACCCGGCGATGCAGTCGCTTCTGTCCAGCGGCTCGATGCAGGACATGGCGATGCTGAATCAGACGATCACGCAGCAGGCCTCGATGATCGCGTATCTCAACGACTTCAAGCTGATGTTCGTCGCGACGCTGCTGGTGGTGCCGCTATTGCTGCTGATCCGGCCTGCGGGCAAGTCAGCCGCCGGGGAATCGGTGGCGCACGCGGCGATGGATTGAGCGCGGCGACCGTGATGAACACGAGCGCCGCGCCGTCGCCCGCCCCGGCTTACTTGCGACTCTTGCGGGCGGGACGCCTGGCAGCCGTTGCGCGATCCAGCTTCGTCGCGGACTCGACGAACGCCCTCAACTCGTGTGCCGCGCGCGCGATCACGCTTTCCCATTCGCCCGGCTCGGTCTGACGGAAGAGCCGCATCGACGGATACCACGGGGTGTCGTCACGTTCGGTCATCCATCGCCAGCACTGGTCGAAGCGCGAAAGCATCCACACCGGCTTGTTCAGCGCGCCCGCCAGATGCGCGGTGGACGTATCCACGGCGATCACGAGATCGAGATTTTCGATGATCGCGGCGGTATCGGCGAAATCGGTCACGTCGCTCATCGGGTCGAAGGGACGGATTTCGGCGGGAATCGCCTCGATCTGAGGCCGGGTCGTCGCGCCCAGTTGCAGGCTGACGAAGCTCACGCCCGGAACCTGCAACAGCGGCAGGAACTGGCGTGCGTGGATCGAGCGCCGCTTGTCGACCGCGTCGGCGTTCTTGATGTCCCGCCGCCGCTCGCCCGCCCAGACGAGGCCCACCTTCGGCGATGCGCCGGGCAAGCGCGTTTTCCACGCATCGGCGAGACCGTCGGGCGCGCGCAGATACGGCACGAGAGCAGGAATCGAGTCGAGCGCCGTGTTGAAACGCAACGGCAGGCTCATCATGAAGCACCAATAATCGTGCGCGCGCAGGCCGCTCGCGTCCGCCCTCGTGATGCAGGCGTCGACTTCCTCGATTTCCTCGATCAGCCGCGAGAGCGGACGCTCGCAGACCACGGTCAGATGCTTCAGGCCCTTCGCTTTCAGCAACGGGAGATAGCGGCAGAATTGCAGCGTGTCCCCGAATCCCTGCTCCGCCACCACGACGAGCGACTTGCCACGAAGCGCTTCGCCCCGCCATTGGGGAGAGGCGAAGCCCGAATCCCAGGCCAGCGGCCCTCCATGACGCGCGGCGAAGCGCGATTCGTAAAGCCTCCAGCCTTCGGCGAATTGCCCCTTGGCGAGCAACACGAGCGCGAGATTCGCCTGCAGGTCGGGATCGGCGGGCCGCGCCGCCAAACCGCTCCGATACGCCGACTCGGCGTCGTCCAGGCGCTGCAAGCCTTCCAGCACGCGGCCGAGGTTGAGCCACGCTTCGACGTATGACGGATCGAGTTCGAGGGCGCGCTGCAACGACGCCTGCGCCTCCTCGGAGCGGTTCGCGCCCATCAACACGGTGCCGAGGTTGAAGTGCCCGCTCGCCTGCTGGCCGTCGAGACTCAGCGCGTGGCGCAACACCGCCTCGGCTTCGTCCAGACGATCGAGTCTGAGCAGCACCGCGCCGAGATTCAGATGCGCGTCGAAGAAGTGCGGAGCCATCCGGATGGCCGCTTCGCACGCGGCTTTCGCGTCGTCCAGACGCTCTTCGTGCGCGAGCACCGCCGCAAGACCCGACATCGCGCGCGCATCCGCCGAATCGCGTTCGAGTGCGCCGCGAAAGAACGCCTCGGCTTCGTCGAGGCGCGCGAGCATGAACATCGCCCGGCCCGCATTGCGGTGTGCGCCGGGAAAGCGTGCGTCGAGAGCGAATACCTGGCGAAGCGCGGCTTCGGCTTCCCCGGCGCGCGTGGCGTCGAGCAGCAGCACCGCGAGGTTGTAGTACGCGGCCGGAGCGCGCGCATCGAGTTCAATCGCCCGCCGGAACATCGCTTCGGCCTCGACCGTGCAACCTTCGTCCAGCAGCACGCTGCCGAGACTGCCGACGAAACGCGCCTGTTCATCGACGGCGATCGCCTGACGGATCGAGCTTTCGGCTTCCGTCAGCACGCCGTGGTCTCGGAGAATCAGACCGAGCAAATGCAATGCGTCGGCATGACGAGGATTTTGAGCGAGCACTGAGCGATAGCCTGCTTCGGCTTCGTTTAACCGCCCAGCGATATGTGATTCGAGTGAACGATCAAAGAGAGGCATGAAAAAGGACAAATACGCTAATTCGGGATGCCGATTATCAACGTCGTCCATCGATCATTTGTCGAAAAGTGTCTCCCTCCGTGTGACACTGCGCCGCCTCGCTACACGCTGACCTCGCGCGTTTGCAGCATCGTTCCGAACTCATTGGCGGAGAGCGGCATCGCCAGCAAGAAACCCTGCATCTCGTCGCACATCATGTCCTGCAGCCGGTCGAGCTGCGAGCCGGTCTCGACGCCTTCCGCGACCACATCCATATCGAGCGAATGCGCGAGCGCGATGATCGCCGATACGATCGCGCGCCCTTCCTGCCCGTTTTCGTCGAGCCCATTCGTAAAGAACCGGTCGATCTTCAGTTGCTTCGCGCGAAAACGCTGCAAATACGCGAGACTCGAATAGCCCGTGCCGAAATCGTCGATCGCGATCTCGAAACCGCTCTCCTGGAACGCGCGAATCATCTCGATGGTGCGCGGCGCGTCCTGCATCGCCACCGACTCGGTAATCTCGAACATGATCTGCTCGCTCTGCACGCCTTCGTCGCGCACGATCGTCATGATGTTCGCGACGAGATCCGCCTCGTGCATCTGCCGCGGCGACAGGTTGATCGCCACCTTCACCTGCTCACGCCCCTCGGCGCGCCACTGCGCCATGTGCCTGCAAGCCTCCCGCACGACCCAGTAGCCGATCTGCACAATCTGCCCGGAACGCTCCGCGATCGGGATGAATTCGAGCGGCGTGAGCGTGCCGATCTCCGGATGATCGAGCCGGATCAGCGCCTCCGCGCCCGCCAGCTCGCCGCTCGTGCCGCGAAACTTCGGCTGGAATAGCAGATAGAAGTGGCCGCCGTTCAGCGCCTCGTGCAGCGCCTGCTGAATCTGCAAAGTGCGCACTGCCGCCTCGTTCATGCTCGCCTCGAAGAAGCGATACGTGCTGCGCCCGCCGCGCTTCGCCTCGTACATCGCGACGTCCGCGTGCTTGAGCAGCGACTCGACGCTGTCGCCGTCCTGCGGATACAACGCAATGCCGATGCTCGCCATCACCTGCAACGGATGATTCCCGACGACGAGGCCTTTTTTCATCGCGTCGAGAATGCGTTCGGCCATCTTCTCGGCGTCGGTCGGCGCGTGCAGGTTTTCGAGCATCACGACGAACTCGTCGCCGCCCAGCCGCGCCACCGTATCGCCGCCGCGCACGCAATCCTGCAGGCATCGCGAGAAGGCCTTCAGCACCTCGTCGCCGACGGTGTGGCCGAGCGAATCGTTGATCGTCTTGAAGCCGTCGAGGTCCATGAAAAGAATCGCGAAGCGGCTGCCGTCGCGCCGCGCGTTTCTGATCGCACGATCGATGCGCTCGTTCATCGTGCGGCGGTTCGGCAGGTCGGTGAGCGTATCGAAGGTCGCCATGCGCACGATCTGCCCGTTCAGGCGCGACACCGAACCGGCGAGCAGCGCCGTGCGCGCGTCGAAGCGCGAGAGCACGAGCGTGATGATCAGGATGGCCAGCGTGAACAGCACGATAGTGGTCGCGAGCCAGTGCGCATCGACATCGTTGGCCGCGCCGCAGATCGAGCCCGGCAGAAATTCGGCCGCCGCGTTGCCCGTGTAGTGCATGCCGGTGATCGCGATGCCCATCACCAGCGCCGAGCCCGCGCGCTTCGCGAGCACGTTCGTCTGATTCGCGTCCGATAGCGTGTGCGCGATCCACAGCGCCGCGCCCGACGCGACCACCGCGATCGCGATCGACGCCGCGAACAGGCGCGGATCGTACTCGATTGCAGGGAGCATGCGCATCGCGGCGTCGCCGGTGTAGTGCATCGCCGCGATGCCCGCGCCCATCAGCACGCTGCTCGCGACGAGCCGCTTCGCCGTGAGACGCCTGCTCGTGATGACGAGGAGCGCGAAAAACGACACGAGCACCGCGATGCCGAGCGACCCGGCGGTGATTTTCAAGTCGTAGCCGAGCGGAATCGGCAATTCGAAAGCGAGCACGCCGATGAAATGCATCGACCAGATGCCGATGCCCATCGACGCCGCGCCGCCCGCGAGCCAGACGTGCCGCGTGCGCGACTGCGTGAGCGACGCGAGCCGGCCCGAAATATCGAGCGCGGTATAGGAGGCGAGCGTCGCGACCACGAGCGATGCCGCGACCAGCCAGAAGTTATAGGTGCCGTGCATGATGCCGTATACCGGAGGAGACTCGTTAGCGTGAGCGTCTTATCGGCTTACTACAGTCGATCTTTAGGCACGGGATGCGAAATATTCGCCACGCGCGGCGCGCCAATCTCAAAGCTGCGAATCGAGCAGCGCGACCACGCGCTCCAGCAGCTTTTCGAAGAGCGGACGACGGCGCCAGTCATCGAGCGTGATGCGTTTCGCGTGGGTGACGTCGTCGTCGAAAATCGCCGTCTGCTGGCGCGCGAAGTCGCGGTCGTAGATATTCAGATTGGCTTCGTCGTTCAGCTTGAAGGAGCGGCTGTCGAAATTGGTCGAGCCGACCGACACCAGATATTCGTCGACGACGATCAGCTTGCAGTGGAACATCGTCGGCTGATATTCGAAAATTTCGACGCCCGCCGCGAGCAGGTCGCCCCAGCACGCGCGCGACGCCTCGCGCACCGTATGCGTGTCGATGCGCTTGCCCGGCGTGATGATGCGCACCCGCACGCCGCGCCTGGCCGCCTCCACGATCGCGTTGATCGTCAGCTTGTCCGGCACGAAGTACGCGCTCGACAAGTGGATGGAACTCGTCGCGGCGGTGATCGCCATGAGGTACATCAACTGCATGTCGTCGCTGCCGCCCGACGGCGAACTGCTGAACATGTGCGCGCAGCCGTCGCCCGCGTCCTCGATGTCCGGAAAGTAGCGCGGGCCGTGCAACACGTTGCCCGTCGTCTTGATCCAGTTGTCCATGAACACGGCCTGCATCTGCCCGACCGCCGGGCCTTCCACGCGAAAATGCGTGTCGCGCCAGTGCTTCTCGTCCTGCGCGCGCCCGGTCCATTCCTCGGCGATGCCCACGCCGCCCGTGAAGCCGATGCGCCCGTCGATCACGAGCAGCTTGCGGTGCGTGCGATCGTTCATGCGCCCGAGCCCGGTCCAGTGCGGCTTGTGATACAGGATGACTTCCGCGCCCGCGTCGCGCAGCATGCGCAGATAGCGCTTGTCCATCTTCGACGAGCCGACCCAGTCGAGCAGCACATGCACCGAAACGCCCGCGCGCGCTTTCTCGGAGAGCGCCTGCGCGAAGTCCTCGCCGATCGCGCCCGACCAGTAAATGAAGGTCTCGAAAGTGATCGTCTTCCGCGCCGAGCGGATGCCTTCGAGCATCGACGGAAAGATCTCGTCGCCGTTCACGAGCACCTCGAAGCGGTTGCCGCCGATGACGGGCGGCCCGAGCAGCAAGCCCATCGATCGCACGAACTGCGGATCGTCGCTTGCGTACAGCCGTTCGATCTTGTGCTCGATCTTCTTTTCGCCGCTCGTCAGATTCGCGATTACCAGCACAACGACGAGGGTCGCGACAATCGTTAGAACAATAATCAGCACAATCAGGGCAATCGTCGGCATGCGCGGCCTCGCAAAGCGAACATTCGTCCGGAATCTTACTGTAAGCAGGTTCCGGACCGCGATTCAGCCGTCTTCGTTCAGCTTTTCGCCGGCATCCAGCCCTGCTCCTGGCCGAGCTTGGCGATCTGCTTGGCGATGGTGTCGCCGAGGCGCTTTTCATCGGACGACACACCCGCGTGCTTCGTTTCCGAAACGGCGTGCAGCCCGCCCGACAGCGCGAGCGAACTCGCGACATGTCCCACCGCCGCCCCCACGCCCGCCGTTTCCGCGACGCCCGGCGCGTGGCCGCTGTCGGCTTTCGCGTCGAACTGTTCGAGCAATTGCGGCGCGCCGTGCGCGGGCTTCAAGACAAGTTGCACGGTCGCGCCGACTTTGCTTTCGCCCGCGCCGAGGCCGATCACCATGCGGCGGCGGCGATTGCCCGCGTCGATCGTACCGATGCTGCCCTCCACGACGAGCACGTTCTGGTCTTGCGGCGGCGGCGCGTCGGCGCGGATCGCGGGCAGACCCATCGACTGGAGCTTGGCGACGATTTCGTTCGCGACTTCCTCGCGCGCCGCGACGGCGTCCTGCGCCTGCTTCTGCGTCTGCGAGTCGCCGGACATCGCGGAGCCGATCTTCGAGATCAGGCCGTGATTGTCGAGCTTGACGTCGCTTGCGTCGCTGGCGAATGCGTAGACGTAGATCGTGTCCGGGCGCGCGGCGACGGTCTGCGTATATTGGCCGGCGAGTTGGCCGGCGAGTTGGCCGCCGTTCTGGCCGTATTGACTCGACGCTTGTGCGGGATTGCTCGCGCAGCCGGCGAACAGCGCCGTGCCGACGACCAATCCGGCGAGCGCCACGCCGCGCACCTTCTTGAAGACCGTATCGAGCGACGAGAATTTGATCGAGTTGGACATGTTGCACCTCCGTACCGGCCGCGCCGGGAATCGTGAATGGATGGATTCGTTGATGCGTGATACGGCTCTCGGTTCTCGTTGCTGCGTTTGTTTCGTTTCACGCTGGGCGCAACTATGAACGAAGGCCGCGGCGCAGGCCATCGAGCATTTATGTCGCGCGGTTTCACGGGCGTCGCGGGTCCGTGGGACGGCGCTTCAGCAAACCGCGGCGCTTCTGGATAACATGCCCGGGACGCGTCGTGGAACAGGCATCGGCGCACACCACAATCTCGTTCGAAGGAGCAGACATGGATCTGAAGATCGCCAACAAGCTCGCGCTGGTGTCCGGATCGACCAAGGGCATCGGTCATGCCATCGCCGTGGCGCTCGCGCGTGAAGGCGCGCGCGTGATCGTCAATGGCCGCTCGCAGGCGTCCGTCGATGCGGCGCTCGCGAAGCTGCGCGAACTGGTGCCCAACGCGCAGGGCGAAGGCTTCGCCGGCGACGTCTCGGACGCGGCGCAAGTCGACGAACTCGTGAAACGCTTCCCGGACGTCGACATTCTCGTGAACAACATGGGCATCTTCGATCCGAAGCCGTTCGAGGAGATTCCCGATGCCGAATGGCTGCGCTTTTTCAACACCAACGTGATGTCGGGCGTGCGGCTGTCGCGCGCGTATCTGCCGAAGATGAAGGAGAAGAACTGGGGCCGCGTCGTGTTCATCAGCAGCGAGAGCGGCATTCAGATTCCCGTCGAGATGATTCATTACGGCGTGACGAAATCGGCGCAGATTTCGCTCGCGCGCGGCCTCGCGGAAAGCTGCGCGGGCACGGGCGTGACGGTCAATTCGGTGCTGCCGGGGCCGACGAGTTCGGAAGGCGTCACCGAGTTCGTCGAGAAGCTTTCGGGCGGCAAGAGCTTTCACGAATTCGAGAAGCAGTTCTTCGAGGAAGCGCGGCCGACGTCGATTCTCAAGCGCTTCATCAC
Source organism: Caballeronia glebae (assembly GCF_001545035.1). Lineage (GTDB taxonomy): Bacteria > Pseudomonadota > Gammaproteobacteria > Burkholderiales > Burkholderiaceae > Caballeronia > Caballeronia glebae. The sequence continues at coordinate 190,474 of NZ_FCOJ02000003.1, forward strand.
GCCCGAGGAAATCGGCAGCATGGTGGCATATGTGTGCTCGGAGCTTTCCTCCGCGACCAACGGCGCGGCGTTGCGCGCGGACGGCGGCGTCGTGCGCGCGGCGTTCTGAGCGCGCTACGCCTTTAGCGACGACGCGAGTTCGAGCGCCGCGACGATAGCCGCGACGGTTCGCTCGCGCGCGGCTTCGTCGTTCTGGCGCAGCGCATACGACGGGTGATACGTCGCGACGACCAGCTTGTCCAGATACGGCACGACGCGCCCGACATGCGCCGAGAGCGTCGCGCGTCGCCCCAAAAGCGCAGCCAGCGCCGTCGCGCCGAGCGTGACGATCACCTTCGCGCCGACGTCGTGCAGTTCCTGTTCGAGCCAGTAGGAACACGCTTCGACTTCCTGTTGCGCGGGCGTCTTGTGCAGACGCCGCTTGCCGCGCGGCTCCCATTTGAAATGCTTCACCGCGTTGGTCAGATAGACCTGCTCGCGCGCCACGCCGGCACGTTGCATCGCGTCCTGAAGCAGTTGCCCCGCCGGTCCGACGAACGGCTCGCCCTTCAGATCCTCCTGATCGCCGGGCTGTTCGCCGAGCAGCATGATGCGCGCATCGGACGGACCGGCGCCGCGCACCGCTTGCGTCGCATTGCGCCACAGATCGCAGCGGCGGCACGTGTCGAGCGACGTGGGCGCATCGCGTTCGGGCTGCGCTTCGCGTGCATCGACCTGCACCGCCTTGCCGCCGAGCGCGCCAACACTTTGGGCCTGCGCGACGCGTCGCGCGCCGCCGCGCGCATCGCTCACGAGCTTCGGGATCAGCGCGCCTTCCGGCAGTCCTTTCCAGAAGCGCACCGGCATATGCTGTTCGAGCGCGGATTCGTTCAGGCGCGCCGGGTTGAAGATGCTGCGGTAGTAGGTCATCCAGAGCGCTTCGGCGGCATCCGGCGCGACGTTCGCATGATCGGACGCGAGCGCCCGGCCGCGCTCCAGGCGCAGACGCTCGCCGTCGAACATCGCCGCTCCGTCGGGCGTCGCGATGAGCCATGTCGAGCGTCCCATGCGCGCCGCGAAATGCTCCGCGCCCCATGCGAGCACGTCGTGATCGGGCTCGTACCAAGCGACGAATTCGGGCGCGCCGAGCGACGCGTCGCGCTGCCGGAAGCGCACATACGCGATCATGTCGTGCTGCGCGCGGCGCACCGCCTTCGCCATCTTGTAGAGGCGCGCGCCGTCTTCATCGGCGGGCGATGCAACCGAGCGGTCGCCTTGCGCCCAACGCCACAGCACGCGATAGAGAAAACTCCAGCGGCGCGCGTCGCGAAAATGCGCGGCGTCTTTCAGGAGCGATGCGAGTTCGCGCGACACGCGGATGTGCGGCGCGTCCGCTGCCTTCGGCGGTGCCAATGCTGCCGTTTCGTTGAACAACGCCGGCTCCGCTTGCGACGTGCGCCAGTCGATCGATTCGGGCGCGAGGTTCTGCGCGAGCGCATCGAGCGCGGCGGCGCGCCAGGCGTCGAACTCGTCGTCGATGGCGATGACGTGCATCAGATCAGCGAAAGCTGCACCGGACCCGTGGCGAGCGCGCGCCGCAGATTTTCGGAGGGCGCCTCGGTGAGCGGCGGCCGGTAATCCGCCGTGACGACGAACGGCTTCACCTTGTCCATGCCGCAGCGCAGCCGCACGAGGTCGTGATAGCGCACGCGCCGCTCGCGCCGCAACGCCACGATGCGCTTCGCGTTGCGCATGCCGATGCCCGGCACGCGCGCGATCGTGCGCGCGGGCGCGGCGTTCAGATCGACGGGAAAACACTCGCGATGCGCGAGCGCCCACGCAAGCTTGGGATCGACGTCGAGCGGAAGATTGCCGGCGTCGCCCAGCAGTTCGGCGGCAGCAAAACCGTAGCCGCGCATCAGAAAATCCGCCTGATACAGCCGATGCTCGCGCAACAGCGGCGGCGCCTTCGACGGCACGCCCGAAGGGCTGTCCGGAATCGGGCTGAACGCCGAGTAATAGACGCGCTTCAACTGGTACGAGCCGTAAAGCGTTTCGGCAGTGCCGAGAATCGTGCGATCGTCGGTTTCGTCCGCGCCGACGATCATTTGCGTGCTCTGTCCCGCCGGCGCGAACTTCGGCGCGCGCGGCTCCGCTTCCGATTCCTCGCGCGCAACGCGAATATTGCCCATCGCCATCTTGATCGTGCGGCCGCTTTTTTCGGGCGCGAGCCGTTCGAGGCCGATCTCCGTCGGCAACTCGATGTTCACGCTCAGACGATCCGCGTAGCGTCCCGCCTGCGCGATAAATTCGGGATCGGCATCGGGAATCGTTTTCAGATGGATATAGCCGCGAAACGCGTGCTTCTCACGCAGCGTCTTCGCGACGAGAACGAGCTGTTCCATCGTGTAGTTCGATGAACGAATCACGCCGGAACTGAGAAAGAGGCCGTCGATGTAATTGCGACGGTAAAAATCCAGCGTGAGGCTGACGACTTCCTCGGGCGTGAAGCGTGCGCGCGGCACGTTGCTCGAACGGCGGTTGATGCAGTAGCGGCAGTCGTAGAGACAAAAGTTGGTCAACAGAATCTTGAGCAGCGAGACGCAGCGGCCGTCGGGCGTGAAGCTGTGACAGATGCCGGAGCCAGTGCTCGCGCCGAGCCCGTCGATGCCGCGCGACTCGCGCTTGGGCGCGCCACCGCTCGCGCATGACGCGTCGTACTTGGCGGCGTCGGCGAGAATTTCGAGCTTTTCGGAGAGATCCATCTTGATTATGATACTGTATGTTTATACAGTATGTCACGAGAAGTGCGGAGTCAAACGTAACCACGCCTGGCGCACGCTTCGCGCCTGCCCTCGCAATCTCTTTTCCGGAGCCCTTCATGCGATTCGACTACAAGACGTTCCACATCGATTGCACCGCCCACCACGCCGAGGACGGCAACTACTACGCGCACGCGCGCATTACGCGTTCGCCCGAGCAGCACACGGCACATGTCGAAGCCTTCGAATCCGGCGAACTGGATGCCTTCACGACTGAATCGGATGCCGTTCATTGCGCGCGGGCATGGGCTATCGAATGGTGTGACGAGGCCGTGGCGTAGCGCGTCGCGCCTCTTCTCCCGTATCGAGGTCTCACGCTTCGCCGGCTGCGTGATCGCGCGCGGCACGCCGATTGCGCTAAGTCATGCGCGACGCCGCAGCTTTTTGCGAGACGGCGCGCATCAAGACTATCGATCAACGGGAGGACACACCATGAAAAACGCAAAGAGAAATCTGCTTGTTTCGGCCATGATTCTCGGCCTGTCGGGCGCGGCGTTCGCGCAAGGCGCGGGTGGAGGTGGAGGCGCAGGCGGCGGCTCGGCGGGCGGCAATGGCGCGGGCCAGGGCGGCACCGGCATGAGCACGCCGAACAGCAACGGCGTGACCGGCTCGACCTCGGGCGCATCGGGTGCGAACACGATGGACTCGACGCACAGCAACAAGATGCAAAAGAACAAGAAGAGCGGTTCAAATTCGGATACGTCGAGCGGCGGTGCCGCCAAGTCATACTAAACGTATCGAGTCTCATGTTTCGGCGCGCCCGGGCTTCTTGCAAGTCCGGGCGCGTTTTCATTCTTCTACGGTCTCGGTAAAGAACCGCTCCGCCGCCTTTTTGCCTTACCCCTCCAAAGCATCCCTGCCAGATGGGGATTTCTCACGCTCCCGCATCGACGTAACGTAATCCCTGAGCGCTGTTCGCCGCATCGGGCGAAGCGTGTGCGCTCATCCATTCATCATTCATCGACAACGCTGCAAGGAGTCCGAGAATCGCGTTCCCGGCTGCTTGTGCATTCGCTTCAAGGAGCTGGAATATGAAGGCAAAGATCACCCCGAAACTCTTCGCAATGTCGGCCGCATGCGCGATCGTCGCCAGCATGGGCGTGGCGCACGCGCAAGGCATGCCCGCCGATGCGCAGCAACTCGTCCAGACCATGCGCCCGATGGTTATGTCGCAAGCCATGCCGGACGACGCTCAGCCGCAAACCGCCGCCGCCCCGCAACAACCCTCCGGCGACGACTCCGCATACGGCGGCATGATGCCCGCCTCCGCGGGCGGGCACCGCGATGGCGGCTGCAGCGCGGCAAGTTGCAACGTCTTCTTCGGTCAGTAAGCGCGGACGCTTCAGTCCACGCGAGTCGTCCAGGCGAATGTCGCGCTGACCGACCCGCCCGGCTCAAGCACCGCGCCGCCCTTCGCGGCGCGGTCGACGTCGAGATTGACCCAGTCCGCGACGTTGCTTACAGGCTCCACGCAAAGCAGCGCCGGATGTGACGCCGGCGCGTACACCACCATGTGATCGAACGGCGCTTGCGCGCTCAGCGTGATCGCGCGTCCTTCGTCCGGCCACGCGATCGTCGCCGTGCGCGACCAGCCCGCGAAGTTGTTGTCGAGATCGAATGCATCGGCGGACATACCTTCTTGCGACGCCATCGCATCGACACACGGATGCGCTCCCGCACGCGTCGGCAGCAAGTCGGGGGTGCTGCGCCACATCGCCGCGACGCGCGCATGAACGCGCGTGTTTCGCGTGCGCGGATAGTACGGATGATGTCCCATGCCGAATGGCATCGGCCGATCAGACAGGTTGCGCACAAAAAGGCTGACCGTTAGCGTGTGGTCATCGAGCACGATGTGCTGCGTCGCTTCATACGCGAACGGCCAGTGACGCGCCGCTTCGCGCGAAGGCTGATGCAAAAAATGCAAAGTCGCGCGCGAGTTCGACACATCACCCACGCGCCACGGCAAGCGCCACGCGTTGCCGTGCAGCGCGTGCGCAAAGGCATTGCCGTCGCCGGATAGATCGATAAGCTCGCCGTCGAACATGAAGCGCGCATCGCGAATGCGATTGCAATACGGGAAAAGCGGAAAGCTCGCCATGCCGAGCGGATCGCGCGCGGCCAGCGCGGCGGGCGTCGCGGGACGCAGCCAGTCGATCGTTCGGCCATCGCGGGTTTCGTCGAACGCCGCGATCGATCCGCCCACATGCGGCGCGAGCAGTACGCGCCGCGCGCCATGACGCAGCTCGACGAGCGTATCGGACGGCGCGGCGCTCAATATGCGAACTGCCGGTAGTTTTCGTCGAAGGTGCGCGCCGTCTTCTCGACAAGCGGACTAAACCGCAAGAGACGCCGCGCCCGCGCGGGCAAGGCGGCGAACACGTCGCGCGGCACGTCGATATGCACCTCGGGCCGGAAATACCACGCGCGGCTGTAGCCGATCACGACCATCGGACGCGGCTCGCCGATCAGATTCGGCGTGCCGCGATGCAGACCGCGAACATCGCGAATCATCACGTCGCCGACTTGCATTGGCACGCGCTCGGCGGCGAAACGTCCTGCGTTCAGGCCAGCCAGCGCTTCGTCACGCGACATGCGATGCGTGCCGCGCGTCGTTTCCAGCGGACCGTTGCGGTCGTCCACATCGACGAGCGGGAAATTGACCGCAAGCTGGAACGAAGGCGTTTCGGGCGCATCGTCGAACAGTGCGGGTGTATCGCGATGCCAGTCCTGGTACTCGGAGCCGGCAACCGGCGTATCGGTCGCGAGCTGGCACATCACCGGATCGCGACCGGCCACGCGCTCGACGATGCCGACGATGTCTTCATCGCAAAAGATCGACGGGTCCGCGAATTCGCCTTCGAACGGCAGCGTCACGTAGTAGCGGCCCGGCCCGCGATTGCCGCTCTCCGACGCCTCGCGCGCCGCTTCGACATGCGGTTGCAGGAGCGGCGCAAACGCATCGCGCCACGCATCGAGCGTCGCACGCGGGAAATGGTCGCGCAGCAGCACGAATCCGTCTCGTTCGAACCCTTCGGCGAGCGCGTCTCGCGTGCTCTCGTCGTACTTGCCCATGCGCGTTCTCCTCGTTGCGAGTGGAAAACAGAATCGCACGCGTGTAATTCGTTCGTCAATATTATTAGTAATAACCAGTGAAAACCCTGAGCGAAAATGACCAATAAAGCCGTGCTTTCCGCGTCGTTCATCACTAATATTAGTGGCAAGTTTCTTCGGCCCGCGAGGCATGATTCGCGACGCATTCAGCCGCCCGACGCGGCACGCACAATGAAAAAATCCACGCAACGCCGCCCGACGATGACCGACATCGCGAAGCTCACAGGAGTCTCGCAATCGACGGTCTCGCTCGTGCTGAACAACGCAAGCGGCGCGAAGTTTTCCGACACCACGCGCGACAAGGTGCTGCGCGCCGCGCAAGACCTCGGCTATCGAATGACGCAGCGCGAACCCGTGGCCGCACTCGACAGTCAGCGCGAGCGCAATCTGATCGTCTATCTCGCCGATGAAATTTCGACGAGTCCGCATCCCGTGGTCAGCATCGACGGCGCGCGTGACGCCGCGTTCGCCAATGGGCGCATGCTCGCGGTGTACTCGACGCACGGCAACGCGCAGATCGAGGCGCGCGTGCTCGACGCCACGCTCGGCAATCCGAACGTGCTCGGCGTGATTTACGCGACCGTCTACACACGCCGCGTCACGCTGCCGGCGGTGCTCGCCAAGGTGCCGACGGTGCTGCTCAACTGCTATACGAGTGATGGGAGCGTGTCTTCGGTCGTGCCGGCGGAAGTCGCGGGCGGCCACACCGCGACGGATCATCTGCTGGCCGCGGGGCACAAGCGCATCGGTTATATCAACGGCGAGCCGTGGCAGGATGCGGCGCGCGATCGCCTGAAGGGTTATCGGACCGCGCTCGCCACGGCCGATCTGCCGTTCGCGCCGGAACTCGTGCGCGAGGGCGACTGGAGCCCCGACACAGGCTTCGAGCAAACGCTCTCGCTGATGCGCGAGCCGAATCCGCCGACCGCGATCTTCTGCGCCAACGACCTGATGGCGCTCGGCGCGATCGAGGCATTGAAGCAACTCGGCCTGCGCGTGCCCGACGACGTCTCGGTGCTCGGCTACGACGATCAGGAAATCGCGCGGCATACGCATCCGCCGCTTTCCACCGTCGTGCTGCCGAACTACGAGCTTGGCCGCTGGGCCGTCGAGACGCTGCTGCAGGAAGAAGAGAACCGCGCGGCGGGCGCACCCGTGCGGCGGCGCACCGTGAAGCTCGACGGACCGCTGATCGAGCGCGGCTCGGTCGGGGAAAACAGCGAAGCAAAACAGTTGGCAATTAATAATATTAGCGATTGACGGTTAATAAAACGCGATGAAATAATCGCCGCAGTTCGCAGTATCTACTCTCGCAGCAGGCAGACCGGGCAACACAAGCATCGGCGTCATTAGAAAAAGGCAAACCATCCATTGGAGGAAGACATGCTGTCGCTAGAGAAGAAAACGCGCCTGGGCCTGCGCCCGCTCGCTGCCGCACTCACCGTATTGACGCTCGCGGTCGGCTTCACCGCCGCCCATGCCGCCGATGACGGCTTGCCGAAGATCGCGAACAAGAAGCCGTTGAAGGTCGGCTTCGCGCAGACCGAGAGCAATAATCCGTGGCGTCTCGCGGAAACGAAGAGCTTCAAGGACATCGCGGCGAAATGCGGTTGGCAGATGGTCATGACCGACGCCAACAGCTCGGCCGCCAAGCAGGTTTCGGACATCCAGAGCATGATCGCGCAGCACGTCGATCTGCTCGTCTTCCCGCCGCGCGAGGAAAAGCCGCTCGTGCCCGTCGTGATGCAGGCGAAGAAAGCGGGCATTCCCGTGATTCTCGTCGACCGCAACATCGACCAGTCGATGGCGAAAGCGGGCAAGGACTACATCACGTTCATCGGCTCGGACTTCATCGATCAAGGTCAGCGCGCCGCCGACTGGCTCGTGAAGGCGACCAACGGAAAGGCCACCATCATCGAACTGGAAGGCTCGACGGGCGCCTCCGCCGCGAACGATCGCAAGAAGGGCTTCGACGACGTGATCGCGAAGAATTCGGGCATGAAGATCGTCGCGTCGCAAAGCGGCGACTTCGCGCGCGACAAGGGCCGTCAGGTGATGGAGACGCTGCTGCAGGCGCATCCCGACGTGACCGCGGTCTACGCGCACAACGACGAAATGGCGCTCGGCGCGATCGCCGCGATCAAGGCCGCGGGCAAGCAGCCGGGCAAGGACATCGTTCTCGTGACGATCGACGGCACCAAGGGCGGCCTCGAAGCGATCAAGGCGGGCGAACTCGGCGCGAGCGTGCAGTCGAGCCCGTTCTTCGGCCCGCTCGCATGCGATGTCGCGCAGAAGTACGCGAAGGGCGAAACGGTTCCGCCGTGGGTGAAGGTCTCGGACCGCTTCTACGACAAGAGCAACGTCGACGCAAGCATGCAGTACGGGTACTGAGCGAAGTGTGTGACTTGCGGGCGCCTGAACGAAGGCGCTCGCTTTTTCATTTCGACGGACATCACGCATGGCTCAGACTCCCCTTCTCGACATGCAGGACATCGACATCGCGTTCGGCGGTGTCGCGGCGCTCAAGCGCGCGCGCCTGACCGTCGCGGCGGGCGAAGTGCACGCGCTCATCGGCCAGAACGGCGCGGGCAAATCCACGCTCATCAAGATTCTCACCGGCGCGTATCGCAAGAGCGCGGGCACTATTCGTTTCGATGGCCGCGAGATCGATTTCCGCACGCCGAAGGAAGCGCGTGAAGCGGGCATCAGCACGATCTATCAGGAGATCAATCTCGTACCGTTTCGCTCGGTCGCGGAGAATATCTTTCTCGGACGCGAGCCGCGCCGTTTCGGTCTCATCGACTGGAAGACGGTTCAACGTCGCGCGAGCGAACTGCTCGAATCGTTCGGATTACGAATCGATGTAAAGAAACCCGTGCGCGAATTCTCCACCGCGATCCAGCAGATGGTCGCGCTCGCCCGCGCGGTTTCCTCGGATGCGAAGATGGTCATCATGGACGAATCGACGTCCTCGCTCGACGAGCGCGAAGTGGAACTGCTTTTCACCGTCGTGCGCCGTCTGCGCGACGATGGGCGCGCGGTCATCTTCGTGTCGCATCGGCTCGACGAACTGTATGCGCTGTGCGATCGCGTCACCGTGATGCGCGACGGGCAGACCGTCGCCGAAAACGCGATGCAGGACATGGACAAGCTCAAGCTCGTCACGACGATGCTCGGCCGCACGCTCGCCGCCGTCGTGCACGAGGACAGCGCGGTGAAGGAAGCGAATCTCGCGAAGCGTGGCCCAGTCGCGCTGGCGGCGCAAGGGCTCGCGGCGGGCGCGAAGGTCACGGACGTATCGCTCGATGTCCACGCGGGCGAGGCGGTCGGCCTCGCGGGTCTGCTCGGCTCGGGCCGCACGGAGACGATGCGCCTGCTCTTCGGCGCGGACCGTCCCGCGAAGGGCGCGCTTTCCATCGGCGGCGAGCGCGCCGCGTTCAAGTCGCCGAAAGATGCCATCGCGCGCGGCGTCGCGTATCTGACCGAGGATCGCAAAGCGGAAGGCATCGTGCCGGAGCTTTCGGTGCGCGACAACCTCACGCTCGTCTGCCTGCCTGCGTTGACGAAGCGCGGCGTGGTCGATGTCGCGAAGCAGCGCGAGATCGTCGATGGTTTCATCGAGTCGCTCGGCATCAAGCTGCGCTCGCCCGATCAGCCGATACGCGAGCTGTCGGGCGGCAATCAGCAGAAGGTCTTGCTCGCGCGCTGGCTCGCGACGCACCCGCGCGTTCTGCTGCTTGACGAACCCACGCGCGGCATCGACGTGGGCGCGAAAGCCGACGTCGCGAAGATCGTGCGCGAGTTACGCGACGCGGGACTGGCGGTGCTGCTGTCCGCATCGGAACTGGAAGAACTCACGGCCGTGGCCGATCGCGCGGTCGTGATCCGCGACGGCGAAACGGTCGCGCAACTCGATGGCGCGCAGATGAACGAGACGTCGATCATGGACGCGATCGCGTACGGCGCGGGCGAACGCTCGGCGCTGGTCGAAGCGGTGCAATCGACGGCGCGAGGAAGCGAACGATGATCGACAAGACGCAACCCGCCGCCTCTCTGACGCAAACGCCGCCCGTGAAGAAAAAGCGCGGCGTGGCGATTCAGCGCGAAGTCGCCGTGCTGCTCGCGATGATCGTGTTCAATCTGATCTTCACGCAGCACTTCGTTTCGCTGCAGACGTTCAACGTGAATCTCACGCAGGTGGTGACGATCGTGATCGTCGGAATCGGCATGACGCTCGTCGTCGCGACGGGCGGCATCGACTTGTCCGTGGGCGCTTCGATGGCGATAGCCGGTGCGCTCGCGCCAATGCTCTTCATGAACATCGCGGGACCGCTCGGGCTCGTGCTCGCCTTCACGCTACCGATCGTGGCCGCCGCCGCGTGCGGCGTCTTCAACGGCTTTCTCGTGACGAGGCTGAACGTGCAGCCGATCGTCGCGACGCTCGTGCTCTTCATCGCGGGACGCGGCATCGCGCAAGTGGTCACGGACGGCAGCCTGCAGGCGTTCACCAATCCGGCGTTTCAATGGATCGCGCTCGGCAAGGTCGCGGGCGTGCCCTTCCAGATTCTCCTGATGCTCGCGCTCGTCGCGTTCTTCACGTGGATCGTGCGCAAGACGTTGTTCGGCAAGTTTCTGCTCGTCACCGGCGGCAACGAAGAGGCCGCGTATCTCTCGGGCATTCCGACCGCGCGCGTGAAGATGATCGCGTACACGGTGTGCGCGGCGCTCGCCGGACTGGCCGGCCTGATTTCGATCTCGGTGAATTCGTCGTCGGATGCGAACGTCGTCGGTCTCGGCGTGGAGCTCGATGCGATCGCGGCGGTGGCGGTCGGCGGCACCGCGCTGACCGGCGGCAAGGCGTACATCACGGGCACGCTGATCGGCGCGCTCATCATCCAGTTGCTGCGCTATACCTTGCTCGCGCACGGCATTCCGGATGCGGCAGCGCTCGTCCTGAAGGCCGCGATCATCATCGTCGCGGTGTACGTGCAACGCAAGCGGGGCTGAACATCGACATGAAAAAGAACTTGCCGATTCTCATCGCGCTCGCGGCGCTGCTCGTGCTCGGCGTCACGCGTTACGAGCATTTCGCGGACGCGTACAACATCACGTCGTTCTGGCGCTACAACTCGATGTTCCTGCTGATATCGATCGGCATGGCGTTCGTCATCATCACGGGCGGCATCGATCTGTCGGTTGGCGCGGTCGCCGCGCTGGCGAGCGTGGTGTCGGCGCTCGCGAGTTCGCACGGCGCACTGGCCGCCGTGCTTGCCGGCTCGCTCGCCGGACTCGCGGTGGGCGTGCTGAACGGACTCGTCATCACGCATATGCGAATTCTGCCGTTCATCGTCACGCTCGCGACGAGTCTCGGCGCGCATGGCCTCGCGTTGCTGCTCGGGCACAACGACGCGGTGGGCATTTCGTCGGATTCGAACTTCGCCGCCTTCGGCCAGGGCGATCTGCTAGGCCTGCCGATTCCCGGGATCGTGTCGGCCGTGGCTGCGCTGCTCGGATGGATCGCGCTGCGCAGTTCGCGCTTCGGGCGGCATGCGCTCGCCATCGGCGGGAGCGAGGAAGCGTCGCGTCTGATGGGCTTGAACGTGGATCGCACGCTCGTTTTCGTGTATGCGGTGAGCGGCCTGCTCGCGGGCATCGCCGGCGCGATCCTCGCGGCCCAGTTCGGCGCGGGGCAGCCGAACGAAGGCGTCGGCTGGGAGTTGTTCGCGATTTCCGCGGTCGTGCTCGGCGGCACGCGTCTGACGGGCGGCGACGGGTCCATCGCGATGACCATTGCCGGCGTCGCGCTGCTCGGGCTCGTGTTCAATCTGCTGAACTTCGAGAACGGGCTCGGGTATATCTCGCTTTCCGCTTACTGGCAATCGGTGATTCGCGGCGCGTTCCTGCTGCTCGTGATTGTGTTGCAGGCGCGGGTGTTGAGCGGGAAGAGAGCGGTGAAAGTGGCGCATTGAGATCGCTTCGCTCGTTTCCGTAGCCCCGCCTCACGTTTACCCGCCTTCTCCTCGCGCGCCCGGCCAATTAAGAAATATCCGATAGAGCCGGAAGCCCGTAGAAACTTAGCATGCCCAACTTCTAATAAGAATGAAAGGAACTAAGGGCATGGTTCGATACACGAGATGGCCGGTCAGCGCGCCCGGCATCCGCAACATTGCACTGAGCGTCTTGTCCGCAGCGGTTCTGAGCGCGTGCGGTGGCGGCGGCGGAGGCGGTTCGGATAACGGCGGCGTCGTCAACAACAACAGCGGTGCCGGAGGCGGAAGCAATACAGCGGCGGGCGGCGATTCCGGCGGCAGCACGCCGACGCCGGTCAAGAAATCGGGGACGGTCACGGGCAGGGTCAGCTATGACTTCGTTCCCACCGTCACGAGCGCCGCCGCGAGCGGCGACCTGAAGGCGAGACTCGACTATGGCCGCACCTATCGGCGTCCGGTGCGCAGCGCACTCGTCGAAATCATGTCCGAAGACGGCGCGACGGTCATCGGCAAGACCTTCACGAACGAAGCCGGCGTCTATTCGATCGACGTGCCGGCGGATACGCGCGTCTACGTTCGCGTGACGGCTCAGGGCATGTCGGGCGCGGATGGCGCACCCGATTATCTGATCAAGGTTCGCGACAACACCGCGCCCGAGTACCGGCGCGCCCCGAGCAGCGCCCCGCTTTATTCGATACGCGGCGATGCCTTCACAACCGCGACGAGCGGCTCGCAGGCCGAACTGAATGCCGCATCCGGCTGGACCGGCAACGGCTACGGCGCGGCGCGTTCGGCTGCGCCGTTCGCCATCCTGGACCAGCTCGTGACGGCCGCGCAGAAAATGCACGACGTCGCGCCCGAGGTCGCGCTTCCCGCGCTCAACGTCTATTGGAGCGTGAACAATCGCCCCGGCGACGGCGACATCGCGAATGGCCTGATCCGCAGCAGCCACTACGATCCCAATGCCTCGACCAAAGGCCTCTACCTGCTCGGCGCCGAAAACGTCGATACCGACGAATACGACGCGAGCGTGGTCGTGCATGAGTTCGGCCACTATTTCGAATACGCGCTTTCCCGCTCCGACAGCTTCGGCGGCAGCCACTATCAGGGCGACGCGCTCGACATGAGCGTTGCGTTCAGCGAAGCCTTCGGCAATGCGTTTTCTTCGATGGTTCGCGATTCGCCGATCTACTCGGACACCATGGGCGCGCTTCAGAGCGAAGACGGCTTCGGTTTCGATCTCGATACGCCATCGAACGTCTGGTCATTCCCGGCATGGTTCGACGAGACCGCACTCGGCAATGCGTTGTACGGCTTGTACAAGTCGCCGGATATCGGCTTCGCGCCGATTTATCGGGCCATGTTGAACGGTCAGAAGAACACGCCCGCGTTCACCAGCATCTTCTCGTTCGCGACGGCGCTGCGGCCCCTTGTCGGCGATGCGGGAAAAGCGGCGCTGGACGCCTCGCTATCGAAGGTTCAGGTGAATGGCGGCACGCTTCTCGACGCATGGGGAACCGCGACCGTCAAGGGCAACTGGGACCCGACGCCCGTCGACTCTGCGATCCTGCCCATCTACGCGGCGCTCAAGCCGGGCGGAAGTGCATCGTCATGCACCACGACGATTTTTGGCGGCGGCAACAAGCTTGGCAATTTCGGCCATCTGCGTCTGACCATTCCGGCGACGGGCGTCTATAAGCTGACACTTTCGCCGCAGTCGGGAGGTCCCGCGATCGGCGACTACGCGATCACCGCCTATAACGCGGGCGCAAAGATCTCGCCCGCTTTCACGAGCGCGGGCTCGTCCACGTACACCTTCCTCGCGGCGGGCGATTACGCCGCCTACGCAGCGCCCCGAAGCAACAGCGATTTCAACGCCGCTCGAACGAATTCCGCCGGTTGCGTGAATGTGTCGTTGCAAGCCGGTATGTGATAACAGGAGTATCCAATGAAATTCACGAATCTCATTCTCGCCGCCGTTCTGATGCTCGGCGGCTCGCTCGCCGTGGCGCAGACCAATCCGGCGAGCGGCGCCTTCGGACGTGATCCGGGCGCCCTGAGCATCAAGGCAACGGCGCCCGCGCAAGGCGCTCCCGATACAGCGGTGAACGTACAGCTCGACTACACCGGACTGCCGCAAGCCGGCGTCGCCGTGAAGTATCGGACCGAGGGCGCGTTGACGATCCTCGGTTCCGCGAGCCGGCACATGACGCCGGATGGCGCGGGATCGGCGCAGGACACCGTCGTCGTCCGGGCAGCGTCGGCGGGCGTGTATTTCCTGAACGTCTTCGCGACGATCAAGGGCGCGACGAAAGTCGTCTCGGTTCCGGTCACGATAGGCAGCGCCATGCTCAAGCCGCGCGCGGCGAGTTCGGTCGCCACACCGGGCGGCGAGCGCGTCATCGAAATGCCGGCGCAACAGACGGTGCAATAAGCGAGCGACGCGGGAGGCGCGGTTCGGCATCCCGCGTGGCCGCGAACCGTTGCTTCATCATGCATACGGCCCGGCGCACATGCGCCGGGTCGCGTTTATTTCAGACGACTCGCTTCACGCGTGCCGATGCTCCGCAAGCGCCTCGTGCACCGCCTCGTGCATCGTCTCCCCCCGCCGCGCTCCAGCCGCTTGCTTCGCACCGGGAATCTCGCGCCCACGCAGCGAGCAGCCAACCGTCTCCGTGACGAACAACAACGCGATCGCGCCCACCGCGCAAGCGCCCATCATGTAATACGCCGGCACCAGCGTGCTACCCGTGCGGCCGATGAGCCAGTCGGTGACCATCGGCGCCGTACCGCCGAATATCGACGTCGACAGGTTATAGGCGATCGCCATGCCCGCGTAACGCGCCTGCGTCGGGAACATCGCGGGGAACATCGCCGAGATGCTCGCCAGTTGCGGCACATACAGCAGGCCCAGCACAGCAAGACCGATCAGCGCGCCCGCAATGCCGTGCGTCATCAGCGAGAACATCGGCACGGCCGCGACGAAGATGCCGAAGAGCGAAAGCCACCACACCTTCTTGCGCCCGATGCGGTCCGACAGCGCGCCCGCGAAAGGCAGCAGCACCATCATCGAGAGCATGCCGATGAGCGGCAGCAGCAGCGAGAGGTTGTCGCTCATGCCAAGCTCTTTCTTCATGAACGTCGGCATATAGGCGAGCAGCACGTAGTTCACGACGTTGAGCGCCACGACCAGTCCGCCGAGTTGCAGCAGCGGCTTCCAGTATTTGCCGAACAACTCGCCCAGCGTCACGCCCGCATGATGCTCGCGTTCCGCCGCTTCGGCGCACTCGCGAAACACCGGCGTGTCTTCCATCTTCGAGCGCAGATAAAGTCCGATGAGACCGAGCGGCGCCGCGACGAGGAACGGCAGGCGCCATCCCCATGAATGCATCGCGTCGTTGCCGAGCAGGACGGAGCAGCCGAGCATCAGGAACGCGCCGAGCGAAAAGCCCGCGAGCGTGCCAAATTCGAGAAAGCTGCCGCAAAAGCCGCGCTTGTCATCGGGCGCGTATTCGGCCATGAAGGTGGCCGCGCCGCCGTATTCGCCGCCCGTCGAGAAGCCCTGGATCATGCGCAGCGCGACGAGCGCCACGGGCGCCCATATGCCGATGCTGCCATACGAAGGCAACAGGCCGACGAGCAGCGTCGCCATCGACATGATGATGATGGTCAGCGCGAGCACGTGCTTGCGGCCGAGACGGTCGCCGAGCGGGCCCCAGAAGAGGCCGCCGAGCGGACGCACGAGAAACGAAATCGCGAACGTGGCGAGCGCGAACAACGTGGCTTGCGCGGTGCTGCCGGGAAAAAGCGCGGCCGAGATATAGGTCAGGCCATAGCTGTAGATGCCGTAGTCGAACCACTCGGTCGCATTGCCTATTGCCGAGGCGGCCATGGCGCGCCGAAGCGCCGCGCGCGGCGTCGTTCGATCAGGCGCGGTGTGATGGCCCTGCCTCGTGGATGGTTGCACGTAACTCATAGTCGTCTTCCGGATGCGTCATGGACCCGGTGCTGCGCTCGAATTCGCGCGCCATGCACCGCCTTGAGATCAAGATACAGACGCATGCCGCCTGCCTCGCATGTCCTAGGACGATCGCGACGCTGGGGTTTTCCCGCAAGCGCGGGCCATTCTTGCCGATCGCTCAGGGAAACCGCCGGGCTTCTTACCGCGTGGCTTACAGGCTTGTCGGATTCGCGGCGTGAAGCGCGCCGCCCGCGTGGAAAACGAGGTATGTCGCCTGCCCGCGCCACGTGTCATAGGACAATGCGCGGGCTAGGCTCAAGGCTCGGGATGAGCGAGATCCGCCGCGACGATCCGCAGACCGAGCGCCTCCGCCGCACGCCGCGCGTCGTCGCTCGATTCGAACGGGCCGATGGTCTCGCAGCCATCGAACGGATAGAGCACGCGCCGGTCGCGCTTTCTCACGACCTTCAGCGTGCCGATGTGCATGCCCGTCGCATTCACCACGTACGATGCGTAAATGTCGAAGTCTTCGTGCGCGCCTGCGCCTGATGTTGATGTGGCTTTAGGCATCGGTCTGGACATGGGTCGCTTGTGTGAGGCGGGCGCGTGAAGGTCATGCGCAACGTTATCTATTTGAGCGACATATCCAGCAAAAGCCGTGCCGCGCCGCCTCGAACGCCTTGCCGGGCGGGGCTGACGCGCGTGCGGAGAGTTTAAGAAAGCGCGTTTTCCGTGCGAGAATTCAGAATCGTTCGCACCGTATCCGAAAAGCGCCACATGAACGATTCGAATCCCGCTACTGGCAGTGTCCCGGACAAACCTGCATCGCTCGATCGAGAGGCCGCGCGAGGAGACCAAGCGCCGATGAAAGCTGACAATCTGATCGCGGATACGAGGATGAACGGGCTCGACCCGAGCTTCCTCCTGGGCGGCGGCGAAATGGGCGCGCTCATCCGCGGATTCGACTGGACGCAGACCGCGCTCGGCTCGCCCGAACACTGGCCGCAAAGCCTCAAGACGGCCATCCGCATCATGCTGACCTCGCGCCAGCCGATCTGGATCGGCTGGAGTCGCGACCTGCTCTTCTTCTATAACGACGCGTACAAATCGATCGTCGGCGGCAAGCATCCGCAGGCGCTCGGGCAGCCGACGCAGGCTGTATGGCGCGAACTCTGGAGCGATATCGGCCCGCTGCTCGAAACGGCGCTCACGGGCGTGGAAGGCACATTCGTCGAACAGAAGCTCCTCATCATGGAGCGCAACGGCTTTCCGGAGGAAACGTATTACACGTTCTCCTACAGCCCGATTCCCGACGACCGCGGCGGCACGGGCGGCATCATCTGCGCGAACAGCGACGACACGCGGCGCGTGCTCGGCGAGCGCCAGTTGAACGTGCTGCGCGACCTGGCGGCATCGGCGGCGGATGCGCGCTCGTGGCGCGAGGCCTGCGAGCTTTCGATGAACGCGCTCGCCGGCGCATCGCGCGACGTACCCTTCGCGCTGCTCTACACGGTCGAGCCGGGCGACGACACGGCGACGCTCGCCGGCGCGTGCGGCATCGAGCCCGGACATGCGGCCGCGCCCGCGAAGCTGCATGCGTCGCAGGCCGCGCCGTGGCCCATCCAAAGCGTGCTGCGCGACAACCAGGCGCGCGTGGTGACGAATCTGGAACGCCTCTTCGACACGCCGCTGCCCACCGGCGCGTGGCACGTCGCGCCTTCGAGCGCGGTGCTCGTGCCGATCGCGCCTTCGGGCGAGACGGGCCGTGCGGGCGTGCTGATCGCGGCGCTCAATCCGTGCCGCCTCTTCGACGACGCATATCGCGCGTTCATGAATCTGATCGCGGGGCAGATCGGCGCGGCGATCGGCTATGCGCACGCCTACGAGGAAGAGCGCCGCCGCGCCGAAGCGCTCGCCGAAATCGACCGCGCGAAAACCACGTTCTTCTCCAACATCAGCCACGAGTTCAGGACGCCGCTCACGCTGATGCTCGGCCCGCTCGAAGAACTGCAGGCGAATCCCGCGCGCATCGGCCGCGAGGACTTGCGGCTCGTCGAGATCATGCATCGCAACGGCCTGCGGCTCCTGAAGCTCGTCAACGCGCTGCTCGACTTCTCGCGTATCGAGGCCGGGCGCATCGAGATGCATCGTCAGCCGACCGACATCGCCGTGTTCACCGCCGAACTCGCGTCGCTGTTTCGCTCGGCGATCGACACGGCCGGCCTGCGTCTCGACATCGACATCGCGCGCGCGCCGGTGATCGCGGACATCGATCGCGACATGTGGGAAAAGATCGTGATGAACCTGCTGTCGAACGCGTTCAAGTTCACGTTCGACGGCGTCATCCGAATCTCGCTCCATGCGAACGCCGATCGCGGCATCGAAATGAGCGTGCGCGACACCGGCATCGGCATTCCGGAGGCGGAACTCACGCGCGTGTTCGAGCGCTTTCATCGCGTCGCGGGCGCGGCGGGCCGCTCGGTGGAAGGCAGCGGTATCGGCCTCGCGATGGTGCAGGAACTCGTCAAGCTGCACGGCGGCACGATTCGCGCGCAAAGCACGCTCGGCGAAGGCACGTGCTTCACCATCACGCTGCCCGCGCCGCGCGAGCCCGCGCTCGACGTCGAAGCCGCGCCGCACGCTAGAGCGAGCGTGCGCGCGCTTTCGTATGTCGATACAGCCAAGCGTTGGATGCCGAACGCGGGCGAGCCGCCCATCGTCGAAAGCGAGGAAGACGCGCCGCTCGGCGCGATGGCGGCCGACGAACCCACGCCCGCCGGCGCGCTGCCGGGCCGCGTGCTCGTCGTCGACGACAACGCCGACTTGCGCGACTACATGCGCCGCATGCTGATCGCGGCGGGCCATGACGTGAGCGTCGCCGCCGACGGCGAAGCCGCGCTCGCGACCGCGCGCGAGGTGCATCCCGAAGTGATCGTCTCCGACGTGATGATGCCGCGTCTCGACGGCTTCGCGCTTCTGCGCGCGCTGCGCGAAGACGAAGCGCTGCGCGAGACGCCTGTCGTGCTGCTCTCGGCGCGCGCGGGCGAGGAGGCGCGCGTCGACGGTCTCGAAGCGGGCGCGGACGACTATCTGACCAAGCCCTTCTCCGCACGCGAGCTGCTCGCGCGCGTGGCGAGCAATCTGCGGCTCGCGCGGCTGCGTCATGCGACCGAGCAGAAGCTGCGTGACGAATCGCGCACGCTGGAGATTCTCAATCGCGTCGGCACGACGGTCGCCGGCGAGCTCGAACTGAGCCGCGCGGTGCAGGTCGTCGTCGATGCCGCGACGGAACTCACGGGCGCCTCCTTCGGCTCGTTCTTCTATAACGTGCTCGACGACAAGGGCGGCAGCTACACGCTCTACACGCTTTCGGGCGTGCCGAGGGACACCTTCGCCAGATTCCCGATGCCGCGCAACACCGCGGTGTTCGGTCCGACGTTCGCGGGTGAAGGCATCGTGCGTTCGGACGACATCACGAAAGATCCGCGCTACGGGCACAACGTGCCCCATCACGGCATGCCGAAGGGCCATCTCGCCGTGCGCAGCTATCTCGCCGCGCCGGTTCTCTCGCGCACGGGTGAAGTGCTCGGCGGGCTGTTTTTCGGGCATCCCGAGCCGGGCGTCTTCACGGATCGCGCCGAGCGCATTCTGACGGGCATCGCGTCGCAGGCGGCGATCGCCATCGACAACGCGCGGCTTTTTCAGGCCGCGCAGGACGAGATCGCCGAGCGCACCAAGGCGCAGGACGCGCTGCGCGATCTGAACGAAACGCTGGAACGCCGTGTCGCCGATGCCGTCGCGGACCGCGATCGTTTGTGGGAACTGAGCGAAGACCTGTTCTTCGTCGCGAGCTTCGAGGGCGCGCTGTTGCGCGTGAGCCCTTCATGGACGACGGTGCTCGGCTTCGACTCGCAGCGCCTGCATTCGCACGCGGTGATGGACCTCGTGCATCCCGACGATGCGCGCGCCGCCGCCGCGGAACTCGACAAGCTGCGCGCGAACGGCGTGCCGGTGCGCT
Source organism: Caballeronia glebae (assembly GCF_001545035.1). GTDB lineage: Bacteria > Pseudomonadota > Gammaproteobacteria > Burkholderiales > Burkholderiaceae > Caballeronia > Caballeronia glebae. Next base: position 210,355 of record NZ_FCOJ02000003.1, read on the forward strand.
ACGAATGCCGCCTGAGCCGCTCGGACGGCGGCTGGCGCTGGATCGCATGGACCCTGTCGCTCGATCCGCGCTCGCGGCGCATTCACGGCGTAGGCCGCGACGTCACGTCCGACCGCGAAACCGCCGACGCATTGCGCCATGCCGAGGAAGCGCTGCGCATGGCGCAGAAGATGGAAGCCATCGGCAAGTTGACGGGCGGCATCGCGCACGACTTCAACAACCTGCTGCAAGTGATCGGCGGCAATCTGCAGTTGCTCGCGAAAGACGTCGCCGGACGGGACAAGTCCGAACAACGCGTGAGGAGCGCGCTCGCGGGCGTCGCGCGCGGTGCGAATCTCGCGTCGCAATTGCTCGCATTCGGCAGACGTCAGCCGCTCGCGCCGAAGGTCGTGAATCTGGGCCGCTTCGTGCGCGGCCTCGACGACATGTTCCGCCGCGCGCTCGGCGATGGCATCGAGATCGAAACCATCGTGTCGGGCGGCTTGTGGAATACGCTCGTCGATCCGTTCCAGGTCGAGAACGCGCTGCTCAATCTGGCGATCAACGCGCGCGACGCGATGACCGGTCACGGCAAGCTCACGATCGAAGCCGGCAACGCATCGCTCGATGAAACCTACGCGATGCGCAACGCCGACGTTTCTCCCGGCCAGTACGTGATGGTCGCGGTCACGGACACGGGCTCGGGCATGTCGCCCGAAGTGCAGGAGCGCGCCTTCGAACCGTTCTTCACGACCAAGCGCGAGGGCCAGGGCACGGGCCTCGGGCTTTCGATGGTGTACGGCTTCGTCAAGCAGTCCGGCGGCCACGTGAAGGTGTACAGCGAACAAGGGCACGGCACGACGGTGCGTCTCTATCTGCCGCGCGCGCGCGAGGAAGAGGACATCGAAACGACTATCGACGCGGGACCGGCCAACGGTGGCAGCGAGACCATTCTCGTCGTCGAGGACGATGAAGAAGTGCGTGCGACCGTGGTCGAATTGCTCACGGATCTCGGCTATCGCGTGTTGCGGGCGAAGGACGCGCAGAGCGCGCTTGCTATCGTCGAGAGCGGCGTGCCGGTCGATCTGCTCTTCACCGATGTGGTAATGCCCGGGCCGCTGCGCAGCACCGAGATGGCGCGCAAGGCGCGTGAACGCGTGCCGGGTATCGCGGTGCTGTTCACGTCGGGCTATACGGATAACGCGATCGTGCATGCCGGACGGCTCGACGAGGGCATCGATCTGCTGAGCAAGCCATATACGCACGAGGCATTGGCGCGCAAGGTGCGGCACGTGCTGGGACAACGCATGCCGGCACCGGCTACCGCCCGGACCGAGGGCGACGCGAGCGTGCCGAGCGTCGCGCAGGACGATGCGTTGTCGCGCATGCGCGTGCTGTTCGTCGAAGACAATGAACTCGTGCGCGAAAGCACCGCGGAGTTGCTGCGCACCTTCGGGCTCGATCTGATGGAAGCAGGCAGCGTCGATGACGCGCTCGCGCTGTTGCGCGAGCATCGCTTCGAGCTGCTGCTGACGGATGTGGATCTCGCGGGGCACTCCGGCGTGGAACTGGCGATCGCGGCGTGTCGCAAGACGCCGGGACTCGGCGTCGTGTTCGTGACGGGCTACGATCTCGCGCTCGACGAGGAAGAGCGGCGCGCGCTGCCGAAGTCGATTCAGTTGCGCAAGCCTTTCGATCCGCTGGCGTTGATCAACGCGTTGAATGCCGCGGTGGCGAGGTAAAAAGTTTCGACGATCAACCCGCGCGACGCTTTCTCACGGCTTGTGCGAGCAGGTCGAGCACGGGTTCGCTTTGCGTCCAGCCAAGGCATGCATCCGTGATCGATACACCGTGCTTCAGCGGCACGCCCGGCTTCAGATCCTGACGGCCTTCTTCCAGATGACTCTCGATCATCACGCCGGTGATGCGCCGCTCGCCCGCTTCCAGTTGACGCGCGATGTCCTGCGCGACATCCACCTGACGCAGATGCGACTTGTTCGAGTTGGCGTGCGAGCAATCGATCATCACCTGTTCGCGCTGGCCGAGCTTGGCCAACGCAGCGCACGTCGCCGCGACGCTTTCGGCGTCGTAGTTCGGCCCCATCTTGCCGCCGCGCAGAATGACGTGGCAGTCGTCGTTGCCGCGCGTCTCGAAGATCGCGGCCATGCCCATCTTCGTCATGCCCATGAACGCGTGGCTCGCGCGCGCCGCGACGATCGCGTCGGCCGCGACCTGCACGCCGCCATCGGTGCCGTTCTTGAAACCGATCGGGCAGGAAAGACCCGACGCAAGCTGACGATGGCTCTGGCTCTCCGTCGTGCGCGCGCCGATCGCGCCCCACGCGATCAGATCGGCGATGTATTGCGGGCTGAGCAGATCGAGAAACTCGGTTGCGGTCGGAAGACCGAGACCGCTGATGTCGAGAAGCAGTTCGCGCGCGCGGCGCAGGCCTTCGTTGATGCGGAAGCTGCCGTCGAGACGCGGATCGTTGATGTAGCCCTTCCAGCCCACCGTCGTGCGCGGCTTTTCGAAATACACGCGCATCACGATGACGAGATCGTCGCGCAACGCATGCGCGACTTTCTTCAGGCGCTGCGCGTATTCCATCGCCTGATCGTGATCGTGAATGGAGCACGGACCGACGACCACGACGAGCCTGTCATCGCGGCCATGCAGAATATTCGCGATAGCCGTGCGGCTTTCCTCGACGAGCGTCTGCACGCCGGGCGTGACCGGCAGTTCGTCGAGCAGCAAGGCCGGCGAGATCAGCGGACGCACCGCGCCAATGCGCGTATCGTCGATGCGGGTCGTGTCTTGCGTGGAGTCGGCCACGCCTGCCTCCTGATCGCGGGAGGGATTGTCGATGCGGGTCAAGATAAGCTCCGTCATGCGTAATTGATGCAGAATTCAGGGACTTTATGCGTTATTTCCGCGATGAAACGGGCTCGCGGCGCAAACATCCATTATCGCATTTGCCGCAGCCCGCTCGCCGCATCGTGCGTATCATGAAGCCAACACGACACGCTCAAACTCACTCGAAGGGAGCAGACCATGCGCATCGAAACATCATTCCTGTTCGACCTGGACGGCACGCTCGTCGATAGCGTCTATCAGCACGTGCTCGCGTGGAAAGAAGCGCTCGACGCCGAGGGCATCGAGTTGTCCGTGTGGCGCATTCATCGCAAAATCGGCATGAGCGGCGGCCTCTTCACCGATCAGTTGTTGCGCGAGACGCATGGCGAGATCAGCGCGGATCGCGTCGAGCGGCTGCGCCAATTGCATGCGCAGGCGTACACGCGGTTGCGCGCGCAGGTGTGCCCGTTGCCCGGCGCGCGTGAATTGCTGGACGCGTTGACGCAAGCCGGCACGCGCTGGGCCATTGCCACGAGCGGACGCATGGAAACCGCGCAGGTCAATCTCGAAGCATTGGGTGTCGATCCGTCGAAGCAAGTGGTCATCACACGCGACATGGTGAAGTACGCGAAGCCCGATCCCGACCTGTTCCTCGCCGCCGCCGAGCGTCTGAACGTGCCCATCGAGCATACGGTCGTCGTCGGCGACAGCATCTGGGACATGCTGGCCGCGCGTCGTTGCCGCTCGCTCGGTGTCGGCTTGCTGTCGGGCGGTTATGGCAGCGATGAACTGGAGCGCTCCGGCGCGTTGCGCGTGTACGAAGATCCGGCGGACTTGCTGCTGCATCTCGACGAAGTCGCGGCGCGGCCTTGAAGCGCGTTCAATCGTGAGATGATCGCGCCCATGACGCCCTCTTCCATCGACGTGCGCCCCTGGCGCAATGCCAATCTCTACACGCTGCGCAATGCATCGGGCATGCGCGTCGATATCAGCGACCTCGGCGCGACGCTCGTTTCATGGTTCGCGCCCGATCGACAGGGACATTTCGCCGATGTCCTGCTCGGTCACGACACGCCCGACGACTATGTGAACGGCAGCGCGTTCATCGGCGCGATCGTCGGGCGCTGGGCCAATCGAATCCGCGACGCGCGCTTCGTGCTCGATGAGCTCGCGCATCAGGTCGAGCGCAACGAAGGCGCGAATCATCTGCATGGCGGCTCGGCGGGTTTTCATCGGCAGATGTGGCGCGCGCAGGCGGCGCACGGCGCGCTCGTCATGACGCTGCGTTCGCCCGCGGGCGCGGCGGGCTTTCCCGGCAATCTGGATGTGACCGTGCGTTATGCGCTCGACGACGGCGGAACGTTATCGATCGACTACGAAGCGCACACCGATGCGCCGACGCCCATCAACCTGACGAATCACGCCTACTTCAATCTGGGCGATGACGCGAGCATTCGCGATCACGAGTTATCGATTGCATCGGATACGTACTTCGCAATCGATGCGACGTCGATTCCCGTCGCTCGCGAAAGCGCGAAGGACAGCGTGTTCGATTTGCGCGCGCCTTCATCGATCGGCGCGCGTCTCGATGCGGCACATCCGCAACTCGCGCTCGCGGGCGGCTTCGATCATTGTTATGTCTTGAACGACGATGCGAAAGAACCGCGCACGGTTGCCGTGCTGTTCGATCCGTCGAGCGGACGCGAGCTGAGCGTATCGACCGATGCACGCGGCTTGCAGTTCTACTCGGGGAATTATCTGGAAGATGTGCCCGCACGCGGCGGATCGCGTTATCGCAAGCATGCGGGGTTATGCCTCGAAGCGGGTGGCTTCCCGAACGAGATCAACATGAAAGACGGCGAGCGCGCCGTCTTGCGTCCTGACGAAAGTTATCGCCAGCGCACGCGCTATACCTTGCGCGTGCGCTGACGCGACATCAGAAGATATTGCGCAAGCCGATCGACACGCCGGTCTGATTCGAGCGGCCCGGCAATTCGACATCCGCCGCGCCCGTCACCTTGTTGAAGTCCACGGTGCCGTAGACTTCGGTGCGTTTCGACAGCGCATACTCCGCCAGCGCGACGCCCGTGTAGCGATTGCCGCTGCCCGTCGCGCCGCCGCCGATGGCCGCGTTCTTCATGTGGTCGTAATAGAACGCGCCCGTGAGCAACAGCGCCGGTGTGACCTGATAGGTGACGCCTGCGAACGGGCCATCGTCGCGACGGCCAGAGCCTTTCAGGATATCGGTGCCCGACACGAGGCCGCGTTGCTGCAGGATGCTATCGACGAAGCCCGTGTCATCGGTCGAATGCAGATAGCCCACATAGAGCTTCGCCGCGCCGATTGCATAGACCGCGTTCGCGTTCCATATCTTCTGCTTGTTCGCGGAGTTGTCGCTGTTCTGCTGATAGCCGCCGCCGATGGAGAGCGGACCCATTGCATACGACGCGGTGAAGCCGTACATGTTGCCCGCGCCCATGTGACCCGGAACCTGACCCGAGAAGCCGCCCGCGCCCGTCGACGTATAATTCGTGCCGAACGAGTACATCGCGCCGATCGTGAGGCCCGCGAACGTGCCGTTGTACTTGACGGCATTATCCGCATAGAGACCCGCGCCGAGCGCAACCGGCAGCCACGCATTCTCGAAGTAATTACCGACGGTGAGCGGATCGTAGGTGTCGCCGAGCATGTCGAAGAGCGGCGTCTTCTGACGGCCGAGTGTCACCGTGCCATATTGATTCGACAGACCGACGAAGGCCGCGCGGTTGAAGGCGCGCGCGCTGTCGGAATACTGGCCGTTCTCCAGTTCCACGCCGCTTTCCAACTGGAAGATCGCCTTCAGGCCGCCGCCGAGATCTTCCGTGCCCTTGAAGCCGATACGGCTGTTGGTGATCGCGCCGTTGGTCATGAACAGCTTGCCGTCGTTGTTGGCATTGGCGTTCGTGAGATAACGCACGCTCACGTCGGCGACGCCATAGAGCGTGACCGAGCTTTGCGCGAATGCGGATTGACACGCGAGCGCCATGACCGATGCGCCGATGCCCGCGAGGGCACGCGATGTGATTGTCTTCATGATGTGTTGGAAGCGCGTATTAGTTAGCAGTTTTTTTACGGGCTTCGATGCGTCGCCTTTCAGATCGCTGTCTGATCGCGAACAGCTTCCGCGTGACGCATGAAAGCACGCGGTTTTTTAACACATCAATTATCGCGACGTCTGATTTGGTGCAATACGTGTAGTGTTTTATGCAACAACGGATACGCGTTTAGTTGCATGTGCACGCTTCATACCTTCGCTTGCGCGACTTGCGCTGGCTCGGACGGCACCGCTTCGAGGAAGCCTCTTCCCATCTCCTTCTCGAATCGCGACGGACTGCCCTCCCACACGATGCGCGCATGTTCGAGCACATACACGCGATCCGCATGCGGCAGCGCGAACGTGACGTTCTGCTCGCCCAATAGCACGGTAATCGGCGTGGTCTTCTGCATCAACTCCATCGCCTTCGACAATTGCTCAAGAATCACCGGCGCGAGACCGAGCGTGGGCTCGTCGAGGATGAGCAGCTTCGGCTGCATCATCAGCGCGCGTGCGATCGCGAGCATCTGCTGCTCGCCGCCCGACAGCGTGCGCGCGGTCTGCGCCTGACGCGATTCGAGTATCGGAAAGAGTTCGAAGAGCCACTTGAGTTGATCGGCGCGCATCTTGTCCGGAAGATGATAGCCGCCGAGATCAAGGTTCTCGCGCACGGTCATGTCGCCGAAGAGTTCGCGCGTTTCCGGGCATTGCACGATGCCGCCGCGCGCGATCGCCGCGCCGCTCATGCCCTTTAGATCCCGCGAGCCGTAGCGAATGGTTCCCTGATAAGCCACGAGTCCGGAGATCGCGTTGAAGAGCGTCGTCTTGCCCGCGCCGTTCAGTCCGACCACCGATACGAACTCGCCTTCGCGCACGTGCATGCTCACGCTGTCGAGCGCGCGCGCCTTGCCGTACAGCACGCCGACATTCTCGACCTGAAGAATCGATGGCTTGTCGCTCACGACTTCCGCGCCGCGCTCGCGCGCCTCGATCTTGCCGCCGAGATACACGCGCCGCACGGTCTCGTTGCGCATCACCTCGTCGGCGGTGCCTTCTGCCACGTACTCGCCGAGATACATCGCGAGCACGCGATCCGCGAGCGCCGCGAGACTCTTCACGTTGTGATCGACGAGCAGCACCGCGCGCCCTTCCGCGCGAAAGCCGCGAATCAATTCGGAGAACGCTTCCGACTCGGCGGCGGTGAGGCCCGCGAAAGGCTCGTCGACGAGCACGACGCGCGGATCGCGCGCGATCGCCTTCGCCATCTCCATGCGGCGCAGATCGGCGAAAGGCAGCGTCGCGGGATGACGATGCATCACGTGGCTCAACCCCACGCGCTCCGCGATCTCGCGCGCGCGCCGGTTCACATGCGGATCGGCGGCGAGCTTCACGAGCGAATCGGGCAACAGCGCGAGCTTGATGTGTTCGAGCACCGTCTGCCGATGCAGCGGCCGCGAATGCTGGAACACGATGCCCACGCCCGCGCGCGCGATGCGATGCGGCGGCCAGCCGGCCATCTCCACGTCATCGACTTTGATCGACCCCGCGTTGGGCCGCTCGATGCCCATGATGAGCTTCATCACCGTGGACTTGCCGGAACCGTTCGGACCGATGAGGCCGAGTATCTCGCCGGGCCGGATATCGAAGCCGATGTCCTTCACCGCGACGAGACCGCCGAAGCGCTTGGTGAGGCCGCGCACCGAGAGTAATGGCGTATCGCTCATTCGCGCTCCCTCACACGCAGGATGTTGCCGAGCAATCCATCCGGAAAGAATAGAATGACCGCGAGCGCGACAGCCGCGACCACGAACGTGTTGATCTGCCCGAGCGGACGCAGGAATTCCCCCGCGACGATGAGAAAGATCGAGCCGAGCACCGCGCCGAGTATCGTGCGCCGCCCGCCGAGCACCGCCGCGATGATGATCTGCACGCCGATGCCGATATCGACCACCGTGCTCACCGACGCCGTGCCTTGATAGAACACGAGCATCGCGCCCGCGACGCCCGAAAACACCGCGCTGATGCAAAACGCCGCGAGCTTATGCTTCACGACGTTGAAGCCGAGCGCTTGCGCGCCGACGGTATCCTGGCCGCTCGCCTGCAGAATGAGACCGATCGCCGAGCGCGACAAGCCGAACAGGATGATCGCGCAGCCGATCAGGAAAGCGAGCGCGATCCAGTAGTTGATGCTCGCGTCGACGGACATTACATCGGGCACCATCATGCCGATCTCGCCGCCCGTGATGCCCGCGAAGATCACGATCGCGTTCTGCAGCAACAACACCGCGACGAGCGTGACGAGACCGAAGTACGGTCCGCGCAGGCGCAACGCCGGCACCGCGAGCAGCAAGCCGCCGACGAGCGCGACGAGGCCGCCCGCCATCACGCATATCGGTATCGGCGCGGCGGCGTGCGCGTTCAGTATCGCGGCGGAGTATGCGCCGAGGCCGATCAGGAACGTCGGCCCGAAGTTCACTTCACCCGCGAAGCCGAACAGCAAGTCCCACGACATCGCGAAGACGCCGAAGTAGTAGGCGACGGTCAGCACGCCGAGGATATAGCCGGTGAGCCACCACGGCAGCGTCGCGGCGACGATCGCGAGCAACACCGCGGACCCTATCAGACGCGAGCGAACGATCTCTTTCATGATTAGCGCCGTCCGAGAAAGCCTTGCGGCCGCACATACACGACGAGCACGAGCAGCAGCAGCGCGGGCAGCGGCCGCAGCGTCGGCGCGATGAGATAAGCGGTGATCGTTTCCAGATAACCCACGACATACGCGGCCATCAACGAACCCGACACGCTGCCGAGGCCGCCCAGCACGACGATGGAAAACGCGCTCGCCGTGAGTTGTCCGGTGTTGTTCGTGCTCACGCCGAGAAACGATGCAAGCAGCACGCCCGCGACGCCCGCGAGCACGCCGTAGATGGTCCACGCGAGCAGATAGATATTCGAGAGTTCGAAGCCGAGCAGCGTGAGACCGCGCGGATTCATCGACGCCGCGAGCAGCGCCTTGCCCGCCTTCGTGCGATTGACGAAGAGCCACAGCAATCCGATCGTGACCCAGCATACGACCGCGATCATGATCTCGTTGTACGGCACGCGCACGCCCGCGATACTCGCGACGCCGGGAATCAGCGGACGCATCGTGACGGGATTGTCGGAGAAGAGATACGCCATGCCCTGCTGGATCATGATGCCCCAGAGCAACGTGCCGGTCAGCACGAAGATCTCTTTCTCTTCACGCGGAATGGCGGTGGAACGTTGAATGGGCCGCACCACCAGGAAATAGGTGACGTACGCGGCGATCATGCCGCAGATCACGCCGAGCGGCGTGCCTAGATACGTGCCCAATCCCGCTTCGCCCGCGAGCGCCCAGCCGAGCAGCGCGGAAATCAGCATCACGCCGCCATGCGCGAGATTGAGCACGCCGGAGACGCCGAAAATAAGCGTGAAGCCGATCGCGCCGAGCGCGTAGAGCGAACTGATCGCGAAGCCATCGATGAGTATTTGCAGTGGCAACATAGCGGCCCTTTATGATTTCCATGTCGATGCCAACGTGGAACCGGTCCCCGCGACATGCGCCGCAACGCGCGCGCGCCTTCGAAAGCGCACGCGCATTACGACACGAAAACGCGCTTAGTTCGCGGCTGCCTGCACCTTCACGAAGGCCGGAAATTTGACCTTCGCGTTCGCCACCGACTTCGGCCATATCGCCACTTGTTTGCCGTTCTGCCATTGCAGGTTGATGCCGGTGATATAGCCTTCACCGTACTTCAACGCATGCGTGAACTGATCGTTCTTGCCGTAGAACTGCCAGCGTCCGATCGTGCCGACGTAGTCGGTCTTTTCGAGCGCATCGACCATCTTGTCGGGATCGGTCGAGCCTTGATTGCGATGTATCGCGTCCGCGATGATGTACACGAGGTCATAGCTCGTGAAGCCGTCGTATGCGGGCGACACGCCGGCAAAGTGCTTCTGATACGACTCGACGAAGGGCACGGTCTTCGGCGTCACGGCAACGCCGGGCGCCGCCGCCGACGCCGTGATGACGCCTTCGGTCGCGCCGTTGGTGTCTTTCCAGAAGCTCGTGGTCGTCGCTTGCGAGCTTTGGCCCGACATCGGAATCGGCACTTGCTGATCGTGCCATTGCACGGTCGGCTGCACCCCGACGTGGCTGATGCCGGTCGTGATCGTGTCTGGATGCTTCGCTTCGATCTGGTTGAAGATCGGCGTGAAATCCGACGTGTCCGGATTGAAGCGGATGTGATCCAGCACCTGCAGGCCCGCTTTAGGCAGACATTCGAGGTAGCGCTCGTCGAGCGGCTTGGTCCACGCGGCGTCTTCGCTCATCACGACGGTCGTCTTCATCTTGAACTCGCCGACGAGCACGTCATGCGAGAAATCGCAGATCGACTGCGCGATGAAAGCCGATGTCATCCAGCCGTGGAACGTGTACTTGTAGTTGTTGTAGTCGTCATGCACGCGCTTCGAGATTTCATTGCTCGCCGCGCCCGGCGTGATGAAAGGCATCTTCAGGCGCGCGGACCACGGCTCCATCGCGAGCGCGACTTCGCTGATATAGCTGCCGATGATCGCGACCACTTTGTCCTGACTCGCGGCGCGCTGAAACGCCCGCACGCCGTCGGAGGCCGACGAGTGGTCGTCATACGCGACGATCTGGATTTGCCGGCCGTCCACGCCGCCCTTCGCGTTGATCTCTTCCGCGGCGAGTTGCGCGGCCTTGCTGATCGAAGCGCCCGCCACGGCGGACTCTTCACTGATGACGCCGATCTTGATCGGCTCCCCTGCCGCGTGCGCCGCGACCGCGAAGCTTAAGCCCGCCATCGCCGTACCCGTTGCGATGACGGTGCTCATTCCCCGCCACGTCTTGCCCTTAACCATCATCAGTCTCCTCTTTTTAATCGATCGTGGAGCGACGCCAGCCAGACACATGACACATGCAGCAATTAAGGATTTGCCGACAAACAGTAGCACTCGCCTTTCAAGCACTGAATCAGTAATAACGATAGAGACGGTCATGCGCAAACGTCATCAATCGCCCATGATTCTTTCAAACAGCTTGCGCAATGAACTCGCGCAGCCATCGATGCGCCGGATCGCGATGCACGCGTTCGTGCCAGTACATCGACATTTCATAGCCGGGGACATCGACGGGTGGCGCGACGATGCGCAACTCGGGCCAGTGCTTCGCCAGCCTGAGCGGTTGCATCGAAACGAGATCGGTCGTCGCGAGCACGGAGCGCACGAACAGGAAGTGCGGCACGGAGAGCGCCACATGCCGCTTCATGCCGAGCGTCGCGAGCGTTTGATCCGTCGGCCCGAAGAATCCCCCGCCATCGGGCGACACGATCACATGATCCAATGCGCAGTACTGCGCGAGCGTAGGTCGGCGCTTCAATCGCGGATGATCCTTGCGTCCCACGAGTACATAGCTTTCCGTGAAAAGCAGGTGCTGATGAAAGCCGGTGGTTTCCGGCGACGTGATGTGAAACGCGAGATCGATCTCGCCGTTCTCCGCCTGCTTCGCAAGGCGCGGCGGCAGCAATTCCAGCACCGCGATCCGCGTGTGTGGCGCGGCCGCGCGCAAGCCGCTCAACGCGGGCAGCAGCACGGTCGATTCGCTGTAGTCGGTGGCGGCGATGCGCCATGTGTTGTCTGCGGTGGCGGGATCGAACGGGGCTTCTGGCAACACTGCGCGTTCGAGCGACGCCAGCGCCTCGCGCAATGGTTCGCGCAGACTTTGCGCGCGCGCCGTCGGACGCATGCCGCGCGGACCGGGCAACAACAGAGGATCGCCGAAGATATCGCGCAGCTTCGAAAGATGCACGCTCACGGAAGGCTGCGAGAAATGAAGACGCTCGGCCGCGCGCGTGACGTTCTGCTCGGCGAGCAGCACGTCGAGCGTGAGCAGCAAGTTGAGATCCAGCTTTCTCAAGGTATTAGTCATTGAAATGCCTGCAATTTCATATATTCATTTCGAATATACCCGAGGAGCTTCTAAGCTGAGCGCCATTCCTGAACCGAATTGGAGAAAGCCTCATGAATGTGCTGATCGTGCATGCCCATCCGGAACGCCGCTCGCTGAATGGCGCCATCAACGATTTCACCGTCGAGCGTCTGCGCGCGAACGGCCACAGCGTGCAAGTCTCCGACCTGTACGCGATGAACTGGAAAGCCCCGCTCGATGCCAACGACGTGCGCGAGCGCAATGCCGATGCGCCCTTTCACGCGAGTCTCGATTCGAAGCGTGCATTCGAAAGCGGCCTGCAAAGCCGCGACATCGAGATCGAGCAGGACAAGCTGCGCTGGGCCGACGCCCTGATCCTGCAATTCCCGATGTGGTGGTTCTCGATGCCCGCGATCATGAAAGGCTGGGTCGAGCGGGTCTATGCGTATGGCTTCGGCTACGGCGTCGGCGAGCATTCGGACACGCATTGGGGCGACCGCTACGGCGAAGGCCTGATGGCGGGCAAGCGCGCGATGATCGTCGTCACGACGGGCGGATGGGAATCGCACTACGGCGAGCGTGGCATCAACGGCCCGATCGACGATATTCTCTTCCACATCCAGCACGGCATGCTGTTCTATCCGGGCTTCGACGTGCTGCCGCCTTTCGTTCTCTATGAGACGCATCGCATGGATGAAGCGCGTCTGCAAGCCACATACGACGCGCTCGGCCAGCGTCTCGATCGCCTCTGGAACGACGCGCCCATCGCGTTCCGCAAGCAGAATCACGGCGACTACGCGATTCCCCAACTCACGCTGCGCGACGAACTCGCCGCGGGAAAGATCGGCTTCGGCGCGCACATCGACTGAGCTAGAGCGCGAAACACGGCTAAGATGGACCCTTCGACAAGTACGGAGGAACACATCGAATGCTGACGATCTGGGGCAGAGCCAACTCGGTCAATGTGCAGAAAGTGCTGTGGTGCTGCGATGAACTGGGGCTCGCGTACGAGCGCATCGACGCGGGCCTGCAATTCGGGCGCAACAACGAGCCCGACTATCTCGCGATGAACCCGATGGGCCGCGTGCCCACGCTGGTCGACGGCGATTTCGTGCTGTGGGAGTCGAACTCGATCATCCGCTATCTCGCGATGCAATACGGCGCCGCAAGTACGCTCTATCCCGCCGAGCCGAAAGTGCGCGCGAGCGTGGACCGCTGGCTCGACTGGTCGCTTTCCACGCTGCAGCCCGCCGAACGTCCGGTCTTCTGGGGCTATATCCGCACGAGCGCCGCGGATCGCGACGCGAAGCAACTCGCCGCCGCCGCGAGCGAAGTGGAAAAGCTCTGGCGCGTAATCGATGCGCATCTGCAAGGCCGTGACTATCTCGAAGGCAACGCCTTCACGCTCGCCGATCTCGTCATCGCCGCGTATGCGCGCCGCTGGTTCGGCATCGTCGAACTCGCGCGGCCCTCGCTCGCCGAACTCGAACGCTGGTACGTGGGCATCACTCAGCGTCCGGGCTTCGCGCGTCATGTGTCGCCCGCACTGACCTGAACGGGACGCCTCGCCATGACCATCGAACTGCATACATGGAACACGCCCAACGGACGGAAGATCAGCGTCGCGCTGGAGGAACTGCAACTGCCTTACGCCGTGAAAACGGTGAACATCGTGAAGGGCGAGCAGCACGCGCCCGAGTTTCTGCGCATCAGCCCGAACAATCGCATTCCGGCGATCGTCGATCCGGACGGACCCGACGGGCAGCCGATCAGCGTGTTCGAATCCGGCGCGATCCTCCTTTATCTCGGCGAAAAGACCGGCAAATTCCTGCCCGCGAGCCTGCGCGATCGCGTGCCGGTGCTCGAATGGCTGATGTGGCAAATGGGCGGCTTCGGCCCGATGCCCGGACAGGTGCACCACTTTCGCATGGTCGAAGCCGAGAGCGATCGGCGCTATGGATTGAAGCGCTATTCCGATGAAACGCGTCGTTTGTATGGCGTGCTCGACAAGCGCCTCGCGCAGGTGGAATACGTCGCGGGCGAATTGTCCGTCGCGGATTTCGCGATTCTCGGCTGGGCGTGGCGGCATGAACGTCATCAGGTTTCGCTCGATGAATACCCTAACGTCAAACGCTGGTATGAAGCGTTGTTCGCGCGTCCGGGCGTGAGGCGCGGCTTCGAGGTGAAACTGGACGATCTCGTCTGACGGATTCGGCTGGAACGCCGGCGTCAGTCGTGTGTAAGGCTCGCGCGCATAATTCGAATAAGCGCATCGAAATGCGCGCACAGGAGGCGACACCATGACAGCCGGCATGTACGACGATGGCCTTCCGAAAACGGCCGCCAAC
>NZ_FCOJ02000007.1 GCF_001545035.1 Caballeronia glebae
GCGACCATATAGCGCATGCCAACGATAATGGACTTCAACTTCTTGCCCGATATGGGCAGAATGAATGCGAACTCGCGACGACTCGCGGTGATCGCCTGTTCATCGGCCTGTTGACTGCCGCGTATGTCAATCTCGCATGGCTCGCAATCAGCGCCGAGGGCTCGAGTTCCTGGCCGGGCTTCGCAGCCTCGGTGCTGATCGTGCTCGCGATCATGTGGAAGGGCTAGATAAGCAAACGCATGCAATGAAGACTGACAACTGCCGGTTCCGCTGATGCCCCCAGCGGCCGCCGACAAGATCGAAGGGGCGCGGAAGACACAGGAGAAGACCATGCATCAGAGGAGACGGATCGTCGCGCTGGCATTGGCCGGCATCGTGTCAGGTGCCTTCGCGAATCAGGCTGTGGCAGGCACGCCTGAGGCGCAGAAATGGGTGGACAGCGAGTTTCAGCCAAGCACGCTTTCGAAACAGCAGCAGATGGACGAGATGAAATGGTTCATCGACACCGCGGCGAAACTCAAATCGCAAGGCGTCAAGGAGGTTCATGTCGTGTCGGAAACTATCGACACGCATACCTACGAATCCAAAACGCTTGCCGCCGCGTTTAGTGAAATCACCGGCATTCAGGTGAAGCACGACATCATTCAGGAAGGCGACGTCGTCGAGAAATTGCAGACCTCGATGCAATCCGGGCAAAGCATTTACGACGGCTGGATCTCGGACTCGGACCTGATCGGCACGCACTACCGCTATGGCGTGATCGTTCCGCTATCCGATTACATGGCGGGAGAAGGTAAGGAATATACCAACCCCGGTCTTGACCTGAAAGACTTTATCGGCACGAGTTTTACGACCGCGCCTGACAAAAAGCTCTATCAGCTTCCCGATCAGCAGTTCGCGAACCTTTACTGGTTCCGCGCGGACTGGTTCGCACGCAAGGATTTCCAGGACAAGTTCAAGGCGAAATACGGCTACGATCTCGGCGTGCCGGTCAACTGGTCCGCGTATGAAGACATCGCCGAATTCTTTACGAACGATGTGAAAAACATCGACGGAGAGAAAGTCTACGGTCATATGGATTACGGCAAGAAAGACCCATCGCTCGGCTGGCGCTTCACGGACGCGTGGCTTTCCATGGCGGGCGAAGCCGACAAAGGGATTCCGAACGGCATGCCCGTTGACGAATGGGGCATTCGCGTGTCGGCTGACGGCTGTCATCCGGTAGGCGCGTCGGTGTCGCGCGGCGGCGGCACCAACAGCCCGGCAGCAGTCTACGCAACGACCAAATACATCGACTGGCTCAAGAAATACGCGCCGCCAGAAGCGTCGGGCATGACCTTCAGCGAGGCTGGCCCCGTGCCCGCGCAAGGCCGGATCGCGCAACAGGTGTTCTGGTACACCGCGTTCACGGCGTCGATGCTCAAGCCGGGCAACGTCACGAATGCGGACGGCACGCCGAAGTGGCGCATGGCGCCTTCCCCGCACGGCGCCTACTGGAAGGACGGCATGCAAAACGGATATCAGGACGTCGGCTCGTGGACGTTCTTCAAGTCGACACCGCCGAATCAGCGTGCCGCCGCGTGGCTGTATGCGCAATTCGTGACGTCGAAGAGCGTGTCGCTCAAGAAGTCGATTGTCGGTCTCACGTTCATTCGCGACTCCGACATTCATAGCGACTACTTCACGAAAAACGCGGACAAGTACGGCGGCTTGATCGAGTTTTATCGCAGCCCGGCGCGCGTCGCGTGGACGCCGACCGGCAACAACGTGCCCGACTATCCAAAGATGGCGCAACTCTGGTGGAAGAACGTCGGCACCGCTGTCGCAGGTGAAAAAACTCCGCAGGCTGCAATGGACAATCTCGCAAAAGAAATGGACCAGGTGTTGTCCCGTTTGCAGCGGGCCGGGATGAAGGTTTGCGCGCCGGAACTCAATGTGCAAAGCGATCCGTCCAAGTGGCTGTCCGACCAGCACGCGCCGTGGAAGCGGCTCGCCAACGAAAAACCGAAGGGCGAAACAGTAAAGTATGAGCAACTGCTGTCGGCTTGGAAAGCGGGCAAGGTGCGATAACATTTCCGCCGGCGTTCGGCGCTCTTATGACTCGGCGGCGCTTGATAGCGCCGCCTTTGTTATGTGTTGCTGAACTTTCGGCATGCGGCCGGAACCATAATCAACGAGCCCATGCCTACCACGAGCGGGTACGAGGCAGCGGGCGAAAACATGGACACTCCGGACGGCGGACCGGCATCGCGAGGCCTTTCGATGTCCCGGTTACTGTCAGCGTACCGATTGCGCGCGCCAGCCTTCATGGTGCGCCTCGGGCCGTGGATAAAGCGCCTCAGTCTTACTACGCAATCCCGCCCGTAACACCTTCAATGCCCTGATCGAGCAGTGCAAGCCAACGCTGTTTCCCCTTGTCGGCCGTCTACACCCGTGTAATACTGAACCACATGGCTCAGTATTCAAAAAATGCCCGATTCGACGCCTCGTTCGCCGCGCTTTCGGACCCGACCCGACGCGGCGTGCTGGAGCAGTTGTTGCGCGCTGACGCGTCCATTACGGACCTTGCCGAGCGGTTCCACATGACCTTGACCGGCATGAGGAAGCACATCGGCATCCTGGAGCAAGCGGAGTTCGTCACCACGGAGAAGGTGGGACGTGTGCGCACGTGCAAGCTTGGCTCGCGCCGTCTTGAGGAAGAGTCGGCCTGGATCGAGAACTACCGCCGAATGTGGGCAGCGCGCTTCGACGCGCTGGACACGGTCATCGAGGACCTCAAACGCAAGGAGAAACGTGATGGTCGAAAAAAGAGAGAATGAGCCCGCCTCCACGAGCAACCGGACGACGTCAGAACGGACGTCCGAGCGCGAGATGGTCATCACGCGAACCTTCGATGCCCCGTCACGACTCGTGTTCGAAGCGTGGACCACGCCCGAGCTGTTCAAGCAGTGGTGGGTGCCGAAGTCGAGCGGCGCGACCCTGCTTTCCTGCGAACAGGATGTCCGTGTCGGCGGCAGCTACCGCCTGGAGTTCGCTCACCCAAAGGCCACAGCGCCCATGGCGTTCTTCGGCAGGTATCTCGAAGTGATACCCAATGCTCGCCTCGTCTGGACCAACGAGGAGAGCGATGACGGTGCCGTCACGACAGTGACCTTCGAGGAGAAGGATGGTAAGACGTTGCTGGTGATGCGCGAGCTCTACCCGTCGAAGGAAGCGCTCGACGTCGCGATTGAGGGAATGGACGAGGCGATGCCCGAGACGTTCGCGCAACTGGACCAATTCCTGATTGCTCGTATTGCGGGCGCGAAGCGGATCTGAACTCGTCGAGCTCGCGGCGTATAAGTGGGTCTTTTATCCTTCGCGGGTCGACTATCATTGTTGACTTATTCGCTTGCTGGACCTCTGCCTGACTGGACGCGCCGCAGTTCGGCCTTTGCCGACGTTCGACTATCGCCTTTATGCGGCGGCTCCAGGCTCATTTGCTGTCCTTCGGGAGACGCTGCGCGCCGGCCTGCGACGGACTTCACACCTCCATCACTATGTGATCCGTCGAGACCTGCCGATACTGTCTCGCCGCCGGCGAATAATCGGCGGCACGTATCGGGCTTCTGATTTCGTCGGCCGCCAGCTGGCTTCGCCGGTTGCGCTGCCCCGGATCGGCGACCGGCACCGCGGCGAGCAGACGCTTGGTGTAAGGATGCTGCGGATCGCCGAACACGGCCTCACGAGGCCCGATCTCGACGATCTCGCCGAGATACATCACGGCGACGCGATGACTGATGCGTTCGACCACCGCCATGTCGTGCGAAATGAACAGATACGCGAGCCCCATGCGCGCCTGAAGATCGAGCATCAGATTGACCACCTGCGCCTTCACGGACACGTCCAGCGCCGACACCGCTTCGTCCGCGATGATCAACTTCGGCTCCAGTGCGAGTGCGCGCGCGATGCAGATGCGTTGCCGCTGGCCGCCAGAAAACTCGTGCGGATAGCGGTCGGCCATATCGGGCGACAAACCGACCTGACGTAGCAGCTGCAGGGCGAGCGCGAGCGCGTCCTGCCGGTTCGCCAGTCCGTTCGCCCGCAACGGTTCGGCGACGATCGCGCCGACCGTGGCGCGCGGATTGAGCGACGCGAACGGATCCTGAAAGATCATCTGGACTCCGCGCCGCTTCTCGCGCCGGCGCTCGCCCTTCAGCTTGAGCAGATCGATGCCGTCGAGCTCGACGGAACCTGCGAGCGGCTCGTTCAGACACATCAGCGAGCGGCCCGTCGTGGATTTGCCGCATCCGGATTCGCCCACCAGCGCGAGCGTCTCGCCCGGCTGCACGGCGAACGAAACGTTCTCCACCGCGTGCACGCGCCCCTTGACCTTGCCGAGCAGTCCGGAGCGGATATCGAAACGCGTCGTCAGACCGCTCACCTTGAGCACCGGCTGCGTGCCCGCGTGCACCGTATCGGGCGATTCGGCCGGCACGTCCGAGCAGCCCGTCTCGCGATTGACTACCGGAAAGCGCAGCGGAGCCTTGCGTCCCGCCATCGAGCCGAGCCGCGGCACGGCGGATAGCAGCGCGCGCGTGTACGGCTTGGACGGCTCGCGAAAAATCATCTCGGTCGTGTTCGATTCGACCTGGCTGCCGTCGTACATCACCACGACCCGATCGGCGATCTCCGCAACCACGCCCATGTCGTGCGTGATAAACAGCACCGACATGCCGTCTTCCACCTGGAGGCTCTTGATCAGATCGAGCACCTGCGCCTGTATCGTCACGTCGAGCGCGGTCGTCGGTTCATCGGCGATCAGCAGTTTCGGCGTGCATGCGAGCGCCAGCGCGATCATCACGCGCTGACGCATGCCACCCGAGAATGCGTGCGGATAATCGCGCACGCGCGAGGCGGCGGCCGGAATACGCACCTTGTCGAGCAGGCGGACGGCCTCTGCATTGGCGGCGCTCTTCGACAGACCGCAATGCAGCATCAGAGATTCGGCGATCTGGAACCCGACCGGCAGCACCGGATTGAGCGACGTCATCGGCTCCTGGAAGATCATGCCGATCTGGTTTCCCCGGATCTCGCGCATCGTTTCGAACCCGAGCAGTTCGCGTTCGTTAAGCCTGACGCTGCCCTGGATGCGGCTGGATGTGCGGCTCGTCAGCTGCATGATCGAGAGCGCCGTGACGCTCTTGCCAGAGCCGGATTCGCCGACGATCGCGAGCGTTTCGCCCGGCGCGATGTCGAACGAAATGCCTCGCACGACGGAGCGCCAGACGCCGCCCACGCGAAATGAAGTTGACAGATCCGAGACCGACAAAACCGGTATAGTCATGAGCGTTCGTTCCTGTGTGCAGCGATCAGACGCTGCTTTTCGTGTTGCATGAGCATCGCCGCGCCAACGTCAACGTGTGCCGATTCGCAGCCCGAACGTCTTTGGGATCGCCGCGGCGACGCGCGGAAAAAAGCCCGCGCTTTTGCCGAACTCCTCGGCTTCCTCGCAACCCAGAATGCCCCAGCGCACGAAGCGGCCGCCGACATAGCGAAACGGCTCGGGCGGCAGCGACTTCAGCTCGCGCGTGCAAAGCGGCAGGCTGCTCCACTCGTCTTTCGTACCGAGCACGAGCGACGCCAGACACTGGCCGCCGATGTACGTCGGATTGACGCCGTGTCCCGAATAGCCACAGCCGTAGTGAACCCGCGTACCCGGCACCGTGCGGAAGAAAGGCAGACGATCGAACGACACGTCGATTCCGCCGCCCCACACGCGATCGATCGCGACATCGGCAAACGCGGGCAGCAGGCGCCGCAAGCCGCGCTCGGCGCGTGCGGCCGACGCGCCGTCGGTGGTCAACTGCGGATTTGCCGTGTTGCCGCCGAAGCTGATCGGCCCGGAACCGGAGCCCATCAGAACGCGGCCGTCGATCGTCTTGCGGAAGTAATGCACGAACATCCGCAGATCTGCGATGCCTTCGTCGCGATTCCAGTTCATCGCAGCAAGCTTGTCGGGCGCGGGCTGCGTCATCAGCGCATACGACGAGAACACCGTCATCAACGGCGCGATCTCCTTGCGCTTGACCAGTTCGATGTTGGTCGCGAGCACCACTTCCTTCGCGACGATCTCACCGTTCGGACACACTACGCGGTTCGGCGTGCCCGCGTCGATCCGCGTCATCGGCGTCTTCTCGAACACCTTCACGCCCGCCGCAATCGCCGCGCGGCGCAGTTCACGCGCGAGCCGCGCGGGCTGAACGTTCGCGCCTTCGGGAAAGAAGAGGCCACCGCGAAACACCGGCGAGCGGCAATGCTCGGCGACCTCCTCGGGAGTCAGCGGCTGCACGCTTTCCGGCACGCCGAGATGGCGCGCCGTCTCGACGTACATTCTGAGCTTCGCGTCCTGCGCCGCGGCGGCGGACACGCGCACATTGCCGCTCTCACGCCACCACACGTCGCGCCCGGGCGCGGTGGCGAATGCTCTGATGCCGTCCTGCGCGCGCGTGCCTGCGCGGGCGACGGCCAACGCGCCGTCCGGTCCGATGTTGGCGGCCATGCCGGCGAGCGACGCCCAGTAACCGTGAACCTTGCCGCCGTTCTTGCCGCTCGCGCCCGAGCCGCACAGCGAAGCCTCGATCAGCGCGACCGACAGATGCGGCGCGCGCTCACGCAGCGCGAGTGCGGTCCACAGGCCCGTGAACCCGCCGCCGACGATCGCGACATCGACCGTGAGCGGTCCGGAAAGCGGCGGCGCCTCGGGCTGGCCGCGCTCGTTGCGCAGCGCTTCGTCGAACCACCAGGAAGGATCGCGGGGCGTAGCACTCGATGAAAGCATGTTGTCCGCCAGGAGACGTTGAGCGAGAGGAACGGAAAGCGACGCGGCTCAGACCACCGCCTGCACCTGGATTTCCACGAGGATCTTGTCGTGCGCGAGCCGCGATTCGACGGTGGCGCGAGCCGGCGGCTGATCGCGATCGACCCACGCTTCCCACGCCTCGTTCATTTCGGCGAATTGCGCGATGTCTTTCAGCCAGATGTTGGCGACCGCGATGCGCGTCTTGTCGGTGCCGACTTCACGCAGATACTCGTCGATCTGCGCGAGGATGTCGGCGGTCTGCGCCTTGACGTCACCGTCGCGATTCTGGGCGGTGAGACCCGACAAAAACGCAAAACCGTTCGCGACCAGTACCTTGCTGAGACGTCCAGTCACTTCGTGACGCTTGATCATCGGAGAGCCTTTCATGTTTGGTTGAGTCGTGGAGATCCGCGGCGCGTGCCGAATCGGGTCGAGTCGTGCGCCGCGGGCTTAGACGTGTGAATCGCGGATGTTGATGATCCAGAGTACCTTCGCTTCTTCCTGCCACGGATTGCTGATCTGATGCGCGATCGTGCTCTTGAACTGAAAGCTGTCGCCGTCGCGCACTTCGAGCGTTTCGTTGCCGATCGTCAGCGTCACCTTGCCCGACAGCACGTAGCCGCCCTTGTCGCCGGGACCGGTTAGTACGTCGTCGCTTTGCGCGCCGGACGGTAGCGTGAGGATCATGAATCGCAGCTCGTCGTTGTCGGTCGGCGACAGCAGCTCCTTGGTGAACTGGTTTGTGCCGGACACGATGCGCGGCCGGTTCTCGCGCCGGCGCACGTGCGGCGATTCGCCTGTAGCCGCCGCGCCATTGTCTTCAAGAAATGCCCACAGCGTTACGCCCAGCACCGTGCGCAGCTTCTGCAGAGTGTTGATGGACGGATTGGACTGTCCGCGCTCGATCTGGCTGATCCGGCCAGCGGACACGCCGGAGCGACCCGCCAGTTCTGTAATCGTGAGACCGCGCACCGATCGCAGATGCTTGAGCCGCCGGCCAATCTCGATCGATTGCGCGCGCTCGTCCTGATCTTCGGTGTCAGAGTCGCCGAGTCTTGCTGTCGTCATTTTCGAGTTAAAGTTTCATTTTATTGAATCCGGGAGCCGCACAAAATCGCCTGCCGGATAATCCTTACGCATCGCCTGGAGTGCTACGAGCCTTTACTGATCGTACCTCAGCAAGAAACGTCCGCCATTCAGGGTTTTCCATATCGCAACGTCTCTTGACACTAATTTTTAATTTATTGAAACTGACCTTCGTCGCCTGAACCCGATCAGCGCGGGGGCCGAGCGTCGATCGCCGCGTCAAACTGGAGAGACTTGATGGAAAGAGTGCCGAACACTTCAGCAACGATCGAAACGGATGCGATCTCGCTTGATCGACGTAAATTTCTCGGCCAAAGCGTGGGCGCGCTGGCCGGGCTGTCCGCCCTTTCGCTGCCGGCGTTCGCCACCGACGCGAACGCTCCGGCAGCGGCGCAGGGCAAGCGCTCGGGCGTCGTGGTGGTCGGCATGTCGCAGGAACCGACTGCGTTCAATCCGCTGATGCCGGGCGTCGAGTGCGATGAGGTAATCTGGACGAACGTGTTCAGCACGCTCTGGACGGCCGAGCCGGACGGCTCGCTGCGGCCCGATCTCGCTATCGAGATCCCGACCGAAGCAAACGGTGGTATCGCCGACGGCGGCAAGACATGGACCGTCAAGCTGCGCAGCGACGTGCTCTGGCACGACGGCACCAAATTCACCGCCGACGACGTCAAATACTCGATCGAACTGATCAGCGCGCCAGGCTTCCGATCGCGCGCGCGCATCGGTCACAGCCTCGTCAAAGAAATCGTCGTCAAGGGCCCGTTCGAGATTACATGGCACATGGAACGCGCCTATTCGCCGTATTTCGCGCTCCTCGCCAACACACAAATGGTGCCGAAGCACATCCTCGGCAAAGCCGCCGATCCGAACACTGCGCCCTTCAACAACGCGCCGGTCGGCACAGGTCCGTTCAAATGGGGCACGCGCACGCCCGGCGACAACATCACGCTGATCGCCAACGAGCGCTATTACGGCAAGGGGCCGTTCCTAGAGAAGGTTGTGCTGAAGTACATCCCGGATCTGACCGCGCTCTATACGCAGTTCCGCACCGGCCAGGTGGACTTCGTGCCCGTGCCTGGCATTCCGGCGAACTACTATCAGGAAGCGTCGAAGCTGCCGGGCCGCAAGATCGCGCTGTCGACCAACGGCAATCTCGAAGTCGTGATGCCCAATCTCGACAACAAGGCGTTCGCCGACAGGGCTGTGCGTCAGGCGCTGTACACGGCGCTCGACAAGCAGGCGATTATCGACGCGATCTACTACGGCGTCATGAAGCCGACCGAGTCGTTCATGCCGATGGAATCGTGGTCCTACTTCCCCGGCCTTCCGAAGCAGACCAAAAACGTCGCGGCAGCCAACAAGATGCTCGATGCGGCCGGCTGGATGAAAGGCTCGAACGGCATGCGCAGCAAGAACGGCGTGCCGCTCGAATTCAACATGTCGACGACTACGGGCAACGTGCTGCGCGAGCAGTGCCAGCAACTGATCATGCAGGACTGGCAGGAGATCGGCGTGTCGATGAAGATCAAGAACATGCCGGCCGCGATCATCTGGGGCGAGTTCTACTCGCGCTCGCAGTTCCAGTCGCTGCTGGTCGGCACGTCGTTCCGCACCGGCGCCGATCCCGATCCTGCCAACCGCTTCAGTTCCGGCGCGATCCCACTGAAAGGCGGCAGCGGCGGCAACTACATGCAATGGTCCAACCCCGCCGCCGACAAGCTGATGGCCGAAGGCGAGGCAACCTTCGATCAAGCCAGGCGCAAGGAGATCTACCGCCAGTTGCAGATCATCGTGCGCGAGGAGTTGCCGATCCTGCCGCTCTTCCAGTACTCGGTCATCGAAGGCATGAAAGACAACCTGCTCGGTTATCGCCCGAATGTGAACCAGCGGCAGAACTGCTGGAACATGAACGAGTGGTCATGGAAAAAGAAAGTCTGAACATCGATTCCTGAAAGACCACAGAGAACCGCACTTATGCTGCCCTTCCTTGCACGCCGCGCGATCCACTCGGTGGTGCTGCTGCTGATCGTTTCGGTCATCGGGTTCGTCATCCTGCATCTCGCGCCGGGCGGCCCGCTTTCGCAGTTCGCGGCCTCCGGCGACATGAGTCAGGCCGATCTCGACCGTCTGTCGGCACAGCTCGGCCTGGACCGGCCGCTGCCGATCCAGTATGTCGAGTGGCTATTGCGCATGGTCAAGGGCGACTGGGGCGTGTCCTATCGCGATCAGCAAGCGGTCACGTCGATCATCGCGTCGCATATCGGCGCGACCCTCGAACTGATGTTCTGCTCCACCTTGCTGGCGATGTTGATCGGCGCCTGCATCGGCATTCTCGGCGCGGTGCGGCGTTATTCGCTGTTCGATTCGATCGCCACGGTCGGCACGATGATCGCGCTGTCCATTCCAACGTTCTGGTTCGGAATCGTCGTCATCTATGTGTTCGCCGTGCATCTGAACTGGCTTCCCGCCGGCAACCGCATGACCGAAGGAGATGGCTCGTTCTTCGATTACGTGCATCATCTGATCGGGCCGTGCGTGGTGCTCGCGCTGGTGACGACCGCGGTCTGGAGCCGCTACATGCGCTCTTCGATGCTCGAAGTGATCAACCAGGATTACATCCGTACCGCGCGCGCCAAGGGCGTGCCCGAATCACAGATCGTGCTGCGTCACGCGCTGCGCAACGCGCTGTTGCCGATGATCACCATCACCGGGCTGCACGTGCCGACGCTCTTGTCCGGCGCGCTCGTGACCGAGACGGTGTTCACATGGCCGGGCATCGGCCGCCTCTTCTTCGATTCCATTAGCTACCGCGACTATCCGACCGTGATGGGCATCCTGATGTTCAGCGCCGTGCTCGTGCTGCTTGGCAACCTGATCGCCGATCTGCTGTACGGTTTCGCGGATCCCCGCATTGCCGGCGACCGACGATGAGAGAGACATCCACCGTGGCCACCGAACCGTCCGTCGCAAACCCGAGTAAAGGCGTGGGCATGAGCCCGGCGCTGCGCCGCTTCTGCCGTCACAAACTGGCGATTTTCGGCGCGCTCTCCATCGTGCTGATGGTGCTCGCGTGCGTGGCCGGCCCGTCGCTGCTCGCCTATACCGACACCTACATCGACATCCGGCATCGGCTGATGCCGCCGCTCTCGGGCGCACACATTCTCGGCACTGATCCGCTCGGCCGCGACGTGCTCGCGCGTCTGCTGATGGCCGGCCGCATTTCGCTATCGATCGGCTTCTTCGCGATGTCGATCAGCATGGTGATAGGCGTGGGCGTGGGGCTGATCGCCGGATACTTCGGCGGCTTCGTCGGCAATGCGCTGATGCGTCTGGTCGACGGCGTGCTGTGCTTTCCGTCGATCTTCCTGCTGCTGGCGATCTCCGCGATCATCTCCCCGTCCGTTCCGTCGATCGTCTTTCTCATCGCGATCACGACGTGGATGGAAGTCGCACGCGTCGTCGAAGCGCAGATCCGCTCGCTGAAAACGCGTGACTTCGCGCTCGCCGCGCTGTCGATGGGCTCGTCGCACTCGCGCATCATGTTCCGCGAGCTGTTGCCGAACGCGGCCGCGCCGATCGTCGTCGCCGCGACGCTGAACGTTGCCTACGCGATGCTCGCGGAAAGCTACATCTCGTTTCTCGGCTTCGGCATCCAGCCGCCCACGCCGAGCTGGGGAAACATGCTGGACAACGCGCAGACGTATCTGACGAGCGCGCCGTGGCTCGCCATCGTTCCCGGCCTCGCGATCACGCTGGCCGTGACGAGCTTCAACTTCGTCGGCGACGGCCTGAGAGACGCGCTTGATCCTCGAAATGAGACGTAGGGCCGCAACGTTCGATCTGTGCGGAGCTGCGATCGACGCGCTTGCCATGCTGTAGCATTCGGCGCTTCTTCGGCAGACGATAGATGCGCAAACGCACTTTTCAAACGACGTCTGCTGGCCGAGCCCTGCCTCGTAGCAAATGCTGTCGCCTCGGCCTTTGCCGCCGTTCGGGTATCGACCTTCATGCGGCTGCTCCAAGTTCCTTTCCTGTTCTTCGAAGCGTCGCCAGCGCGAAAGTCGGGCGTGCTGACGCGCATGCGAGCCCTCGGCCGTTGCTGTCGTCCAGTCTGTCGCATTCGCAGGTCCTGCATCAATGTAAAGCGCACGCTTGCGATCCCGATGGAATCGGCTGCACGGATGGGCGGCATGCACTACCGTCGAGCGATGCAACGATCCGAGCTAGCAGATTTGCGTTTCTGCGCCGCGCCCGCTGCGCTGACTACATTGCGCACCGATGCAAGTTTCGTTCAGTCTTGTCGCGGCCGTCGTCGCGGATGTCGCGCTCGTGCCGTCGGGCGAAGCGCGTCGCGGCAGCATCGGTTTGGAGCAATGGCTGCAACGCGCGCACGCATGATGTGACGAAGGGCGCTTTCGCGCCCTTCTTGTCCGAAGTAAAGCAAACAACCGCTTACTTCGCGCCCAGCAAATGCGGCAGAAACTGCGGGATATGCGGGAAGAAGATGATCAGCAGCAGATCGATCACCAGCGCGAAGATGAACGGAAGAATCGCGCGTGTCGCCTTCTCCACCGACACTCCGCCGATCGACGCCGCCGTGAAGAGACAAAAGCCTATCGGCGGCAGATTGATACCGATAGCCGAGTTGATCAGCACGATCACGCCGAACACGACCGGATCGATGTGCATCTGCACGACGAGCGGCAGGAACACCGGAATCACCACCGCGATGCTTGAGATCGTTTCGAGCACGGTATGCGCCGCGATGAGGAACAGGTTGATCAGGATCAGCAGCACGATCGCGCTCGTGGTGATCGCGAGAAAACTGTTCGCTACATGCAGCGGAATCTGCGCTTCGATCAGGTAGCGCCCGAGCACGAACGCAAGCCCGAGCAGGAACGAGACACGCGTGGTGTTCACCGAAGTTCTCACCAGAATGTCCTTGAAATGCGAGAGCTTGAGCGTGCGGAAGACGAATGCGCTCACCAGCGTCACATAGACCGCCGCGACCACGCCCGCCTCGACCGGCGTGAAGATGCCGCCGAGGATGCCGCCCAGAATGATGACCGGCGTGAGCAGCGCCCAGAACGCCTCGCGGAAAGTCGTCCACAGCTTGCGCCCATCGAACGGCTCGACTGCGCTGTAGCCCTTCTTCACCGCGGTCACGTAATTAACGATCATGAACGACACGACCACCAGCAGCATCGGAACAATGCCGGCGATGAACATCGTGCCGACCGATACGTTCGCCGTATACGCATAGACGAGCATGCTCATCGACACGGGAGAGAGCAGCCCGAGCGAACCCGCCGCCGATTGCAGCGCCACCGCGAACGCGCGGTTATAGCCCTTCTTCACCATGCCGGGAATCATCACCGAGCCGATCGCGGCAGTGTCGGCCGTCGCCGAGCCGGAAAGGTCCGCGAAGAACATGCTCGCGACGATCGTTACCTGACCGATGCCACCGCGCATGAATCCCACCAGCGCCTGCGAAAATTCGATGATGCGCTTCGACACGCCGCCCGAATCCATGATCGCGCCCGTCAGCATGAAGAACGGAATGGCGAGCAGGCCGACGTTGTTGAGGTTCGAAAACAGTTGCTGCGGAATCACGAGCAGCGACGTGCCGTTGATCGACAGCGCGAGCGTCGCCGCAATGCCGATGCAGATGGCCACCGGCACGCCGAGCCCGAGCAGCCCCGCTCCAAAAGCGATTGCCCACATGATTTTCTTCCTAGAGATGTTCGGACACGCCCTCGACGAGCGTGGCGTCGGTCTGCGTCTGCGGCGCGAGATGCGAGACGGCGATCCGCACCAGCGAATGAAACGCGAGCAGCGCGCCACACACCGGAATCGAGAGATACGGATAGACCATCGAGATCGGAATCGACGCGGCGGTTTCGGTGCCCATCAGCGCGAGCATGTCGGTGCCGTACAGGACGAACACTGCGCCGAGCGCAAGGATCGCGCAATCCGTGAAGTCCTTGAGCAGCGGCGCGAACGCGGCCGGCGCGCGATCGGCCAGCACGCGCACTTCCGGATGCGCGCGCAGCTTCACGCCGGCCGCGGCGCCGAGGCACGTGAGCCACACGAACAGATACGCCGACACCTCGTCGGACCACGATAGCGAATCGTGCAGCACGAAGCGGAAGATCACCCCGAGCCCCGCGACGATCACCGCCCCGAGCAAGAGGCAGCTACAGACGAACAGATTGATCTTCAGCACGATGCCGTCAACGAACATCAAGCCGCGCGCGAGCTTTTCCATGCGTGTCGCCTCCCGTGGTGCCTGGGTTGTGCGGTGGCCGTCGTTCGCATCCGTCATTTCGATGCGACCGCCGGCGCCTGCTTGGCCGTGTTGATCTCCTGATACAGCGCCGGGCCATCCGGAATCTTGCCGATGAGTTCGTCGCGCGCGGACTTGGTGGCTTGCGCCCACGGCGCGGTATCGACCATCGTGACCTGGATGCCCTTCGCTTTCATCGAAGCGATCGCAGCGTCGTATTCGCGCTTGTATTCCTTGAGATCGAAGTCCGCGGCGATCTTCGCCGAGTCCTGGAACGCTTTCTGATCGGCGGGCGAGAGCTTGTCCCACGAGCTCTTGCTCATCGCCAGCACGACCGGAAGATAGTTCACGCGCGTCACGTAGAAGTGCTTGGCGACGTCGGAGAACTTGTCCTGCACGAACTGCTCGGGCGAGGTATCGGCGCCATCGACGAGACCTTGCGACAGCGCAAGAAACAACTGGTTGTAGGCGAGCGGCGTCGGATTCGCGCCGAGCGCCTTGTAGCCCGCGATATAGCCCGGACTCTGCATCACGCGCACCTTGAGATCCTTCATGTCCGCGAGCGACGTGACCGGACGTTTGGTCGTGAACAGGTTGCGTTCACCGACCGCGAGCCACGTGAGGCCGATCATGTTCACCGGCTTCATCATGTCGAGATACTTGCGGCCGACCGGGCCTTGCAGCACGCCGTTCGCCTCGTCCATGCTGGAGAAGAGATACGGCATATCGAAGATCTGCCATTGCTTGATCGTGTTGTCGATCGGCGCCTGCGCGGAAATCATCAGCTCCTGCGTGCCGGTGCGCAACGCCTGCGTCATCTGCACTTCGCCGCCAAGCTGCGATTGCGGGAACAGTTGAATCTCGACGTGGCCGTGCGTGCGCGCGGCGACTTCCTTCGCGAACACCTGCGCGGTCAACTGATAGTGATTGTCGGGCGCCAGCGTGTGTCCGAGCTTCATCACGACCTTGTCCTGCGCGCTCGCGCCAGACGATACCGCCACGCACATCGCGGCGAGCGCCGCGCTCATCGCTACGCGCAGCATGCTCTGCGCTCTGAAAAGCGAACTCATGTTGTCTCCTTGCTCGATAGGGATACCGCCCGGCGAGTGCGCCGCATCGTTCGGTGCGAGTGCCCGGTGCGAATGCGGAGCCGGCGGGTTGACGCAAGTATTTGTGATCGCGGCGATGGTGCGTTAGGACCAGTCGTCGAATTTCTTGGACTTTTTTACGCCGCCCTTTCGCATCGCCGGGTCCGATGCAAAAAAGTCCAAAAGATCGCGCGAACCGTCCTACCGGTTGAATGAGGCCCCTCTTTAAAGTGACTTCCACGCCGACGATGCGATGTCAGCACGCATCGTTTAGCGATAACCCCAACTCATCACGAAGAAACATCGACATGGCCAAACGCCCTCATATGGATTGCTATGCGATCGGCGACACCGCCGATTTCGCCAAGACCGTCTCCGAATACGATATCTATGGCTTTGCCGGCATCGTCGGCGATTTCTACGCCGTGCATCTCAACGAGGAATATGCGAAGGGCACGCGCTTCGAGAAACGCATCGCGCAGGGCTGCCTGTCGGTCGGATTTCTCTCCACGGTGATGGGCTACATGGCCGGGAAAGCGCCGAGCCCCGGCGCCGTGTCGTACCGCTACGACATCACCTTCAACGCGCCGGTGTTCATCGGCGACACGGTGAGCGCGCGTCTCACGCTCGAAGAAAAGGACGAAGAGCGCAACGTGTGCGTCTTTGCCGCCGACGTGACGCGCCAGGACGGCGTGGTCGTGGCATCGGGCAAGACCTATCTGAAAGTGCTGTAACGCCATGACGAACAACACGCTTCCCATTCTCGCCTCGCAGCACGGCGCGCTGCGCCTGCTGACGCTCAATCGCGCCGACAAGCTCAATGCGTTCACGCCCGACATGCTCGCGGCGCTCGAAGCCGAAATCGCCGATGCGCTCGCCGACGACGCGACGCGCGTGATCGCGCTCACCGGCAGCGGCGCGAAGGCTTTCGCCGCGGGCAACGACATCGAGCGCCTCGTGTCGCTCGACGGCGTCTCGGCTTATCGCGACATGGTGGCCGGCCAGCGCGCGCTGCTGCGTCTGCATGAAAGCGCGAAGCCGACCATCGCGATGGTCAACGGCTACGCGCTCGGCGGCGGCTTCGAACTGGCGCTCGCGTGCGACTTCATCGTGGCATCGAGCGATGCGAGCTTCGCGTTTCCCGAGATCACCTTGAACACCATGCCCGGCTGGGGCGGCACGCAACTGGCCGTCGCCAAGATGGGGCTCGCGTGCGCGAAACGCTTCGTGCTGAGCGGCAGGCGCTTTTCCGCGCGCGAGTGCGAGGCGTTCGGCTTCATCCACGAAATCGCCGCGCCCGAGAAGCTGTTCGATACCGTGCGCGCGTTCGCCGACACCCTCGCCTCCTACGATCCGTTCGCGGCCGAGATGGCCAAGCGCGCGCTGAATCGCGCGGGCGAATTGCCCTTGTCCGCCGGACTCGACTTCGAGGCCGCGCAATACGCCGTGAATTTTTCGAGCGAAGGCGCGCGCGCGGGCCTGCGGCACTTCGTGGAACGCAAACGTGCGCGCCGCGCCGCGCAAGCCGACACCGCACCGGTCACGCCATGACGACAAACTTCAATCAACCTCACTGGCTCGGCGAAGAGCACACGATGATGCGCGAAGCAGTGCGCCGCTTCGCCGAGAAGGAAATCGCGCCGCAATCGGAGGCGCTCTGGGAGCACGAAGCGTTTCCCTACGCGATCTGGCGGCAGGCAGGCGAACTCGGCTTCACGGGCTTGCCGTATCCCGAGGAATTTGGCGGCGGTGGCGGCGACTGGCTGTCGTTCGTGATCGTGCTCGAAGAACTCGCACGCGTGGACTGCGCCGTCGCCAATGCGCTGATGGCGAACTCGACCGTCGCGAGCCTGCTGAACAACTACGGCACGGCGCAACAGAAAGCGCGTTTCCTGCGCCCCATTCTCGACGGCACGCAGATCGGCGCGATCGGACTGTCCGAGCCTGACGCCGGTTCCGATGCGGCCAACATTGGCACGCGCGCGGTCTTCGACGGCGAACACTGGGTCATCGACGGTGCGAAGACCTTCATCAGCAATTCGGGCACGGAGATCGGCGGGCCGACCGTGATCGCGGCAGTCACCGGCACTCGGCCCGATGGCCGCAAGGAGATCTCGAACTTCATCGTGCCGCAAGGAACGCCAGGCTATG
The DNA here is from genome assembly GCF_001545035.1 of Caballeronia glebae. GTDB lineage: Bacteria > Pseudomonadota > Gammaproteobacteria > Burkholderiales > Burkholderiaceae > Caballeronia > Caballeronia glebae. The sequence goes on from NZ_FCOJ02000007.1 coordinate 17,456, forward strand.
GCAAGGGCAGAAAGCTGCGCAAGATCGGCTGGCGCGCATCGATCACGCACGAACTGTTCTTCGAGCAATGCGCGGTTCCCGCCGATCAACTGCTGGGCGAACGCGGCGCGGGCCTGCGCCAGACGCTCGCGCAGATCAGCACGGGGCGCATTCTCATCGGCGCGCTCGCGCTCGGCATCCTGCAGGGCTCGCTGGATCGCTCGGTCGCATACATGAAGGAGCGTCGCGCGTTCGGACGCGCGATCGCCGAGTTTCAGGCGCTGCAGTTCAAGATCGCCGACATGGCGACCGATGCGCACGCCGCACGTCTGATGCTCTACGACGCCGCCGCATCGAAGGACGCCGGCGCGGCCTTCGATGCGCAAGCGTCGCAAGCCAAACTGTTCGCGACCGAGCACGCGATGAAAGCCGCGCATCAGGCGCTGCAGATTCACGGCGGTTACGGCGTGATGGCCGAGTTTGCCGTCGCGCGCGCATTCGGCGATGCAAAGGTGCTGGAGATCGTCGAAGGCACCTCGGAAATACAACGCATGATCATCGCGCGCACGCTGCTCGCGTGATCGCGCGCCGAAACCGAGAGGAGAATGTTTATGCTGGAAGGCATCAAGGTGCTGAGTTTCACGCATTTTCTGCAAGGCCCCGCCGCCGTGCAGATGCTCGCCGATGTCGGCGCGGATGTGATCAAGATCGAACCGCCGGGCGGCGCGTTCGAACGTAGCTGGACCGGCGCGGATGCGTTCCTCGAAGGCGTGAGCGTGTTCTTTCTGCTCGGCAACCGCAATCAGCGCAGCATCTCGCTCGATCTGCGCGACGAAGCCGCGCGCGAGATCGTGTGGCGTATGATCCGCGAAGCCGACGTGCTCGTCGAGAACTATCGTCCCGGGGTGCTCGACAAGATGGGCTTCGGCTATGCGCAGGTGCATGAAGTCAATCCGCGTCTCGTGTATTGCTCGTGCACCGGCTACGGTTCGTCCGGGCCTTATCTGAAGCGTCCAGGCCAGGATCTGCTGCTGCAGGCGATGAGCGGACTGACCATGCTTTCCGGCGACGCGGAGTCGCCGCCCACGCCGGTCGGTTCCGCCATCGTCGATCAGCATGCCGCCGTGCTCGCCGCATTCGGCGTGGTCGCCGCGTTGCAGGCGCGCGAGCGCACGGGCGTGGGCACGCGCATCGAGAGCAACCTCCTCAACGCCGCGCTCGACCTGCAAATCGAGCCGTTCACGTACTACATGAACAAGGGGCCGTTGTGGGCACGCACGCATCCGCCGACCGGCAGCCGCTTTCATCCCGCGCCGTATGGCGTGTACCGAACGCGTGACGGCTATATCGCGATGTCGCTCACGCCGACGCAGAAGCTTGCAAACGCGCTGTCGTGTCCCGCGCTCGCCGCGTTCACCCATCCGAAGGACAACGTGCTGAGGCGCGACGAGATCAACCGTCTTGTCTATGACACGCTGAAAACGCGCACGACCGAAGAGTGGATGCACACCTTCGAGGAACACGATATCTGGTTCGCGCCCGTCAACGATTATGAGCAGGTCGAGCAGGATCCGCAGGTCGCGCACAACGAAATGATCATGTCGTTCGATCACGAGGAAGCGGGACCGGTGCGCGTGCTCGCGCATCCGGTGCGCTACGACGGCGCGACGCCTGCGCTGCGGCGGCATCCGCCGAAACAGGGACAACATACCCGCGAAGTGCTCGCGGAACTGGGTTATACGCCGCAGGAGATCGACGGCTATGTCGAACGCGGCATCGCATTGACTTCGAGGAGAGAAGCATGAGCGCGCAACCGAACAACTGGCCGGCGCTCTTGCGCTTCGACGACGTCGAGATCGGCCGCACGCAGGTCAACGTTCACACGGTCACAGAGGCCGAAGTGAACGCGTTCGGACATCTGTCCGGCGACCTGAATCCGCTGCATATGGAAGATGCCTTCGCCGAATGCTCCCCTTTCGGACGGCGCGTCGTGCATGGCCTGTTGACGGCCGCGCTGGTCTCGGCGGCGCACACCGAATTGACCGGTCCGGGCTTCGCGTATGTCGGGCAGGAGCTGCGCTTTCTGGGGCCGGTGTATATCGGCGATACGGTGACGATCAACGTTTGTGTCGTCGAAAAGAAGCCCGCAAAGCACATCCTCGTGATGGATACGACCGTGCGCAATCAGCAAGGACGCGTGGTGCTGAGCGGGCTTTCCGCGCTGAAGGAACTCCGCTTCGATCATGCGCTGATGGCGCGCAGCGCGGCGGCGTGACACCGTCGCGCAGGCCGCATGGTGTAAATGCCAACTAACCGGCGGGCGCGGGCACGGCTACACTCGTGCAGTCGCCCGCGCAGCGCGGGCATGCAGGCGGGTGCAAAGACGCTCCGCCGCCGACGGAGGAGACAGTTGGATACCGCATGTTGCTGTCACGTTCCGGTGATCCGGATCGAGGACTACGAATACGGCGCGCACGTCAAGACGCCGGACTTCCATCTCGCGCCGATCGAGGCGCTCAAATCGACGCTGGTCTATCCGCACCGGCACGACTTCTATCACATGATGTGGGTGCTCGCGGGCAGCGGCTCGCATGTGATCGACTCGGTGCGCTACGACGTGCGCCCCAATACGCTCTACATCATGGCGCCGGGACAGATTCACGATCTCGATCTGTCCGCCGATACGCTCGGTTATTCGCTCAGTTTCTCGTCGGATTTTTTCGCGTTCCGCGTACAGAACCGCCATACGGAGACGGACGTACCCGTCTATAACTTCGAGCAGCTCGCCCCGTGCGTCAACTTGAGCGACGCGCAGGTGCGCGAACTGGCGCGCGTGATGGACGGCATCCGCCATGAGTATCAGGAGGAGCAGGTCGGCTACACCGACGCGATCTGGGCCTATCTGCACGTGTTTCTGATCAAGGTCGCGCGCATGTGCGATGCCGCCGCCATACGCGATGCCGCCGCGACGCGCAGCGTGCTGCTGTCGCGCCGCTTCAAGAGCCTGCTGGAGAAGCATTTTCGCTCCGTCAACGAAGCGGCCGATTACGCGCGCCTGCTCAACGTCACCGAACGTGCGCTCAACGAAGCGACGCGTCAGGCGCTCGGCAGCACGGCACCCAAGCTGATCCGCGAGCGCGTGATGCTGGAGGCCAAGCGTCTGCTGCTGCACTCCGAAGTGAATGTCGCGGAGATCGCCGCGATGCTCTCGTTCGACGATCCCGCCTACTTCAGCCGCTGCTTTCGCAAGCATACGGGCCGCTCGCCGATCGACTATCGGCGCAGCCTCGACAAGCTGCACATCTGAGCGTCTTCATGCGGCGCTTCGATGCGGAAATGTCCAACAGTTCATGCGTTTCATCCTAACGCGGTCGCGCAGGCGCTTCTTAGAATCGTCCTGCGAATGACGAACTCAAGGAGACGCCGTGTCGAACGCAATGAACTCGCTGTCAGTCAGCGAGACCCGGGCAGAGCTGTTTCGCGAAACCCTCGATAAAACCGCGCAAAAGGTCGCTTCCGACGAGCTGACCTTCGGCGTCGAATTCCCGCAAGTCACCGGCCCCGATGGTCAATGGGTGCGTCTGCCCGCCTCGCTTTCGGCGGGCTACGACGGCGACGCATGGAGCCACGGCAACTGGTTCTGCGGCTTCTGGGTCGGCTTGCTGCTGAGCTCGTATGTGCACACCGGCGAGGCGCGCTTTCTGGAATGGGCGCGCGCCCGAATGCTGCTCGTCCGCCAGCGCGCGCAGGATCCGAACACGCATGACATCGGCTTCATCTTCGATAGCAGCGCGGTGCCGGGACATCACATCACCGGCGACGCGTGGTTCGCCGACATTGCGCTCGAAGCCGCCGACAAGCTGCGCGCGCGGCTCGTGACGACGCGCAACGGCGCGTATCTCGCGTCCTGGGGACCGATCTCCGATCCGCGCGGCCGCAGCGCCTCGGCGATCGACACGATGGCCAATCTGTCGCTGCTCTACTGGGCCGCCGGTTACGCCGACGACGGCAGCTACCGGCAAGCCGCGGACGCGCACGCCGAGATGACCGCGCGCGCCTTCGTCCGCGCCGACGACTCGACCTATCACGCCGTCGAATACGACGTGCACAGCGGCGCCCGGAAACGCGGCTACACGTTTCAAGGCGCGTTCGACGAATCCGCGTGGAGCCGCGGCCAGGCTTGGGCGATTTACGGCTACGTCAACTCCGCGCGGGAAACCGGCAAGCGCGCGTATCTGGATCTGGCCGAGCGTCTCGCCGATTACTACCTGCGCCGCCTCGACGGGCGTCAGGTGCCTCCGTGGGACTTCGATGCGACCGGCCGCGACGCCGAGATCAAGGACACGGCTGCTGCCGCCGTGGTGGCGTCGGCCTTGCTGGAGATGGCACGCGTGCATCCCGAGGCGCACGCCGCCGCGAAATGGCGAGGCCACGGCCTCGCGATGCTCGAAGCGCTATGCCGCGACGAATTCACCCGGGACGGCCAGCACGGGCTGTTGCATAACTCGTGCTACTCGAAGCCGCACAATATCGGCGTGGACGGCGCGACCATGTTCGGCGACTTCTACTTCGTCGAGGCGCTATGCCGCGCCGTGCATCCCGGCAAGCTACGCCCGCTGGACCACACGCGCATGCCACTCGCCTGAGCGTCACGACGAAGCCACGACGAACGGCGGAACGACGGCATCGCCGCCGCTCCGCCCACGACCAGTCACTCACCACTGCTTGTTCACTTGCCATTGAAGGATCGGAAACGATCGAATGCATGTTCCGCTCTCTGGCACGCCGACGGCTGACGGCGGCACTCGCGACCCGTCGGCCTTTCTACCGATGCGACCTCTCCTTCACCGCGCGAAGTGTCAGGACACTGTTGCCCGCGATGCCTGCGACGCCCAACGCGATCAAGGCTCCCGTCGGCCCGAGTACTGTTGCAAGCAGGCCCGCTAACAGCGTTCCGAGCGGCCAACATCCGATACCGACAGTGACCAGACCGAACACACGACTGCGCATGACGCCGGGCACGGACTCGATCACGATAGTCGTCTGGTGTATGTTGTAGGCGGCGCTACCAAAGCCGCCCATGAAGAGAATGACGAGCAACGAAGCCAGCGAGCATCGGAAAGAACTCGCGAACCCAGCGATCGCAATAGCCAGGAAAAACACACTCGATCCGGCTATCAACCAGACAAAGGACCGCCCTCGTAGGCGAGCGCCTCCGATGATCGCGCCGGCAACAAAAGATCCCGCAGGCTCCGCCGACGAAAGCACGCCGATCATCGTGGCCGACAAGTCGAACGTCTCGCTTCCGAGAGGTGTCAGTAGAACGTTATAGCTATAGCCGCATAAGTTCGTGATTGTCGTCACGATCAAGAGCGCCATGATCGTTTTACTGTCGAGCGCGTATTGCCACGCTTCCTGGAGGTCCTCGCGGATCCGCGTCAGGGAGAGGCGTCCGGACGGCGCCTGCACGGTCGAAAGTCGAAAGATGCACACCGCGGCGCAAAGCGACGCCGTCGCGGAGAGGAAATAGGATGTCGAGACGCCGAGTGCTCCGTAGATCAAGCCTCCAAGCAGAGGCCCGAGACATCGCGTCGCGAAGTTGGTCATGCTGTCGATAGCGACCGCGCGAGCGGCCATCGCCGTGCCCGCTGTCTCCGCAATCATGCGCCTACGCGCAGGCATCTCGGTGGCATAGACGACACCGCTCACGAGCGCGGCAGCGCAAAGGTGCCATGTCGATAGAACCCCGAGGAAAGACAAGACTCCCACTGTCGCCGACGAAGCACTCGCGAGCAACAATCCGAGCAGCACTATTCTCTTGCGATCCATTGCGTCCGCGACGACGCCCATGACCGCGCCGCTTAACAAAAGCGGAAGACTCCGGCACGCGGAGACCACCGCGACCGCTACTGCCGAATTCGTAGCCTTGAAGGTAAACAACGCGGCTGCGAGCATTTCCAGCCACATCATCGCGTTTGAGACCGCGCCCGCCGTCCAGAGCGGTAAGAAACCTTTGGTGCGTATCACGCTTGTCCGGTGCATCGCTTGCGTTACACCATGTTTTTTCGCTGATTGAGGGTGTTCATTTCAAGCGTTCTGATTGGAAGCAGTCAGGCAGCGGAGCGCGTGTCGCGGTGGCCGGAGGGGTGCTGTTACGCGTTGACGTGATTGCCGAACGGCGAGCGCCTCTGCATTACGCATCAGTGCGCTGTACGATGATGCCGCCGGCAGCATCAAGGAAGCGGCCGATCGCGCGCCTTTTCGATGCCAACCCGAGAGAAGCGATCGATCATTGTCACTCGCTTTTGAGCGCGTCGTCTTTGCCGGGTGACTCGGTGGTGCTGCCCGACTCAGGTGGGACTTCCTGTTTCGACGGGTGTTGCGCGGGAGACTGTTTCGCCTCGCCGGAAGTTGGTTGACGCACTCCTTGGGCGGGATCGCCGCCGGTGGCGGCGCCCGGTCCTGGCTGGTTGCCCAGTGAGCCACCACCGCTTGCTCCGCTGCCCGCATCGCCGAGCGGCTTATCGGTGCTGCCCGGTCCTTCCAAACGATCGTTGCTCATGACCAGTCTCCTTCCTTTGAACTCGTTAATGAGCAATGCGCATGCCAAGAGCGGCGGTTTGCCTTGCCACATCGAACGTGTCGCGATAGCTGGCCTTCGACACAAAAGAATCCGAAAGAGCGAGGCGCGAATTGGAGATTGAAGCAAATGAAGGCGTGCGGTCGCAAGCGAAGCGCGTCTCGGTACGACGCGCTTCGCATCAGAGAACCCTTTCGGACATTGCCGAGCAGCTCAAACATTGACGATTCCTTCGAAGCCGCAATCAATGGCATGCACAATGAAGCCGGTCCTGTTGCATTAACCGAGCACTCTGTTCTGCTTTGCCAGGGGCGTCTAAAGAGTACGTTCGACGTCGGTGGCGAACCGAATCGCCTAAACCATCCTTCAGTGGCGATAATGCGTGCATCCGCTCGTCGCTTTTTCGTGTCGCGCAGGCGCGTCTTGAGCATTTTCGGCGGCTCGCTGCTGCGTTGATAGCACGCTTCGACCTGTGGCTACACTCGCAGTCTTCGGCTTTCCCACCTCGATCGGGCATCATGGACCTCAAGCAAATCCAGTATTTCATCGCCCTCTTCGAGGATGGCTCTGCCACGCGCGCGGCCAAGCGCCTCAATATCGTGCAGCCCGCGCTCAGCATGCAGATTTCGAAGCTCGAAGCCGAACTGCGACAGACGCTCTTCGAACGCGGCCCGCACGGCATGGCGCCGACCGAAGCGGCGCGCCTCATGTATCGCCTATACACGCCGATCATGCGCGACATCGAGCACGCGCGCGCGCAGTTGAGCCGGCGCGACGTGATCATCACGGGTCGCGTCTCGCTCGGAATGGTGGCGTCGGAAGCAGAAAGCGTCTTGCCGGAGTCGCTTGAGAGGTTTGACACGCTCTTTCCGCAAGTCGAGGTTTCGGTGGCCGACGGCTTCAGCGCACAGCTCATCGATGCGGTCGAGGCAGGCCGGCTCGATGCCGCGATCATCAACAAGCCGCGCGGTCGCCTCGCCCTCGATGTCGAGCCGTTGCTGGTCGAGGAAATGGTGCTCGTGACGAGTGCCGCACACGGCGTCGCGTTGCCGCCGGAGATCGATCTCGCGAATATGTCCGGGGTAGAACTCGTGCTGCCGACGCGCCGCAACGGCCTGCGCGGCGCGCTCGACGCCGCGCTAATGGCCGCCGATATCGTCATCAAGCCGAAGTTCGAAATCGATCTGCTCAGCTCGATCGTGCAGTTCGTCGAGCAGGGAAATATCGCGACGATCCTGCCGCGCGTGGTCGTGCAGCGCAAGGTGGATGAAGGCGTGCTGCGCGCACACACGATCACATCGCCGCCGATCGTGCGGCACATCATCCAGGTTACGCATCCAAAGCGGCCGATCGGTCCCGCCGCACAGGCGCTCATCGCAATCATCACTGACGAGATAAAGCGCGTGACGACGGGTGTATTGGGCAAACAAGCGCCTTAGCGGCCGCGTTCCAACGGTTCGCGCGCATTACTCGGAACGTCGCTGCGCGTGCCAAACAGCGTGTCGCAGATCGGGAACGTGAGGTTGAAGTTCTGTGTCGCCATCACTTCGGGATCGTGGTGTGTAGCGTGCAGGCGCCGCACTGTGTTGACGAGCGGAACGCGGTCGAGGAACGGGCTGTCGGTGAAGTGTGAGAGCGTATGCAGGCCCTCGTACATCAGAAAGTACGCCGCCATCGTGAACAGCGCGATGTAGCCTGCGTTGCGGGAGAATACGAACCCGATCACGAGCGCGAACGGCACGGCCGCCAGCACGAACGCGACCGGCGCGAAAGGCGGAAACAGCAGCGCGCGCCAGTGACGGTGGCCCTTGTATTCAAGCGTCACATGCGTGAAGAATCGGTGATGAACCGCGCAATGGCGCTTGTAGATCATGCTGAAATACTTCGTCGGACGATGCAGCACGTAGCGGTGCGCCGCCCATTCCGCCCAATTGCCGAACAGAAAGAGCGGAATGACCGCCAACCATTCGGCGAGCGTCGGCGCATGAAGCTGCATCAGGCAATACACGATCACGCCGCCGGTGAAGAGCAATGTGAAGCCGAGGTGCATTTCGCCGCGATACCACCATGGCGTGGCATTCACATACTCGTCACGAAACTTGTAGGAACGCGCGCGAACGTCTTCTTCGTATTTCATCGATGTCTCCGGCTGTTATGAAGGCGTGCGCCCGTTGGCGTCCGCCGTTATGCCCAATGACTCAGGTGGGATTGCGCGCGGAACCGCTTTCGAGCTTGCCGAGCGTCTCGGGGACGACGAATGCGCCCACGAGGAAGATCACGCTGATCGCGCCGATGAAGATCGCTAGCGTCATCGGCAACTGGCTCGCGTCCTTCGCCACCAGCGAAACGGCCGTCGGCATCATCCCGCCGATCGCGAAGCCGATATTCCAGGAGAGGCCCGTGCCGGTCGCGCGGATCGAGGTCGGGAAGCGTTCGTTCAGGAAGATCAGGATCGGCGCATAGCCGGCGCTGCCGAGCGCGCTGAGAAGGACTGCATAGACGCCGACCATCATGATGCTGTCGGCGGTAGGCAGCAGCAAAAACAGCGCGGGCAACGCGACGAGCCGGATCAGCCCGATCCACACGAACGCACCTTTGCGGCCGATGAACGTGCTGAGGTGCCCTGCCGCGATCGACGCGATCACTACCGCAATGCTGCAGATCATCAGGATCGCCGCGGCCGCACCGTTGGGTGCGTGGCTAACTACCTTCAGGAACGTCGGCAGGTAGCCCGATGTCAGGTAATAGCCGCTGCCGCCGCCAATCGTCAGGAGCAGGTTGACGAAAAGAATCTTGCGATAGTCGCGCGAGAACAGCGTCTTTAGCGGCGAGCGCACGACTTCGACGGGCGCGCCCTTGAGCTGCGCGGCGGCCTTCGCAGCCTTTTCGGCGGCGAGCTTCTTCCACAGCGGCGACTCTTCAAGGCTGTTGAACACGAAGAGACCGAGCACCGAGCTGATGATGCCGGTGAAGAACATGCAGCGCCAGCCCCATACGTCAAAGGCGTCGCCGGGGAAAAGCGCCGACATCGCGAGGAACGTTACGGACGCGAGCAGCGCGCCGAGCCCAGCCCCGCCGCCGCCGATCAGTCCCGACACCGCGCCGCGATACTTCGGCGCGACGGATTCGGTTCCGATGGTGTGCGTGGAAGCAACCACGCCTCCGACAAACACGCCCTGGATGAGGCGCAGCAAGAGGAAGAGAATCGGCGCGAGCAGGCCGACTTGAGCGACGGTCGGCAGCAGGCCGAACGCGGCCGTCGACAGGCCGACGCCGACCACCGCCACGATCATCGCGCCTTTACGGCCACGGCGATCGGCGTAAGAACCGAAGAGCGCGGAGCCGAGCGGGCGCATCAGCAGTGTCACGGCGAACGATGCATAGACGGCGGCGAGAGAAAGCATCGCGTGCTCGGAGGGGAAGAACAGACGCCCCACCACTGGCGCGACATATAACAGCACGAACAGATCGAACAAATCCAGTGCCCAGCCGAGACACGAAGCTACCACTGCGCCCATCACCTGCCGCTGATCGACAGCGGGTGCGGCGGCGCCATTTTGCGCTGCTACGGACATTTCCATCTCCTTGAATGTCACCGGGCCATCTCTCGATCGACCCCGTGTTGAAGGCACGTAGTTGTGGCGTGCTCTTATTGCCGTTAAAGAAACTTGTCAGTGCGCGGCGGCGAGCGGCGGCGTCGTCGATGCGCTGCCTGCGCGTCGTCCCGTGACCATTGCGTCGGCGATCTTCTCGGCAATCATGATGGTCGGGATATTGGTATTCGCCGAAGGCAGTCGCGGCATCAGCGATGCATCAACCACTCGCAAGCCTCGCGTTCCGTGCACTCGGCCCTCGGTGTCGGTGACGGCGCTGCGCTCGTGCGCGTCGCCCATGCGGCACGTTCCGCTCGCATGCCACACGCCGAAGACGTTCGCGCGGATGAAATCCGCGAGCGCGCGTTCATCGGCGAGCAGCTCGGAAATCCTGAGCCCCCGCGTGAAGAAGCGCTCGATCAGCAGGCGGCGGATCGGCGCGGGTGTATCGAGCAGCGTGCCGAGCATCGAAGTCAGCAGCGCGTTGCCCTCGCCAACACGGCTTAGCGCCTTCACGCGCGGCGAAAAAGCCGCGGGAAAGAAATCGCGCTGATCGTGACCGAGACCCGATGCCGCGACGACCTTCGCGAGCACCCGTACGCCAACCGCGAGCCGATCGAGATCGCGTTGATCGTCGAGCAAATTGAGCTCGACACGCGGTGCGACCGCCGCATCGGATGAAACGAGTTGCACGCGGCCACGCGAATACGGCCGGTTGCACCAGAGAAAGAAAAGACCAAGCCGGTTGCCGAGCGAATGCCACGCGGCACGCGTCGCGCTCGACAGATACAAATCCGACGATTCGCCGCCATCGACGCCCGACGTGAAACGAGCTGCTGTCATGCTTGCGCGGCGCCGGGAAAGTGGCATACGAAAGCGCGGTTCGAGAAAATGGCAGAAGGTGAGCGACGGATGATCCTGCAGATTGCGCCCGACGCCTGGCAGGTCGACGAGGCATCCAATGCCGAGCTCGCCGAGCTCATGCTTCGAGCCGATGCCCGCGCGCATCAGCAACGCGGGCGACTGGAGCGCGCCCGCACAGATCACGACCTCATCGGCGTCCAGATGCAACCGCTCGCCGTTCGAAGCCACCGCGACCACGCCCTGAGCGGCGGTCCCTTTCATCACGATCCGCTCGACGCGCAGGTTCGGATACACAGTGAGATTGGGCCGCTTACGCGTCGCTTCGTCGAGGTACGCGACAGCGGTAGACACGCGCTTGTCGTCGATATTTGAGAACGCCCCTGGAAACAAGCCGTCGCCGAACTCGGCATTTTGGTCCTGCAAGGTGGCGAAGCCGTTCGCGCGCAGACCATCGGCGAACGCGTGACAGAATGGGGGCCAGTCTTCCGGCATGATGCGGCGGATCGGCACTGGACCATCGCTGCCATGCAACTCGCCAGAGGGAAAATTCACATCGCGCTCGAGCTTGCGAAAATAGGGCAGCACGTCGTCCCATGCCCAGCCCGGCGCGCCGTTCGCGGCCCACTCGTCGTAGTCGCGCGGCAGGCCGCGATTCGCCGACTGCACGTTGATACTCGACCCCCCGCCCATCACACGGCCCTGCTCATACACGCGCGGCGCCGATGTCTTCGTCGCCTTCGCTTTCAGATCCGGCCAGATGTAGGTATCGCCGCAAAAGACGGGCATTGGATAGCTATCGAGGATATGCGCGGGCACCGCGCCCGGCGGTGTATCCGCGCCCGCCTCGATCAACGCGACGCGCAGCGACGGCACCGCCGACAGCCGATGCGCGAGCACGCATCCCGCCGATCCGCCACCGATGATCACGTAGTCGAAACGATCCATTTGCCTGTCTCCTCGTCTTTTGCGGGCTTCTCAGGAACCGCGGAACACCGGCTTGCGCTTGCCATGGAACGCTTCGACGCCTTCACGGAAATCGTCCGAGGTTCGCAGACGGCTATAGCAATGCCCTTCGAGTTCGATCGCGATCGAGAGCGGCGTATCTTCGGAATCGTTGAGCAGCTTCTTCGCCGTGCGTTGCGCGAGCGGCGAGAACGTGCGCAACTCGTTGACGAGTGCATCGGTAGCGGCTTCCAGTTCCGCATCCGGCACGCACTCGACCGCGATGCCCCACTCGTACGCCTGCTTGCCCGGTATGCGGCGCGAGCGCATCACGATGTCCTTGGTCCTGCCGATGCCGACCATCTGCTGCAAGCGCGCCGATCCGCCCGAGCCCGGAATCTGCCCGAGCTTCTGTTCGGGCAGCGCATAGAACGTGGTCTCGCTCGCTATGCGGAAGTCGCACGCAAGTGACAACTCGAAGCCCACGCCGAAGCAGAAACCGCGATTGGCCGCGATCACCGGCTTCGAGCAGCGCGCGGGCGCGGCGATATTCCAGGCGAGCTTCGAGACATGCTCGGGCGAAGCTTCGAGAAAGCCCTTGATGTCGCCGCCGCTCGAAAAGTGCTCGCCCTTCGCGCGCACGACGATTACGCGCACGCGATCGTCTTCGTCGAGCGCCTCGAACGCGGCGCGCAACTGGTCGCGCGCGTGCATCGAGATCACGTTGAACGGCGGGCGATGCAGGACGATGTCGGCGCGCTCGCGCCCGGCGTCTATCTCGATCGAGAAGCCGTCGAGGTCCTGCAGCAGTGCCTGGCCGCGATGGATCAAATCGGTCATGTTGGTCTACTCCTTCGTGATTTCAGTGTGGTGTGCAGCGGATGCGGACGGACCGTCATCGCATTGATATTCGCCTGCGGAAAGCTTGCGGCGCAGGATCTTGCCGACCGGCGACTTCGGGATGTCGTCAACGAACACGTAGTCGCGCGGACGCTTGAAGTTGACGAGGTCCGACTCGCGGCACCATGCGTCGAGCGCGGCTGAATCGACGTACTCGCGGCGCTTGATGAACGCGACCACGCGCTGGCCCCAGCGCTCGTCCTTCACGCCCGCGACGGCCACTTCATCGACCGACGGATGCAGCGAAAGTACCGATTCGATATCGACCGGCGAGATGTTCTCGCCGCCGCTGATGATCATGTCGTCGACTCGTCCGGAGACGTACAGGTCGCCGTCTTCGTCGAAGTAGCCGGTGTCGCCGGTGAAGTACCAGCCTTCGCGCAGCGACTTCGCGTTGGCATCGGGGCGGTTCCAGTAGCCTTCGAACGCTTCGTCGCCGAGCAGGTCCGCGATGATCTGACCTTCCCCGTTCACCGGCGCGAGATCGTCGGGCGACTTAGCGTCGAGCTTCACGACGCGAAGTCGCGTGTTGATGCCCGCGCGTCCCGCGCTGCCCGGCTTTTTCGTCGCGTCCTGGTCGATGCTGAACGTGTAGACCTCGGACGAGCCGTAGTGGTTGACGAACAGTTCCGGCTCGAACGCGGCCGAGAGGCGCTTGAGCAGGCCATCGCTCATCGGCGCGCCCGCGAAGCCGAGCTTCTTCACCGACGAGGTATCGATGTTCGCGAAAGCGCCATCGGCGAGCAGGTCGTGATAGAGCGTCGGCACGAGATACAGGCACGTGAGCCCGTGCTTCGCGATGGACTCGAGCGCGAGCCGCGCGTTCCAGCGCCGCACACAGACGAAGAGACCATCGACGAGCGCCATCGAGAGCAGCGAGCGCACGCCCATCGTGTGATAGAGCGGCATCACCCCGAGCGTGCGTTCGCCGTGCCGGTACAGGTTCTGCGCGACATGCGCGAGCGCGCCCGCGCGTTCGTGCCGGTGACGGCGCGGCACACCCTTCGCCTTGCCGGTCGTGCCCGATGTGTAGAGAATCAGCGAGACGTCGTCTGCATTCGCGTCGGTGGTTTCGCCTGTATGCGCGCGTTCGGCGAGCAGCGCGTCATAGGAGGTCGTGCGGCCTTGGGCATCATCAAGTCCGATGCGCGGCACGTTTTGCGCCGCGCTGCTTTGCATGACGGCATCCGCGCACACGGGTTCGTAGACGATCGCCTTCACGCCCGCGTCAGTCACACAGTAGTCGAGTTCGTCGGGTTTGGCGCGCCAGTTGAGCGGCACGATCACGATGCCCGCGAACTGGCAGGCCCAGTGCAGCGTCGCCATCTCCCAGCGGTTTTGCAGCACGACGAGCAGCCGGTCGCCGCGTGAGAGACCGAGTTTGCGCAAGCCTTCGGCGACATCGAGGATGACGCGGTGCCACTGCGCGTACGTGAATTGCATATCGCCATCGACGAGCGCGAGCGCATGCGGGCTGCGCTCGACGCTTTGCAGGAACGTGCGGCCGAGATCAAGCATGCTCGACCTCCTGGCCTTGTTCGCCGTGGACGCGACCATTGCGACATGCCGCAACGTCGAGCACCGCCTTGACGATCGGCGTGTAGCCCGTACACCGGCAGATATGGCCCGAGAGCATCTCGCGCACCTGCTCTTCACTCGGATCGGGCACGCGTTGCAGATAGTCCGCACACGACATCAAAATGCCCGCGGTGCAGAAGCCGCACTGCAGCGCGTGATGCCGCTGGAATGCCTGCTGCAAGTCGCCGAGCGTCTGGTCGGGTGCGAGACCCTCGACCGTTTCGACACGCCTTCCCTGCACTTGCACCGCGAGCATCAGGCACGAACGCGCCGCAACGCCGTCGATGTGCACCGTGCACGCGCCGCACACGCCGTGTTCGCAGCCGACATGCGTCCCGGTCGCGCCGAGTTCGTGCCGAATGAAGTCCGACAGCAGTTCGCGCGGCTCGCAATGGCCGCTGCGTTCGCGGCCGTTGAGCGTCAGCGTGATGCGCTGCGCTTCGCCTTGCCGCAGGATGTTCGTCGATGTCTTGCTCACTTCGCCTCCTCAATCACGCGCCATCCCAGTTGCCGGACCAGATGCCGGCGATATTTCGCGCTGATGTGGGCGTCGTCCTGCGCGCCCAGCTTCCAGCTCAAATCGTTCAATGCCCCCCGCAGGTCGTCGCCTGAGAGGCGCGGCCAGCGTTCGACCGTCGGCCGGTCCGCGACGCCGCCCACCCCGATGCGGATCGCGTCGTCCGTCACGACCGCCGCGCACGCGACCATCGCGAAGTCGCCGTGACGCGCGGAAAATTCGGTGAACGCGTACCGCTCGCCCGGCTTCTTTAGCGGAAAGCGCACGGACTCCACGAGTTCGTCCGGTTCGCGCGCCGTCATCAACATTCCTTGAAAGAAGTCCTGCGCCGCGAGCACGCGCTTTTTCTTCTTCGAGCGCAACGTCACGTCGCCGCCGAGCACGGCAAGCACGAGCGGCAGTTCGGCGCTCGGGTCCGCATGCGCGATCGAACCGCACACGGTCCCGCGATTGCGGATCTGAAAGTGCGAGATATGTGGGAACGCCATCGCGAGCATCGGCACTTCGTCGAACAAGCTCTTGCGCCATTCGACGCACCCTTGCGTCGCCGCCGCACTCACGCGCAATTGCCCCGTCTTGTCGTCGGCATGAACCGCGTTCAGCTCTTCCGTACGCGAGATGTCGACGAGCACGCGCGGTTGCGCGAGCCGCATGTTGAGCACCGCCATCAGCGACTGTCCGCCCGCGAGCACGCGCGCGTCCTCGCCGAATTGAGCGAGCGCATCGAGTGCATCGTGCGTCGACATAGCGCGCAAATAATCGAACGGGGCGGGCTTCATGTGCGGCTCCTGAAACGCGCGATGAAGCGCGATAGCCATGAACCGCCCGCTTGCACCGGCCGGCCGGCGGCCTGTCTTCCGAGCGATTCGAAGAGCTGCTTGAGCACCACTTTCGCCGCGCCTTCGAGCATGCGGCCGCCGACCGCCGCGACCTTGCCCGACACCTGCGCTTCGTAGTCGTACGACAGACGCGTACCGTGGTCAGTCGGCGTGAGTTCGACGAGTCCATTGCCGCGCGCGCTGCCAAGCGGCGAGATGCCCGCGCCCGAAAGCCGCAGCCGATGCGGCGCGTCGATCTCCGACAAACCGATACGCGCTTCAAAGCGCGCCTTGATCATGCCGACGCCGACGGTCACATCCGCGCGATACTGGTTCGGCGCCGTTTCGTCGAGCGCATGGCAGCCGGGGATGACCTTCGCGAGCGCTTGCGGGTTGAGCAAGACGGCGAAGACCGCTTCGGGCGTCGCGGGCAAATCGACCGTGCCTTGCGCCGTCAGCGCCTTGCCGCCCGGCGTCGCCGGCTTCTTCGCGGGCGCGTCGCGCAGTTCGGGCCGCGACGGCTCCGGATCGTCGATGCCGATTAGCGCCATCACCTTCGACGGCGTGAGCGGCAGGCGGATATCGTCGACCCCGAGCGCATCGGCGACTGCATTCGCGATGCACGGCGGCGTGCTCATGTTGTTGCCCTCGCCAAGACCCTTCGCGCCGAGCGGCGTGAACGGCGACGGCGTCTCCAGATGCACGATCAGCGGATCGGGCACTTCGCAGGTGGTCGGCATCAGGTAATCGGCGAGCGTGCCGGACTGGAAACTGCCGTCCGCGCCATAGCGGAACTCTTCCATCAACGCCGCGCCGAGGCCTTGTGCGAACGCGCCGCGAATCTGGCCGTCGGCGAGTGCGGGGTTCAAGAGCGTGCCGGCATCGTGCGCGGTCACGTAGCGGTCGATTCGCACGCGGCCGGTCGCGCGATCCACTTCGACGCCGCACATATCGAACGCGAACCCATAAGCCGCCGACGTGTTGATGCGATCGTCCTCGTCGGGCGCTTCCATGTTCGGGGGCGTCCAGAAGACGGTCTCGCGCAAGCCCGGTTCCTCGCCTTCGGGCAGGAGCGCGGGCGCCCAGTGCGGCGCGTTGCTTGCGGCGCGCGCAAACGGCAGCGCGCGATCCTCGGCGCCCTTCGTATAGATGCGCGCGCCATCGAAGCAGACTTCCTCGGGCGCGCAGCCGAACTGTTTCGCGACGATGCGCGAAAGCTTGTCGCGCACCCGTATCGCGGCGAGATGTACGGTGCCCGCCACTGCTCCCGCAAAGCGGCTCGAATAGTTGCCCGACGCAACCGACCACGCGTCCTTGTGCGTGTCGAACTCGACGTTCACGACGATGTCTTTCGGATCGAGCCCGAGCACATCCGCGACGACTTGCGCGCACACGGTCATGTGTCCCTGCCCCGCCGGCGTCGACGCCACCGTCACAACCACGCCGCCGAGCAGATCGACGCTCACCGTCGCGCTTGCGATCGCGCCGCTCTTCGGACCGGCTTTCCTGCGCGCGTCGGCGGGCATCACGGTCGTGATGTAGCCCATGTTCGACATGGAAGGCTCGACGATTGCCGCAAAGCCGATGCCGTACAACCGCCCTTCGTTGCGCGCCGCCTCGCGCCGCGCGACGAGTTCGTCGTAGCCGCCTTCCGCGAGCGAGCGGCGCAAGGCTTCCTGATAGTTGCCTGAGTCGAGGAGCGCGCCCGCCGCCGCGCGATATGGAAACGCATCGGCAGGAACGAAGTTGCGGCGGTACACGTCGAGCACGTCGAGCTTCAGTTCGATCGCGATACGCTGCACCAGCCGTTCGAGCGCGAAGTAGACCTGCGGACCGCCGAAGCCTCGCACGAGTCCGGTCGGCGTCTTGTTGGTCAGCACGACGCGATTGCGCACGACGAGATGGTCGATGGCATACGCGCCCGTCAGGCAGCCGTGCATCCGGTAGAACGTCGCGGGTTCCGGCGCGCGCACGTAGCCGCCGACATCTTCGAGCTGATCGTATGAGAGCGCAGTAATGCGTCCGTCGCTTTCGACGGCGGCTTCGATCGTGGAAAAGCGCGCGGTCGCCGAAGTTGCCGCGCTCAGATGCTCCAGCCGGTCCTCGACCCACTTCACCGGCGCGCCCGCCTTACGCGATGCGAGGCACATCAGCACGACATAGGGAAACACCGCCTGCTTCACGCCGAAGCTGCCGCCCGAATCGCGCGGCGCCTTGTGACGCAGACGATTCGCCGGCACATTGAGCGCCATCGCCATCACGGCGTGCAGCGAAAACGGACCCATGAAATTCGAGGTGACGTCGTAGCCTTCGTCGCCCGACAGATACTCCGCGATCACCACGCCGCATTCGATCGGCGCACACGTATTGCGCGGGTAGTGCGCGACGAACTTCACGCGATGCGGCGCCTTTTCAAACGCTGCTTGCGGATCGCCGTAGCGAAAATGCCGGTCGCTGATCACGTTCGTGCCGACACGGTCGTGCAGCACCGGCGCATCGTCCCTGATCGACTCTTCGATCGATGTCACCGGATCGAGCATCGCGTATTCGACCTTGATGAGATCGAGCGCATCTTCCGCAAGCGCCCGCGATTCGGCCATCACCACGGCCACCGGCTCGCCGACATAACGCACGCGATCCATCGCGAGCGACCATTGCTCCATGGGGGACTTCACGCCGACGACAAACGGCCGCGACCATGCGTGCAGATCGTCGCGCGTAAGGACAGCGCGAACGCCCGGCAGCTTCGACGCCGCTTGCGCATCGATCGATACGAGCTCCGCGTGCGCGTGCGGCGAGCGCAGCACGGCCGCGTGCAATGTGCCGGGCTTGATCGCGATGTCGTCGCCGTAGCGGCCGCGGCCGGTCAGGATCGCGGGATCTTCGAGGCGCTGCATCGAGCGGCCGACGTGGCGCTTCGCAGGTGGCTCCTGCTCGGCGCGTGCGTCGGTGATTGCGAAAGAGGTCTCGCGCTGGTTCATCGCGCGGCTCCTTCGTCGCAGCTCGCGAACTCGTCGGCGAGACCGCTCCAGCGCCGCGCGATCTCGCCGTGCTCGATGCCGAACAAATCCAGAATGCGGCCGACCGTGTGATCGACCACGTCTTCGATCGTCTTCGGATGCGCGTAGAACGCCGGTACCGGAGGCATAACGATCGCGCCCATCTCGGTGGCGAGCGTCATGTTGCGCAGATGCGCGAGGTTCAGCGGCGTTTCGCGCGCGACCAGCACGAGGCGGCGGCGCTCCTTGAGCATCACGTCGGCGGAGCGCGTGAGCAGATTGTCCGCGAAACCGTTGGCGACGCCTGCGAGCGTCTTCATCGAACACGGCGCGATCACCATGCCGTCGGTCAGGAACGAGCCGCTTGCCACCGCCGCGCCGATGTCGCGCACATTATGGACGACGTCGGCGAGCGCATCGAGGTCGCCGCGTCCGAGGCCAAGCTCCTGCGCCGCCGTGACCGCGCCCGACGCCGACACGATCAGATGCGTCTCGTGCGTGCCGAGCCGGCGCAGCGCGGCGAGCAGGCGCACGCCGATTGCGGCGCCGCTCGCGCCCGAGATGCCGACTACGATGCGCGACTTGTTTCGCTCAGTCATGATCGCGGCCCAGGTAGGCTTCGAAAGCGGCGTTGTCGCCGGCCAAGAGCGCGTCGAGGTCGACCGTGTCCTGCCCAGGAATGCGAACGCGCGTGAACACATGTTCCGGATAGACCACGGGGCGCGTCGCGTCGAGACCCATCTTCGCGCTCACGCCTTGCAGATGCGGCGGCGCGTCCGCCGGCTGGCCCACCGTCGTGGAAGGATCGAGCGGCGAACCCTGCGCCCCCTCGATCACGACGAGATCGCGATCGGCCTGAAAGCGCGTCGCGATCGCCCATTCGATTTCTGCGGGATCGTGCACGTCCACATCGGTATCGACGACGACGACCTGCTTGATGTCGTAATGCGCGCCGAACGCGCACAGAATCACGTTCTTCGCTTCGCCTTCCCGCTTCTTTTCGAACTGCACCCAGAGGTGATAACGACACACGCCGCCGACCGACAGATGCACATCCGTGACACCCGGATGGCTGCGTCGCAGATGCGCGAGCAACGTCGCTTCACGGGGAATCGCGCCGAGTAACAGATGTTCCATTTCGGCGGGCACGATCGTATGAAAGATCGGATCGCGGCGATGCGTGAGTGCCGTCACCTCGATCACCTCGCGTGCTTCCTTCGCGCTGTAGTACTTCGGGAACTCGCCGAACGGACCTTCCGGCTCGCGAACGTTCGGCAGAATACGCCCTTCGATGACGATCTCGGCGAACGCCGGCACATGCACGCCGCTCGTCACGCATTTCACGACCGGCAGCGGCGCGCCATGCAGCGCCCCGGCGATCTCCAGTTCGTCGTGATCGATCGGCGTGATCGCCTGCGAAGCGAGCATCGTCAGCGGATCGACGCCGATCGCGACGGCCACGTCGAGCGCATCGCCCGCTTCCTCCGCGGCTTTCTGGAAGGCGTACAGATGGCGCGGCAGCAGCAGGATCGCCATGCGGTCCGGGCCGTGCACCTGAATGCGGTTGATCGACACGTTCTGCACGCCGGTGCGCGGATTGCGCGCAATGACTAGACCGGCCGTGATGTACGGACCGTTGTCGTGTTCGCTGTGGGTGGGAATCGGCAGCAATGCGTGCAGGTCGATGCCGTTCGTATGAACGATCTCCTGACAGGGCGCGTCCGCTCGATCGACCACCCTCGATGCGACCGGCTGCGCGACCGCCGCCGAAAAGCGCGCGAGCAGTCCCGCTTCCTCGACGCCCATCGCCTCCGCGATCCAGCCGCGCTTCGACATGAAGCCGGAGACGACCGGCACGTCCTTGCCGCCGGGCTGCGTGAAGAAAGCGGCCTGCGTACCGTCGAGCCGTTTGGCGATCGCAGCGAGCTCGTGTTCGAGCGCAACCGGCCGATCGATGGTCGCCAGGCGGCCGGTCTTCGCGAGATGCGCGAGCCAGTCGCGCAGCGTGAGCGCTGACGTCGCTGAACGATTCGAAGCCCACGGAAGAGCAAAGGTGGAAGAGGTGCCGTGCGTCGCGGCATCGCGAATATTCATCTGCGTCTCCATCTGTCCCCTGCGTTTTTGCGGCCGGAGCGCCGCGCGGCAAGGGGTGAAATGAAGGTTAGCGAGATCGCGATATAAGTTCTAATAGTGTTTTTTGATGTTTTTAATCATTAATGTTGATATCAGCGTTAGCCCCAATGACACCGGACTTTCAGATCGATATCAATACACTGGTGACGCCTGTACGCACGGCAGAGCATTACGGGAAATGGCCGGCAAGCCATGCGGCGCACGCCGACTGATAACGCGACCGAATGTCATTAGTCTTATTGATGTCAATCCGAACGAGAAATGGACCTCAAACAAATCCAGTACTTCATCGCGCTCTTCGAGGACGGATCGGTCACGCGCGCGGCGAAACGGCTGAACATCGTGCAGCCCGCGCTCAGCATGCAAATCGCGAAGCTGGAGGAAGAGTTACATCAGCAATTGTTCGAGCGCGGCGCGCACGGCATGGCGCCGACCGCCGCCGGACGCCTGATGTATCGCCTCTTTCTGCCGATCATGCGCGACCTCGCGCACGCGCGGCAGCAGCTTCAGCAGCGCGACGAAGTGGTGACGGGGCATGTGAGCATCGGGCTCATCGCATCGGTGACGGAGAGCGTGCTTGCCGATTCGCTCTCGCGCTTTCATGCGCGTTATCCGCATGTCGAAGTGACGGTGGCGGACGGCTTCAGCGCGACCTTCATCGACTGGGTCGCGGGTGGCCAACTCGATGCGGCCCTCATCAACAAGCCCCGCGCGCGCCTGTCGCTGGATTCGCAGACGCTGCTCGATGAAGAAATGGTTCTCGCGACGAGCGTGCAGCACGGCCCAGATCTGCCGCACACGATCGAGCTTGCGCAGTTACCCGAACTCGAACTCGTGTTGCCGACCAAGCGCCACGGCCTGCGCGGCGTGCTCGATACCGCCGCGCAGCACGAAGACGTGCTGCTTGCGCCGCGTTTCGAAATCGACGTGCTCAGCACGATCGTGAAGCTCGTAGAGAGCACTCGCTTCGCGACGATCCTGCCGCGCATCGCCGTTGGGCGGGCCGTGCAGCGTGGGACGCTGCGGGCCTATCCCATTCTCGCGCCACGCATCGTGCGGCATATCGTGCGCGTGAGCCATCCGCGCAGGCCATTGTCCGCTGCGGCCGAGGCGCTGATCGAGATCATCGCCGACGAATTGCATCGCGTGTCGAACGCATCCGGCACAAACGCCCCTCTTATCTCCAAGGAAACTACATGAACGCACCACACTGGATAGCCGGCGCATGGGTCGGCATGCCGTCGGTCGACAGCATCGACCCCGCTACGGGCGAAAGCATCGGCCAGTTCGCCGACGGCGGGGCGGCGGAAGCCGATGCGGCCATCGCCGCGGCACGGAACGTGTTCGACCGCACGACATGGGCACAGGACGCGCGCCTGCGTCAGGACGTGCTGCTCGCATGGGCCGGCGCACTCGATGCGCAACGCGAGCCGCTTGCAACCCTTCTTACGCGCGAAAACGGCAAGGCAATCGCGCAATCACGCGGCGAGATCGCAGCCGCGATTTCCGAAGTCCGATATTACGCGGGACTCGCTCGGCACATCGCGGGGCACGTGCTGGAATCGGAACCGGGAACAATCTCGACGATGCTGCGTGAGGCCGCTGGCGTCGCGGCCATCTTTGTGCCCTGGAACGCGCCCGCAGTGCTGCTCGTGCGCTCGCTCGCGCCCGCGCTCGCCGCTGGCTGCACGGCAATCGTCAAATCCGCTGCACAGACCCCGCTAGTGATCGCAGCCATGCTGCGTTGCTTCGAGCAGACCGCGCTGCCGAAGGGCGCAGTGAACCTCGTCAACGAGATCGGCTATGCGGCGGGCGAACGGCTGGTCGAGTCGCATGACGTCGACGTGGTGAGTTTCACCGGATCGACCGCGACGGGCAAGAAGATCATGGCCGCCGCCGCCGATAGCATGAAGAAGCTCTCGCTGGAACTCGGCGGCAAGTCGTGCTGTGTCGTCTTCGAGGATGCCGACGTCGCCGCGATCGCGCCGCGTATCGCACGCGCCGCGACGATCATCTCAGGTCAGCAATGCACTGCTGCGCGCCGGGTGCTCGTGCATGCCCGGCGAGCGGCGGAGATGCGTGAGCATCTGACGCGTGCGCTCGAAGCGCTGAAAGTGGGCGAAGGCATCAACGAGGCAATGGACATCGGTCCGCTAATCGACTCGGCCACCCGCGACGCGGTCGATCGAACCATTGCCCGTGCCTGCGACGAAGCGGATCGCGTACTGCTGCGCGGCACGCGCTCAGGACACGCGTTCCTCTCGCCGACGCTCGTCGAACACAGCGACCCGAAAGCGTTCTTCTGCCAGGAGGAAATCTTCGGACCGTTCGTCACGCTGGAGACGTTCGACACTGAAGCGCAGGCAATCGACAAAGCCAACGACACCGTATTTGGCCTCTCCGCGAGCGTGTGGACCAACGACGGCGCGCGCGCCTTTCGCATCGCGCGCGCGCTGCGCAATGGCACGGTGTGGATCAACGACCACAACAAGCTCTTTGCCGAAGCGGAAACGGGCGGCTACCGGCAAAGCGGTCTCGGCCGCCTGCACGGCTACGATGCCCTCGCCGACTTCACGGAAATCAAGCACATCTGCATGCCGGCAGGCGTCGCCGATGGCGTGACACCGCTACGCTGAGTACGCTGGCGGGCAGTCCACTCCGCCTGCTTCTTAACGTAGGGGCACCCGAATGGCTGGCGCCGAAATTCGGTGCGGCGATAACGGGCAAAAGGGAATCGCCATATCCGTCAACGAGTGGCATGCTCCTGCCGTCCATCGCCGGTGTCACTCGTCAGCCGGTTTTGCGCCAGGATCCAAAAATTCGTCTGAGCGGCCTTCAGGGCTGCCCGCTTCCTTCCCGCAACCGTTAAGCAAGGCTGCGGATTTGCTCGTCCGTGACGAGATCGCGGAATTCTTTCCGGATTCCGAAATGCTTCTCAGCGCGTGGCCATTAAACATCGGTCGCTCCCTTTCGTACCCGTGTAGGCCCGCGCGGGCCAGCCAATGCCGGTTCACCGGGGCGCAGCCTGAAACAATGCGAACGGCCGACTACGCGTTGACCGCTAACGCGACCTGCTTCTTGCGTTCTGAGATGGCGAAACCGCAGCCGACGCCGGTCAGAACCGCGTCTCTGCGTAAGGCTCAATGCGCGCTGCCGACACCGGCTTGCCAATGAAGTAGCCTTGCGCGGCATCGCACCCGAGCTCCTTGACGAGACCAAGTTGCGTTTCCGTCTCGATGCCTTCCGCGACCGTTCGCATGCCCAACGCGCGCGCTAGCGCCACCATCGCTTCGACCATCGCGCGTGCCTGGCGACAGGTCTCCTTAGCAGTGAGTTCCTGTACGAATGACTTGTCGATCTTGACGCGATCAACGGGCAGCCGCATGAGGTATGCGAGGCTGGAGTAACCCGTGCCGAAATCGTCGAGCGAGACCGTCACGCCGAGCCTTCGTACGGCCGAAAGCGCGCGCGACGCGGCGGTGAAGTCGCTCATGACGGCAGTCTCCGTCACCTCGATGTCGAGTACGGAAGCGCATACGCCGGACGCCAAGGCTCCCGCCGAAACCAGTGCGGCGAGATCGCAGTTCTGGATCGTCGTGGGCGACAGATTGACGGCGACCTTGAACGGCATGCATCCCGTCGCCTGCCATTGCGCCGCCTGGCGGAATGCGCTGCGAATTAGCCATTCGCCCGTCGCCTCGTAGGCCGGCGATTCAAGCAGCACGTCGAGGAAGTCGGCCGGCGTGAGCAGCCCGAGCTGCGGATGGTTCCATCGCAGGAGCGCCTCCGCCCCGTAGATGCGGCCCGTGTGCAGGTCCAGTTGTGGCTGGTAATGCAACTCGAACTGACGCGCGGCGCTCGCGCTCTCCAGATCCGCGCGTAGGCGAAGGCGATGTGAGAGGCGCTGCGCATCTTCCTTGTCAAACGACCATACACGCGAACCGCCCGCGCGTTTCGCGCGATACATCGCGGTGTCCGCGTTACGCAGCAGCTCGCCCGCATTCGATGCCGACGTCGGGTAGCGCGCCACGCCGATGCTCGCTCCTACTGAGGCCCGCACGCACGAAGTCTGAATCGGATCGCGCATGCGTACTATGACGTCGTGCGCAAAGCGTACGGCCTCACCCGCGGGGGCGTCGACGAGGAAAATCACAAATTCGTCACCGCCGATGCGCGATACATGGGCGCGTTCGCCGACCAGGTCAGAAAGACGCCGGCCGATGAAACGCAGCACTTCATCGCCCGCCGCGTGGCCGAATGAATCGTTGATGTCCTTGAACCGGTCGAGGTCGACGAAGAGCAGATCGACGGAATCAGCCGAGCGTTCATCGACGAGACAGTTCAGGCGCAGCAGCAGTTCGCGCCGGTTGATGAGGCCGGTCAGTTCATCGTGCGTGGCTTGGCGCAACAAGCGTTCGGAGATCGCGCGCGCTTCGGTGACATCACGAACCAACACGATGACACCGTCGTCGCATGGGAACGCCCGCACTTCAAACCAGGCACCGAGCGGCGCGTAGAAGTCCGTCGCGGTGCTGGGCACACCGGTCTCAGCCGCCTGCCGGTAGGCCGCTTCGTAGCTCGATCCGATGAGGTCCGGGTATTCGGCCCAAATCTCGCGACTTAACAGATCCTCGGACCGACGCTTCAGCAGCCGGGCAGCAGTCCGGTTGATGTTCCGAAACTTCCACTCTTGGTCGAGCGCCATCACGCCGTCCGTGATGTGATCGAGTATTTGAAAATCTTCCACGCGCTCGCCCCTCCCTCGCCGGCTCGACGGTCCACCATATGTTTGCAATCGCTGCCAGGCGTATCGTAGGATAAATTGGACATGTTTGGGAACCGGACGATTTCTGCGCTCGAGCCTCCCGGCGGCTGCACGTCGCCGCTAGTGCATTGCGTCATTGAAACGCACTTGATGTGATATTCAATGAACCGCGTGGAAAAGATGAACTTGACCGCGCTCGAGCGCGAACAATTGCTGTCAGCAACTCGCAGCCATACGGTGCGCGCGGCTGACGCACGGCGCGCCCGGCTGATTCTGATGCTTGACGACGGCGAATCACGCGAGGCGATCATGCAGCGGCTGCGATGTGACTCGCGCTTCATTTCGCGGTGGAGTCATCGGCAAAACCACGCCATGCCATACCAGCGAGCAGTTCGTCGCCTTTCTCACCGATGTGATCGCCAGCCAGCGGCCCAAGCAAGCAATTCATGTGATTTGCGACAACGTCAGCAGGCACAAAACCGCACGTGTGCAGAAGTTTCTACAGCAACGTCGCAACGTGCGATTGCATTACACACCGACCTATCCTCTCGGCTAAATCAAGTGGAAAACTGGTTCGCGCGTATCCAGCGCGACGTAATCGCGCGAGGCATCTTGACCACCGTTAAGGATTTGAATCGCAAGCTGATGCGCTATATCCGCGAGCACAACAAGAATCCGAAGCCGATCAAATGGAAGTACGACGATTCATCGCGGCGGATTCGACCGGTGCCATTTCAATGACGCGATGGACTAGCAGACAAATACCCGCGTCATCACTCAGCGTCTTCTGCTGCAGAAAGTGCTTCCGCGTCGTTGGACGCCAATTGTTCCCACGTGCTGTGCACATGACGCCGTAAAAATTCGCCGAGCTTCGCGCCGTCGCGTGCGGATAGCAGCTGAATGATGACCTCATGCTCATCGATGGCGGTATGCCAGGTCTCCGAGGTGACGCTCCCCTGAAATCGATAGCGATAAAGCTGTCGATTCAGGCGCTCGTGAACTTCCCTGAGCGTCGCATTCTTTGCGGCGGCGATGACGTTTGTATGGATCGCCTGATTGAGTCGGAAGTAATTCATTCGATCGCGCCGCTCATACGCCGCGTGCATCTCGTAATGAAGCGCGCGGATCTCTGCAATTTCCGCGTCGGTCGCCATGCGGCACGCCGCTTCGCCGCCGAACGCCTCGATCACCCCGAGCACATCCAGCTTCTCCGCGATCTCCGCCGCACCGAGGTCCGCCACCACGGCGCCGCGTTTGGGCAACACGACGACAAGACCGTCGCTGGCCAGTTCTTTTAGCGCCTCCCGTAGGGGCGTGCGCGACACTTCGAGCCGCTCGGCGAGCGTGCGCTCGCGAAGCCGCTCGCCGGGCTTGAGTTCATCCGTTGCGATGAGCGTACGCAAGCGCTGCGCGATCTGCATCGACAGCAGCACGTCGGGCGCCTCGTTGTTTTCGAATGCGTCAGTTTCGTCTTCGAAGTCCGTCATTTTTCCGATCCGTCCAATGCCGGAAAGCGACGTGCGCAGATCCGGTATGCCACTTTACCAGCGTGCATACGACGATGACAGTCGCCTCGGCCCTTTAACAGTAACGGTGTAATCCCGTACTTGACCGGATGATGCTGCACAACTACATTCGGTATACCAGATTTCGAGACACCCCAACGGACTGAAAAATGCTCGCTGCCGCGAAGAAGAACTTTGAGTTGAGACATTTGCGAAATCACCCACAAAAACGCGGCAAGGCATGTAGGGGAAGGCTTCGAGCCGACCAAGCGGGGCATGGAAATGTTCGATCGCTTCCAAGCGCGACCACGTGGGCCGCTGCTCTCCGACCTGAACGCGCTTCGAAACGGTATACCAAATGATGCTTTCGATCGCGTCGGGCTTCGCACCGTTTCGTCTTCTTCCAGCCGATCGCCGCGCTGACCGTGATCTCTCGCCCCACCAAAGGACGGACACATGAATTACGAACATCTCTTCAATACGCTCGGAAGCCGCTCGATTCGCATGGCGCTCGTCGGTCCAAAAGGCGGCTTCGGCCGGTCGCTGCTCGTGCAGTGCCGAGCCCTGCCGAGCATCGAGATCGCCGCGCTCTGCGACATCGACGTCGACGGCACGCTCGCAACCCTCGCCTCGCTCGGGTTCGACACCGGCGCCGTCACCGTCTGCAACAACGCGGATGACGTCGAAGCGGCGCGCAGGGCGGGCCGGATCGCGCTGATCGGCGACTACAGATTGCTCGACGCAGTGGAACTCGACATCGTCGTCGAAGCGACTGGCCAGCCCGAAACAAGCGTCCGGATCGCGGAGAACGCGTTGCAGCGCGGCGTGCATGTCGCAATGGCGACCAAGGAAACCGATTCGGTCGTCGGCCCTTATCTGAACCGGCTCGCGATCGAGAACAAGGTGGTCTATACAACGCCGGACGGCGACCAGCCGAGCAACCTGATCGGCCTCGTCACGTGGGCG
This sequence comes from Caballeronia glebae, assembly GCF_001545035.1. Taxonomy (GTDB): domain Bacteria; phylum Pseudomonadota; class Gammaproteobacteria; order Burkholderiales; family Burkholderiaceae; genus Caballeronia; species Caballeronia glebae. The sequence continues at coordinate 45,595 of NZ_FCOJ02000007.1, forward strand.
CGCGTGCTCGGCTTCGAAGTAGTGGCGGCCGGCAAGTCGAGTGAATACGACTTCATCTACGATCCGGCGGCCCACACGGTCGACTATCTGGAGCAGCGTCACGCCGTTTCGCTCGATGGGTGCTGGACGCTCGGCGACGATATCGCCACGACGCTCGCCGCGCGCAGTCAGGCGCTGTCAATGCTGCCGCAAAGCGCGACGCCGGACTATTGCGAGTTGAACGTGGTCGCGAATTCCACTGGCCTCCTGCCGGCAACCGACGCGCTCAACTACCCGCTCGCGCGCATCAACGAACTGGCGGACATCTTCGTGCCCAGGGAAGACGGCGGCATCCTGGACCGGACCGGGGTGGTCGACGTGTTCAACTGCCTGCGCCGTCCGGACGACGTCAGCTTCGGCGGCGGTGTGTTCGTCGTCGTGCGCTGCAAGGACGAAGAGACCTGGCAGTTGCTTAAACATAAAGGCCATCTGGTCGGCAAGAACGGGCGTTATGCGTGCATCTACCTGCCCTATCACCTGATGGGCCTCGAAACGCCGATGAGCCTGTTCTCAGCCGTGCTGCTCGGCCAACCGACGGGAAGCACCGCGCAACTGCCGCACGCGCAGATGGTCGCGCTCGCGGACCGTGATTTCAAGGCGGGTGAAACGCTTGCGATGGGTGGCCATCACCACACGATCGAAGGCGCGACGCCACTGCTCGTCGATAGCGCGAAGGCCGGCCGCGCCGCGCCGTTCTATCTGGCCGCAAACAAGCGACTGCTCGCGGATGTGGCGAAAGGCGATCTGGTCCCGCTCGCCGCGCTCGATCTCGATGGCTCGGCACTGTACGGAGCATGGCAGCGCAATCCGACGCTCTGAGCGCGCCAAGAGCGACGCCGAAAGCGCCGCATTCCAATAAGGAGGAGACATGCAAACCGATATTCCCGCAGTGGAATCGCCCAGTTCGTTCCGCTCGCTCGTTTCCACCACGCGCTGGCGCATGGTGCTGCTGCTATTCGTGCTTTACACGATCAACTGCGTTGACCGGATGTCGTTGTCCATCGCGATGCCGACGATCGTCCACGAATTCCATCTCGCCGCGACGATGCAGGGACTGATTCTGTCGGCATTCTTCTGGACCTACAGTACTTTCCAGATTCCCGCCGGGTGGGCCGCGGATCGATTCGGCGCGCGTCGCATGATCGGCATCTCGGCGGTGCTGTGGGGTGGCTTCCAATGTCTCGCGGCCTTCGCGGTCAATGGTGTGACGCTCTTGTTGTCCCGCATCGGGCTCGGCGTGTTCGAAGCGCCATACATGCCGGCCGCAACCAAGCTCACTGCAACATGGCTGCCGCCCGCGGAACGCGCGCGCGGCGTGACGCTGATCGATAGCGGCGCGCCGCTCGGATCGGCGCTCGGCGGCCTCGCGATCAGCGCGCTGATCGCACTTTCGGGCTCGTGGCGCACGGCGTTTCTGATTGTCGGCGCGGTTACTATCGTGTTCGGCCTGATCGTGTACCGGCTGCTGCGCGAAACGCCCGAGCAGCATCCCCGCATCGACGAAGCCGAAACCGACTATATCCGCGCGCAGAAACTCGCCGCCGGCGAAGCGCCGCGCGTGAAAATGGCGCCGCTCTCGCGCGGTACGATCGCGGCGATGGTCGTTGGCCGGATCGGTTGGGCGATGGTGTTCTTCGGGCTCGTGACGTGGGGGCCGAATTACCTGTCGGTCGGGCGCGGCCTCGACATTCGCAGCATGGGCTTCGCCACCTTTCTGATCTTCCTGGCGGGAGCAATCGGCGAAGTGCTGTCGGGCGTGACCGCCGACTGGCTGCAAAAGCGCTTCTCACGCAAGACGGCTTTCAAGATTCTGTTCGGCGTGTCCGGCGGCATGTCGCTCGCCTGCCTGCTTGCCTTGCCCTTCGTGTCGGACATCCGCTATGCGGTCGCCTTGCTGTCGCTCGGCGTGTTCTTCCATCTTTGGGGCGGCCTCTATTGGCTGATCCCTGCGATGCTAGCGCCACGGGAACAGGTCGGCCTCGTCGGCGGCGTGATGAACTTCGCAGGCACGGGCGGCGCCATCGTCGTGCCGATCGTCGTCGGTGTGCTCGTCGATGCGACCGGCGGCTTCACCGCCGTCATCATGTTCTTTGCGGCGGCTGCGTTCGCGTATCTCGTTGGCTCGCTCCTGATCGACTTCGGCAGCCACGCCGCCGCCGGAGACCGCGCATGACGCCGCTCTACGACGGCCCAGTGATCGACGCTCATCAGCATTTCTGGGATCTCGAAGCGAATCACTATCCGTGGCTTGCGGACAATACGCTGGTCCCGCACCGCTACGGCGACTATTCCGCGATCAAGCGTACTTATCTGCCGGCGGATTATCTGCGCGATGCTGCCGGTCACAACGTGGTCGGCAGCGTGTATGTCGAGGCGGAATGGGACCCGTCCGACCCGCTTGGCGAGACACGCTACGTGTCGCAACTGGCGGCGTCGTGCGGGCGGCCGAATGCGATCGCCGCGCAAGCGTGGCTCGATCACGACGATGCGGACGAGGTGCTCGCCGCGCAAGCCGGATTCGCCCGTGTGCGCAGTGTGCGCCACAAGCCGGGCAATCCGGACCGGGCCGGCCGCACGCTGATGTCCGACGAACGCTGGCGGCGCGGTTACGCGCAACTCGCGCGACACGGGCTGCACTTCGAGCTGCAGGCGCCGTGGAGCCAGTTGCACGAAGCCGCCCGCCTCGCCCGAGACTTTCCGGAAACGCTCCTGATCGTGAACCACGCGGGCGTGCCGGGCGACCGCTTGCCCGACACTTTACGCGGCTGGCGTGACGCGATGGACACGCTTGCGACGCTGCCCAACGTCGTCGTCAAGGTATCGGGACTATGCGTGCGGGGAAAGCCGTGGAGCGTGGCGGCGAACCAGCCCGTCATCGATACGCTCCATGCGCTCTTCGGCGCGGAGCGGCTTATGTTCGGCAGCAACTTTCCCGTCGACGGCATGTTCGTCTCACTCGCCGGCCTGCTGAGCGGCTTCGCGCAGCTCGTGCACGCCTGGCCGCACGCGCAGCAGCGGGCGTTTTTTCATGACACCGCCGAGCGCGTGTATCGCCCGCTCGGACTCGGGGAGCGCTCGACCGGTAACGGCTCGCTCCCGACCAACGGAAGGACATCCCGATGACCACCAGCGCGCACAACGACCTCGGGTTCACGTTGCCAATCCTCGATGCGCATCATCACTTCTGGGACCTGTCGGACGGTACGTTCCCCTGGCTCACCGACGAATACGACGACACGTTCTTTCTCGGTGACTATCGCCGCATGTGCAGTGACTTCCTGCCGGATCAATACCGCCGCGCGACAGCGGGATTCGACGTGATCGGCACCGTTCACGTCGAGGCGGAACGCTCGCGCAAGGAGCAGGTGCGCGAGACCGAATGGCTCACAAAACTGAACGCGAAGACCGGGCTGCCGAGCGCGATCGTCGGACATGTATTTTTCGTGCAGCCGGACTGCGAAGCGATTCTCGCGGGCCACGCAAAAAGCCCGCTTGCGCGAGGCGTGCGCTCAAAGCCGGAAATCTCGGCGGGCCCCGGCGAATCGGTGCGGGGCCGTCCCGGCACGATGCAGGACGACGCCTGGCTGCGCGGCCTTGCTCTGCTCGACAAATTCGATTTCTCGTGGGACCTCCGCGTGCCTTACTGGCATCTGGAAGAAGCGGCTGCTGTTGCCCGGGCCTTCCCGCACACGCCGATCGTCACGAATCACCTCGGCTTGCCGCTCGACCGCTCGGACGAGGGCATCGCGATCTGGCGCTCCGGAATGGAAGCGCTGGCGGCCTGTCCGAACGTGTACCTGAAGGTGTCTGAACTCGGCCTGCCGAACGGCAAGTGGGACAGCGCGAGCAATCGCCGCGTGATTCGCGAAGCCGTGGATCTGTTCGGCTACGACCGGTCGATGTTTGCTAGCAACCTGCCGGTGGGCAACCTCTCGGCGAGCATGACGGAGATCGTCGCCGACGTGCTCGCGGCCCTTCCACAGGCGAGCGAAACCGATCTGCGCAAGCTCTTCGCCGACACGGCGCGGCGCTTCTACCGTATCGATTGACACTGCATCGAACGGACAAAATCATTAGGAGACAGGCATGCAGACCATCGACGAAAACACACTCTTCAGGAAGATCTCCGTGCGAATCCTGCCGGTCCTGATGCTGGGCTTTTTCTTTTCTTATCTCAACCGCGTGAACGTGGGCTTCGCCAAGCTGCAAATGGCCAGCGACCTGCAATTCAGCGATGCGGTGTACGGATTCGGCGCGGGCATCTTCTTTCTCGGTTACTTCCTGCTCGAAGTGCCGAGCAACGTGATCCTGCATAAAGTGGGCGCGCGGCGCTGGATCTCACGCATCATGGTGACGTGGGGACTTCTCTCCTGCGCGACCATCTTCATCCGCACGCCCACGCAGTTCTACGTCATGCGCTTCTTGCTCGGGCTCGCCGAAGCAGGCTTCATTCCGGGCGCCATCTACTACATGAGCCAGTGGTATCCTGCCGCGCGCCGCGGCCGCGCATGGGGCGTGTTCTACATCGCGCTGGCGTCGTCGGGCGTGATCGGCGGGCTCGTCTCGGGGTCGGTTCTGCGCTTCATGACAGGCCTGGGTGGCCTGCGCGGCTGGCAATGGCTGATTCTCGTCGAAGGCATTCCGACGGTGCTGCTCGGCATCTACATCTTCTTCCGTATGAGCGAGGACATTCGTCGCGTCAAGTGGTTGTCGGAGCCGGAGAAAGAACACCTGACGAGCGTGCTCGCCGCCGAGAACCGCGACAAGCTCTCGCACGGTTTCGCCGGACTCCTGATGAATGCGCGTATCTGGGCGCTCGTCGTGATCTACTTCGTCTACAACATGGGCCTCTACGCGATCAGCTTCTGGATGCCCACGCTCGTCCAGAAAATGGGCGTGACGGACGCGTTCACCATCGGCGTGATGACCGCGGTTCCGGGTGCATGCGCGATCATCAGCATGCTCGTGTTCGGCTTCAGCGCGGACCGTCATAACGAACGCAAATGGCATTTGATCGTGGCGTTCTCGATGGCGGCGATCGGGTTTTCGCTTTGTGTGCTGTGGCAGAATCAACCGATCCTCGGCGTGATCGCATTGTGCATCGCGAACATGGGCGTGCTGTCCATTCCAGCGCTCTTCTGGAGCTTGCCGACCGCGTTCCTCACCGGCGTGACGGCGGCAGCCGGCATTGCAATGATCAACTCCATCGGCAATCTTGCGGGCTTCGTTTCACCTTACATGATCGGCTATCTGAAAGACCTCACCGGGCGCACCGATACTGCCCTGTTCGTTGTGGCAGGCGGACTTGTGTTGGGCGCGCTGCTTCTCGCAGCGGTACTGCGCGCGCGCCCTCACGGCAACATCGACGCCCAGCAAGTGCGGGCGAACGTGCGCTAGCTGTGCCTTTCGTGTCATGAGCGCTCTCGTTTCGACGGTTTTAGACGCCTAATTTCCGTCAGCCTGCCAATCGTTGCCGTCGCTGCCGGCAACAACACCATCGACCGCACGCAGGTTGTCGCCAAGCTTCAGCAACTGGAGCAAATGGGATGGATGGGCGCAGGCCGCAACGCGGCACCCTCGGTCATTCGCGCAGTCTCCGGTTGACTCCCTGCGCTGGACGCCGCCGCAGCCTGCGAGCGCACGGCTCTTCGTGCGTCCGCGCGCTGCTCGATCTGTTGATGGCGCTGCGCTGGATGCAGCAGAACACCGGCGCGTTCGGAGGCTGCGCGCGGAAACATTTACGAGACCGCGCGCGATTCACCTCATGCAGCGCGACGCAACTCCGCAGCGCACGGTGACGAGTCCAGCAAGATTGCATCCGCGACAGACTCCGCGGTCGCCGCGGACAAGGTCCATCCGAGATGCCCATGTCCGGTGTTGTAGTAGACGCCGGCCCGCTTGCCCTGCCCGACGCAGGGCAGCATGCTCGGCATCATCGGGCGCAGGCCCGCCCAGGGAATCACTCGCGCCGTCGATGTCTCGGGGAACAATTCACGCGTCCACGCGACGAGCGGCGCGATGCGATCGCCCCTGATATCGCGATTGAAACCGTTGATCTCCGCTGTCCCGGCGACGCGAAACCGGTCGGCCCCGAGACGGCTCGTCACGATCTTCGCGCGGCCTGAGCGCCCCAGACGCGAGCAAGATGCCACCGAAGGTCGAATACGCTCGGACGGAAGAAGGACGACCAATCGGACCCATTCTTTCTCAACTCAATGAAGGAGAACAGGCTGGCTCGAACGACGGGGTTTGAGCGCGAAGTCCACTGAAGCGGCATGAAGGAGCAGCCGCAACGCGTGCGAGCTTGATCACATCAAGCAGAACGCGCCGCATCCGCCGCGCAGGGCGGCGGGCGCGGCGCGACGAACGTCGTTCGTGAGAGCGGTTGCCGGCTCGTCGTGACTCGTCGTTTCGCGTTCAGAGCAGACGCGGGTCCTGCGACTGAGGAACCGGTTGCCCAGGCCACGTCACCGGAATGTGCAGATCCTTCAGGATCGCGGCGACGCCGGGCCACGACGCCGGAATGGACGGCGGCAATGGACCGGGATTGCCGTTCGGCGGCAGGGTGATCGTGGCGATGCCGCCGCGAATGGTGGACATCGCGTCACGATGCAGGGTGTCGGTGCGCGGCAGGTCTTTAATGGTCAGCGTTTTCATGGCTGGTCTCCTGGCAAAAATAAAGTGAATGGCGTGAAAGTCGCCACCCGGTCTTTTGCATGGGGCGTGCCAATGAGCGCGAAAGACGCCGATTTCCGGTTCGCGTCGAATTTATGGGCGGATACACGCTGCTCGACGTCGAATCCGGGCGTTTGTTTGCCAGCGCGCGATGGACGCGAACAACAGTCCGATCGTTCGATGTCGGCAATCGCCAAACATTTCAGGAGCCTTCGGAGGAGCGCGCCCGCGCGTAGTCAGGGGCGCGTTCGGCTGATGCGACCGTCGCGCGGCGCGGCCGCAGGATATCGACGACCGCCATCAACGAGACCGCGACAACTGCGAGAAAGACCATCGTGCCGATGATTTGAAGCAAAGCCATGTTGACCTCGTGCAGACGAAACGTGCATTTGTCGGAAGATCTGATGGCTTCGAGTATGCGTGTTGGGGCACCCGTCCAATGTGGCGATAAGGCGGGGCAAATCGCGTCTGTTCGGCGCTTGAACGCGCCGGGCACGCTGGAAGCGTTTCCGGCTCGCCGTTGAGTTCCTCGCCCGCCTCGGAGTAGCTGACCGAGACCGCGAAGCCGCGGAAAGGCCACGTCGGCAATGGTCGAACATCGGTTGAATGTCGACTACCGTGAGCGTCGCCCCCACTCGAATTTCACCGTCGCTGCTCCACTTTTTCAATCACCGCGCAGCATTCGAATTCGACGCCTGGAGAAGCTCCGCCCGGAAGAACGCCAGCACGTCCCGGTTGAATTCGTTATGAAACGCCGCGCGGTCGTATCCCTGACCATCGACGCATATGCGCGGAACAATGGCAGCCAGTTCGTCCGAGCAAGGCGGCAGAAAGGCGAAATGAGCAGCCCCCTCTACGAGATGATATTCAGGCTGCACAGGCAACAGCTTCGCTAGCGCGGGCGTTGTTTCAGGCAGCACACCGTCGCCTCCGTACTCGGATGCCCACAACTGGATCGGAGCGCGGATGTGCGCAACTGTAGGGGCCGTCGGAAATGCATCGAGCGGATCGGCGAGCACGAACGCCTTGATTCGCGCGTCGTGCGTCCACTGTTGCGGCGGCAGTTTTCCCTCTCGAACAAGCTTGCAGATGGGAAGCTCATCGGGGCATGGGATGTCGGCATGCTGAAAGTCTGGAACGCCGTCCGCCAGAACCAGGCCGGTAAAACCACCTCGCGAAAAACCGAAGAAGCCGATGGCTCGCGCATCAATCCTTGCGACATCGGCCGATGAGCCCAGCATGTAATCGATGAGCCGCTTGATGTCGTTCGGACGCTCGACGAACACCGACGCCTCGTTTGTCCGGCTCATATCGGTAGCGGTATCGCCGGGATGGCTGATCGCCGCGACGATGAATCCTGCATCGGCGAGCGTCTCAGCGAGATCATGCTGATCGAGACGTGCCCCGCCATGCCCGTGGGAAAGGACGACAAGCGGGCGCGCGTCGCCGACAGTGGGACAGTCCTTCGTTGCCTGCAGACGATAGGGGCCCACCTTGATCGGTTCCGGAGCGACGGCGCACGGCGTCCACACGACGGCCTGAAGCGCCGGGCCGCCGGCGTCCGCCGGAATGACGAAGAACCTGATGCCGGCGGCGTATCCGCTCGACGCAATCATGGAAAGCAAGGTCGCCACGAATAGGTTTCTCACGGCCTTTCCTCCTCATCGCAACAAAACGAAAGCACCCGACAAGATACGCAGCCCAAGTCCGAAGAGAATGACGGGCACAAACACATGGCCGTATCGCTCGACTAGCGAAGCGGTGATTCGATGACTTACGAGCAACCTGCCAAGCACACACCAAAGTAAAGTCATTACGGCGAACACCGACGCGTACATCGGAATCCCCGCTGCCGAGCTGGCAAAGAGCGGAATGTAGACCGCCAGATTGTCGCCGCCGTTGGCGATCGTAAGGCTGGCGACATTCAAAATCCCACGGCGCTCAGAGAGGCCTTCGAGAAGGTCGGGGCGCCGACCTCGTCATCGCTGTATCGAAACCATGTGATAGCGCCTCGAACGCCGATCGCCAGCGGGAAGATTCCCAGCAGATTCGTCCAGCCCTGCGGAATCGACAGCGCAGCGATCGCTGCAACACTGCTTACGAAGACCAGCAAGCCGATACCAAGCAACTGTCCGATGACGACATGCTTCGTTTCATGCTTACCGCTACCAAAGAGCGCGGCCAATAACACAAAGTCGTCGACGTTGGTCGCGACGAACGCGGTCACAGCGACCGAAAGCAGTTCAGTGCCCCCGTTCAATGCCCACGACTCCATCCACGACGACGCCTTCGAGGGAAACTTCGGCATTCGCCTCAGCGGTCATTCCAAACAGTCCACTTACAATTAGCACTGCAAGTATCTTTCTCAACGTTTTCGCTTGTTCGTCATCACGGTTCGATACCTCATTTCCAGTGTAGCGCGCGCGTCTTTCATCTCCCACGCGAGTCGCGAACGGATCAGTCGTCGCATCTCGGGCGGTGAAGTTATGAGACATAGCAACCTGCCAACCTGGACCTTTAGCAAAATCTCACTGCTTCATCGATACCAGTGGCGCGACGAATTCCTGGAAGCGTGGCGACCAGATCGGGATTGATCGGTCGACATTAAACATGCCGTGACCGTTGCTGCCGAAGGGCGGTTCGATGATCAACTGCCCCTGGCCGCCTGCCGCCTGAAAGGCCGCAAACCATGTCCTGACGACTTCAGGTGAAAAGTACTCGTCGTTCTGAACGTAATGCCAGAGAACGGGAACACGGGTCGTCGATGCAAAACGCGCGATGGTCTCGGCCATCTGTTGCGGATCGCACGGCGTGCCCGGATGTTTTAGCGGGTCGCCTCCTCGACCGCCCGAGAAGTTGACCACCGCAACCAATCCTTGCGGTGCATAGCTTGCGGCTGCCAGAGAAGCGAATCCGCCCGCTGATTGCCCCACCAGAACAACCCGGTTTCGATCCACTTGGGGCAAGTTCCGCGCGTACGTGACGGCTGCAAGCACATCCCGCGCTGCCTCTTTGCCTGCATGTGTGTAGTCGGGATTCCGGCAAGAGCGGATCTCCTCCTCGTCGGTGCCTCCCGTCGCTCCATAGCCACGTCGGATCGGCACGATGACAGCAAAGCCAAGACTGACGAACGTCCGTATCTGCGGCAATTTGCGAAAGCGGCCGATCTTCGGCCGATCTCTGGAATCAGGCGGACTACCATGACTCAGGACGATCAACGGAAAGGGGCCAGTGCCCTCGGGCATGTAGGTGGTGGCCACGATGTCGCGGACATGGTCGCCAAGTGGTCCGTGCGCGTTCAGGGGAACCTTGACGATGGTTTCACGGAGATCGAGGGCAAGGGGCTCGACCTCATTGACGGTCGATGCGCATCCAGCCATGAAGCCAATCGATATGATAAGTGTCGTGAAACGGCTCAGACGCGCGGACATTCGTGTGTTGCGAGCGATCCGGTCACGCTTCACTTCTCACCTCGATCAAAGGGATGACGGCAAGGGAGCGTAACGCGAGTTTTGCTCAGACCGCAAGGCGCGTGTCGCGTCTCGATCCGTTTGCGACAGTCGAGTCATGAGCAGCGCAACGACAGGTATGGAAGCAAAACGGCCATCCAATGCGATCGTCAGGCCATTGTTCGAATCTGAGGCGGCTTCCAGGAACCATCGAGGATCGGCTGCTTTCCCCAGTAGGCCCGTATGTACAGCGAGAACGCACCATCTGGCGCAGGTAGCCAGTTCGACTCGCGATCTGATCCGGGGGATTTCGCTCCGGCGTAGAGCGTCATCGAACCATCAGCGTTACGCTTCAGACTCGTATTCTTGGTGCCAAGAGAATAGCGCTTCAACTCGTTAGCATGAAAGAGATGCTTGTCGTTGTAGAGCGTCAGTGACCAGAAACCGTTGACGGGCGGCTCCTCTCCTTTGGCAAACGTGATTTCATAGATGTGCGCGCCATTGAGCGCCTGACCGGACGCATCGAGATCGGTGTAGAAATACTGCGTTTCAATCGGCCTGTTATCGAACATGTTCGATTTGGCCGTTCCCGTCCGGTCGAAATAGTCGAACCCCGTCTGCGCATTGTTGGCCGAGCGATTCCAGTTGTTGCCGGCTGGCACCCCGTTGTACCGCCACTCAAAGAATGGCGCAATCACCTGACGCTCTGTGTCGACGGCCGTCGAGACCAGCGTCTTTTTGATTTCGGGGTCGCGGTTCGCTACCTCCATCAACGATCTGAACTGCGCATAGAGCGCCTCCTCGCCCGGCAGTGGTGGAACCGTATCGAGCACCTGAGGAAGCTGATCAAAGAACTTTTCGGGGATCACCCACTTCGTTTCACCGCCGCTCTCATCGCTGCCTGCGCCTTCCGTTGGCGGGTGGATGATCGGCGCGTTCATCCAGTCGATCGTCTTCATGCGGCCATCGAATTGTTTGAGCGGATAAAAGACGATCTGATTCAGCACCGTCTGGATGGCTTTCTTGTCCTGCGGTGTGTCGTTCTGGAAGACGCGCGGAATGGCATTGGCGAGGGCAGTGGGACAGCGAACGATATCGGTGATGCCGACAGGCTTCGATCCCTTCCAGTTTGGCCCAACGAGCAAATAGAAGCCGCGCCGCGTTTTGTAAGGCTTGCCGAGATGACCGAACTGATTGGTTCGCGCGTCGTACAGTGCATAGACCCAGAACCGGTCGCCGAAGTCAGGCACCTGAGCGATGACAGGTTCTTCGTCGAGCGAGAAGAAACCCAGACCATAGACCACGTCCTGGTTAGGGCATGTCACGAAGGTCTCGGCCGGATCGATGTAGTCGTGAAGCATGCCAACCTGCCCGCGCGGAGCGGCTGGCAACACGCCGGCCAGCAAACCCGGATACGGCGCCTTCGTGATACGCGCGTTGCGGTTCAACATGTTGACCATCGGCCATCCCCACACGTAGGCCGTACGCGCGATGACCTGCGCGTACTCCGGATGCATCAGGATGCCCGCTGGCGGGAGCGTGTCTTTCGCCGATGTCTTTGTTGCCGGGTTCGCGCTCCCCGACCCACTGTCTTTCGCGGCAGCGGCCTCGGCTGATCCCGGCGCAGCCACTAACGATGCGTAGGCGAGCGGTAACGCCGCGCTCATCGCGGTGACGAGCCTGCGCGTGGAGTTCACATCGTCTTGATCAGCCAAGTTTGCCTCACCGTGAAGAAGCTCCGTTATAGATTCGGGCGCATCAACCTTTCTTTTCGAGGTCGCCGGGTTTCCAGGTCTGATCGAAGAAAGCCTTCTCCGGCGAGTAGAGCCTGAAGATCACAAAATAGCCCTTGCCGGGCACCGTCCTCAGCCAGTTCTTCTCGCTGCCGGCGGGTGCGTTCGGGCCGAAGTAAAGATCGAGGGAGCCGTCGGCGTTTTGCACCGGCTGATCCATTTTGTTCAGCGATGGGTGCGTCTGTCCGTTGTCGAGGCCAGATGCCGTCGTCGCGTCATAGACGGTGGCGGACCAGAAGTTTTTTGCGGGGATATTCGGAGGCAGATGCAGTGTGTATGACTGTCCGCCATCCAGGAAATTGCCGTCCTTGTCGCGGAAAGTCACGGGGTACTTCGCGCCAGCGTCGATGAGATTCTTCACCATGCCCGGGCTTGCCGAATAGGCGCTTGTAAAGTACCCGGAGCGTTGTTCGAGGTTGGTAAAGGTGTGGCTCGACTGGAACGCCGTGTCCTCGCCCGCGAAGACGTTAACCCACTGGCGATCAGGATAATACTTGCCGCCCGGCTCCTGCGGGAGCATCTCGGTAATCACGACCTTGCTCATCTTGAATCCGGCCTGCGCAGCGCTATCCAGTAGCGCGTGCATCTCGGGCGTCGGCGCGAACGGCTTGCCTTTCTCGATGCCGATCGTATGCAGGAAGCCGCGCATATCGAGGTCGGACGGATCGACGTATTCGCTATCGATGAAGCGCGACATCATTTCGAAGTACCGGATGTCGCGTGGGAAGAGCAGGTCGGCAGGCTGCTGGTTCGCGTCAGGAAACTGCATGGGCTTCGCGCTCGCCTTCTTGCCCAAGGGATAGATCCGCGTCGCGGCGATCTGTGCGTTCGGCTTCGTCAGATCCTTTGGGTCGGTGAAGAACGTGCGCCAGAAAAGAAACACATTGTAGGTACGTGAGCGATAAACGAAAGCGCCTCTGGGCATGCTGCCTTTCGGCGGCTCGCCCTTGTAGTCCGGTGGCAGGAGAACGTAAGTGCCGCCCCGGCCTTTGTCGGGACCGGCAAGACCGACGTCGCCAATCCAAGTGCGGCCACCAGTGGTTGGGCCAACGAGCGGACGCTGGAAAAAGTCATCGAACATGCCTTGCACGCCCTGCGGCGCTTCGACGACAAGCGGACCATCCTCGTGCAGATCGAGGTAGCCCATTGCGTAGACAACATCGGAATTGGGCGTCGTGACAAGTGTGGATGCCGTTATCCGCTCTTTCCAGACGGGCAGCACGTTGTATCCGCCACCAAATACCTTCTCGGAGCCTTCCTTCATCGCCCAGATGTTGATGGCAGGCAGCGCCCACAGGTACGCCTGCGTCGCGCGCTGGAAGATGAGCTCATCGCGCAGGCTGCGTGCGGTCTCGGTCGTTGGATAGTCCTTGTCGAACTGGGCATTGACGAGTGCGTCGTAACGCGAAGTCTGAGCCTGTGAAGCAATCGATACGACGATTGCTATTGCCGCGACCCCGAGTCGGGTGATGGTCCCGTGTGCGAGCTGCATGACTGTTTCCCTGAGAGTTATTTCATGGTCGAAACGCGACACGCCGAAAGTCAGCAGCAGGCGCAGCATTGCAAGGATAGGCACGGTTATGCGGCGACTGCAAATCTGGTGTCTCGACATTTCGCCATATGGGACGGAGAAAGGCCTACGTCCGCGACTCGATCACCAATCACGCTTACTGTTTCGGAAGACTATGCGAGTCAGACGCTGCGCCTGCCGGACTGGTCCTTGGACAGAAGCAGCCATTCGAACGACAAACCTGCGGGACAGGCGAGCGCCCCGTCTTGGCCGAAACCGGTAGTCCCAGGTCCTACCCGATCTGCCCACATGAACGCCCCGCTTGCGCCAGTAGTTCGCCATCCAGATCGCCCGTGCATCTGCGGCATCGTTCTTGTTCCGGATGTTGAAGGCTTTGACGAACTTTGCCGGCATCAGTTTTACCCGATGGCCCATAGTCATCCGCTGCATGACTCCACCCCTATAGGGCATCTTTCTAGGTTCGCGAAATACTCAAGGAAGGCCGCTTGTTTGATCGCCCGATTCACGACCTCTATTGTCTCCGTGCTTACCAATGACCCGACAACACGTCCTGAGCGACCAGATGGGGGCGTTCATCTATCCACCTCGCGGGTATACGCCCATATAAACCGCCCGCGCTTCAATTTACTGTATCGATACACTAAATCGATACAGCCGCGTCACTCCTATCGTGTCGCGCTGCATATTTCCGCCCGCGCTCAGAGCGGCATCCAGGAGACAACACCATGCATTTCGCTTCAGGCATTTCCCGCCGACGCTTCCTTCAGACGGCCTCGGCGGCGACGCTCGCGGCGGCGGGCGCGGGCTTCCCCGCGATCGTGCGCGCCCAGCCCGCGGCCACGTTGCGGCTGTCCTCTTCGATGCCGCCGAACGAAAACGCCGCGCATTACGTGTGGTATCAGAACCTCGCCGCGAACCTGAAGGCGAGCGTCGGCGATCAGATTCGCCTCGACTATTTCCCGAACAACCAGCTCGGCAAGGAAAGCGACGTCGTCCAGCAGGTGAAAGTCGGCGCGGTCGACATGATGGTGACGGGCTCGTCCATCTGGGCAACCGCGCTTCCCGAGTTCGGCATGCTCGATCTCGGCTATGTGTTCGACAGCTTCGATCACGTGGGCCGCGCGATGGACGGCACCGTCGGCAAGTCGTTCGACACGCTTCTGCAACAACGTGCGGGCTGCTCGGTGCTCACGTGGGGCTATTCCTTCGGCGCGCGCAACGTGTTCACCAAGAAGCCCACGCAATCGCTCGCCGATATCAAGGGCGTGAAGCTGCGCGTGCTGCCCACGCCCGCCTTCATGGAAACCTTCAAGCTGATGGGCGCAGTGCCGACGCCGATTCCCATCGGCGAGTTGTATATGGCCGCGCAGACCGGTGTCGTCGACGGCTTCGAGCACGATTGCGCGACGGTCCTCGCGAGCAAGTACGACGAAGTCGTGAAATCGTGCTGGCAGACGCAGCACGTGTTCAGCCCGCTCGTCGTCGTGATGGGCCGCCGCGCGCTCGCGAAGATTCCGGAGAATCTGCGCCCCGCGTTTCAGAAAGCGGCGCAGGACGCGACCGCGAAGCAGCGCGCTGCCGCCATTCAGACAGCCGCCGGCGCCGAGCAGGAACTGAAGAAAAAAGGCATGACCTTCTACCCGATGTCGAAGGCCGATCGCGACACCGCGCGCGCTGAAATGCACTCGCAGTTGTATGCGAGTTTCGCGAAGCAGTATCCGGCGACCGCGCCGCTTTTCACCGCCATCGCCGCCGCGCGGGGCTGAGCCACGCCACGACGCCAACGACGCCAAAGAGGCCGCCATCATGACCACTTTCTCCGCGACGCCCGGACCGGAGGCGCAACTCGCCGCGCCCGGCTTCGGCCATGAGACCGTGCTCGCGCGCGGCCTCGCGCGCCTCATGCACTGGATCGAATACTTCTGCGCGGCCGTCCTCGCGGCCGATGTGATCGTGGTGTTCCTCTCCGTGATCTACCGCTATTTTCTGCACGATCCGTTCGACTGGGCCGAGGAAGTCGCAGGCGCGCTGATGATCGTGCTGGTGTTCTTCGGCGCGGCCACCGTGCTCGGACGCAGCCAGCACGTCGGCGTCGATTTGTTTCGCGGCATGTTGCCGAGGCGCTGGCAACCCGCGCTCGTGCATGTCGGGCATTGGGTGGTCGCGGGCGTCGCGGGCAATCTGTGCGTGTCGTCGTGTCTCCTGCTCGTCGATTCTTATGGCCAGATGACGCCGAGCGGCCTGCCCGCCTGGATCAACGTGTATCCGCTCGTGATCGGCGGCATGTTCATGACGGTCTTCGCGCTCGCCAACGCGCTGAACGGCGCGCGCAAGACAGTGCTCGGCACCTTCGCCGGCTGCGTGCTGCTCGCGGCGGCCGTGTTCGCGTGGAACGCGTTCGTGCCGGCTCACGCGCTCAAGCCCGGCTTTCTGCTGATGGCCGGCTTCATCGGCGGACTCGTGCTCGGCGTGCCGATCGGCTTCGTGCTCGCGTTCTCGGCCCTGCTCTACTTCCTCGCCGAACCTACCCTGCCGATGCTCGTCTACTCGCAGCAAGTGATGGCCGGCACCGACCACTTCGTACTGCTCGCCATTCCGTTCTTCGTGCTGGCGGGCTTGCTGATGGAAACCAACGGCATGTCGTCGCGCCTGATCGAACTGCTGCTGCGCATCTTCGGCCGCGTGCGCGGCGGACTCGGCCTCATCACGATCATGGCGACGGCGTTCTTCTCCGGCGTGTCCGGTTCCAAGCTCGCGGATATCGCGGCGGTCGGCGGCGTCGTCATGCCCGCCGTGCGCCAGAGCAAGGAAGATCCCAACGAGGCGGCGGCGCTGCTCGCCTGCAGCGCCGTGATGGCGGAAACCATTCCGCCGTGCGTGAACATGATCATCATGGGCTTCGTCGCGAATATTTCGATTGCGGGGCTGTTTCTCGCGGGCGTCGTGCCGGCGGCGGTGCTGGCGGCGGCGCTCGCGATCGTCGCGGTGATTTTCGGCCGACGCATCAATCTTGCCGATGCGCTCACGAATCCGCGAGCATGGCTGCCGCTCGCCGGCGGCGCGCTGGTCGCGCTCGTCATGATCACGATGATCGGCAAAGGCGTGACCTCGGGCATCGCGACATCGACGGAAGTGTCGGCGTTCGCCGTGGTCTATGCGTTGATCGTCGGATGGCTCGCGTTTCGCGAACTCACGCCGAAGTCGGTCGCGCGCGTGTTCGTGCGTTCGGCGTCGATGGCAAGCAGCATTCTGTTCATCGTGGCGGCGGCCTCCAGCGTGTCGTTCGCGCTGACCATCGAGCAGATTCCCGCGCTCGTGTCCGATTCGATGATCGCCTTCGCGCATCAGTACGGCCCGACGATGTTCCTGCTGCTGTCCGTGCTCATCATGATCGTGTTCGGCGCGGTGCTGGAAGGCGCGCCCGCGCTCATCATCTTCGGGCCGCTGCTCACGCCGATCGCGACGCAGCTCGGCATCAACCCGCTGCACTTCGGCACGGTGATCGTCGTCGCGATGGGCCTGGGCCTCTTTGCGCCGCCGGTCGGACTCGGGCTCTTCGCGACCTGCGCCATCACCGGCACGGAAATGAAAGCCGTCGCGCGTCCTATGCTCAAATATCTGCTGGTGCTTTTTATCGCACTGGTGGCGCTGATTCTGGTGCCGTCGTTTTCGTTGTGGTTGCCGACCCGGCTCGGCCTGTAGCCCGCAGAAGTCAAACCTTATGAGCACCATTCAAGATGTCGCCCGCGAGGCCGGTGTGTCCGTGAGCACGGTATCCAACGTGCTGAACGGCCGCACCGACCAGATGCGCCAGGAAACGCTCGCGCGCGTGCAGGCGGCGATGAACGCGCTGCAATACC
The DNA here is from genome assembly GCF_001545035.1 of Caballeronia glebae. GTDB lineage: Bacteria > Pseudomonadota > Gammaproteobacteria > Burkholderiales > Burkholderiaceae > Caballeronia > Caballeronia glebae. The sequence goes on from NZ_FCOJ02000007.1 coordinate 62,942, forward strand.
GGCCGAGCACGCTCGCGCGTCAGTTGAAGACGGGGCAGACGCCACTGATCGGACTGCTCGTGCCGTCGATCGCCAATCCGATGTACGGCTATATCGCGCGCGAAGTCGAAACCTGTGCGCAGGAGCGATACGGCTATCGCGTGATGATCGGCAACACGTATCGCGATCCGGCGAAGGAGGCGTCGTTCTTCGAGGATCTGCTGTCGCAAGGCGTGCGGCGCGTGATCGTGATCTCGTCGCTCGCGAACGAACGGCATCTGGAAACCGCCGTCGAACGCGGCATGGTCGTCGTGAGCTACGACCGCCGCGCGACCGAAGGCGAAGCGACGCGCGTCGAGCACGTCACGCCGGACAACTTCGAAGCGGCGCGCATCGCGACGCGGCATCTGATCGCGCACGGCCACACGCGGCTCGCCTTCGCCACGCTGACCGGCGTGACGATGAGCCGGCGCGACAAGATCGACGGCTTTCTTTCCGCCGCGAACGAGGCCGGTCTCGCGCAGACGGCGCGCGTGCTCGACAGCGGCACGGTGAACGAATACGGCGATTCGATGATCGCCGAAAACGGCCGCGCGCTCGCGCGTCTGCTCGCGAAGGACGACGCGCGCCCGACGGGCATCGTCGCCGTGAACGATCTGATGGCGCTCGGCCTGATGGCCGGGATGCGCGAGTGCGGGTTGCGCGTGCCGGAAGACGTGTCGATCGTCGGCATGGACGGGCATTTTCTTGCGGCGATCTCGAACCCCGCGCTCACGACCGTGCAGCTTCCCGTGCCCGCCATGGCCGCCGCGATGGTCGAGCGCGCGATGCGTCCGCACGACGAACCCATGCCTGCATCGGAGCAGGCGCTGTTCACGGATATCACGCTGGTGGAGCGCGAGTCGGTCGCCGCGCCCGCGAAACAAATCAGGACGAGGACATGAACAAGGTATTCGTGAGTCATCCCCGGCACATGCTGGATCATTACTTCGGCGCACGCGCATCGGCTGCGCTCGCGGCGTTCGCGGACGTCGCATACAACGCCGAAGATCGCGAGCTGACGACAGCCGAACTCGCCGACGCCGCGCGCGATGCCGACGTCTTCATCGCGTACCGGCAAACGCCCGCGCCGCGCGCATTGTTCGAGGCGCTGCCGAAACTCGCGGCGTTCGTGCGCTGCGCGGTGGATATCCGCACCGTCGATGTCGATGCCGCCAGCGAGCTCGGCGTGCTCGTCACGCAGACGAGCGCGGGCTTCGTGCCGTCCGTGTCGGAGTGGGTGATCGGCGCGATGCTCGATCTCGCGCGCGGCACGACTGCGTATGCAGAGGCTTATCATCGCCATGAAGCGCCCGCGCCGATCATGGGCCGCGAGCTGCGCGGCAGCACGTTCGGCGTGATCGGCTACGGGCAAATTTCGCGCTATCTGTGCGATCTCGCGCTGGCATTCGGCATGCGCGTCGTCGTGTCCGATCCATACGCGACGATCGACGATACGCGCCTTCATCGAACCGGTCTCGACGACTTGCTCGCGCAGTCGGATTTCGTCGTGTGTCTCGCGCCCGCCAATGCGCAGACGGCGAATCTCATGAACGCGCGCGCCTTCTCCGCGATGAAGCGCGGCGCGTACTTCATCAACGCCGCTCGCGGCGAACTCGTCGACGACGACGCATTGCTGGCCGCGCTGGATCGCGGTCATCTCGCGGGATGCGCGCTCGATGTCGGACGCGCGGCGGATCAGATGCCTGCGCCGGCGCTCGCGGCGCATCCGCGCGTCATCGCGGCGCCGCATGTCGGCGGGCTGACGCCGGGCGCGATCGAGCATCAGTCGATGGAAACGGTCGCGCAAACGCGAGCGCTGTTCGACGGCCTCGTGCCCGCGGGCGCGGTGAACGCGGCGCACGCGTTCCGTCTCGTCGGTTTCGACATGCAGGCGGACGCGCGATGAACGTCGAAGGCGCTTGCGACTGCCACATTCACGTCTACGACGAAGGCTATCCGCTCGCGAAGACCGCGACGTTCGCGCCGCCGCCCGCGCCCGCATCGGCGTATCGGGAGGTGCAGCGCGCGCTGGGCTTTTCGCGGGCGATCGTCGTGCAGCCGACAGGCTATGGCTTCGACAACCGCTGCACGCTCGCGGCCATCGCGCAACTGGGCGACGGCGCGCGCGGCATTGCGGTCGTCGCGCCGGATATCGGCGATGACGAACTGCAGCGCCTGCACGATGCCGGTATTCGCGGCGTGCGCTTCATGATGCTGCCAGGCGGCGTGCTGCCGTGGGACGAACTCGCGGACATGTCGGCGCGCATTGCACCGCTCGGCTGGAATATCGACCTTCAACTCGACGGTCACACGCTGCCGCAGCACGAACCGATGCTCGCGCGCCTGCGGTCGAATCTCGTCATCGATCATCTCGGCAAGTTTCTCGCGCCGGTCACGTCGCAAAGCGAAGGATTCGCGTCGCTGTGCCGCCTGCTCGACGGGCCGCGTTGCTGGATCAAGCTGTCCGCGCCGTATGAAAGCTCGCGCACCGGCGCGCCGGATTTCGACGACGTGTCCTGGATCGTGCGCACGTTGTCGGCGCGTTTTCCCGAGCGCGGCGTGTGGGCGTCGAACTGGCCGCACCCGAACGTCACGCCCGTGCCGGACGACGCGCGCATGCTCGAATGGACTATGCGACTCGTAGAGAGCGAAGCGATTCGCAGCAAGATACTCGTCGATAATCCCGCGGAGTTGTATGGGTTCCAGGAACCCGCTATGCGACTCCGCCGATGTAGCTGATCTCGCGTTTCTCGGACGTCAGCACACGAATCGGCTTGCCCGCGATCCAAGCTCGAATGTTCTCGACCGACTCGCCGTAGTAGATCCGATAAGACGCATCGGTTACGTAACCGATGTGCGATGTCGCGATCACGTTATCGAGCGACCGGAACGGATGATCCGCAGGCAACGGCTCCTGACCGAAAACATCGAGCGCTGCGCCCGCGATTCGCTTCTCGGTCAACGCATCGATAAGCGCTCGCTCATTGACGATCGGTCCGCGTGCAGTGTTCACGAGCAGCGCGTGCCGTTGCATCATCCTCAGTTCCTTCTCGCCGATCAAGTCGCGCGTGCGGTCCGATAGCCGCACGTGAATCGAAAGAATATCGCTCGATGCAAGCAATTCTTCCTTCGACACGTAGAGCGCGCCGCACTTTGCGGCGGACTCGTGCGTCATGTTCTGGCTCCATGCGATCGTGCGCATGCCGAAAGCCTGGGCGACGCGTGCAGTCGCGCCGCCGGTGTAGCCCAGTCCTAGCAGTCCGATGGTTTTGCCATGCAGGTCGCCGCCCACCGATACCTGCCAGCCTCCCTTTCTGAACGATGCAACTTCGCTCGGGATGTGTCGCGTCGCGGCGAGAATGAGCGCCCAGGCGAGTTCCGCCGCGGCCGTCGGCGACGATGCGGTCCCGGTAACGGTAATGCCGAATTCATCGGCCGCTTCGATATCGATGGCTGCGTTCCACGGCCCCGTGCTTGCCAGCAACTTCAGATTCGGCAAACGCGAAAGAACACTGTGCGTGAACCATGTGCGCTCGCGCATCACGCAAAGGACGTCGTAGGGTTGCAGACGTTCGACCAGTTCGTTCTCGTCGCGGATGTGGTCTGTGAAGACAGTGATGTCGGCGTGTTCGCGCAAGCTGTTCCAGTCTCCGAAGCGAAGCGCAGTGTTCTGGAAATCATCGAGAATGGCAATGTTATGCATAAGTCTCACTCTGTCCCTGTTGTCAGTGCGGAACGCGCCTGCGCTTCGGTATGACGCCTGAAGCCAAGCAGCATTACCAGAATGCCCGCCACGAGTATTGCCGTCATCACGTAAAGGCCGCTGACGAGCGTTCCCGTCGCGGTCTTCAGCCATCCGATAACGAACGGACTGCAAAAGCCGCTGAGCAAGCCGATGCAATTGACGAAAGCGATGCTTGTCGCCGCCGCCGGCGATCCGTTCAGATAGTCCGCTGCGAGGGACCAGATCAACACGTTGGTCGCGAAGATGCCAACGCAGGCCACCGTCAACAACGCGACGGTCAACGCGGGCGAGTTGGTCGGACGCGAAACCAGCAACAAGGCGACAGCGCCGATGAAACCCGCGATCGCCGCATGCCACCGGCGTTCGAGCATTCGATCCGAGCTTCGGCTTATCGCGATCATGCCGATAGCGCCCATTCCGTACGGTATGACGGAAAGCCATCCGAGCAGCGAAAGATTCGTAATGCCCGAGTCTTTCATGACAGTCGGAAGCCAGAACGTCACTGAATAGGTTCCGCAGACAAAGGCAAAGTCGATGAACGCGAGCATATAGACTTTCGGGTCCGCGAGCGCCTCGGCAAGTTTCGCGTGACCGTGTTGCCCGGCTCGACGCTTTCGTTCCGTCTCGACATCGAAGCCCTGGCGAAGCACGCCCTTCTCCGCTTCGGTGAGCCATTTGGCCTTTTCGATGTTGTCGTCCAGCAGCATGAGCGTGACCAGACCGAGCACGACCGCCGGCAACGCCTCGACGATATAAAGCCATTGCCATCCGGCGAGATTGGCGACGTGCGCGAGACTCGTCATCGCCCATCCCGAGACCGGTCCGCCGACAAGACCCGCGACCGGAAATCCGACCATGAAGCACGCGATAATCACACCGCGCCGTCTTTCCGGAAACCATGAGCTCAGATAGAAGATCACGCCGGGAAAGAAGCCTGCTTCGAACACGCCCAGCAGCAGACGCACGATATAGAACTGCGTGACGTTCGTGACGAACGCGGAGCAGGCCCCGACGATTCCCCAGCAGATCATGATGCGCGCGATCGTTTTCTTCGCGCCCATGCGCCTGAGCAGCATTGCGCTCGGCACTTCGAGCAGACAGTAGGAGAGAAAGAAGATTCCGGCGCCCAGACCATAGACGCTGTCGCTGAAACCGAGCGCGTCCTGCATCTGCAGCTTCGCAAAGCCGACATTGATTCGATCCAGAAACGCGACGACGTAGCACACGAAAAGCAACGGCACGATCCGAAGCGTGACGCGCCAATAGAGCGCTCGCTCATGCGCGTCTGCGGTCGAAGTAGCGTGCGAAGAATCGGCTGACGCCGGATCGGATTCCAGAACGGACGGGTTCACTCGCGCTCTCCAAGATTGACGGCGTGGGACATGATTCGAGCAATTGAGCCAGTCTAGGAAACATCGGCGGATGAAGATATTGAAAAGATCAGATCAGGTGAGATGCGCGAGTTATATCGGTGATAACCAGTAAGTAGCGATGTTCGCGGCACGTGCAATTGGTTGCATGGCGGCTTCATCTCTGAGACGATTTGCCCACTCAACAATGTACGCACATCGATCAGGAGACCGACTTGAAAAGCAGCCCACAGAACGACACGCGGTTCAATTTCGTGCTGATTCACGGCGCCTGGCATGGCGGCTGGGCCTGGCGCTTCGTGGCGGATGAATTGATCGCGCGTGGACATCGCGTCGTTGCGCCGACCATGACCGGACTCGGCGAGCGCCATCATCTGATTGCATCGGTCACGTCGCTCGACGTGAACATCGCCGATATCGTCAATGTCATCGAGGCGGAGGAATTGAGCGAGGTCGTGCTGGTCGGCCACAGCTACGGTGGACTCGTCGCGTCAGGCGTCGCCGACCGTATCGCGCACACACTGCGCACGATCGTCTTCCTCGACAGCCTGCTCGCGCAAAGCGGCCAATCCGCGTTCGATGTGCTGCCCGCAAGCGTCGTCGATGAGCGCATGGCATCGGTGGGGGCAAGCGGCCAGGCAATTGCGATGCCCGTCAACGACCTGAAGGGCACCGGCATTCCGGACGATCATCCGCAAGCGCAATGGGTCCGCCGGCGACTCACGCCGCATCCGCTCGCGACCTACACCACGCCGCTCAAGCTCGAATCGCCGCTCGGCAACGGGCTGCTTTGCACTTACGTGCACTGCGCGAATCCTTCATACGACACGCTCGCGCCCGTGCGCGAGCATGTCCGGTCGCAACGCCCGGAATGGGGCTGGGAGAGCATCGACACAGGCCATGACGCGATGGTGCTCGCACCCGAGCTACTCGTCGATCTGCTGGAACGGCTCGCGGCGGCAGCTTGAGCCGCTAACCGAAGTCACGCCGCGACGGCCTCCGGAGCGGCGAAGGTCGCCGGCAATCCAGCGCGCGCGATCGCGCCCGTGAACGGCTCGCCCGGCAGCCACACGGCGATCGTCTCCCGAATCGCCAGCAGCTTGCCGATATCGATGCCCGTGCGCAGGCCCTGCGCTTCGAGCATGAACACGGTGTCCTCGGTATTGATGTTGCCGGTCGCGTTGGGCGCGAACGGACAGCCGCCGAGTCCGCCGAGCGATGCATCGAATGCGCGCACGCCCGCATCGAGCGCGGCCATGACGTTGGCGAGTCCCAGGCCGCGCGTATCGTGAAAGTGACAGGCGACGGGCACCGCCCCCGCGAGCGCCACGACCTGCCGCATGAGCGCACGCACCTGCGCGGGATTCGCGTAGCCGACCGTATCGGCGATCGTGATCTCCTGCGCGCCGGCTTCGATGAGCGTCTCGACGAGTCCGAGCACCGTGCGTTCGTCGACCTTGCCCGCGATCGTGCAGCCGAACGCGGTCGCCACGCCCGCGCCGAGCACGACATCGCGGCCCAGTTCGTCGCGCGCCGCCGCGATGCGTGCGAAGTCCTCGACCGATTCCGCCGTGCTGCGCCGCACGTTCTTCAGGTTGTGCTCGTTGCTCGCGGACAGCACGTAATGCACCTTGTTCAGCCCCACATCGAATGCGCGTTGCGCGCCCTTCAGGTTGGGCACCAGCGCCGCCGCGTGAAGACCGGCGATCGCGAGCGCGCCTGTCGCGACCTCGGCCGCGTCCGCGAATTGCGGCACGACTTTCGGCGGCACGAACGACGTCACTTCGATATCGATCACGCCCGCATCGACCATGCGCGCGCACCATTCGAGCTTCTGCTCGCTCGCGAGGATCGTGTGCACCATCTGCAAGCCATCGCGCAAGCCAACTTCGCGAATCTGCACGTCTCTTTCGTTCATGTCTGCTCCGGTTCAGATCGTCGCGTCCGCGACTGCATCGCTGCCTTCATTCGTATGTCCCGCCGCGATCGGCGCCGCCGAAGTCGACGGCGCCAGCACCACGGCGGCGATCGCGCCGAGCACCATCAGCAGCGCGATCGCGCCGAGTCCGCCCGTCATGCTGTTCGTCATGGTCTTGATCGAGCCGATGATCATCGGGCTCACGAAGCCGCCGAGCAGGCCCACGCAATTGATCAGCGCGACGCCGCCCGCCGCGCCGCTGCCGCGAATGTAATCGGTCGAGATCGCCCAGATCAGCGGATTGGGCGCGAGAATGCCCGCCGTCGCCACCGACAATGCCGCGAGCGACAGCGCGAGGTTGCCCGTCGTGAACCCCGCGACGACGAGGCCGGCCGCGCCGAACATCATCGCGATCGCGCAGTGCCAGCGCCGCTCCATCGTGCGATCCGAATGACGGTTCAGCGCGATCAACGCGATCCAGCTCACGAAGTACGGGATCGCCGAATAGCAGCCGATCTGCAACGCGCTCGACACGCCCGCGCTCTTGATGAGCGTCGGCAGCCAGAAGCCGATCGCGAACACGCCGGCGATCTGCGTGAACCACACGAAACCCATCACGTAGACGCGAAAATCCTTCAGCGCACGGCCGAACGTGTGCTCTGCGTGCCTGGTCGAGACGCTCGAACTCCTGCGGATGTCGTCGAGCACGATCGCCTTCTCGCTCTCGGTGAGCCACTTCGCCTGCTGCGGGCCGTCATCGAGAAAGAAGAACGCGATCACGCCGAGCACGCTCGCGGGCAGACCCTGCACGATGAACATCCACTGCCAGCCGTGCAGGCCGAAATAGCCGTTGAAGTACGTCATCAGCGCGCCCGACAGCGGCCCGCCGAACAGGCCCGCGATGCCCGTCGCGCAGGTGAAGATGGCGATCACCTTCGCGCGCCGCTCGACCGGATACCAGCGCGTGAGATAGAAGATCACGCCCGGATAAAGCCCCGCCTCCGCGAGTCCGAGAAAGAAGCGCACGGTGTAGAGATGCGAAGGCAGCGTGACGAACGCCGTGCCCGCCGCGATCAAACCCCACAGGATCATGATGCGCGAGAACGTGCGCTTTACGCCGATGCGCGCGAGCAGCAGATTGCTTGGCACTTCCATCAGCACGTAGCCGAGAAAGAAGATGCCCGCGCCGATGCTGTAGGTGAAATCGCTGAAGCCCACGTCGTGCTTCATGTCGAGCTGCGCAATGCCGATGTTGATGCGATCGAGAAACGCGAACACGTAGCACAGGAACAGGAACGGGATGAGCCTGCGCGTGATCTTGCCGTAGGTCGCTTCGGCCGTGGGCCTGTCGAAGCTGCCGAGGTCGGGTGTCATGTCTGTCTCCTCCGGTGAATCCGGTTTTCGGGTCGGCCGTGCCGTTATGGTCTAACGGCCTTTGAATCGCGGTGAGCGTTTCTCGTTGTAGGCGCTGATGCCTTCGAGACGATCCTCGGTCGGAATCAGCCGGTTGTACGCTTCGATTTCCAGATAGAGCCCGGTGCGCAGATCGCCCTGCATGCCGAGGTCGATCGCCTTCTTCGCCTGCGCGACCGAAAGCGGCGCACTCGTGCAGATGTCCCGCGCGGCGTCGATGGCGTCGGCAAGCACACGACCCGGCTCGCACAGCCGGTTGACGACGCCCCACGCGAGCGCTTCCTGCGCCGTGAACTTTCCGCCGCGCAGGATCAACTCCTTCGCCCGCCGCGCGCCGATCGCGCGCGGCAGTTGCTGCGTTCCGCCGCCACCCGGCATGATGCCGCGCTTCACTTCGGTGAAGCCGAACGTCGCGTGGCTTGCGGCATAGGCGAAGTCGCAGGCGAGCAGCAGTTCGAGTCCGCCCGCGACCGCCGCGCCGTTGGCCGCGCAAATGACCGGCACCGGGCAATACGTGAGCGCGCGGTTCATGCGCTCGAACAAATAGTGCTGCACGCCGAACTGTTCGTCGGTCATGCCTTCGCGCTGCTTGAGGTCCGCGCCGCCGCAGAACGCGCGCTCGCCTGCGCCCGTCAGGATCACGCAGCGATACAGCGCGGGGTTCGCTTCGAGCGCGCCGAATACGCGGATGATCTCCTCTCCCGTCGTCGTGCTGATCGCGTTCGAGACTTCCGGACGGTTCAGTTTGACGATGAGAATTTGTTCGTCGATTTCTTCGAGCGTCAGCGTGTCGAACGCGCCGACCAGTTGCGATGCAAGTTTCACGATGTCTCCAGTGGTGTCTTCGTCAACAGATGATTGTGTTCGCCGAGCTTCGGCGTGACGCCCGTGCGCGCGGGCCGCGCGCCGCCGAACGAAATCGGCACGCCGACGACCGTCGCCGCGCCGTCGTCGGTGGTGCGCAGCAGATCGAGCGCCTTGGTCTGCTCGTGCTCGACGACCTGATCGATCGTCTGAATCGGTCCGCACGGAATGCCGGCCTTATCGAGCGCATCGAGCCAGTGCGCGGTGCCGTGCTTGCGGAACTCGACGTGCAGCAAGTCGATCAGCGCGACGCGATTGGTAACGCGCGCGCCGTTGGTGACGAAGCGCGCGTCGTCGGCGAGCGCGGCGCTATCGAGCACGCTGCACAGGCGGCGGAACAGGCGGTCGTTGCCCGCGGCGACCATGACGGTGCCGTCCGCGCATTCGAAGGCCTGATGCGGCACGATCGCGGCCGTCCCCGATCCCCAGCGCCCCGGCAGCACGCCGGACGCCAGATAGTCGGCGATCTGGATGCCCGCCCAGCTGATCGCGGTCTCGTATAGCGACACGGATACGATCTCGCCCGCGCCCGTCGCCTGGCGTCTGAAGAGCGCGGCGAGCACGCCGATCGCGGCCCATAGTCCCGTGCCCATGTCGTTCACCGACACCGGAATACGCGACAGCGGCTCGCCCGGCTGGCCGAGAAAGCTCATGAGACCCGAGAGCGCCTGCACGAGCGGATCGTAGCCCGGCTTGTCGCGCAGCGGCCCCGCCGTGCCGAACGCGCCGAGATTGCAGTAGACGAGCGACGGCTTCATGCGCAGCATCGCCTCGCCGCCGAGACCGTATTTCTCCGTCCCGCCCGCCTTCAGGTTCTGCAGCACGACATCGGCGCGGCGCGCGATCAGCTCGCGCAACGCCTGCGCTTCGTCCGGGTTCGACAGCGACATCGCGATGCTCTGCTTGCCGTGATTCACCGCATGAAACAGCGCGGCCGCTCCATCGACGAAGGGCGGGCCCCAGTCGCGCGCGTAGTCGCCGTGTTCCGCGCTTTCGATCTTGATGACGTCCGCGCCGAGCGACCCGAGAATCATGCCCGCATACGGCGCGGCGAGACTGTGGCCGATCTCGACCACGCACACGCCAGCGAGCGGCAGGGGCTGGTTCATGGCTTCGTTCGCGCTCATTCGGCGGTGACTTCGAGCGGTGCGTCGGCGGTTTCCCGCGTGCGACCGTAGCGTTGCGCAGCCGCGTCCGCGCTGATGTAGCCATCGGCGACATCGGCATCGACGCGCGCCTGTTCGCGTTCGCGCGGATCGCCGTAGCCGCCGCTGCCGGCAGGCTGCACTGTCACGCGATCGCCTCGATACACGACCGTCTGCCCGCCCTTCGCGGCGACCTCGTGCTCGCTGCCGTCCGCGCGTTCGACGACGCACAGAAAGCGCGTCCCTGCCTCGCCGCCGAAGTGGCCTTCGGGCGCCGAACGTCCGCGTTCGCCGGACACGGTGAACGTGGCCTCGTCGTAATCGACGCGATATACGCGCCGCGATGTCAACCCGCCGCGCTGACGGCCCGCGCCGCCACTGTCGGTGACGAGCGACCATTCCTCGACCATCAGCGGCGAAGTCGCTTCGATCATCTCGATCGACTGACTGCCCGCGTTGCCCACGTAGACGCGCACGCCGCTCACGCCGTCCTTGGCCGCGCGCGCGCCCATGCCGCCCGCGTGAACGTCGTGCATGGTGACGAATTCCTGGCCGGTACGGGAGACTCGCGCCGCATCGGTATCGCGTCCGCTGAAAATGCCCGCGCACGACGCGCAGTTGCTTTGTCCGGTGATGCGCTCGGGCACCGCGGGCGCGAGCGCCTTGAGCAGCAGATCGATCACGCGCGGCGAAGTCTCTGTGTTGCCCGACACCACCGACGCCGGATAGCGGCAGTTCAGCACGCTGCCCTCGGGCGCGATGATCGTCACCGGCCGGTAGCAACCCTGGTTAGTCGGAATGCCCGGATCGGTCAGCGCCTTCACCGTGAACCACGTGCTGTTGCACGTCACCGAAAGCGGACAGTTGATGCCGCCGCGCGCCTGCGGCCCGGTGCCGGTGTAGTCGAAAGTGATGTGATCGCCCGTCTTGGTGATCTTCACCTTGAGCAGCGGACGCTCCTGTTTCCAGCCCGGCGCCTCGATCGGATCGAGATACTCCTGCGCTTCGTAGACGCCATCCGGAATGCGCGCGATCTCCGCGCGAATCAGCTTTTCCGAGTGATCGAGGCTCTGGCTCATCACGTCGCGCAGCGCATCGGCGCCGTACTTCGCCACCAGTTCGCCGATGCGCCGGTCGCCGACGAACGTGCCCGCGTATTGCGCCTGGATGTCGAGCAGCAGTTCGTGCGCGTTGCGGCTGTTTCTCGTGAGCAGGTTGATCATGTCCGGCACCGGCTCGTCGTTGCGATACAGAAACACCGGCGGAATGCGGATGCCTTCGGCAAAAACGTCCCACGTCGTGACGGTATAGCTGCCCGGCGACTGTCCGCCGATGTCGGTCCAGTGGCCGCGCGTCATCACGAACGCGACGATCCGGCCGCCCGCGAACACCGGCCGCGTGAACTGCACGTCCGGCTGATGATTGCCGCCGCCCACGTAGGCGTCGTTGCTGACGATCACGTCGCCGGGGCGCAGGTTGTCGCGCCCGACCGCTTCCACCGACACGCGCGTCGAGATGACGGCCGAGCCGAGCATCGTCGGAATGTCGTTGCCTTGCGCGACGAGCTGCATGTCGGCGTCGAAAATGGCCGCCGACGAATCGCCGCTCGCGTGCATGAGCGGGCTGCCGGCGGTGCGCATCATCGCGATCTTCATTTCACGGGCGATCGCGAAGAGACTGCTGCGGATGATTTCGTAAGTGACGATGTCCATGAATTCAGGCTGCCAGTTCGATGACGAGATTGAGATCGGGATCGACGCGCGCGACATGCGACGCCTTCAGCACCGCGCAACTGCTGTGCTCTTCGATGACCGCCGGCCCGACGATAGTCGCGCCGACCGGAATCTGCGTGCGCGCGAACACCGGCAGCGTGCGCGCGTGGCCGTCGAAATACACTTCGCGGGTGCGCACCGGCTGCGGCAGCGCGCCGCCGTCGGCGCTCGCGACCGAGCCGCGCCAGCCGGTCGTCGTCACGAGTTGCAGCCGCACGTTGGCGACCACCACGGGCTTGTCCTTGCTGATGAAGTTCCATTGCCGCAGATGCGCATCCTCGAAGGCCTGCGCGAGCGCGGCGCGAATGCCCTGTGCGTCGGCCTGCACTTCGACGGTGATCACGTCGGGCTGGCCGGCATAGCGGCAATCGGCGAGACGCACGACCTTCACGCCCTGCGCTTCGACACCGTGACGTTCCAGCTCCTCCATGCCTTGCGCGGCCAGTTCGTCGAGCGCGGCGTGCAGGGTCGCGTCGTCGATCATCGCGAGATCGCTCTCAAGCGGACGCTGATAGTCGTATTGCTGGTCCGCGACCGTCATGCCGAACGCGCTGAAAAGACCCGGCAGCGGCGGAATCACCACGCGCCGGATGCCCATTTCATGCGCGAGATCGACCGCGTGCACCGGCCCCGCGCCGCCGTAGCAGATGTAGGAGAACTCACGCGGATCGTAGCCGCGCTCCACCGTCATGATGCGGATGGCCTGCGCCATCAATGCGTTCGCGACCGAGCGCACGACTTGCGCGGCTTCGGGCACGGAGACGCCGAGCGGCTGCGCGATGACTTCGTCGACGACGCGCCATGCGGCCTGCGCATCGAGCTTGAATTCGCCACCGAGGAAGCTGTCCGGATCGATATAGCCGAGCACCAGATTGCAGTCCGTGACGGTCGGCGCCGTGCCGCCTCGCCCGTAACATGCCGGCCCGGGATCGGCGCCCGCGCTCTCCGGTCCGATGCGCACGCCGCCGCCCGCGTCGATCCACACGATCGAGCCGCCGCCCGCGCCGACCGAATCGATGTCGATGCTGGGCGAGCGCACGGTGTAGGTGTGCAGCAGGCTCTTGTTGCGCAGTTCGGGGCGCGAGTCGCGGATCAGCGAGACGTCGAAGGTCGTGCCGCCCATATCGCCGAGGATCGCGTTCTTCAGTTCGCTCTTCTCGCAATTGCGGATCGCCGCCGAGACGCCGCCCGCCGGCCCGGATTCGAGCAGCACGATCGGCTTGTCCGCGACCATCGCCGGACTCGCGAGCCCGCCGTTCGACTGCATGAAGAGAAACTTGCCCGCGAAGCCGTGCTGCGCCAGCGCGCCGATGAGCCGGCCGATGTACCGCCCGCAGACCGGGCCGAGCATCGCGTTGATGACGGTCGAACTCGCGCGCTCGTATTCCATCGATTCGGGATTCACTTCGTGCGACGCGCACACGAAGCGCTCCGGCAACAGGCGGCGCAGCGTATCGACGGCTTCGCGTTCGTGCTGCGGATTAACGTGCGCGTGCAGGAAGCACACGGCGACGGCCTCGATATCCGACGCGCGGATCTGTTCGGCGAGCGCTTCGAGCTGCGCGTGATCGAGCGGCGTTTCGATGCTGCCGTCATGGCGCATGCGCTCGTTCACTTCGAGCCGCCAGCGGCGCTCGACGAGCGGTCGCGGATTGTCGAACAGCAGATCGTAGAGATCGGCGCGGTCGTGACGCGACACGCGCCGGAGTTCGAGGATGTCGCGAAAGCCGCGCGTGGTGACGAGCGCGGTCCTGGCTCCAGTGCCTTCGACGACCATGTTGGTCGCCATCGTCGTGCCGTGGCCGATGAACGACACGTCGGCGCTATTGGTGCCCGACAATTCGAGAATCTTGCGAAAGCCTTCAATGGTGCCGATGACGCGATCCTTCGGCGTCGTCGGCACCTTGGTCGACCAGATGCGCCCTTCTTCGTCGTCCACCATCACGACATCGGTGAAGGTGCCGCCGACATCGAGTCCGATTCTTTTCAATTTGCGTCTCTCCTGTGAATGCGTGATTTCTGCTTCGCTTGCCGAGGCCGCGTGTGTTCCGGCATGATCGAGCCGCGCCGTCGAGCGCCCGGCTGTGATGAACGTCGACCGAACCAGTTTAAAGAGGCATCGGCGCGGCCAGATAATGAAACCTTCCGATCAGGTGAGACGTTGGAGTTATATCGGTGATAACCAGTATCGATGCGATATTGAGGCGGCTGCGCGGCAACCACGTCGCGCTTTTGATCGCGCTGGACGACCACGGGTCGCTGCGCAAGGCGGCGCAGCAGGTGTCGCTCTCGCAGCCCGCGACGACCAAGTCGCTGCGCGAAATCGAGGCGATGTTCGGCACGGAACTGTTCGCGCGCTCGCCGCGCGGCATCGTGCCGAACGAACTCGGACGCTGCGTGATTCGTCATGCGCGCGCAGTGCGCTCCGAGATCGGCGCGCTGCGCGACGAGCTTGCGGCCATCATGCGCGGCGGCGGCGGCATGCTCGCCATCGGCGCCGTGATGGGCTCGATGCCCGAGTGGCTCGCGCCCATCCTGCGCGCGTTGCGGCAAGTGCAGCCGGACGTGTCCGTCGAGGTCTGGGAGGACAACAGCGCGCGCCTGCTATCGATGCTCGATCAGCGTCTGCTCGATCTCGTCATCGGGCGGCCGAGCATCAGCGTCCATCCGGAAGCTTACGATTTCATTCCCCTTGAGGTGGAGGAAGTGTGTCTGGTGGTGGACGGCGCCGATCCGCTGGCGAGCGCGCAGCGCCTGACGCTCGAAGAGCTTGCGGACAATCCGTGGATCGTGCCGCAAGCCGCCCTGCCAATGCGCTCGCTGCTCGAACAGCTTTTCGACGACGCCGACGTGCCCTTTCCGCGTTACGCCATCGAGACGTCTTCGACGTTCGCGACGTTGTCGTTGCTGCGAGCCAGCGCGGGGACCGTCGCGCTCATGCCGCTGAAAGTCGCGCAGTACTTTCAGGCGCACGCAATGATGGCGGTGCTGCCGATTCGGATAGAACGACGCGGCGCGCCATACGGCATCGCAACGCGGCGCGGCGCCACGGCGACGGCGCCGGTACAGAAGTTCATCGAGTTATGCAAAGAGAAGCGCGACGAGCAGCTTCGGCGCGGTGACTAGACGCCGAAGAAGGGCTGAGCCTGAATCGATACAATGACCCAGATGAATTCCTCTTCGACAGCATCGATGCGAGACACGCTAACTTCTTTTTTCTGGAGCGGCGATGCCATCCGCAGTCGTTGCGTAAGTGACACCGTTTTATCGGGCATGCTCGACGTGCCGGCGCCCTCCGCGCGCCTGCTCGCGGATTGGCAAAGAGAGACATCGTCGCGACTCGATCTGGAACCCGGGGATGTCGAGGAAATGCCTCTGGCGCGGGCGCGCGTGCGCTGGCCGGACTACAGGCGCTGCGTGCAGGCAGTTTCCGACTGGACGTGTGCGCTTGGAATCACCCCTGCCGTATTTGCCTCCAGCGACGTGGCGCTCATGGCCTGTCGTGGCGCGAGATACCATCACGACGCCGCACAATATGGCGGTGCGGCCTTTTGCAATCTCTTCCTAAGCGAGGACAAGGGTCTGGACGTGCATTTTCCCACAACGGGACATCGCATTCCCCTCACACGAGGAACCGCTGTGATATTCGATACTGCCCAGCCTCATGGCGTCATTCAGCGCCACAGCGACAGTTTCAGCGCGGCCGACTTCGCGCCGGATCGGGATTGCGTTCAGATATTCCTGACCTGGGAACTTCCTATCGAAGACGTCCATGTCGGGCGAGCACTTGAGGTGGTCTTCGACGTCGCCCGTTCAGCCGCACCGCGACTGGATGAAGAACAAGTCTGGTTGAACGGCGCACCCGCCGCTGTGCGGCCAGAAACCGGTCGCTGGTATCAGGTTGACTAGTCGCCGGGGCTTATGCCGTCGGGTCCAGCAGCATGAAGAGCGTATCCACACCGTCGATCTGCACTTCACCGTCGACCAGCGGCCGCACGCTCGTAGTTGCCTGCCGCGACCGACAGATCGAGCTTGCCAATATTCAGCATTCCTTTGTGATTTACGTTTCGCCGCCGACGAGCACATCGCGCTGTTGCGCGCTCGAACGCAGGATCGCGAGGCAGATTTCCAGCGTGCCGCGCGCCCATGCGCCATCGTGCAGCGGAGCAACGTCGCCGTGCACGGCCGCGATGAGTTCGTCGATGACTTCGGCGCGTGGAACCGCCGGCGCTTCGAGTTCGATGCATTCGCGCCGTTCATTTCCGTACACGACGATGCCGTCCGCCATCGGCCGCAAATCGCCGCGCTCGCACGATACGATCAGCGGACCGAAGTGCTGGTGCCTTCGCACGACGGGTGCTTTCGAGGCAGGCGTGTATGCGTTTCCACCGTAGGTTCCAGCGGCCTTGAGCCGTGCCTCTTCTTCTCCCGACGCAACGTGAGACAGCCTTCGACGGGCAGCGCCATACTCGTCGGCGCTGCGCGGCTGACCCATCTCGCCGATCCACCCGGTCCACTCGTCGGAATCGAAATGCGCATAGCCATTGTATGAAAGCGTCGCGAACGCGCCGTTTTCGAACCACAGCGTGGCGGTGTACGCGCCTTCGGTAGGACGCGCCGCATCCCAGTTGCCGACCGCGGCGCGGATGCGCGTCGCGCGGCTTCCCGCCAGCATCCGCACGATATCCACCTGATGCGCCGCCTGACTGAACACCGCGCCGCCGCCCTCTTCGGTCTTCAGTTCCTCGGGCCGGCGCGGCCGGTACAGATAGTCGGTGTAGTTGAGCGCGTGGATCATCTTTACGTCGCCGAACGCGCCTGACGCAATCAGTTCGCGCGTACGCAGATACGGCGTATCGAAGCTGTGGCAGTGCCCCACGATCAGATACACGTTCGCGTCGCGGCATGCGTCGATCATGTCGTCGCATTCGGCGAGCGACAGCGCCATCGGCTTTTCGACGAGCACATGCTTGCCGTGCGAAGCCGCGATCCGCGTATGCGCCGCATGAAACTGATGCGGGCTCGCGATATAGATCGCATCGATGTCCGGCCTGCGCGCGAGCGCGTCGATGTCGGGATAAGCCGGCGCATCGAAGTCGGCTTCGAATTGCGTGCGCGCCGTCTCGCGAGGATCGCAGGCCGCGACGAGTTGCACGCGAGTATCGGCGAGAAACGTCGGCAGCATCAGCGAGAATGCGCGGCCCAGTCCCGCGATGCCGAGTCGAATTTTCTCCATCAGACCTGAACCTGATAGTTCGAATCGAGTTCCGGCGCAGTCGCTTCAGAAGGCTCGACCCACACTGGCTGCGCGGCGTACTGCTTCCAGTCGGTATCTTTCGGCACCATCGCCTGGAAAGAGCACACGCTGCGCGCAATCGCCTTGTCGCCGGTGCCGATCGCCCCTTCGCCCGACTGGAACTCCGTCAGCGCATCGAGCATGCGGCGGCGGAATTCGACGACCGCCACATCGCTCGCGCCGAGCCGCTCCTCGGTGCGATCGGCAACCGTACCCATCGTGACCCACATTGCGATGTCCTGATTCGGAAAGCCCTTGATGCCGGTGAAGTTGCCCGCCTTCATGGCTTCGCGATCCTGCCAGAAGCGGTTGTCGTGATTGCGCAGCGGCCGGTAGAACGCATCGAGATCGATGCCGACCTGCTGACCGAGAAACTTGCGCCACGTTTCGGTCTCCGGCGTCTTGGCGGGATGTCCCCATGCCATGAAGTAGAACGCGGTGCTGGTGTCGTCGCACGGCACGTTGATGTTGGCGACGTTGTACAGGTTGTTCGGCGGAATCAGCGCGGTGGCCGGCGCGACGAACACGGTCGAGCGCACGTAGTCGTGGGTGGCGGCGTTTTGTATCGGGCGGCGCAGCGCGGCATAGCGGAAGCCATAACTCGTGCGATGCACCTGCAGGCGAGGCGCCTTGTCCGTCGACGGACGCAGCCAGTTCTTCGATGTCGCTTCCGCGCCGCCAACGCGCGCCGGCACGAAGTCCGACGAGTGCAGACTCGAACTGTGCGCCGAATCGATCGCGCCTTCGAGAATCTGCGCCCAGTTGCACGGCAGGATCGCCTTCGCAATGCTCACGCGCGTATCTTCGGATGGCGCCCACGCGGGCGGTACGAACTCGGGAATCGCGTCCTGCGGGCCCATGTACGCCCATACGAATCCGCCCCATTCCTTGGTTTCATAGGCCTTGTGCTTCACCTTCTTCGTCATGTCGCTGCACGAAGGCTCGGAGACCATCTCGATGACGTTGCCCTTCACGTCCATCTTCCATCCGTGATAGAGGCAGCGCAGGCCGCAATCCTCGTTGCGCCCATACACGAGCGACACGCGCCGATGCGGGCAATACTCGTCCATCACGCCGACGTTGCCGTCGGTGTCGCGGAATACGACGAGGTCTTCCCCGAACACGCGCGCCTTGACGGGCGCGCCGTCCGGCTCGCTGACTTCCTCGATGAGGCACACGGGCGTCCAGTGACGGCGCATCAGTTGGCCCATCGGGGCATCGCCTTCGACACGGCACAGCAATTCGTTCTCTTCATGCGTGAGCATTTGCGCTTCTCCTGACCAACGTATTCAATGGGGAAATTTCAGAGGTCCAGCACGAGTTCTTCGCTCTTCGCACGCGACACGCAGATCATGATCTGGTCACGCTTCTCGTCTTCGCCGAGCACCATGTCGCGATGGTCCGCCTCGCCTGCGCACAGCGTCGTGCGGCACGATCCGCATGTACCGCTCTCGCATGAGCTCGGTGCGCGGATGCCGTTGTCGCGCAGAATTTCGAGAATCGAGCGGTCCTTAGGAATATCGAACGAGCGGCCCGAGCGCTCAAGCTTCACGCTGAACGGCGTGTTCTCTGCGGCGCGCGACTGGTCCACGCCGAAGCTTTCGAAATGCACGCTGCCCGTCGGCCAGTGGCCGGTCATGTCGCGCACGCCGTCCATCAGCGCGCGCGGGCCGCAGCAGTAGACGTGCGCGCCACTGCCGGACTTTTCGAAGACCGGCCAGAAATCGAACGCGTTGGCGAGGTCGCCGTGATCGTGATGAATGACCACATTCGGCTTCCACTCCGCGCTCGACAGTTCATCGATGAATGCCGTCGTCTCGGGGCTGCGCGAGACGTAATAGAGCTTGAAGCGCGGGCCGGCGGTGGTCTTGAGGTGACGCATCATCGACAGAATCGGCGTGATGCCGATGCCGCCCGCGACGAACACGAAGCTGCGCGCGCGTTCGCTCAGGCAGAACTCGTTGCGTGGCTCGGAGACGTCGATACGGTCGCCCTGCGCCACGTCGCCCGTCATGCTCATCGAGCCGCCGCGGCCCGCCGGGTCGCGCTTGACGGCGATCACGTAGCGGTCAGTTTCGTCCGGGTCATTGCAGAGCGAGTAGTTGCGATTCGCGCCGCTCGGCACGCGCACCGTCAGATGCGCGCCGGCCGTGAAAGGCGGCAGCTCGCGTCCTGCCTCATCGCGCAATTCGAAACAGAAGATGCCTTCCGCCACCTGATCCTTCTTCGTCACCACGAGCGTCCTGAATGACAGTTCGTCGTTCATTGCACCTGCTCCCCTTCTCGTCATCTCACTCGATCGTGCATGTCTCAGCGTCGATCACCATGCCGTTTATATTAGATATCTAATCATTTATAAGCAAGCGGGTTTTCCCTGAAGTGCTTCGATGAGCGCCGTCGATGCCGCACATAAAAAACGGCGCCTCCATGACGAAGGCGCCGTCCCTGCTGCGAGAACCGATGGTTAAGAGTGCTCCTCCGCGTGCTCGCGCAGTGTGTTGGCCGGCACGCCGATCAGCACGGCGAGGCCGCCGAGCATCACGATGGCGGCGATCGCGGACAGACCGATCGCGAGACTGCCCGTCATCGTCTTGATCCAGCCGAGCGCGATCGGCCCGCAAAACGCGCCCACCTGCCCCAGACTGCTGATCGCGCCGATGCCCGCTGCGGCGGCGTCATCGGAGAGATACGCGGGCGGAATCGACCAGATGATGGCCGCCGCCCCGAAGTACGAGATGGAGATCATGCCCAGACAAATGATGGCCGCCGCCGTGTTGCCCGACAGCACGGGCAGCAGAAAGCCGCCCAGCGCGCCGACCGCGGTACACAGGAAGAAGTGCCAGCGCCGTTCCAGCCTCACGTCGGAACTGCGCGCGACCGCGAACATGCCGAGCGCACCGATGATGTACGGCAGCGCCGACAGCAGGCCCACGTTGAGCACGTCCGACACGCCCGCCTGACGGATGATGGTCGGCGTCCAGTAGTTGAGGATCGTGCCGCACAAGGGCACCGTTCCCCAGCCCGCCGCGAGGACATATACGCGCGGGTCCTTCAGCGCGACCAGAAGCTGGTGACGCGTGTGCTTCGCCGGCTTCTTTTCGGCGCGGTCGGCGGCGAGGGCATCGAGGATGATTCTCTTCTGCTCGTCGTCGAGCCAGCGCGCCTCCTGCGGGCGATCGACGAGATAGAAGAACGCGACGACGCCCATCACGAGCGCGGGAATGCCTTCGAGGAAAAATAGCCACTGCCAGTTCTTGTAGCCGAGCACATCGACGAAGTTATGCAAGATCCAGCCCGACAACGGACCGCCGATGATGCCCGCCGCGGCAATCGCCAACAGAAAGCGCGACGTGATGCGCGCGCGCCGCGCGCCCGGATACCAGTACGTCAGATACAGGATGATGCCGGGCCAGAAACCCGCCTCGGCCGCGCCGAGCAGGATTCGCGCGACATAGAACTGCGTCGGCGTGGTCATGAACGCCATTGCGGTGGAAATGCCGCCCCACAGGATCATGATGCGCGAGATCGTCAGGCGCGCGCCGATCTTCTTGAGCCACAGCGTGCTCGGCACTTCCAGCAAGATATAGCCGATGAAAAACAGGCTCACGCCGAGGCCATATGCGGCATCCGACAAGCCGAGATCCTGCTTCAGATGAAACTGCGCGAAGCTGACGTTCACGCGGTCCAGATAGTTCAGCACCCAGCAGACGAAGATGAACGACATCAGCCGCCAGGTGACCTTGTGATACGTGGCCTCGACGCGCGCTGCCGCCGCGTCCGACTCCGATAAGAATTGCGTGACTGTGGATTTGGCCACCAAACGTCTCCGATTCCCGTGCTCATGAGGACGATGCGCCAGCGCGTGCGAGTTCGACCGCAGGCCTTGGGCATCAGATTTTTATTCGATATCTAATCATAATGGTAGAGAGGCGGCGAGACGCGAACAAGCTCGGGTTTGCACCGAGACGCATGTCCGGCCGCCGGGCAGCAGGACGACCGACCCACCGGCTATCATGTCGGGGAAAGAATCGCTCTACGGAAAAGACACTGTCATGACACGAAAAAAGACTGTGGAAAGTGCGCCGCGAGAAACCGCGGAAATGCTGCGCCACTGGCACGAATCCGTGCCGAACGACCGTCTCGCGCACCTCGTCAAGGACGCCACCCGTTCAATGGTCCGTGCATTGCAGATGCGGCTGGCGGAGCATGCGGTGTCGTTCGGACATTGGACGTTCCTGCGTATCCTGTGGGAATCCGACGGCCTCACGCAGCGCGAACTGAGCGAGCAGGCGGGCGTGATGGCGCCCACCACGTTCGCCGCCGTGACTGCGATGGAAAAGCTCGGTCTGGTCGAGCGTCAGCAGCGTCCCGAGAACAAAAAGAACACGCACGTGTATCTGACCGCCGAGGGCCGCGCGCTGAAAGACAAGCTCGTGCCGCTTGCGGAGGAAGTCAACGACATCAGCGTGACGGGCCTGAGCGAACGCGACATCAAAGTCGCGCGCAAAGTGCTACTCACGATCATTGAAAATCTGGCCGACGACGAGTCCGGCTCGACGAATCCCATGAGACGCGTGCTGTCGACTCGCGAACTTGGCAAGTTGATTTCCGAGCGGGGGGAGAGTCTGGAAGACGCTTGAGCGGCTGAATTCAAGCGAGGTTCACGAGGTGGCCACGGGGCTCGTCGGGGAGCTTATGGCAATCCATGACAAGCCGCCTTTCTGCCCCGAACCCGTCTGCTGCGAGCGCGCGCTCCTTCCCATCTACCCGCAGCGGCCGCGAATCAGTCGTTCAGCGTCACTGAGCTGTGCTGCCCGTTGCGGTCTCAAACATGTGTAGCCGCAGAAGAGCCAGGGTATCCGCGGTTTGGCCGCTGAACTCGGCACCAATCAGGACGCCACTGTCAACGCGCCTCACATTGCGCGCTATGCAGTTGAACACGACTGCGTGAAGCTTGCCGCCGGCGCGCAGCCGTAATCCCAATCTGAAGTGCTCGGCGACGTTGACGAGGGCGTTGGAAGCCCGGAACGCGACGCCGCCCAGGCTCACGTTTGTAGCCGTTACGTCGAAGCCCGCGGCGACACAGTCGTTCCTGATCAGCCGCCCTGGCATTTCCGTTGAGACTCGCACGTGGTTGCGCACGACCTGAGTCTGCACGCACTCCGGCCAAGCGAGGTAAGTTACCCTGACCGGCGTCTCGCTTTGTCCGAGCACGGTGCTGCGAAACTGATAGACGTTGCGCCCTCGAAGAGCATTACAAGATACTTCAGCGCCGGTCTTGAGCAACTCATGACCGTTCGAAGTCGTCACGAGCAGCGCGCGGCCGGAAATTGAGCCGACGAAATCGGTTTGAACAGGCAGAGGGTCACTGCCGACAACCGTCACCTGTATGCTGTCTATCGTCTTTGGAAGTGTTTCGGTGCTGGCTAACACCTGATCGGCGATTGCCCCGCCCGATCTCTCGTCGTGTCTCGCCGTCGAGATGAGCATTCCGTTCGGATGGGCCGCACTTCTGCCGGATGGACTTGCCGCCGCATCTTCGCTGCGCAATCCGCCGGCCGCGAGAATCTTGTCCCGCTGACTCTCCGACTGAACGAAGTAGCCGCGTGCCAGAAGGAGCTTGCCACTCGCAGAGTAGACGGCGAATGGAAGCGGCGAACCGATTGCCAATTCCTGGGCGATTATCTTAACGAGTGCCATGTCCGTTGCCGCCGCTTGCGCCGGGACGCATCAGTTTTGGAAACGCTAACTTAACTCTATGCCCGCCGAGCGGACGTACGCCGGCACACAATCATCTGTAGAAAAGACAAATCGCGATGCGATGCCAGTCAGCGTGGGTCGCTGTTCGCCCTATCGGCCACTGAACTACGGGGTGAAACGGAAAACAGGGCATCGGACATGGCTATCGATTCGTGCACCGTTCTACAAGAAAATGGATCTGATAGGGCGCAGGACTCTGCGGCCTTGCAAGGCCAACCGCGCGACGAGTGGCCGTCCGCCGGCACCGCTTCGCGAGAATCAATTCTTCTCGCGTATGCCATCATTACCGCCCAAACGCATAACTACAGTTTCCATCGTCGTAGGATCTGTGACGTTGATCACCGGATTCCAGGAACGTCGACATGAATTTCAGATCCTTGCAGTGCTTCATCATTCTTGCCGAGGAACTCAACTTCAGCCGCGCGGCCGAGCGCCTGCATATTGCGCAACCGGCGCTAAGCCAGCAAATTCGGCTGCTGGAGGAGCGCCTCGGCGCTCAGCTCGTCGATCGCGCGCGACGGCCGCTGCGGCTCACCGAAGCCGGCCACTATCTCTGCACCGAGGCGCGTCAGATTCTCGGCGCATGGGAACAGGCGAGTCTCGGCGCGCAGGAAATCGGCATCGGGCGGCGCGGCTGGCTGTCGATCGGGTTCACGCGATCAGCGATGTACAGCATCCTGCCGCCCGCGCTGAAGGCGTTTCATCACGCGTTTCCGGAAGTCGAACTGAAGCTCTTCGAGATGCTCACCGAGGAGCAGACCGACGCGCTGCGCGACATGCGCATTCACGTCGGCATCGGACGGCAGCCTCTCGCGATCGCCGGCTGCACGTCGTATCCGCTGCTGCGCGAACATATCGTGGCCGTGCTCTCGCCGGATCATCCGCTCGCGGGAAAGAAGAAAGTGCGCATCGCCGAACTCGAAGACACGCCGCTCATTCTCTATCCGAAACATCAGAACGCGCAGTTCAAGCGCACCGTGCAGTCCTTGTATCGCGATGCGGGCGTGACGCCGTTCGTCGCGCATCAGGCTTACGAAATCCAGACGGCGATCGCGCTCGTCGCAGCGGGACTCGGCGTAACCTTCGTCGGCGAATCGGTGGCGCGGCACGGGCGCACGGATGTCGTGTTCCGCCCGCTTACGGGTCCGGGCGCGTCCCAATGGTCGACGCTCGCCGCCACCTTCCGCACGGACGACGCCTCGGCTCATCTGCGCGCCTTTCTCGGCTGTCTGCCCCCGCCGCTCGCCGACGCCGCACTATAAGCAAAGTCCTATAGAAGCATAAGGAACGCGTCTTGGACGCGGGCCGCCGCGCTTCTTATCATCGGTTTTCCTGCTCCGATCCGGCACGCTGCATGCGCGAACCGATGTGAGCAGGCAGGCGGCGAAGGCCGTTTGTAAAGCAGGGCCGCAGAGCCCTCGTGACCCGACGAAAAGTACGTGGAGACGGCATGACGCCATTCAACGAAGCGGCAACCATGCGAAAGGTGTACGGGCGGCTCATGCCCCTGCTCTTCGCGATGATGTTTTTCAACTACCTCGACCGCATCAACATCGGCTTTGCGGCGCTCGACATGAACAAGGCGCTGGGCTTTTCGCCCGCCGTGTTCGGCTTCGCGGGCAGCATCTTCTTCGTGGGCTACATGGTGCTCGAAGTGCCGAGCAACCTGCTGCTGCATCGCGTGGGCGCGCGCCGCTGGATCGCGCGGATTCTGCTCACGTGGGGCGCGGTCGCGGCCGTGACGGCCTTCGTTTTCGACGACAAGAGCTTCTACGTGCTGCGCTTTCTGCTCGGCGTGATGGAAGCGGGTTTCCTGCCGGGCGTCGCGGTGTATCTGACGAAGTGGTTCCCGGAGCGCTACCGGGCGCGCGCGGTGGGTGGCTACATCATCGCGGGATCGTTTTCGGCGGTGCTCGGCGGCCCGATCTCGACGGCGCTGATGACCTACGCCAACGGCATTCTCGGCCTGCAAGGATGGCAATGGATGTTCATCCTCGAAGGCGTTCCCGCGATGCTGCTCGGCCTGCTCACGCTGCGCATCATGACCGAGCGCCCCGCCGACGCCGACTGGCTCGCCGACGACGAAAAGCAATGGCTCGAAACGACGCTCGCGGCCGAACGCGAAGCCGTCGGCGGCAACACGCACTATCCGCTGTTGCGCGTGGCGGCCGATATCCGCGTGTGGAGTCTCGCGTGCCTGTTCGGATGCGCGCTGGTCGGCATCTACGGGCTGTTTCTGTGGCTGCCGCAGATCGTCAAGAGTCTCGGTCATCTGAGCAATATCGAAGTCGGCTTTCTTTCGGCCGCGCCGCCGCTCCTGGGCGTGCTGGGCACGTTCATCATCAGCCGCAGCTCGGATCGCACCGGCGACCGCAAGAAGCATCTGGCCTTCGTCTACGGCATGAGCGCCATCGCGATCGCGGGCAGCGCCTACGCGCCGAATCCGGTCATCGCCTACGCGCTGCTGTGCGTGACCGGCCTCTTCATCTATGCGGGCAATCCGCTGTTCTGGAGCCTCGCTTCGTCGTTCAGAACCGGCGCTGCGGGCGCGGCGACCATCGCGCTCATCAATACGATTGCGCAGTTCGGCGGACTGGTGGGGCCGTGGAGCATCGGCCTCGTGCGCAACGCGACGGGAAATTTCAAGCTCGCGCTGCTGACCATCGCGGCGTTTCTGGTGGTCGCGACCGTGATCGCGCTCGTGATGCGCGTCAGTCCCGCCGACGATGACGACGCCTCGCTGCCCACGGCGAATCCGGCCCCGGGCACCTGAACCCCGCATACAACGCTACGGACCTCACGCATGATCATCGATTGTCACGGTCACTACACGACCTCGCCGCCGCAGCACGAAGCATGGCGCACGCAGCAGATCGCCGCGCTCGCGGATGGCGTGTCGCCGCCGCCGCGCCCCGCCATCTCCGACGACGAGATTCGCGCAAGCATCGAAAGCGGCCAGTTGCGCATCCAGCGCGAGCGCGGCACCGACCTCACGATCTTCTCGCCGCGCGCCGCCGGCATGGGCCATCATCTCGCGACGGCCGAAGCCAACGCGGTCTGGTCGGAAGCATGCAACGACCTCGTGCATCGCGTCGTCGAACTCTTTCCGCGCAACTTCGTGGGCGTCTGCCAGTTGCCGCAGGCGCCGGGCGCGGCGCCGGAAAACTGCATCGCCGAATTGCGGCGCTGCGTGGAGGAACTGGGCTTCATCGGCTGCAATCTGAATCCCGATCCGTCGGGCGGCCACTGGTCCGGGCTGCCGCTGACCGACCGCTCGTGGTATCCGCTCTACGAAGCGATGGTCGAGCTCGACGTGCCCGCGATGATCCACGTGTCGTCGTCGTGCAATCCGAACTTCCACGCGACGGGCGCGCATTACATCAATGGCGATACGTCCGCGTTCATGCAACTGCTGCAGGCCGACCTGTTCGCCGATTTTCCGACGCTCAAGTTCATCATTCCGCATGGCGGCGGCGCGGTGCCGTATCACTGGGGACGTTATCGCGGGCTCGCGCAGGACATGAAGCGGCCGCTGCTCACAGAATATCTGCTGGACAACGTGTTCTTCGATACCTGCGTCTATCACCAGCCGGGCGCGGAACTGCTCGCCAAGGTCATTCCGGCGAAGAACATCCTGTTCGCGTCGGAGACGATCGGCGCGGTGCAGGGCATCGATCCCGAAACGGGTCATTACTTCGACGACACGCGCCGCTATATCGACGCCATCGACTGGCTCGGCGACGCGGACCGCGAGCTTATTTTCGAAGGCAACGCGCGTGCGGTGTACGGGCGTCTGTCCGCGCAACTCGAACAACAAAGATCCACTGAAGGAGCTTCGATATGAATCAGGTCGGATGGCGTGAATACGAATCGGCGGCGCAGGCGAGCCCCGCGACGCTCGCCGCGTTGCGCGAACTCGCGGTCTCGCTGTTGAGCGACAACATGGCGCGCGTGAGCGGCGCGACCGGCCTGCGTCCGTTTCATCGCCCGAAGCCGATGGCGGGCACCGCTGTCACGGTGCGCACGCGCGGCGGCGACAACCTCGCGATCCATCGCGCGTTCGACTTCTGCCGTCCGGGCGACGTGCTCGTGATCGACGGCGCGGGCGAACTCACGCAGGCGCTGATGGGCGAGATCATGACCAGCTATGCCGAAAGCCTCGGCGTGCAAGGGCTCGTGATCGACGGCGCGATCCGCGATGTGGGCGCGCTGAGTCAGCGCGATTTTCCGGTGTATGCGCGCGGCGTCACGCATCGCGGGCCGTACAAGAACGGGCCGGGCGAAATCAACGTGCCGGTGACGGTCGGCGGCATGGTGGTGCATCCGGGCGATATCGTCGTCGGCGATGAAGACGGCGTGCTCGCCATCGCGCCCGCTGATGTCGATGCGGTGATCGAAGGCGCGCGCAAAACGGCGGCGAAGGAAGCGGCGGCGCTCCAATCGATCGTGGAAAGACGCTTCGACCGTTCGTGGGTCGCCGTGCAGCGCGAGCGCATGATGAACGGCTGACACCTTGCCGAACCACGGCGGACGCGCGCATGATGGCGCGTTCGCTTCTTCGATCAAACGTTATGCCCGACCATCTGAACGCATCCTCGCTCCTGGACCTCGCGCGCCGTGCGCAAGCCCGCGCGCCCGGTCCATGCGCTTGCACGAAGACGCCGCTCGAAGGCTGGCAATCCCAGCCGCTTTCCCTCGATGAAACCCAGTTGCGCGAAATCGGCACGCTGATGCCGGAAGACGATCCGGAACCGACCTTTGCGGAATATCTGCCCGGGAAGATCAACTATTGGTCCGCGCAAGCGCCTATCGCGCCGCATTATTTTCCGTACAACCGCTGCGGCGTGTGGGAGTGTTCGTCATGTGGACGGCTTTATCTGCGCTACGTTGAAGGCGGCGGTTATTTCGTCGATAGAAGGATCCGCGCGTTGCAATGGACCTTGATCGAGGACGTCGCGCCCTGAGCGGCGATGGCCGGCAAGTATCGACGTATTCGTTTATACCGCCGGAGAAAGTGGCAAATCTCGCCGCAGGTCCCTTCCTCTTCCCTTTCCCTACGCAGTCGGCATCACCACGCGGAACTCTACGTGCGAGACGACTTGCTTGACGCCTTCGATGTTCTCGGATGCTCGCATGTTCATCTCCCTGGAGAAAGATCGCGCCGTCCGCTTTGAGTCCGGACGAGCAACGCATCACGGAAACGGTTCAGACGGACGTCGATTTCGATGCATTCGAGACACGCACATTCTGGCGTCCGCGGCTCGCGAGTCCCGTTAGACATCGATCGTATTCGCGGCCTTCAGCCGGATCCAGTTCATTCCTTCGTGCAGCCCCGCGAGTACCGCCTCGCGTTCGTTGGCGAAGGTATGCGCATGCCTGAACCGATGCATGAAGCGTCCGCCTTCCACGTTGCGCTGCTCGACGCTGATCGAGCATTCGACGCCGCGCGGCGTTTGCTCCGTGCTGCACGTGACGGTCCAATCGGCATCGTCTACAGATCCCTTGAGTGACATGTCGGTTCTCCCTCGATCGACGCAGATATTCGTTGCCGCGCGAACGCCCTTACCGTTCCAGAAGATACGCAACAGGCGCATTCATGACGGCACCAGAGCGAGCGACGAGATCGGGAAGATCGGCTTTCATCGGTGCATGCACGTGGCAATAACATTAGTATTCCCGATCAGTCTGAACTCGAAAGCATATGAGCCGTGAATTACGCGCGCGTCGTCATTCGGCCACGCGCAGCACTGCCGCGCCCAGCACTCGCCCTCCGCGCAAATCGGCGAGCGCCCGATTCGCCTCGGCGAGCGGATAGACCTGCGTCTGCATGCGCAATGGAATCTCGGTCGCATAGCGCATGAAGTCCACGCCGTCCGCGCGCGTCAGATTGGCGACCGAGACGATGCGCCGCTCGCCCCAGAGCAGCGAGTAGGGAAAAGACGGAACGTCGCTCATATGGATGCCGCCGCACACGACCACGCCCCCCCTGCAAACCGCACGCAACGCGACGGGCACGAGTTCGCCTGCGGGCGCAAAGATCAGCGCGGCGTCGAGCTCATCCGGCGCACGCTCGGCGCTGCTGCCGGCCCAGTCGGCGCCGAGTTGCAATGCAAGTTGCTGTGCCGCGGTGTCTCCCGGACGAGTGAACGCAAAGACCGTGCGACCTTGATGGTGCGCCACTTGCGCGACGATGTGCGCGGCAGCGCCAAAGCCATAGATGCCGAGCCGTCTTGCGTGCCCTGCCATGCGCAGCGTTCGATAGCCGATGAGTCCCGCGCACAGCAATGGGGCCGCTTCGATGTCGCTGTAGCGTCGCGGAATATGCAGGCAAAAGTGACTCTCGGCGACCATGCGCTCGGCATAGCCGCCGTCGAGGGTATAACCGGTGAAGCCCGGCGCGTCGCACAGATTCTCGCGTTCGTCGATGCAATACGGACATTCGCCACACGTATGTCCCAGCCACGGAACCCCGACCCGGTCGCCCACAGAAAAGAACTCGCCCACGCCAGGACCGACGGCAGCGACGCGCCCGACGACTTCGTGTCCGGGAATAACTGGGCGTTTCGATTGCGGCAGCTCGCCGTCGACGAGATGCAGGTCCGTCCGGCATACACCGCACGCGGTCACGTTGATAAGCAACTGCCCCGGACCCGCGACGGGATCGCCGACTTCCGCTGCCCGCAGTATCGGAGCGGCTCCATCGTAGAGCATGGCACGCATCATTCACCTCCTTGCGCATCGGTTTCGCGGCGATTTCCAGCTTCAGCCGCACGCTCTCGTTTCGACATGCGCGCATGCCTGGAATCGATGCCCGCAGCCGTGCCTCCTCCACTGAATCGGAAATAACCGCTTCGAAGGATCACTGGTTTGCATCCGACGCTGGTCAGCAATTGTTCGGCTGCGCCTTCTATGACCGCGCGGTTGTTCTCGAACGCGCGTTGCAAGTCGTCCTCTCGCCGGGACGACGCACCGAAGTGATCTTCCAGCGCTTCAGCCGAAATCTTGCATTCGATACCGCGGTCGTCCACCAGAGCGAGGAACATGAGCGCGGGCTCCTCGCCGATGTACTCCGGTGCTTGCGGTGGGAACTTGATGTCCATGGTCGCGGGGTCCTGGCAGACAGAGGCTTGTACACGCCTCCAGTGTTTGCGTTGACGTCGTGACCAGCGTTGATTCAGATCAACGAGTGAGACGAACGGATTCGCATCATGACGGTGTGCTCCTTCCGGTTGATCAGTCATGTTCACTCGCCTTGCCGGCGGCGTTCGCGCGCGACGCGATGTCGTCCCTGTCCGCCCTCGGCACGTCGCACTCGCAGCGATTCTTGCATCGCTGCTGCTGCTCGCCTCGCGAGCGCTCGCCCAGCCCGAGCCGAGCGCACTGATCGATCAGCAGCATTGCATGTTCTGCCACACGAACGACGCGCCGTTCCTTGCGCCGTCTTTCCAGGAGATCGCCAACCGTTACCGCGACGACCCGCGTGCCCAGGTCATGCTCGAACATAAGCTCCGCGTCGGCGGTCGAGCGCACTGGGGCAACATGGCCATGCCCTCGCCCGCGGAACGTGGCGGCCCGCTCTCGCCGGAAGACGCGCATACGCTCGTCGTATGGGTGCTGCGTCATTGACTCTTGCTCGAAGGAAATCGACCAAAGCACCGCGCCGTTGACCTGAGTCAACCGCGTAGTCATGCCGCGTCCCTAGACTCGATGCCTGTCAGCCTCAGCGCGTACTGCTTTCAAAGGAAACGGCATCGTGAACTGGAAAACCATTCTCGTACATCTCGACGACAGTCGCCGTTGCGCGACGCGCATGCAGTTCGCGATGGAGTTCGCGCGTCGGTTCGATGCGCACGTCATCGGGCTTTATCTTGTTTGTCAGGACCTCGGCCATCCTCTGTTCGATCCCGGGTTGAGCCTGCAACGCGGCGCCTACGGAGAACAACGTCGTACCTCGCTCGACAACGCACGCGAAGCGTTCGAGCAGGCTGCGCGGTTGGCGGGTGTCAACGGCGAGTGGCGCGCGCCGACAGGTTCCGTGCTCGATGCGGCCACCCTGCATGGCCGTCATGCCGATGTGGTCGTGCTCGGCCAGGACGATCCCGACGATCCGGGGGCCTTCATCGCTCGCCGGTTCGTCGAGGATGTCGTGATGGGGTTGGGGCGCCCCGTGCTGCTCGTACCGCGTTCCGGCGACATCAAGACGCTCGGCGAGAGTGTGGTCATCGCGTGGGACGACAGTCGTGAAGCCACGCGAGCCGTGGCCGATGCGCTGCCCATCTTGCGTCGCGCTCGCTTCGTCGAGATCATGACCGTCGAGCGGCATCGAGACGAAAAATCGCCTGTAGGTATCGAGATTTCGGCTTATCTGGATCGTCAGGGCGTGAGTGCGAGCTTTTCATCGACGCCTCGCATTCGCGGCGAAAACACGGGACTGACGTTGATGGACAGAGCGAACAGTGTGCACGCGGACATGCTTGTCGCGGGCGCGTATGCACATTCGCGTGGACTGGAACGCGTGCTCGGGGGCGTCACGCGTACTCTGCTGGAAACATCCACCCTTCCTTTTTTGCTGTCGCATTGAACGACGGCGAAGCGATGCGATGTTTGCAGGAGCATCGCTTCGCTTGTCGGTTCGATACGTCGAGAGTGCCGCACGTCTCGCTACTTGCGCCGTCTGCCGTGAAGGATCTCGCGGCCGGCATAGACAGACATGAATATGCCCACGAGCAGGGCCGCGATGCCGAGCGACTCGTCCACCGTGTCGGGAAAGGAAGACATGCCGCGCCACCACAGCGCCACGCCGATAGCGGTCATCATCAAGCCGAACGCCAGTCCCCATGCGGGCCCGCTCGTTGACGACGTGATCCGGTGAGTCATCTTCATCTGAGCCTCTCTTGCGATGGCGCGCGGTCATGACCGTGGGCCGCCGGCCGCGCGAATATCGAATGCGCCGCCCGTCTGCCGCGCGCCGGTCGTTACGCGCCCCTTGTCCGGAAGGAGCGGGAACACGAGTTCCACGAAGCGATACGCCTCTTCCAGATGCGGATAGCCCGACAGCACGACGCCGTCCGCGCCCGCCTCCACATATTCCTGCACACGCGCCGCCACTGTCTGTGCGTCGCCGACCAGAGCCGTGCCGGCGCCGCCGCGCACGCGTCCGACGCGCGCCCACAGGTTCGGGGCGATCTCAAGCCGGTCGCGCCGTCCGCCGTGAAGTTCGGCCAAGCGGCGTGGTCCGACCGAATCAATCTGCGCTAAGTTCTGCTGCGATTGCGCGATGTCCTAATCGGTGAGACGGCTGATCGGCGAGTCGGCGGCCGCCCACGCCTCGTCGTTCGTCTCGCGCACGATCGCATGCAGACGCACACCGAAGCGCACCTTGCGGCCGCGGCGCGCTCGCGCACATCCGCGAACTTCGCGGCGAGGCGTCACGCATGCGCATGCGTTCATCGTGCAACCGGCCTCGGGCAGCGAGCGGCGCTCGCTCGACGCGTCGAGCGATCAAGAAAGGATGCGAGGAATCACGGAATGGGTCGCTGCTTTCAGTTCAGGATGACTTAAAGCCGCGCGCGGACGTGGTGCGCTGATCGATCCATAGCCGGGCCCAGCGCGCCGCATACGCGACGGCATGATCCGCCTCGAAAAAATAGTCGAGCGCATCGAACGCGAACGATGCCCGGCTCGCCGCTGCACTGCTTTCGATAATCAGGTTCGCCGCGAACAGGCCGCTCGGCAATGCATGCGCGGTCGGCGCCACGTCGTATCCCTTGTATCGCATGAGCAGTTTCCAGAAAGACCTTCGAGGATGAAATCACCTCTGGCGCCCGATCCTAAAGGCCGCTTCGCATATCGCCAACGAACGCTTTGACGAAAGCAAATCAGCGGCGGACTCACATGGTCATCGCATCGCGCCCGAGGTCTTTCATTCCATTGCAAAGTTCAGTCGGATTACGAAGTAGCGCACGACAAAATTCCACATGAGAAATCGATCGTTCGGCATCAAGGCAATCGTAAGATCGGCTTCCCCAAAAACTCGCGGTAAACACGCACTTCAAGGAATCCAATGAAACGCGTCGCACTCGCCGGCACTGCCGGCCTTCTGATCGCCCTTCCGGGCATCGTGCAGGCACAAAGCTCGGTTACGCTGTACGGCATCATCGATGCAGGCGTTGCCTATACGAACAATCAGCGTGGCGCGCCTAACTTTCAAGCGACGAGCGGCAAGTTCAACGGCAGCCGCTGGGGTCTGAAAGGCGTCGAGGATCTCGGCGGCGGCTACAAGGCTGTCTTCACGCTCGAAAATGGCTTTCGGGTGAACGACGGCACCGCTGGCCAGGGCGGCCGCGAATTCGGCCGGCAAGCGTTCGTGGGCGTTGCGAAGACCGGCGTGGGCACGCTCACCTTCGGCCGTCAGTACGATCCGAACGCGGATCTGCTCGCGGCTTATGCGGGACCGGGCTTCTGGTCGCCGTCCACGCACGTCGGCGACAACGACAACCTGAACCAGACCTTCCGCATCAACAATGCCGTGAAGTTCCGCAGCGATCCGTTCGAGGGCTTCACCGTCGACGCCCTCTATGCATTCAGCAATCAGGCCGGTCCGAACAGCGGCGCGGGCACGGGCTTCGGCAACAACCGTGCATGGGGCGTGGCGGCGAACTATGTGAACGGCCCGCTTTCGATCGGCGGCGGCTACGTGCTGCTCGATCATCCGAACGCGGCATCGAACACGGGCGGCGCGGTAGGCGGTGCATCGACCACGACCGGCGATGACTACAGCGGCGCGTTCTTCAATGGTTTGAACGGCGGCGTGACGCGTCAGCAGATCGCGGTGGCGGGCGCGAACTACGCGTTCGGCACGCTGGCGACGCTCGGCTTCGCGTGGAGTCACACGCAGCTCGACTACAACGACGGCTCCTCGCGCAAGTTCAACAACTACGACGTCAACGGCCGCTACAACCTCACACCGGCGACGAAGCTCATCGGCGTCTACACATTCACCGACGGCCGCGCCAACAGCCTTCCCGGCACCGGCGGCGCGACGCTCAAGCCGCGCTGGCACCAGTTCACGCTCGGCGTCGACTATAGCCTCTCGAAGCGCACGGACCTGTATCTGTCAGGCGTGTATCAGCTTGCCTCGGGAGACGCTTCGACGAGCGTAGGCGGCGGTTATCAGAAGATCGCGGCAATCGCCGACGTTGGCACGGCCTCGTCGACGAACCGGCAAGTCGCGGCTTTCGCCGGAGTGCGCATGCGGTTCTGATGCGCGCGGTGCCACGAATGGCGATACCGCCGGCATGGATGCCGCGCGTGTCGCCATTCAGGTCGTCCATTCGTTCGCATCGACAATCGAATCAGACCAGCACCGCAGGCGGCAGAACGCTGCCGAGGATTGAGCGGGTCTGCTAGCGCCCGCGTCAGACAAGGTAGTAGCGCGCTGTGGAACCTCTCGCTTCGGCGCGGCTCGCGCAATGCGAACAGTCGTTCTCGTTACGGCGAGCGCTCTATGTACGGCAGCACTGCCAATCGATCGACGCCGAGGGAATCGAGTTCGCGACGGAGGGCCTCGATCTCCGAATAACAATAGGTGCGCCGCTCATGACCTTCAGCGGCAGTCTGCGCACCGTGGCATAAAACGAGCCTGCATAGGGCGTTGTCGATGGCTCTGGCTAGTTGACCGGCCGGACCGGGATTCTGGAAGACGGGATCGCGCGTGCCGGGGCAGCATTCACCGATTTTTTGATCGTGCAGCACCGCGTCGACAATCACGGCACGATAGGCGCGCAAGCATGTAACGGATTGGATGATCGCCTCGATCAGCCTCACGTTCGTCTTTAGACCTTCCGCGCTGTGGGCGCGGCCGGCAAGTGTTTTCAGATCGGCGATGCGCCTCTCACCGGCAACAATGTGGAGGTCTGCCTTCACTAGCGCGGAAATTTTTCCTTCGAGCGTCGGCGGGTGGTGCGAGAAAGCTGCGCGCATGATCGTCCCCTACGGCTTCGCTCGGTCGAAGCCACAGCGAACATCCAGCATCGCGCGTTCCAAGCACTTCCGACCCTCCCTGTCGATCGTTGATCATTCGCGTCTGAGAAATCGCTCGATCAGTCGCACCCAAAAAAGCCGCACCGGTGACGAGATGCTCGTCGGCGCAGTCATATTGGGCCCGGAGCGAAACATGAACGTTCCCGCCGCCACGCCGGGGTGATTGTGAAGGCCGAATATGGCGTCGGAGGGAAAGCGCTCGAAAAGGCGGCCGGCTCAACGCAAATCTTGCCGGTGTGCGCGCCGAAAGCAATCTGCTCATCGAGCAATACAACGAGGCCGTGCTCAACGCAGTGCGCGATGTCGCGCGGACGGGCAGCCGCCTGCAGGAACTGGACGCGCAGACCCGGCTGCAGGAGCAACGCATCCGTTCGCTGGGGTTCGCGAGA
The DNA here is from genome assembly GCF_001545035.1 of Caballeronia glebae. Classification (GTDB taxonomy): domain Bacteria; phylum Pseudomonadota; class Gammaproteobacteria; order Burkholderiales; family Burkholderiaceae; genus Caballeronia; species Caballeronia glebae. The sequence goes on from NZ_FCOJ02000007.1 coordinate 98,677, forward strand.
GATCGCGTCGAGGCGTTGTATCGGCGCGGACTCAGCAGCAAGACCGTCGCGCTCGATGGACAAATGCTCAGCCAGGAAATCGGCTTGAGGAAGGCATTAGGAGGCGGTTATCGCGCCGATACGCCGGTTGAACTGACGCCTCGTTGAAGCGAAAGCCTGGCCGCCCAAGCGCTGTCGCCACACTCAAGCCCCCGTCGCGTAACGCCGGCAATGCTCAAGGTATCCCGCTTCATGGCTACTCACCAACTGGACGATGCTGTTCCAAAGCCACAGCGGCGCGTCGATGGTCTTCGATCGATTGCGACCGAGTTCGATACGCCACTCTCGCTTTGTCGCGTCGTCCATCTGGCGCGCGTGCGCCTTGCCGACCACGGCAGCGAGATACTGCGCGACGTGCATCGCGTCGTCCTTGTCCAGTTGCTCGATCTCTAGCTTCATGTCCTGCGGCAATAATTCGCGAATGACCACCCCGCGATCGAGCAGGCGTGCTGCGCGCATGCGTTCGCCAAGGTGAGGCGAGAGGTGCCGCGCACCTTCGAGAACGCGCAAGGCGTTGTCGCGCGGCATCGCCACGTCGTCGTAGCGGGGCGCTGCCGCCTTCACGCTTTCCTTGATGTCCATGAGACACAGGTCGTCGCCCTCGACCACGCCACCATCGACGTCGAGCAGGACGGCATAGCGCAGACGGCCAAGCGAGCTGCATCCCTTTACCCAATATGCCGCGTCCAGCACGACGACTTCACCCGCATCGTCGCGGTTCTTCAGGCTCGTCGGCAGGCTCGCGATGTCCTCATCGCCAAAGAGCGCCTCGATCGATTTTCGCTCGTCGCGGGCAAGGGGCCAGAAGCGTCTGCCCAAGGGAATCGTCGGATGCAAGTCCTCGATGCGCTCGCGCGCGAGTTGCTGCCACGATCGACGCAAGGCCTCCTTCATCGTCAGGTGAACGGGTTCAGGACGTTCGATCTCGACGCTCGTATCCGAAAACGCGGATTCATATCCGGACGCCAGCGCCTCGATCATTCGCACGACGTTCAGCCCCGACAATGAAGACCCGCGTGCAGCGGTCGCGAGTGACAATCCCAGGCGGACGACGTCATGCACGGGGTTGCCGATCACCGTCTGATCAAGGTCGCGAATCTGTATTTCCACGTCCCCTTTCGCATTGGCTATCGGTCCGAGATTGCCCGTATGGCAGTCGCCGCAAATCCAGATCGCGGGGCCGCGCGGTAGCGAATCGCCGTTTGCCTCAACCACCCATTCATAGAAACGTTCTGTGTTGCCTCTGACATAAGCGTGCGGCGAGCGCGCCATCTTGCAGCGGCGCAGTTCGGTCAGAATCGCCTGCCGGTCATCGGGCGCAGGCATCTTCTGTTTTGCTTTGCTGTTCTTGCTCATAGGCGTCCGCGGTAGGTTGTCGGCAACATGAGCAGAAGCTGTGCCGCTGTCTTGCGAACGCCTTACGCCATCGATCTGTCGATCGTTACGACGAGCGGCGAAGCCATGCGCGCCATCCGCCGAACTCCGAAATTTCTTCACCCGACTGCACACCGTAAGGCTCGCAGAGGAAGCCCGTCGCCCACGCGCCGTCCGACAGTTCCACTTTTCCCAGCGCAAGCGGCGACGCAACGGTCGCGGCGAACGAACCGAACTCGGCGCTCGGCATGTCCCAGACTTCGACCGCGATGCCCACGCCGCCTTCCTCGACGCGCCACATGCCCGGACGCCGCACGCCGTCCGTCGACGGCCGCAACGCGCACAGCCGATACGACGGCGCGGTGTGCGTCGCGTGCACGAGCCGCGCGCCGCGCGAGCTCAGATCGCGATTCAAAGGCAAGCCCTGCATATGCGCGCCGCACACGACCACGCGCATGCGGTCGTTGCTCGCCGCGCTTCGCTCCATCGCGACGAGCGCGTTGTTGCCGACGCAATCCACGCCGCTCGCACGCTGAAGCAGATCGGCGACGCCGAGCAGATATTGATCCGTGAACGCGCGACCGAACACCGTCACGCCCCACGGAAGGCCGTTCTTCATGATCGCGGTGGGCGCGGCGACGGCGGCATAGTCGAGCAGATTCATGAAGTTCGTGTAATAGCCGAGCAATGAATTCGGCCCGATCGGATCGCGTTCGAGTTCGGCGAGCGTGACCGGGCGCGGATACGTCGGCGTGAGCACGAAGTCGAGCGAATCGAGCACGGCGTCGCAGGTCGCTTTCAGCGCCTGCAGGCGATACTGCGCCCGAAAAAGTTCGACGGCGGTCGCGCCCGGCGCCTTCGCCAGCACATCGCGGATGACGGGCAACACCGCATCCGGCGTCGTGCCGATCAGATCGCCCACGACGCTATAGCGCTCCGCGACCCACGGACCTTGATAGAGCAATTGCGCGGCTTCGACGAACGGCGCGAAATCGATCTCCACGGCGGCTCCCCCCGCTGCTTCGAGCATCGTGCGGGCCTCGGCGAACAACGCAGGCCCTTCGCTACATCCCGCGAATTCCAGTTGCGACGGCACGCCGAAGCGGAACGCGGCGGGCGTGCCGAACGCGCGCGCCGTGTTCCATTGCGGATTGCCGCGGCTGTAGGCATCGCGCGGATCGGCCTTCGCGGTCAGCGCGAGCAGCGTGCTCGCTTCTTCCGCCGTCGCGGTGAAGAACGTCACGCAATCGAGCGTGCGGCAGGCCGGCACGACGCCCGCCGTCGACAGCAGGCCTTTGGTCGGTTTGAGTCCGACGAGGTTGTTCAGCCCGGCGGGCACGCGCCCCGATCCGGCTGTATCCGTGCCAAGCGAAAAACTGGCGACGCCGAGCGCCACGGCCAGCGACGAGCCCGCGCTCGATCCGCCGGACGGATAGTCGGGATGCACGCTGTTGCGGCATTTTCCAAAGGGCGAGCGTGTGCCGTTGAGACCCGTCGCGAACTGATCGAGGTTGGTCTTGCCGAGCGGTATCGCGCCGAGTTCGATGAGTTGCGCGACGAGCGTCGCCGACTCGGAAGGCGTATAGGCGAACGCGGGGCACGCGGCGGTCGTCGGTATGCCGGCGAGGTCGATGTTGTCCTTGATCGCGAACGGAATGCCGTACAGCGGCAGGCTTGCGATATCGCGCTGTTCGAGCCGTTCGAGCCGGTCGAGATAGGGCGCGAGTTCTTCTTCGCTCAGCAAATGAATGAAGAGGTTGAACTCGGAATTCAGCGCGGCAGCCTTCTCGCGCAGTTCCGCGATGAGCGCGCGCGGCGTGAGCGTTCCCGCCGAATAAGCTGCGTTGAGCGTCGACAGACGCAGATCGAATGACAGCATGTCCAGGTCCAGTAAGTTCAGTGATGTTCGATGACCGCGACGCGCTGTCCCGCGCGCACCGGCGAACCCGGCGCCACGTGGATCGCGCCGACCGTGCCGGCGCACGGCGCGCAGACCGAGATTTCCATCTTCATCGACTCGATGACGAGCAGCACATCGCCTGCCGCAACCACGTCGCCCGTCGCGACTTTCACCTGCCACAGACTGCCGGCGATCTCGCTGTCCACGGCCGTCTCGCCGTCGGCCAGCGGCGCCAGTCCGGCTTCCTCGGCGGCGGGCGCTTCGAGCGCGTCCTCGGATGCGCCCGATTCGCGCCAGCGCTCGCGTTCCGCCTGAAACGCCGCGCGCTGATGCGTGCGAAACGCATCGATGCTGACGGCTTCCCTGTCGAGAAATGCCTGATAGTCCGACAGCGACAATTCGGCCTCGTCGATACGCAACGGATAACGTCCCAGCGGAAAGTCCGCACGAATGCGCAGCAGCTCGTGCGACGATACCTCGTAGAAACGGATCTGATCGAAGAAGCGCAGCAAGTGGTGCTGTCCCGCGAAGTCCGCGGTCTGACGATAGCGGTTCCACATCTGCAAGGTGCGTCCGACGAACTGATAGCCGCCAGGACCCTCCATGCCATACACACACAGATACGCGCCGCCGATGCCCACCGAATTTTCCGCGGTCCACGTGCGCGCCGGGTTGTACTTCGTCGTCACCAGCCGGTGACGCGGATCGAGCGGCGTCGCGACGGGCGCGCCCAGATACACATCGCCGAGACCCATCACGAGATAGCTCGCTTCGAAGACGATCTGCCTGACCGCCTCGATCGAACCGAGTTCGTTGATGCGCCGGATGAATTCCAGATTGCTCGGACACCACGGCGCGTCCTTGCGCACGGTGGTCATGTACTTGTCGATCGCGAGCTGACATGCAGGGTCGTCCCACGACAGCGGCAGATGCACCACGCGCGACGGCACGCGCAAATCCCGTTGCAGCAGAACGTCCTTCCATGTCCGCGCGACGATATCGAGCAGTCGCGCGAGCGGCAGATCGTCGGGCCGGTAATGCACCTGCAGCGAGCGAATGCCGGGCGTCAGATCGATCACGCCGGGCAGCGCCTGCGCTTCGAGCGACTGCATCAGCGCGTGGCCGCGAAAGCGCGCGACGAGATCGAGTTCGGCCGGTCCGATTTCGAGCAGCAGATGCGTATCGCCCGACAGACGCGCGACGAGCCGTTCACCTTGCGCGCCGATGTCGAGCACCACGGGCGATGTCAGCGGCTTCGTTCTTTCAGGCGTCGCGCATGGCTTGATATCGAGGCTTTCCAGTTCGCGCCGGCGTCGATGCATGGCCGCACGCGCCGCATCGATTTCGACGGGCACGAAGCGAACCTTGTCACCCGCCTTGAGCTGGCCGATCTGCCAGAGGTCCGCTTCGATGATCGTCACCGGACACACGAATCCGCCGAGGCTCGGTCCGTCGGGCCCGAGTATCACGGGCATGTCTCCGGTGAAGTCGATCGCGCCCACCGCGTAAGGATTGTCGTGAATGTTCGACGGATGCAGTCCCGCTTCGCCGCCGTCCTCGCGCGCCCATCCCGGCTTGGGACCGATGAGACGCACGCCGGTTCGGCTGGAATTGAAGTGGATCTCCCATTCCGTGTCGAGGAAGCGCTCGATATACGCCGGGCTGAAATATTCCGGCGCGCCATGCGGACCATAGATCACGCGGATGGTGCGACCGCTGTCGAGCGGCGGCACGTTCACGAGCGACGCGCCGGCCTGTGCATCGTCGAGCGGATGGAGATGCAGCACGTCGCCGGCGCGCAGCGCGCGTCCGCCATGTCCGCCGAACTGGCCGAGCGTGAACGTGCTGCGGCTGCCGAGATACAGCGCGACATCGAAGCCGCCGCGCACGCACAGATAGGCGCGCGCGCCTGCGCCGCGAATCGTGCCGAGCGCGAGCGTCGAGCCGGCGCTCAAGTGAATGCTCGTGTTTATCGGCTGCGCGCGGCCGTCGAGAAACACGGGAATGTCCGCGCCCGTGACGGCGACGACGGCATCCGTGTTGAAGCGCAGTGTCGGGCCGCTCATCGTCACTTCGAGCGCGGCGGCGTCGGCGGCATTGCCGAGCAGACGGTTGCCGAGTTGCATCGCGCGGTCGTCCATCGGACCCGATGGCGGAATGCCGACGGCCCAGTAACCGAGCCGCCCCGGAAAATCCTGCACGGTCGTCTGCGTGCCGCCGCTGACGACTTCGATCGTGCTGGCGCGATAGACGAGCCCTTCGAGACAGCGCGTCCACGGTTCGCCGGTTGCGAACGGCGCGTCGCCGAGAATCTGCTGCAGATAAGCGCGATTCGTTTCGACGCCGTAGATGCGCGTGCGCCCGAGCGCTTCGTCGAGCGCATGCCGCGCTTCATCGCGCGTCGGCGACCACGCGATAAGCTTCGCGAGCATCGGATCGAAGTAAGGCGGCACTTCGCAACCCGCTTCGATCCACGTGTCGATGCGCAACGCGCGGCCATCCGTCTGCGGGAACGCGACATCGGTCAGCAGACCAGGACTCGGCTTGAAGTCGCGCCCGGGATCTTCCGCATAGAGGCGCGCCTGAATCGCGTGGCCGCGCGGCGTCAGCTTCGCGAAGAGTTCGTCGAGCGGCGCGAGCGTGCCCGCCGCGAGTTCGATCATCCAGCGAACGAGATCGACGCCCCATACCTGTTCCGTCACGCCGTGCTCGACCTGAAGACGCGTGTTCACTTCGAGAAAATAGAACTGGCGGGCGGCACTGTCGTACACGAATTCGACGGTGCCGGCGGAACGGTAATCGACCGCCTTCGCAAGCTTCACCGCCGCATCGCACAGCGCCTGCGCGATGCCTTCGGGCAGGCAAGGCGCGGGCGTTTCCTCCAGCACTTTCTGATTGCGACGCTGCACCGAACAATCGCGCACGCCGAGCGCGATCGCGTTGCCGCGGCCATCGCCGAACACCTGCACTTCGAGGTGTCGCGCGCGTTCGATGTACTTCTCCAGAAACACGCCCGCATCGCTGAAGTTGTTTTCGCCGAGGCGCTTGACGGCATCGAAATGCGCGCTCAGTTCATCGATGTTCCAGCACACGCGCATGCCGATGCCGCCGCCGCCTGCCGTGCTCTTCAGCATCACGGGATAGCCGATCGACTGCGCGGCGTCGAGCGCCGCCGCGACGTCCGCGAGCAGGCCGGTGCCTTCGAGCATCGGCACGCCTTCTCGCGCCGCGATTTCCCGCGCCGTATGCTTGAGGCCGAATGCGCGCAACTGCGCGGGCGTCGGCCCGATGAACGCGATGCCCGCAGCTTCGCATGCATCGCCGAACGACGCGTTCTCCGACAGAAAGCCGTAGCCGGGATGAATCGCCTGCACGCCCTCGCGCCGCGCGATGTCGAGGATCTTCGCGGCGTCGAGATAGGTCGTGGCGGCGGGACCGTCGCCCAGTTCATGCGCGATGGGCGCTTCGCTCACGTGACGGCTCGCCCGGTCGGCTTCCGCGAAAACCGCGACCCCGGTTACGTCGAGTTCGCGCAGCGTTCTGAGAATGCGGCACGCGATTGCGCCGCGATTGGCAATCAGGATCTTCTCGAACATGGAAAGGGTCTTTTCGGAGGCGGGCCGTCCCGCCGTGAGAATGGCGGCCACGGTCGTCCGCGGCCGCATCGCGTCAGCGATAGGTCCGAGTCAGTTGTTCGCGCGTGAGCGTGCAGCATCGTCCCGCGCGGACCAGGAAGAGAAAGTAGATCCAGTGGCGCATGCGCTTCAGTTCCATATCAGCAACTCCGCGGGCGTCGGGTTATAGGCATTGCACGGATTGTTCAATTGCGGGCAGTTCGAAATCAGCACGATGACGTCCATTTCCGCGCGCATTTCGACGTACTTTCCGGGCGCGGAAATGCCGTCTTCGAAGGTGAGGCCGCCCTCGGCCGTTACCGGCACGTTCATGAAGAAGTTGACGTTCGCGCCGATGTCTTTCTTCGAGAGTCGTCCGTCGTGCAGACATGCCCGCAGGAAGTTGTCGCGACAGCTATGCATGTAGCGCTTCTCCAGCGCATAGCGCACCGTGTTGCTCTCCTGCGCGCACGCGCCGCCGAGCGTGTCGTGACGTCCGCATGTATCGGCGACGATGGTCAGCATCGGATTGCCGAGGTTCGAATACAGCACGGAACCCGTCGTGAGATAAAGGCTTTTTTGATGCCGCAGCGTGCGCTGCGGGTCGAAGCGTTCGCGTGTATCGGCGACGCTGTAGAACAGCGTATCGACAGCCTGATTACCTTCCAGATCGACGATACGCAGCGTCTGCCCGGCCTTCAACTCGTGAAGCCAGGGCTCGCCCGCGCCGAGCGTCTCGCGATACACCGCGCTTGCAGGATGTTTATCGCTGACGGTAAGTGTCGTTATGTTCATGGCGCGATGTCCGCTTAAAGAAAAAATCGTTCGGTGTTGATGAAGCCGCGCACGTTCTCCTCGCATGCGGTGCGGCAGATTTCGGCTATTTCGGGCCGCGCTTCGCTGAGTTCGAGCTTCACAGGCCTCGGCGCATATTCCGGATTCGGGTCGAGCGGATGCTGAATAGCGGTGAGCACGAATAGCGTGTTCATCGGCGCATAAAGATCGATGTAATCGCCCGCGCCGGAATTGCCCGCGACGAAGCTAAGCGCGCCTTCATTCGTGACATCGACACGGCTGAAGAGATTGAGCGTCATCATCAGGTCCGAGATGCCGAGACCCCATTTGCCCATCTCGACGAGCAGGTTGTCCGCGCCGTTGCGATAAAAGCCATTGCGCAGTTCCTGGTAACGTCCCGCGCCATAGCGTTCGAGAACTTCCCGCGCGTTCGATACGCCGCCGATGCTGTCATGCCAGCCGCACGTGTCCGCGATGATCGCGGCGAGCACGCGTCCCATGTCGGAGTAGAGGCAGTGGCCGACGGTGAGCTTCGCCGTGTGCTGGCACTTGAGCGAATCCGGCAGATTGAGCCTTTCGCTTTTCTCGCTCGCGTTGACCATCATCACGCTGACGTTCGCGCCGCCGCGCAGGTCCGTCACGCGCAGCGACTGTCCGCGTTTGACGATGAGCGAGGTATGACCGCCTCCGGGCACGGATTCTTCGAGCAGTATTGTCATGAGTGAATGTTCCTTCAGTCGGAGACCAGTTCGATGGCCGATGCGCCTTGCACGGCCGCCCGCGCCAGATGAACGGCGGAGACGGAATCGCGGCTGCGATCGAGCGGAATGTTGTAGGTGATGCGCGCGCCGTATGCACCGGGCGCTTGAGGATCGACGCGCACTTTGTCGAACACGAGCACGCGGCTTCCGAGCGTGAAGCCCTCCTTCAGGTCGTGCGTGACCATGAAGATCGTGAGCTTCGACTCGCGCCATAACTCCGAGAGCAGCACGTGCATGTCGCGGCGGATGCCGGGATCGAGCGCGCCGAAAGGTTCGTCGAGCAGCAGAACGCGCGGCTTCATCATCAATGCCTGCGCGATGGCGAGCCGTTGCTGCATGCCGCCCGAGAGTTGTTGCGGATACTTGTTCAACGCTGCGCCGAGGCCGACGCGTTCGAGCATCGCGACGGCTTCGTCGCGGGCGTTACGCCGCTGTGCGCCGAAGAGACGGCCCGTGAATCGCGCGCGCGGCAGTTCGAGGCCGAGCATCACGTTGCGTAGCACGCTCAGATGGTCGAACACGGAATAGCGCTGAAACACGACGCCGCGATGCGCGTCCGGTTCGCCGGGCAGCGGCTCGCCGTCGAGCAGAATCTCGCCGCGCGTCACGCGTTCCTGACCCAGCAGCAGGCGCAGAAACGTCGACTTGCCGCAGCCCGATGCGCCGACCATCGAACAGAACTCGCCTTCTTTTACGGTGAGATTCAAGCGTTCGAGCACGACCTGATCGCCATATTCCTTCCAGACATTGCGGACTTCGATCATCGCGCGCCTCCGCCGTACCAGGGGAAGCACCACAGCGTGATGCGCCGGAGCAGTTCGTCGGTAAGCCACGCCAGCAGAGTTATCCACGCGACGTACGGAAGAATCAGGTCCATCGAGAGATAACGGCGCACGAGGAAGATGCGGTAGCCGAGACCATCGGTGGAGGCGATCGCTTCGGCCGCGATGAGGAACAGCCACGCGGCGCCGAGTGACAGACGCATCGCTACGAGCAGACGCGGCAGAAGCTGCGGCAGAACCAGACGCAGAATCAGCGTCCAGCTCGTCGCGCCGAGCGTTTGCGCCTTGACCCACAACTCGGCGGGAATCTCGCTGGCGCGCGCATGCAGATCGCGGATGATCATCGGCGTGATGCCGATGACGATGAGCACGACCTTCGACAACTCGTCGAGCCCGAACACGATGAAGAGAATCGGCAGCACCGCGAGCGGCGGCACCATCGAAATCACCGTGATGAAGGGCGAAAGCGTCGCGCTGACGAGCGGAAGCGAACCGGTCGCGATGGCCGCCACCAGCGCGATCGCCGCGCTCACGACGAGCCCGATGCCCAGCCGCCGTAAACTCGAAAGCGTGTCGGCCCACAACAGATACTCGCCGGTGCGCCTGTCTTCGGTGAAGGCGACGGACTTCACCGCATCGCTCATTTGCGTCGCGCTGGGAAGTAGCTTGTCGTCGGGATTGACGGCGAGCCGCATCGACGATCCGGTGAAATAGACCGCGCACAGCACGACGAACGGCAGCAGGAGCAGCATGAGGCCGCCGATCCGGCTCGGATGTCGATTGATGAGTCGCATGGTGACCGCCTGGTTTCGAGGCCTGAAAATTCGGCTCAGAGCTTGCCCGCCGCCGCCATCGCGACGTAGGTCGGATCGAAGCGCAGCTTCACGTTGTTCTTGCTGCCGATCACGACGCCGTTGCCGAACGCCATGCCGATTGCGTCCGCGCTTTTCGCGTCCTGTCCGAGCAGACCGTGATCGAAGGAGAACTTCGCGACGCGCGTCATGATCTTCGGCATGTCGGGGCTGGTGACGAAATCGAGCGCGGCTTTGGGCGTATAGAAGAGCGCGGTCGTCGACAACTGGCCCTTGAAGTTGGCGAGATCGGTGCCGGACGCCTTGGCCATCGCGGTCAATGCCGTGGTCGTGTCGGGCGAGTCGCCGTGCATCAGCGCGACCATCTCGAACCATGCGCCGGTCAGTGCCTTGCCGAGCGCCGGATTCTCCTGCAGGGTCTTCGTGTTGACGACCATCATGTCCATGATCTCGCCGGGGATCTTGCTCGAATCGAAGACTTCGGTGACGTTCGGTTGCGCCTTGAGGTCGGCGAGCATCGGGTTCCACGTGACGGCGTTATGCACGGCAGGCGCGGCGAATGCGCCGGAGATATCGGCGTCCGACGTATTCACGACTTTCAGGTCGCGCTCGCTCATATGCGCGCTGTCGAGCGCGCGCGCGAGTAGATAGTGCGAGACGGAGAACTGCACGAGGTTGATCTGCTGGCCCTTCAGATCGGCGATCTGCTTGCCCTTGCCCTTCATCAGCACGCCGTCGTTGCCGTTCGAATAATCGCTCACGATGAGCGCCGTCGAATCCACGCCGCCCGAGGCGGGAATGGTGAGCGCGTCCATGTTGGTCATCGCGCAGCCGTCGAACTTGCCGGCCGTGTACTGATTGATGGACTCGACGTAATCGTTCAGTTGCACGACATCGACATTGATGCCGTACTTCTTCGCCCACTTGGAGACGATGCCTTGAGTCTTGGCCTGACCCCACGGCATCCAGCCCGCGTAGATGGTCCAGCAGACCTTGAAGTCGGTGCGGCCCGCGGCGATGGCGGACTGGGAGGCAAGTGCGGCGAGGGAGAGAGCGGCGATGCCAAGACAGCGAGCAAACTTGCGCATGAGGTTGACCTCGGAAGGGGCGGTTATCGACGGCAGGGAGCAGCGCGACACATCGCGTTCTCTCCCGGGCTTTTATCCCGCCGTGTAACCTCGCCTGAGGTCGACAGCTCTCGGACCAGCGTCTGCGCGATGCAGACCGGAACCCTAGCCGTCCATTTTCCAGATTGTCTCGAACCGGATGATGCGCCGGCTCCTTGCCCGTCTCCTTAAGCGGGAAATGTGCCAGGGGGTTATCGAGGCTTTGGGCCTTATGATGCGCGCTTTTGCGCCCTTCGGCGGGGATGTTGCGCACTCGAAGGTGTCATGGGTGCACCGATTTCGGGCATGTATCGCGTGCGCGCTGCTTATCGCTGCAACCGTTAACCTTGTGCCTTCGCTTGAGTCCGTGCATGGATGGATCGAAGCATCAGGTCGTGCAATTCGGGCACTGCCGTCAGCGCCACCAGCCCGTATTCGGCTAGATGGCGCAGGCGCTCAGCTCACGCCAGGGCGGCCGAAGGTAAGCCGCCCATGTTGCTTCAATCTCTTGCTGAGTTTGAATTTCCGACCGGCACTATTGATCGCTCCGCTTTGGCCAGTCTCGCACCGGCCAGCGTCTGCGCTCTTATCCGCCGGTATTCCCGCTGATCGACCGGCACGGCGCCCGGCTTGCCCAGATCGTTCAGGTGGATGCGGTAGGTTTCCCGTGCAGTTAGCGCCGCAACCGCCGCGATGATCGTCGCCACGAGCGTGATGGCCCCGACTGTGAGCGGAACGTTGGCCGACCCTCCCGGGGGCGCCACGGCGACAAACAGCGCAGGCAGCAGCGCCGCGATGGTGATTCCGATGTTATGCCCGATCGCTACCCCCGTGACTCGATTGCGAGTGCGGAACAACTCGGGATAAAAGCTCGGGAAGATAGCATTGAAGCCCTGGTAGGCAACGCCCCACATCAACAACGCCATGACGATCGCCAAAGGCGTGCTATGGATGCTGATGGAATAGAGATAGCCGAATGAAAGCAGACCGGAGGCGAGTGCACCGACGACCGCCGGGAGTCTACGGCCGATTCTGTCCGACAGATTGCCGACATAGGGAATCAGGAACACCGCCAGGATGTTGCCGAGCACCGGAATCCACAGATAGACGTCCGCATGGAAGCCGATGCCGTAGGCCGGCTGCACCGCATACGCCGCACCGAAGATTGTCGCCACCACGGGAATGACGGTCGTCAACGACATGCAGGCAACGCGCAAAATATCGGCCCAACTGTCGGTGAAGGCATGGACGATCGGCGACCTGGCAATCTCGCCCTGCTCATCTTCTTCGACAAAGGCCGGAGTTTCATCGACATCGCGTCGAATGAAGTAGCCCGCGACGATGATAAAAACACTCAGGATGAAGGGTATGCGCCAGCCCCAGGAAGTGAACGCGTCCGTCGGTATGTAGTGCGCGAGCGGCAAGAATACCGCCGCAGCCAGAAGCTGGCCCGCCTGCACGCCCTGCAGCGTGAAGCTCGCGAAAAAGCCACGCCGGCCGAACGGGGCGTGTTCGAGAACCATCGAGCTTGCACCCGCGATTTCTCCGGCCACCGCGAAGCCCTGAATCAGGCGCATGGCGACCAATCCGATCGGCGCCCAAAGGCCCACCTGCTCGTAAGTGGGCAGCAAGCCGACGGCCATGGTCGAAAAGCCCATCATGAACATGCAAAGAATCAGCACGTACTTGCGGCCGTGGGTGTCGCCCAAATGGCCCAGCACGAGCGCGCCGATAGGACGCGCCACATAGCCGACACCATAGGTCGCCAGCGACGCGATGATGGCGATCTTGGGATCGCTCTTCGAAAAAAAGATCTGCGGGAAAATCAACGATGCCGCCGTGGCGTAGATGAAGAAGTCGTAGTACTCCAGCATCGAGCCGATCCAGCCACTCGCGGCGGCTTTCTTCGACTGATGCCTGCCTTTCGGCTCGTTAGTCTTTGGGTTGGCCATGCGTGTCTCCGAGATGATAGGCGCGCTTTGCCATACCATCGCCAGCTTGCTGGGAGATGGTCAGCGTGATCGCGATGTGACGTTAGTAGTGCGTATGGCTGATGCGATGGCGATCGTGTTCAGGTATTGAGATCGCCTTTGTAACGCACCGGATAGTTACATAATAGCGTTTACTATGCCTCGCTACGCGACCGATCAAAAGAGGGTTTTCCCGAGATCTCGCTACTTCCCGCTGACTCGCGCCCTTCGCTTCCTGGCGGGATCGCGTACTCAGGCGACGACGGAAAGACGCCCAGAAACGACGCCATCGCTTCAACCGCGTTTTCGAGCAAGTGATGCCCAGGATGCGAGGTCAGATTGCGCACTTTCGCGTCAGCCAAAAGGCGCGTTTCTGCTGGCTTCATGATCAGATCCGCGACGACGGCGCGTGGACCCGCGTTGGAAAGATCGATCGGCACGGGGTCGTCGGCGCGCATTCCGCAAGGCGTTGCATTGACGACAAGATCATGCGTCGCCTGAGCGCACGCCTCGCTCTCGCGGATGACCGTTCCGCTCTCACGCGCCCGCAACGCCCCGACGAGCCGCTGCAACGACGCCGTATCTTTATCGAAGAGATCGAGCGACGCGATGCCTGCATCGATCAATGCATGTGCCACCGCCACGCCCGCTCCGCCCGTACCGACAATGAGTGCGGATTTTCCGCGCACGACATGCTGGCGGCCTTGCAAACCCTTGATGAAGCCCGTGCCATCGAACATGGCGCCTGTCCACGATCCATCGGCTTCGCGGCGCAGACAATTGACCGCGCCCGTTTGCTGCGCGGCTTCCGATAATTGCGTGGCGTAAGCGCTCGCCTGCAACTTGTGCGGCACCGTCACGATCACGCCGGCGAGGTTGGCTACGCCGCGCAGTCCCTCAAGGACACGCCCGAGGTTCGCAGACGGAACAAGAAACGGCACGAGTACCGCATTCACTCCGTGCCGGTTGAAAAGCGCGTTGAAAAGTTGCGGAGACTTTGCCTGCGCGATGGGATCGCCCAGAATGGCGACGACTCGTGTTTCTCCGTCTATGTGCGTCACGGGCATTGTCCTTTGCGGTTAGTGATGCGCTCGATCAGTCGCTGCACGCGCAGCGCGTCATCGCCCGTTACCAATGGAGCACGATCCTCGCGGATGGCGGCGCAAAAGTCCTTCAACAGATCACGATGGGCCGTGTGAGAGAAGTCCATCGGCTTCGCACCGAAGCCGGACGACGATGGGTCATTGAACTCATCGACACGGCCATCATGGAAGAACACGCGCAGATGTCCGCCTTCGAGCACCGCCGTCCCGTTTGCGCCAATCAGTTCAACGCGCTCAGGAAAGCCGGGGAACGCCGCCGTCGTCGCGAGTATCTGGCCGGCGGCGCCACTTTCGAATGTGAGTGCGGCGCTCGCGAAATCTTCCGCCTCCATTGAATGGAGATGGGTTGTTGCGGTTGCCGCCACGACCGATGACACCTCGCCTGCCAGCCACATCAGGATGTCGAGCGAGTGAATGGCCTGCGTCATCAACACGCCGCCACCGTCGCGCGCATACGTGCCGCGGCCGGGCTCGTCGTAGTAGGACTGCGGCCGCCACCAGCGCAAGTCGACACCCGCATAGGCGAGCGGCCCGAGTGCGCCACTTTCGGTCAACGCTGCAAGCCGCTGGACAGCCGGACGGAAGCGGTTCTGGAAGACCACCCCAAGTTTTACGCCGGCATCCCGGCAGGCCTGGACGGCACGTTCCGCGCGAACCATCGATATGTCCAGCGGCTTTTCGAGCAGCACGTGCTTGCCTGCGGCAGCGGCCCGCTGAACCAGCTCAAGATGTGTGTTGGGCGGCGTGAGCACCAGAACGGCATCGACGCTTTGATCGTTCAATACTGCGTCGAACGACTCGCTAACCGGAAAGCCGTGCGTGCTGGCAAACTGCTTCAGCCGTTCCGGTGAACGCCCGACCACGCCCACCACGTCCACTTCGTCATTCAGTTCGTTCAGGGCAAGCGCATGAGGCGTGGCCGCCAGCCCGGCCCCGACAATCGCGATTCGTGTCTTTCGCATCGGCACGTCCTTGGAGAGAGGTCAGATTATCGCGGTCAATTCTGGAACGGCCTGAAAAAGGTCCTGAGCCAGTCCGTAATCCGCGACGCTAAAAATCGGCGCTTCGGGGTCCTTGTTGATCGCGACGATGACCTTCGAGTCCTTCATCCCGGCCAGATGCTGGATCGCGCCCGAGATGCCGACTGCGAGGTACAACTGCGGCGCAACGATCTTTCCGGTTTGTCCGACCTGGTAATCGTTCGGGACGAAACCGGCATCGACTGCTGCGCGCGATGCGCCCAGCGCTGCACCAAGCTTGTCTGCCAGCGGTTCGAGTACTTTCGTGTAGTTCTCGCCGTTGCCGAGACCTCGGCCGCCCGACACGATAACTTTCGCCGATGTCAATTCCGGACGGTCCAGCTTGGTCAACTCGCGGCTGACGAATCGCGAAATGCCGGCGTCGGCAGCGGCTTCGATCCTTTCCACGGATGCGCTGCCGCCCTCTGCCGCAACGGGATCGAAACCCGTCGCGCGCACGGTGATCACCTTGATCGGATCGCTCGATTGCACGATGGCGATTGCGTTGCCCGCATAGATCGGGCGCTCGAAGGTATCGGCGGAATCCACGGCGGTGATGTCGCTGATTTGCGCGACATCCAGATGCGCCGCGATACGCGGTGCAATGTTCTTACCGTAAGCGGTAGCCGGAGCCAGGATATGCGAATAATCCTTCGCGATACTAAGTACTGTGCCTTCGACGTTCTCAGCCAGCCCTTCGGCGAGTTGCGGCGCGTCGGCCAGCAGGATTTTGGAAACGCCTCCGATCTTCGCTGCCTGGTCCGCCGCGGCTTGTGCGTTCGCTCCCGCGACCAGCAGGTGAATATCACCGCCGATCTTCGAAGCAGCGGCAACTGTGTTCAACGTGGCCGCCTTGATCGATGCGTTGTCGTGTTCTGCAATTACCAGAATCGTCATTTTCGTGCGTCTCCCTTACAGAACCTTGGCTTCGTTCTTCAGCTTGTCGACCAGCGTTTTCACGTCGGGCACCATCACGCCGGCAGAGCGCTTCGCCGGCTCGGTGACTTTCAGCGTCTTCAGGCGCGGCGTCACGTCGACACCAAGGTCAGCAGGCTTCACAGTTTCCAAAGGCTTCTTCTTCGCCTTCATGATATTGGGCAGCGTGACGTAGCGCGGCTCGTTCAGGCGCAGATCGGTGGTGATCACGGCCGGCAAAGTCAGCGCAAGGGTTTGCGCGCCACCATCGACTTCACGCGAGACCGTGGCCTTGCCATCGGCCACAACGACCTTCGATGCAAACGTCGCCTGCGGCAGACCGGACAATGCGGCAAGCATCTGACCAGTTTGATTCGAATCGTCATCGATGGCCTGCTTGCCGAGAATGACCAACTGAGGCTGCTCCTTATCCACCAGCGCCTTCAAAATCTTCGCGACCGCCAGCGGCTGCAGTTCTTCCGTCGATTCGACGAGAATCGCGCGATCCGCGCCAATCGCCAGCGCGGTGCGCAGCGTCTCCTGACACTGCGTCACGCCGCAGGACACCGCAACGACCTCGGTCGCGACACCCGCCTCGCGCAAGCGCACGGCTTCCTCAACCGCGATTTCATCGAACGGGTTCATCGACATCTTCACGTTCGCGATATCGACGCCACCGCCATCCGACTTCACGCGCACCTTGACGTTGTAGTCGACCACCCGCTTCACACTCACCAGAATCTTCATGTGCAAACCCTTCCTTCAACAATAGCCCGCGCGATACGGGCCGGATCGAAACTCACTTGATGACCAGCACCTTCGAACGATCGAAAGCTACTGTCACCGCGACGATCAGAATCAGCCCGAACACGATCTGCTGTGCGAACACGCTGATGCCGACGAACGTCATGCCCACACGCGCCACCGACACCAGAAGCGCGCCCACCAGCGTCCTGCCGATACCGCCGGCGCCGCCCGTCAACGCCGTGCCGCCGACGATCACGGCAGCGATGGCCGGAAGCAGAAACTGGTCCGCCAGCGTGGGCGAGCCGCTTCCGAGCCGCCCCGCCATCACGACCCCCGCCAGCCCCGCGAAGAACGACGACGTCCCGAACACGAGGCACTTGGTCACCGACACGCGCACGCCCGATGCAATCGCCGCCGGTTCGCCTGCACCGATCGCATCGGTTTGACGGCCGAACACCGTCGAGCGATGCAGGAACACGCAGAAGGCGAACACCGCGATGCCGAGCAGGATTTCGTGCGGCACGCCGAACGAGGAGCCGGTCGTCCAGCCAAGCGACGCGTTGCGCATCTCATCGCTGATACCGATCGAGCGGGTACCGGAAAGCGTCAACGCAGCCGCCGATGCGATCCCGCCCACCGCCAGCGTCGCGATGAAAGACGGAATCCGCAGCACCGTCTGGATCACGCCGCTCAACAGGCCGATGCCGAACGATGCCGCGAGCGCGACGACAGCCGCCATCGCGCCATAGCGCGGCAGCAACATCGCGACGATCACGCTCGACAAGGAAGCCACCGCCTGCAGCGACAGATCGATACTGCCGAGCAACACGACGAAGGTCGTGCCCGCCGCCATGATGAAAAGCGTCGAACTGTCGGCGAGCAGGCCGAGTTGCGTCGACGGAGCGAGGAAGCTCGGCTGCGCAATCTCGATCAACACGTACAGCACGATGAGAGCGAGGAAGGGCGCGTTGTCGCGCAGCTTCGCCGCGATGGATGCGTTCAGTTGTGGCATGTTGACCTCAGACCATGTGTTCGACGATTTCAACCTGCGAGGGTTTGTGGCCCACTTCGCACGGGAGAATCTTTTCGGCGCGGCCGTCGCGCATGACCATCACGCGATGACTGAGCCCCAGAATCTCTTCGAGCGTGTCGCCCGTCAGCACGACAGCGACGCCTTCCGCCGTCAGTTCGCGGATGAGCTGATAGACCTCTTCCTTCGCGCCGACATCGAGACCGCGCGTCGGGTGATCGAGCACGAGAATCCGGCTGCCTGCGAAACGCCACTTGGCGAGCACGACCTTCTGCTGATTCCCACCCGAGAGATTGCGGCACGATGCGTCGGGCCCCGGCGTCTTGATGTGCAAGCGCTGAATCCACTCGTTGGCGAACGCGCGTTCACTCGACTTGCGCACGACGCCGGCACGGCTGACCGCGCCGAGCCGAGGCAGCGTGAGGTTCTGCGCGACGCTCATTT
Organism: Caballeronia glebae; assembly: GCF_001545035.1. Taxonomy (GTDB): domain Bacteria; phylum Pseudomonadota; class Gammaproteobacteria; order Burkholderiales; family Burkholderiaceae; genus Caballeronia; species Caballeronia glebae. The sequence goes on from NZ_FCOJ02000007.1 coordinate 117,088, forward strand.
GCGTGACGAGCCCTTCCACCTTGCGCTCACGGGGAACGTATCCGATGCCGAGAGAAACAGCGTGATTCGCCTGCGGTTTGAGACGCGTGTTACCCACCATCACTTCGCCGCGATCGAGACTTTCCAGGCCCGCAATCACGCGGCAAAGTTCCTCGCGTCCGGACCCGACCACGCCCGCCACGCCGAACACTTCGCCGCAGCGAACATCGAAGGAGACGTCGTTGAGCACGTGACCGAGCGTTGCGTTTCGCACCGACAGCGCCACTTCCGCGCGGCACGGCTTCTGCAGGTTCTCACGGTAGTACTCGCTGTGCAGCGAGCGTCCGACCATCAGCTCATGAAGCTTCGCCACCGACGCAGTGCTCGACGCCATTTCCGACACAACCTTCCCGTCCTTCATCACATACACGCGATCGCTCAACGACAGCAATTCATCGAGCCGATGCGAAACGAACACGAACGACGCACGCGACTTCAACTCACGCACGAGGCCGAACAGAATCTCGATCTCCCCGGCTTCGAGCACCGAAGTGGGCTCGTCGAGCAGGATGATCGGCGTGCCGCCGGTGCGGCCCGCGAGCGACAACGCTCTCGCGAGTTCCACCATTTGCCGCTGGCCGAACGACATGTCCTCGCACAGCGTCAGCGGATCGACGTCCAGATGCACCGTGGCAAGCTCCTTCTTCGCCGCGCGCTTGAGCTTCGTCCAGTTCACGCGCCCGAACGTGACGAACTCTTCTTCGCGCCCAAGAAACAGGTTCTCCGCGACCGTCAGGTTCGGCAGGATCGACTGCTCCTGATAAACCATCGCGATGCCCTTGGACGTCGCGTCGCGCGGACTGCGGATCACGAGCGGCTTGCCGCCGAGCTCGATCTCGCCCGTGTCCTGGCGATACGCGCCGGTCAATAGCTTCATCAGCGTGGACTTGCCCGCGCCGTTCTCGCCGATCAAGCCGACGATTTCATTCGGCCGCACTTCGATCGATACATTGTCCAGCGCGAGCACGCCCGGAAAGCGCTTGGTGACGTTCTTGAGTGAAAGCATGTCTATTCTCCTCACGCTCACTTGACGATGCGCCGGCGCGAGCGATTCAGCGCGAGCGTCACGGCGGCGATGATCAACACGCCCTGGATGCCCTGTTGCACATAGGGCGGAACACCGAGCAACACCATGCCGTTGCCGAGCACGATCACGATCAGCGTGCCGATGAGCGTGTTCATCGGGGTGCCATTGCCGCCCGCGAGCGACGTTCCGCCCACGACGATCGCGGTAATTGCAACGAAGAGCTGACCGTCGGCGATGCGCGCATGGCCCTGCCCGAATTGCGCCACGGCAAGGATGCCCGCGACGCCATAGAAAGCCCCGGCCAGCGCGAATACCGCAATGCGCACGCGCGAGACCCGCACGCCGCTCAATCGCGCCAGATCCTCGCCGCCGCCGATCGCCAGCGTGTGACGGCCGAGCAGCGTGTGCTTGTAGACGAACCACGCGACGCCGAGCATCGCCACCGCGATCCAGACGGACAGCGGCACGCCCAGATAGCGCGTGATCGAGATGGCACGCAGCGAGGCGTCGCTCACACGGATCGTGTTCCCCGACAGCCACGCCGTCCCGATCCCCGTTGCGACAAAGCCGATCGCCAGCGTCGTGATGAAGGAAGGAATGCGCAGGAACACGTGCAGCACGCCGTTGACGAGGCCCAGCAGCGCGCCAGCGGCCAAGGCCACCGCCAGCACCCAGAGGCCGAAGTGGTTGTCGTTATACGAGTTCTCGACCAGCATCGACACCGCGATCGCCGCAACCGCGACGATCCCTTCAGCCGACAAATCGATGCTTCCCAGTTGAATGACAAACGCGGCACCGAGTGCGATGGTGAGCGGAATCGCGGCACCCACCGCAATCCGCGACAGGTTCATCGGATCGAAGAAGTCGTGGTTCAGCGCGCCGATGCAAAGACCGAGCGCCACCAGGACGAGCAGCGGTGCAAAACGCCGCGCGAGTGCTTGCTTCGATACGATCGGAGTCCCGGTTGTTCTTGTGGACATGGCCTGCCGGGTGGGCGCTGCGGTCAGCTTGTTCATCGATACACCACGGGACCCGCGACGCGGGCATAGAGGTTGTTCCAATCGACACTCGGCGCGCTCGCGCGCTTGATGACGTCCTGGACGTTCGCTTTGGTCACGAACGTGGCCTTGCAATACGACTCGCGACGATCCTTCGGCAGCGTCGCCACATCGACCTTTTTCTGCTTCGCCTGCAGCCCCATCGACAGGCCTATGCCACCCAGCCAGTACGGGTCCCAGTCGACCGACGCGATCAACTCACCGGCCTTGATCGCGCTGAGTCCGGGCGGCGTGCCGTCCATGCCCGTGACCGGCATCTGGCCCGCGAGACCTTCCGCGCGCAGCGCCTCGATCGCGCCGAGCGCCATGTCGTCGTTCGCGGCCCACACGCCCTTGATCTTCGCGTTGAAACGCGTCATCCAGGCCTGCATGATCGGAAACGCCTTCTGCGAATTCCAGTCGGCGACCTGGAAGTCGAGCAACTGGATGTCGGGAAACTTCTTCAGCGCGGCGTCGAGACCGGCCTTGCGTTCGATCGCCGGCACATTGCTGAAAATGCCGCCGAGCGCGACGACGCCGCCCTTGCCGCCCATCGCCTTGAACAGTTGCGTCGCGGCTTCCTCGCCGTACGCCACGCCGTCATAGGAAAGATGCGCGACATAGTTCGGGTTGTGGTCCCACGGATGCAGGTCTTTCGGCTTGTTCCAGATCGTCGTGACGAAAGCGCCCGCCTTCGAGCACGCTTCGACGATCACGCGGGCGTCGGCGGAATCGTTCGGATCGACGTTGAGCACGAGGTTGCCGTTGGTCCTTTGCAGCAGCGCACGAATATCGGCGATGCCCTTCTCCGAGCTTCCTTCGGTCGTCAGCGGGACGTACGGCAGGCCCGCGCTCGTCGCGAAGGCCTGCGCACCTTTGTTGAAGGCCGCGTGATACGGATTGGTGAGCGAGCGGAAGGAACAGGCGAGCGTGGTCTGATCCGCGCCGAGCGAAAGGCGCGAGAGACCGCCGCCGGCCACGGCAAACGCCGCACCCGCGCCGAGCTTGATGAAGTCGCGGCGTGAAAAGGCCGGGCAGTGTTCTTGTCTGGACATGGTGTCTCCTGCAATCAGCGGGCTTGCGCCCTTGTCGGTGAATAAATATGCAGATAGTTACTGTATCAACGAGGCTTCGATTGCCGGGCGATCCCTGGCGCGCGCCTCGCGCCGCTTTTACGCGGCTGTCGCGGTGGCGTCGCGCACCGCCCGCCCCGAATAGCCGGCCAGTTGACCGGCAACCTGCGCGTGGTTCGCCACGCGTCCACGAATCAAGTCGGCCGCTTTCTCCGCGATCATCAGCGTCGGCGCATTGGTGTTCGAACTGACGATACGCGGCATCACCGAGGAATCCGCGACGCGCAGCCCTTCGATACCGCGCACCCGCAATTGCGGATCGACCACCGACATCTCGTCGACACCCATCTTGCAAGTGCCGACCGGGTGATAACCGGTGCGCCCGAATTGCTGCGCATACTCCTCGTACTGCGCCTGCGTGCGCATGGTGGTTCCGGGGAAATGCTCGCTTTTGATGTACTTGGAGAGCGCGTGCTGGCTCATGATTTCGCGGCTTTGACGAATGCCTTCCACGGCTACTTTCAGGTCATACGGGTCGCGAATGTACGCAGGATCGATGATGGGTGCATCGGCGGGATCGGCGCTGTTGAGCGTGACGCTGCCGCGACTCTTCGGGCGCAGGAAGTAGGAGTTGAGCGTGCACCCCGAGCCGGAAGGAACCGGCGGCACGCCGGCCTCCACACCTGCGCCGGGCAGGAAGTGGAACTGCAGGTCGGGGGTCGGCACGCTGCTGTCCGAATACCAGAACGCTCCGCCCTCAGCGATGTTCGACGTGACCGGTCCCTTGTTGAAGATTTTGTATTCGAGGCCGGCGAGCAGCATCAGGTGCTTCTTCGCGTACTTGTCGAGGCTGTAGGGGCCGTTGAGTTCGTACACGATATCGATGTCGAAATGATCCTGGAGATTCTCTCCAACGCCGTTCAGCCCATGCAAAGGCTTGACGCCCACGCGTTCGAGATCGACCGCGCGACCGATGCCGGAGAGCATCAGCAGCTTGGGCGACCCGATCGCGCCCGCCGTCACGATCACCTCGCGCTCGGCCCGTGCTACCTCGACGTTCGAGCGCGCGTTCTGATCGGCGAATTCGACGCCCACCGCACGTCCGTTTTCGATCACGATGCGCGACACCAGACAGTTCGTCTTGACCGTCAGGTTGCTACGGGAGCGCGCCTCACGAAGATAGCCGACCGCCGCGCTGCAACGCCGTCCGCCACGCTGCGTGACCTGATACACCCCGACGCCTTCTTGCTGCGCGCCGTTGAAATCGCTGTTGTAGGGCAAGCCCGCTTCCTGGCCAGCCAGCACGAAGGCCTTGGTAAGTTCATTGACGCTGATGAGATCCGAAACGCCGAGCGGCCCGCCCACGCCGTGATATTCGTTGCACAGGCGTTCGTTGTCTTCCATCCGGCGCAGATATGGCAGCACGCCGTCGCGAAAGCCCCAGCCGGTGCAGCCGTCGCGCTCCCAGCCGTCGTAGTCTTCCGGCTGGCCGCGGGTATAGACCATCGCATTGATCGAGCCGCCGCCGCCGAGCACGCGGCCCTGCGCGAACGGAATCTGCCGGCGTTGTGTTTCCGCCGCCGCCGCCGTGCGATAGCCCCACGTCAACGGCCCGCCTGTCATCTTGAAGAAGCCGACCGGCATATGGATGTAGGGGTCGGTATCGGCGGGACCGGCTTCGAGCAATAGCACCCGGCTGCCAGCGTCTTCGCTCAGACGCGCGGCCAGCGCACATCCCGCCGCGCCACCGCCCACGATCACAAAGTCATACATTGCTGTCTCCGATTCTTTGTTCCGCCGCCCGCGTGGCGCGGGGCAAGCTTTCCGTGCGGCTCTTAGTGGCCGCTCTCGTTGAAGTGAATTCGCCTTACGCGATCCAGCGCGGCCGGTTCCCGAGTTGGACATGCACCGACTTGAGTTCCGTGTATTCCTCGACGCCATAGCGCCCCGTCTCGCGGCCGATGCCCGATTGCTTGACGCCGCTGATCGGCAGTTCAGGGCCGCCGGTGATCGTGCAATTCACCCAGATGCGCCCGGCCTGCACGTCGCGCAGACTCTTGAACGCGCCTTGCAGATCGCGCGTCCAGATGCTTGCCGCGAGCCCGTAAGGCACGCCGTTCGCGAGTTGCATCGCCTGATCGAAGGTGTCGAACGCGGTGACTGAGAGCACTGGCCCGAAGATTTCGTCCTGCGCGAGCGTGCTGCCGGGCTGCACGTTGCGAAACACCGTCGGCTGGATAAAGAAGCGCTCGCCTTCGCTGCTCGTCGTGCCACCGCAGACGAGTTGCGCACCGTCTTGCGTGCCGGCGTCGATGAAGCCGCGAATCTTCTCGAACTGACGCGCCTCGACAATCGCGCCGACGTGATTCGACGCATCGAGCGGATCGCCGACGCGCACTTTCGCGAGCACCGCCTGCACACGCTCGACGAGTTCCGCTTCGACCGAGCGATGCACGACGAGCCGGCTGCCCGACACGCAGCACTGGCCCGCGTTGAACGCGATGCCGAAAGCGATGGCATCGGCTGCATCGTCGAGATCGGCGTCGGCGAAAACGATCTGCGGATTTTTGCCGCCCAGTTCCAGCCCGACCTTCTTCATGTTGCCGCCGGCCGCGGCCAGCACCGAGCGGCCGACCGGCGTCGATCCGGTGAACGAAATCATGTCGACGTCCATGTGTTCCGCGAGCGCCTGACCGACCACGGAGCCGAGCCCCGTCACGACGTTGACGACGCCATCGGGCAGGCCCGCCTCGGTCAGCAGTGCGGCGAGCTTGAGCGTCGTGCTGGACGTGAGTTCCGCGGGCTTGACGACCACCGTGCATCCCGCCGCGAGCGCAAACGGCAGGCGCTCCGAGAGGATGAAGAACGGAAAATTCCACGGCGTGACGATGCCCACCACGCCAACCGGCTGCCGCACGACCAGCCCGAACATATCGGGGCCGAGCGTGTCGTGCGAGTCGCCGTGCACGACACGCGCGAGGCCCGCCGCGTATTCCCAGATGCCTGCTGCGGCGGTGACTTCGCCGCGCGACTGGCCGATGGGCTTGCCACTTTCGAGCGTTTCCAGATAGGCGAGCGTTTCGACGTTGTCGCGGATCAGTCGTGCCGCCTTGAGCAGCACCGTCGCGCGTTGTTCGCCCGTGAGTCGCGACCAGCGGCCGTCATCGAATGCGCGCCGCGCCGATGCGACCGCGAGGTCCAGGTCGGCGCTCGACGCCCGCGTCGTTGCCGTTACCGGGACACCATGGCCGGGACTCTTGCGAGTCACCCATTCGCTATTCGCGCCCGCATAATCCTTGCCGTCGATGAACATCGGCGTGCGCACCGGCTGGGTGGGTAAGCGCAGCGCGGCTGCCAGTTCGCTCAAATCCGTCATTCCTGTCTCCAAATAAGCAATTCTTTGCGGTCGGCGCTTAAAAGCAACGTGTGTCGAACTCAGCACGCTCGACCTTTATCAAAGCCGATCTATACACCATACAGTTACTTACTGAAATCACGTTTTTTCATTTGTAGTCAGAGGCATACCGTGAAACAAATCGACTATCTCAAAAATCAGCTTTGCCTTCCAACGAGGCTTCATTCTGCACCACCCGGTTACTTCCTGGCAACTATTTTTTGGTTTATAGTTACCGCCATGGCGTCGGCGAAATTGACGTCCCGATCCCTCTTCTTTCGACGACCCTATGACCCCTGAAACAATCCGCCAAAGTCGCGCATCGAAGCCCGCCGAAGCAGTTCCCGCGCGCCAGCCGCGGCAGCGAGATCCGGAGGTCACGCGCGCTCGCATTCTCGAAGCCGCGAAAAAAGAATTTGCGAAGCTCGGTCTCGCCGGCGCTCGCGTGGAAGCGATCGCAACGCGCTCCAAAGCCAACAAGCGGATGATCTATCACTATTTCGGCAGCAAGGAAGAGCTCTTCGTCGCCGTGCTCGAAGACGCATACGCCGATATTCGCTCCGCCGAACTGAAGCTGAATCTCGATCATCTGTCGCCCGAGGACGCCATCGTTGCGCTCACCACGCATACCTGGAACTACTACCTGCGAAACCCCGAGTTCATGACGCTCGTGAACAGCGAGAATCTTCATAAGGCACGCCACGTCAAGAAGTCCCAGCGGTTTCACGATCTGCACAAGGGTTTCATCTCCATGTTGCAGGGCATACTCGATCGCGGCGTCGAAGCGGGCGTGTTTCGAAGCGGCGTCGATGTACGGCAACTGCATATCACCATGGCTGCAATCGGCTACTACTATCTGACCAACCGCTTCACGAGCGGCGTGATCTTCGACATCGACTTCATGGACAAAGCCGCCCTGAAAAGCCGTCTCGACTTCAACATCGAGACCATCCTGCGGCTCGTGCGCCCCTGATATTTGCGGCGCATGGGGAGTGTGGATCGTCCATGCGCCGCGTTGTCAGGCCACCTTTTCCTGCGCCGGGGACGCGCCCGGCTTCGTCCGCGCGAGCAATGCTTCATCGACGAGCGGGCGAAATGCCATGCGAGCCAGTACATCGCGCTCGACATCGATTCCCTCCGCCACTTCGATCAGCCGCACGCCGTCGGTTTCGAGACGGAACACCGCGCGCTCGGTCACGTACAGCACTTCCTGACTGGTGCGGCGCGCCTGCTCGCCGCTGAACGTGATGTGCTGCACCCACTCGACGAGCTTCGGCACGCTGCCCGGCGACACGATGTTCAGACCCGTTCCCGCTTGTTCGACTTCCAGCCCCTTCGCTTCGAAGCTGCCGCAAAACACGATCTTGCGTGCGCCCTGCGTGATGTCGATGAAGCCGCCCGGCCCCACCACCGTCGCACCGAGCTTCGACACGTTGATGTTGCCCTCGCCGTCCATTTCGCCCATCCCGAGGAACGAGACATCGACGCCGCCACCGCTATAGAAGTCGAACTGATCGACGCTTGAGAGGATCGCGTCGGCGTTGCGCGCTGTGCCGAACATCGGACCGTCGAGCATCGCGCCGTTGTGAATGCCCTGCTCGACCGAGCCCCAGAACGTGCCGAGCCGCCCATGTTCCGCGAGCAAAGCCGGGATGCCGCCGGGAATGCCGAAGCCGAAATTCGCCGACTGCCCCTCATGCAACTCGATCGCTGCGCGCGCGGCGATGATGCGGCGAATGCCCGTCGGCACCTCGTAAAAACCATCGCCGATTGCGCATAGCGCTTCGCCGCTCAACGCCGCGTCGTAGTCCGATACCACGCACTGGACCTGTTCGGGCGTCTCCACGAGCGTGTCGACGAGAATTCCTGGAATCCGCACGAGGCGCGCGGGCACATAGCCTTCGGGTTCGCGTTCCTTCACCTGCACGATCACGCGGCCGTCGCTGTTGTGCGCCGCGAGCGCGGCGGCGTAGACGTCGAGATCGGCGGGTTCGCGGCGCAGCGTCACGTTGCCGCTCGAATCGGCCGACGAGCCTCGCAGAATCGCGAAGTCCACCTTGAACGGCTTGTAGCGCAGATATTCGCGCCCATCCAGTTCGATCAGTTCGACCAGGTCCTCGGTCGCGCGCTCGTTGATCTTGCCGCCATCGATGCGCGGATCGACGAACGTGCGCAAGCCCACGTGCGTGACCAGGCCCGGCCGGCCCGCGCCGATTTCCCGCAGCAGCGTGGAGATCGCGCCAGCGGGAAAGCTATAGGCTTCGAAGGCATTTTCCCTTGCCAGTTTCTGCATCGCAGGCGCCCAACTCCAGTGCCCGCCGATCACGCGCTTCACCATGCCCGGGTGTGCAAACCGGCCTAATCCGCTGCCCTTTGCGTCGCCGATACCGAGTGCATGCACCACGGTCAGATCACGCGGATGTCCGGTCGCGAGGAAACGCTGTTCGAGCTTCGCGAGCACAGCATCCGCTTCCAGCAAACCGCCTCCGGAACCTGCCAGCGCGATCGTCGCGCCGTCGAAAATTTGCTCGACCGCATCCGCAGCCGCCGTCCATTTGCTCACACTTCCCTCCGTTCGGATCGGCCGCAAAACCCATTGACAGCGGCCACTCGTTGGTTTTAAATAACCCACCAGATGGTTACATGCAGCGAATGTTGGCACACGAAATCACTGAATTCAAGGCCTATTGCGTGGCGCTCGGGTTTACCTGAACCGGCGCGTTGCACCACAAAAATCAGGTAAGACGATTACCCACGGAGACAGCATGAGACTCTCGGAAACCCACGAACAGATTCGCGATACGACACGGCGTTTCGCGCAGGAAGTGATTCGCCCTCTGGCCGAAGAACTGGATCGCGAGGAGCGCTTCCCGGCGGAGATTTACAAGCAGATGGGCGAACTCGGCTTGTTCGGCATCACGGTGCCGGAGGAATTCGGCGGCGCCGGGCTCGATGTCACTGCTTACGCGCTCGTGATGGAAGAGTTGTCGCGCGGCTATGCGTCGGTGGCGGACCAGTGCGGCCTGCTCGAACTGGTCGGCACGCTGCTCAGCGCGCACGGCTCCGACGAGCAGCGCGCGAAGTACATGGAACCGCTGCTGCGCGCCGAATTGCGGCCGGCATACTGCATCACCGAATCCGATGCGGGTACCGATGTGTCGGGCATCCGCACCACCGCGACGCGCACCGCCGAAGGATGGGAACTCAGCGGCGCGAAGCTCTGGATCCACAACGCGCCGGTCGCCGATCTCGCCTTCGTGCTCGCACGCACCGACCCGAGCGCCGGCAAGCGCGGCATGAGCATTTTCATCGTCGACTGTCATCTGCCGGGTGTGTCGAAGGGTCCGAAGGAACACAAGATGGGTCAGCGCGCGTCGCAAGTGGGCGAGCTGCATTTCGATCGCGTGAAGCTCCCGTATGACGCCTTGCTCGGCCAGGAAGGTCGCGGCTTTCACATCATGATGAGCGCCCTCGACAAGGGCCGCGTTGGCATTGCCTCGCTCGCCGTCGGGATCGCGCAGGCAGGGCTTGAAGCCGCGCTGGAATATGCGCAGACCCGCAAGCAGTTCGGCAGCCACATCGCCGATTTCCAGGGGGTCCAGTGGATGCTCGCCGACATGGCGAAGGACATTCAGGCCGCGCGCCTGCTCGTGCGCGACGCGGCCGAACGACTCGAAGCCGGCGACCGCGCGAGCATCGCCTGCTCGATGGCGAAGTGCTTCGCCGGCGACACGGCGGTCAAGCACAGCGCGAACGCGGTGCAGATTTTCGGCGGCAGCGGCTACATTCGCGGCTACGAAGTCGAGCGCCTCTATCGCGATGCGAAGATCACGCAGATCTATGAAGGCACGAACCAGATCCAGCGCACGATCATCGCCCGCGACCTGATCGCCAATGGAGCGCAGTTATGAGCGGCCGCCCTGTTGCACTCGTCACCGGCAGCCGGCGCGGCATCGGGCGGGCGATTGCGGTCGAACTCGGCCGCGCTGGCTTCGACGTCGCGTTGACGGACGCGGTCGCATCCGACGAGCTCGATCAGGCAGTCGCGGACGTCGAACAGACCGGCGCGCGTGCAATCGCGGTCGTGTCCGATCTCGCCGATATCGGCGCGCATCAGGCCACGCTGCTCGATATCGAAGCGCGGCTCGGTGGCCCGATCGATTGCCTTGTGAACAACGCGGGCGTATCGGTGATGTCGCGCGGCGATCTGCTCGACGTGACGCCCGAGAGTTTCGATCGCTGCATCGCCGTGAATACGCGCGGCACGTTCTTTCTGACCCAGACGTTCGCCAGACACTTTCTCGCCCGCGCGCAAGCCAGCGTCGCGCCTCATCCGAGCGTCATCACGATCACGTCATCGAACGCGGTCGCCGCTTCGCCTTTGCGCGGCGAGTACTGCGTGTCGAAGGCTGGTCTCTCGATGGCGAACACGCTGTTTGCGCTGCGCCTCGCCGAGAGCGGCGTCGGCGTTTATGAAGTGCAGCCCGGCTTGATCGAAACCGAAATGACCGCGCCCTCCCGTGCGCGCTACGACGCCCAGATGGAACAGGGTCTCACGGCCATCAAGCGCTGGGGCACGCCTCGGGAAGTCGCGACCGCCGTGCGCACGCTCGCGACCGGCGGCCTTCCCTACAGCGTCGGACAGGCCATTCGTGTCGACGGCGGCCTTCTCGTAACCAAATACTGACCACCCATATGAACCCGACAATCAAGCTGCCGACGGCCCTCGGCACGATGGACAGCTATAGCCTGCAAGGCACGCCGCTCGACGTTCGCGCGCCTGCACGGCCCTTCAACCGCATCGCCTACTCGGCTGCTCACGTTGTGGCCGATCCGCTGCGCGCCGGCGAGCTGAACGCCGCGCCCGCCATCGATTGGGAACGCACGCTCGAATACCGCCGCTACCTCATCAGGCAGGGTCTCGGTATTGCCGAAGCGATGGACACTGCGCAACGCGGCATGGGTCTGCCGTGGCACAGCGCGCTCGAATTGATCACGCGCACGGTCGAAGGTACGCGCGATCTCCCCGGCGCGCTGATCGCATCGGGCTGCGGGACGGATCACGTTGCGCTGCAATCGATCACGAACTGCGATCAGGTGATCCGCGCCTACGCGGAGCAGCTGGAAGCCGTACAACGCGTCGGCGGACGCGTCATCCTGATGGCGAGTCGCGCACTCGCTCGCGTTGCGCGTTCCCCGGACGACTATCGCCGCGTCTATCGCGAAGTACTGGCGATGTGCGATCAGCCGGTGATCCTGCACTGGCTCGGTGAGATGTTCGATCCTGAACTCGCGGGCTACTGGGGTGTGCCGGACTATGAAAGCGCGGCGCAGGTCTGCCTCGACGTGATTGGCGCGAGCGTCGATCACGTCGACGGCATCAAGATTTCGCTGCTCGACGACGCCAAGGAAATCTCGTTCCGTCGACAACTTCCGCCCACCGTGAAGATGTACACCGGCGACGATTTCAACTATCCCGATCTGATTGCGGGCGACGCCGCGGGTTACTCGCACGCGCTGCTCGGCATCTTCGATGCGATCGCGCCGGCCGCATCGCAGGCCCTCGACGCGCTCGCCGCCAACGACCTCGACACCTTCAATGCACTGCTCGCGCCGACCGTGCCGTTGTCGCGCCATATCTTCCGCGCGCCGACGCAGTACTACAAGACCGGGGTCGTGTTTCTCGCTTATTTGAACGGCTTTCAGGATCACTTCTTCATGCTCGGCGGCCACCACGGCATGCGCCCGCCCGCCTATCTCGCGGATGTCTTTCGTCTTGCCGATCAGGCTGGCCTGCTACGCGACCCGGAAGATGCGATCGCGCGCGTGCGCAAGGTCATGGCGTCGCTTGGTTGGGCAGACTGATCATGACCAGCTCAAAGGGGCCTGTGCGACACATCGTGTTATGCCGATTCCGAAGCGAAGTGGCGGCTTCGAGTCGCCTCGCCTTCTTCGAGCAGATCCGGCGGCTCGCGGAGATTCCCGGGATCGCGTTCACGAACTTCCAGTGCGGACCCAACGTCTCCCCGGAAGGCTACGGCTTGGACTTCGCCGATGGCTTCATGATGGACTTCGAGAGCCGCGACGCATGCTTCGCGTATCTCGCGCATCCGACGCATCGCGCGATCGGCGCACGGCTCATCGACGCGCTGGAAGGCGGCGCTCACGGACTGCTCGTCTTCGATATCACTTTGGACAATCATGAGAAACCTGAAGGGAAGACTCGACCTGTGCTCCATCAACACCGCGACGCTCGGACATCGCGAGCCGCTCAGCCTCACGATTGATCGTATCGCGCGCGCCGGATTCGGCGGCATTGCGCCGTGGCGTCATGAGGTGGAGAAGGCGAACGTCGCCGACGCAGCAAGGCAAATCCGGGCGCTCGGCCTGAGCGTGACAGGTTATTGCCGGTCGACGTATCTGCCGGCGACCAGCCGAGAGCAATTCGCCGCGAACATCGACGAGAACAAGGCCGCGCTGCGCGACGCCGCGACGCTCGGGGCGCGCTGTTTCGTGATGGTCGTCGGCGGTTTGCCGGAGGGCAGCCGCGATCTGAGCGGCGCGCGCGCTCAAGTGTGCGACGGGATCGGGGAGTTGCTCGAAACGGCGCGCGATTGCGGCGTCCCGCTTGCGCTCGAACCCTTGCATCCGATGTACGCCGCCGACCGCGCCGTGCTCAACACGCTCGCGCAGGCGCTGGACATGTGCGAAAGGCTCGATCCGCATCGTTCAGGCTTTCTCGGGGTCGCCGTCGACGTGTATCACTGCTGGTGGGACCCCGCACTCCAGGCCTCGATTGCAGCGGCTGGGCAGGCGAAACGTATCCTTGCTTATCACGCATGTGACTGGCTGCGCGACACGCGCGACATGTTGCTCGATCGCGGCATGATGGGCGATGGTGTCGTCGACTTGTCCGCGATGCGGGAAAGCATTGAATGCGCCGGCTACGAAGGGTTGATCGAGGTCGAGATATTTTCGAAAGAGAACTGGTGGCGTCGCGATCCGGATGAGGTACTTCGCATCTGTGCAGATCGCCTGCAAACCTTGTGTTGAACTTCAGGGAAAACACGATGCGTGACAAGATCCGATGGGGCGTACTCGGCGCCGCCAAAATCGCCGACAAATTCGTGGTGCCGGCGATCCAGCGATCGAGCAATGGTCGCGTAGTCTGCGTGGCTGCCCGCGATGGCGCACGCGCGGCAGCATTTGCGGGTCGACACGCCATACCCGCCGCGCATGCGAATTACGAAGAAGTCCTTACGAGCGACGCCGTCGATGCTATCTATATTCCGTTGCCGACCGCGAGCCACTTCGAGTGGTGCAAGAAGGCGCTTCGCGCGGGCAAGCACGTGTTGTGCGAAAAGCCGATCGCCATGAATGCCGCGCAGTTGAGGGAGCTCATCGAAGTTCGCGACGCAACCGGGCTCTTGTGCGGTGAAGCATTCATGGTCGCGCATCATCCGCAATGGGCGTTCGTGCGCGAACGGATCGCGGATGGCACGCTCGGCAAGCTCGAACTCGTCGAAGGTTCCTTCACCTACTTCAACGACGATCCGAAGGCGCTCAAAAACGATCTCTCGCTTGGCGGCGGCGGCGTGCGAGACATCGGCGTTTATCCGGTCGTAACGACGCGTATCGCGACGGGCCTTGAACCGCTCTCGGTACACGCCGACATCACTCTCGACCCTCGCTACGGCACGGACAAGCTCGCAATCTGTGATCTGGCCTTCGCCGGCTTTCGCCTGCACTTCTACTGCGGCACTCAACTTTCGCGGCGTCAGCACATGGTCTTCCACGGCTCGAAGGGTTGGCTTTCCCTTGAAGCACCCTTCAACCCAGGCGTGTACGGCGACGCGAAAATCACGATTCGTTCCGACGTTAACGGAGAAATCGAAACTTTCGAATTCGGTAATGTGGATCAGTATCAACTGATGGTAGAGGACTTCAACGCCGTGTTGACCGGGCATCGCAACACGATTGCATTTCCCCTTGAGAACTCGCTTGGCAATCAACTCGTCATCGACCGGATCTTGTCTCATGCATAGCGAGACGATCGACGTCCATAGCCTTCAACAGGCTCGCGCATTGGCCGCCGCATGCGCTAACGCCGAGGATGCCTCCGTCTGGCGATGGTTCTCCGCGTTGCTCGAAAGCAGAAACATTCGCTGGTGCCTGTCGCACGACGGATGGCTCGTCACGGTGAATCATCGTCATGTGGCGACCGCAGCCTCTTTCGATGAAGCGATTCGCACCGCGAAAGCACGGTCGAATATCTCGCCTACGTAGACCACGGAGTTATACGACATGACAGCAGCAAAGGAATTTCATTGCGACAAGTTCGTGCGGTTCCAGCATTGCGATCCGGCTGGAATCGTTTTTTATCCACAGTACTTCGTCCTTTTTCATGAAGTTATCGAAGACTGGTTCAATGATGGGCTCGACGTTGTTTATGCGCGGTTCATTGGAACGGAAAGGCTCGGCATTCCGACCGTCAGCATTCAGGCCGAGTTCATCGCGCCGAGCAAACACGGCGAAATCCTGCGATTCGGTTTGCAGGTCCAGGGAGTCGGAAAGAGCTCGATCAAAATGCGCTTGACGGCTCGCGTCGGCGCAGAGGTGCGGGCAAAAGTCGATCAGACCGTGGTGCTCTTTTCGCTCGAAAATCGCTCCACGGTCGCGGTGCCAAGTGAACTCAAACAAAAGATGATGCAGTACTCAACTCACGGCTGACTTCCGCGTTGTTGCCAATGCCGGAAGCCGACCTCGTTGCCCGATTTATCAGTCACTGGACAACGAACTCGTCCGCCCAAGACACGCTAACGGCTCATCACGCCCGGATGCGCTTCGCCCGAGCGCTGCCGAAGCCTTCTGCTTCGATACGCCCCGCGCATGCCGAACGCCATCTGCGCCAGAACGAGCAGAACGCACACGCCGACGAACGCCGCGCTGATCGGGTGCTCCAGGAAAATCCACATGCTGCCGTGCGACAGCAAGAGCGAACGCCGGAAGTTCTCCTCGATCATCGGTCCGAGCACGAAGCCGAGCAGAATCGGCGCAATCGGGAAATCGAGCGCGAGCAGCACGGCTCCCACCACACCGAAGACCAGCACCTCGGCCACTTCGAAGAGACTGTTGTTGGTGCTGAAGACGCCCACCGCGATAAAAAACAGCGCCGAGGGATACAGGTATCGATACGGCACGCGCAGAAAGCGAACCCACAGGCCGATGAGCGGCACGTTCAGGATCACGAGCAGCACGTTGCCGACCCAGAAGCTCGCCACGAGTCCCCAGAAGAGATCCGCGTGTTCCGCGATCAGCATGGGGCCGGGCTGCACGCCCTTGATCAGCAGCGCGCCGAGGATCAGCGCCATGACCGGATCGCCGGGAATGCCGAGGCTCATCGTCGGGATGAAGTCCACCTGCGTCTTCGAGTGCGACGCCGCCTCGGGCGCGGCGACCCCTTCCAGCGCGCCGTGCCCGAATCGCGACGGCGTTCGCGACACCTTCTTCTCGACGGCGTACGCGATGAACGTCGTGATGGTCGGACCGGTTCCCGGCATCGCGCCGAACAGCGTGCCGATGAGCGTGCCGCGCACCATCGGCGCGAACGCCTGCTTGAGTTCCGCCTTGCTCGGACGCATGTCGCGCAGCCGCACCTTCAGGCCGCTGGCCGCCGCTTCGATGCGGTTCACGTTGCGCAGGAACTCCGCGACGCCGAATAGCCCGAGCGCCAGCGCGACGAGCTGAATGCCGTCGGAGAGCGGGTAGAGTCCGAACGTAAAGCGCGGGACCCCGCTGTTCACGTCGGTGCCGACGACGCCGAGCAGCAGCCCGAGCACCGTCATCGGCACGCCCTTGAGCGGCGAACCGCGCGACATGGTGCCACCGGCAAGCAGGCCGAGCAGCATGATGGAGAACAGTTCGGCGGGCCCCAGCTTGAACGCGACCTGCACGAGCAGCGGCGAAGCGAAGATCATCACGATGATGCCGAACGACGCGGCGAAGAACGACGAGATCATCGTTATGCCCAGCGCCGTTCCGCCCTTGCCCTGCTGCGTGAGCGGATAACCGTCGAGGCACGTGACCGCGTGCGGCGGATGGCACGGCAGGTTCAGCAGAATCGCGCCGATCGCGCCGCCGTATTGCGAGCCGTAGAAGATGCCCGCGAGCATCAGAATGGCCGCGACGGGCGGCATCGAATAGGTTAGCGGCAGCAGAATCGAGATCGCCGACAAGGGTCCCATGCCCGGCAACACGCCGATGAGGTTGCCCATCAGCACGCCGAAGAACGACCACATCAGGTTATGCATTTCGAGGGCGACCCCGAAGCCCTGCCACAAGTCCGAAAGCGCCTGGCCGATCATATTTGCCCCCACGCGAAAAGCGGAAACTGAAGTTGCAGAGCCAGCCGGAAGACGAGCACGGCCACCACGCACATACACACCGCGAGCACAAACGCGCTCTTCAACGAGTTGTCGCGATCGCCCGTGGCCGAGATGAACACGACCGCGAATGTGGCCGGCACGAGCCCGCCGTACTTGCCGAGCAGCACGAAAGCTCCGATGGCCACGAGGATGTGAATCCACGCCCGCCATTGCGACGGCAGATTTTTCTTCTCCTCCGGCGGCGACGCCGACAACCGCGCGGCGACGATGAGCGCCACGCCGTTGACCGCGAGAATCACGCCGAGCGCCATCGGAAAGAAACCGGGCCCCATGTCGACGAGCGTGCCCGCCCGATACTCCCAGGCCTGCACGGCCGCGCCGAGCCCGATCATCAGCAAGAGCAGGCCGCCGATATAGTCACGGCGACTTTTGTTCAGCAGCAGCTTCACCATGAAACGTCTCCTCCATTGCGCGGTTCCGGCTTTGATCCGCTTCGGTCCGCTTCGGTCACTACGTTCCTGCGGGCTTCACGCGGCGCGCCGGTACGTCTTCGGCACGCCCGCCAGCGCGACGCTTCCGCGTAACGGCTCCGATGAGAAAGCCTCGCGCAAAAACGCGCGCGCTTCCATCAGCGCTTCGAGATCGATGCCCGTTCGCAAGCCCATGCTTTCGAGCATGAACACGAGATCTTCCGTCACAATGTTGCCCGACGCGCCGGGCGCGAACGGGCAGCCGCCGAGTCCGGCCATCGATGCATCGAATTCGCGGATGCCTTCGTCGAGTCCGGCGAGCGCGTTGGCGAGGCCGAGGCCCATCGTGTCGTGCAGATGCAGCTTCGTGAGCGTCGGGCCGACCGCAGCGCGTACCGCGCGCACGCATTCGCGTACCTGCGCCGGATTGCCGTAGCCGACGGTATCGGCGAGCGCGATGCCATCCACGCCCGCCTGCGCGAGCCCGCTCGCCACATCGACCACGCGCGCGAGCGGGATCGCGCCTTCCATCGAACAGCCGAAGGCCGTGGCGCAGCCGGCGTCCACTCGCATGCGACGCGTCTGCGCACGCGTCCACTCGACGATGGCCCGCACTTCGTCCACCTGCTCGAACGTGCCCTTGCGCGTGTTCGCCTGGCTATGCCGCTCGCTCACCGACACCGGAACGATCACCGCGTGCGCGCCAGCCGCGTGTGCGCGCTGCGCGCCCTTGAGATTCGGCGCGAGCACGTACAGCCCTTCGGGCATCCATTGCGACGCCGCGCGCACGATCTCTTCCGTATCCGCCATTTGCGGCACGAGCTTCGGCGGCACGAAACTGCCGACTTCGATCTCGCGGACGCCGGCCGCGCCGAGCCTGCGCAGCCACCGGAGCTTCACGTCGGTCGGCATGATCGCCGAGGCCATCTGAAGGCCGTCGCGCGGCCCGACTTCACATACGCTGACTTCGTTGCTCGTCATCGTCTGCACTCGCCTCCTGAAATGCGTGCCGGCTCGCATGGCCGACGCCTGCCAACGGTTTCATTGCGCGCGGATGTTGTTGGCCTTCGCGAGGTCGTTCCAGCGCTTGAACTCTTCGTCGAGGAACTTGCGGAAATCGGTCGGCGAATTGCCCACCACATCGACGCCCGCTACTTCCAGCGCCTTCTTGACCTGCTCCTGATGCACGACCGATTCGAAGTCCTTCGACAACTGATCGACGACGGCGGGCGGCGTGCCCTTCGGCACATAGGCGCCCGCCCACTCGTACACGACGAAGTCGGGGAAGCCCGATTCCGAGAGCGTCGGCACATTCGGCAGGCGCGGATTGCGCTGCGCGGACGTCACCGCCAGCGCACGCAGCTTGCCGCTGCGGATGTATTCCATCGCCGAGCCGAGGTTGGCGAAGTAAGACGTGATCTGCCCGCCGATGAGATCGACATACACGGCCGCGCCCGCCTTGTACGGAACATGAAGGATGTCGACATGCGCACGCTGACGAAACAGTTCGCCCGTCATGTGCTGTCCGGTGCCGATGCCCGCCGACCCGAACGTGATCTTGCCCGGATGATCCTTGGCCGCCTGAATGTAGTCCTGCAGCGTCTTGATCGGCGAACTGGCCGCGACGACCAGCACGTTGGGCTGAGTGACCGAGAGCGACAGCGGAATGAAGTCGTTGACCGGGTCGTAGCTCAGCTTGCGAATCGCCGGATTGACCGTAAACGATGCCGAGTCGTAAAGGATGCTGTAGCCGTCGGCCGGCGCTTTCGCCGCGATGCCGTCGCCGATGATGCCCGCCGCGCCCGGATGATTCTCCACGACGACCGCCTGCCCGAGCTTCTTGCTGAGACCTTCCGCGATGATTCGACCGGTGATGTCGGTGCCGCCGCCCGGCGCGTTCGAAATGATGAGCTTGATGGGGTGATCCGGGTACTCGGCTGCCGCCACTGCGCTGGCCGCGCAGACCGCCATCAGAATGGCGGCTTTGAGGAACTTCCACATGCTTGTCTCCTTTCGCCTGCTAGCGTTGATCGCTATGTTTAGGCGGCGCGCGCCCGCGCGCCGTGGTACGACATGTCAAGCAACGGATTCGACGTTCGGGTGCGGAATCTTCGGACCCTGGCCGTGACGGAAAATCATCATCGTCCGGAGGAAGCTGATGACGACCGTGCCGTGCTGGTTGAAGCCGATCGTCTTCACTTTCAAAATGCCGACGTTGGAACGCGATTCCGAATCGCGCAGTTCGAGCACTTCGGAGCGGGAATAGATCGTGTCGCCCTCGAAAACCGGCTTCGGCAGACGCACCTGATCCCAGCCGAGATTCGCGAACACATTCTGCGAGAGGTCCGTGACGCTCTGCCCCGTCACGAGCGCGAGCGTGAACGTCGAGTTGACGATCGGCTTTTCCCATTGCGTCTGCGCCGCGTAGCAATGATCGAAGTGGATCGGCGCCGGCGCCTGCGTGAGCAGCGTGAACCAGGTGTTGTCCGCCGAGAGGACCGTGCGGCCCAGCGGATGGTCGTACACGTCGCCGACCGTGAAGTCTTCGAAAAATCTGCCTGTCCAACTTTCCTTTTTCATCTCCGGGTCTCCATCGTTTCGTTTGTCAGGGCACTGCTGGATTCAATCGCTTCGCGGT
The DNA here is from genome assembly GCF_001545035.1 of Caballeronia glebae. GTDB lineage: Bacteria > Pseudomonadota > Gammaproteobacteria > Burkholderiales > Burkholderiaceae > Caballeronia > Caballeronia glebae. The sequence goes on from NZ_FCOJ02000007.1 coordinate 137,151, forward strand.
TCGGCTGCTGAAGCGCGGCGGCCCGCGCCGGGGCGTCGTCCGCGTACTGCATCGCCGAGCCGCTGGCGTACAACGCTTCGATCTGTTGCGCGCTGAAGTCGAGTTCCGACAGCACGTGCTGCGTGTCTTGCCCGAGCGCGGGAACCGGGCCCATCACCGCTTCGAAGCCGTCGAAGATCGCGGGCGGCAGCAGCGCCTGAATCGTGCCGCCGCCGGGAATGCCGACCTCTCGCCAGCGGTCGCGCGCGCTCAGTTGCGGGTGCTCCCAGAGATCCTTCGGCGCATTCAGCCGGCCGTTGGCGATGCCCGCGCGGTCCAGCAGCGCGACCACGTCGAGCGACGACAGATCCGCGAATTTCGCTTCGATCAGCGCGGTCAGTTCCGCGACATGCGCGATCCGCCGGCTGTTCGAGCCGTACGCGTCCGAATGGGTCAACTCCGGCATGCCGAGCACGAGTTCGCAGAAGCTGCGCCACTCGCGCTCGTTCTGCACGCTGAAGACCACCGCGCCGTCGCGCGTGGCGTGTCCGCCGTATGGCGCGATCCACGGGTTGTTCATCGCCTGGCGCGGAATCACGCTCTGGTTGTACGCGTGGCGGTACATCGGGTAATGCATCCATTCGGCGAGCGCGTCGAGCATCGCCACCTGCACGTGACTGCCGCGGCCGGTTTTGCCGCGACGGATGAGCGCCGCGAGAATCGCGTTCTGCGTATAGAGACCGGTCGCGAGATCAGCGACGGAGATGCCGACGCGCGCCGGCGTATCCGCCGCGCCGTTGATGCTGATGAGCCCGGATTCGGCCTGGATCAGCATGTCGTAGGCCTTCTTGTCCGCGAACGGGCCGCGGTCGCCGTAGCCGGAGATGTCGGCCACGATCAGCCGTTCGTTGATGGACTTGAGCCGCTCGTATCCGAGTCCCGCGCGTTCGGCCGCGCCGGGCGCGAGATTCTGCACGAGCACGTCCGCCGACGCCGCGAGGCGGTCGAGCACCGACCGGCCGCCTTCGGTCTTGACGTTGAGCGCGAGGCTGCGCTTGCCGCGATTCAGCCACACGAAGTACGTCGACTGGCCGAGCACGTAGGTGTCGTAGCCGCGCGAGAAGTCGCCGCCGTCGATGCGCTCGACCTTGATGACCTCCGCGCCGAGATCGGCGAGATGACGTGTGCAAAGCGGCGCGGCCAGCGCGTGTTCGAGCGAAACGACGCGAATGCCTTCCAGCGGCTTTGCTTCGTTCGCGGATGTCTGATTCTCGGATGAAGGATTCATGTGGCTGTGCATGTGACTTCGATGGTGAAGGTTGCTGCCGCTCGCGTCTTAGTGTGTACACTAAGAAAATTCAATACGCGCTCCATGAAAACCCGGGAAATGATGCCGCGCGTACGCTCTCTACCGTTTGCTACGTTCTCGCGTTCTCTGGTGCGGAACGCGAGCTTCCTAAATTCAATCGCCTGCGTTATGTATACACTTTGGCGGGCTTTTCGACTTTCGTCGTCAGTACGGCGCGTACAGGTTCACGAGATCGAGCGCCTTCGCGTAATCGCCGAACAGCTTGCGATCGATGATCTCGCCGACCGGGCCGAGCGCATCCACGAGACCGATGAAATCGATGCCCGCGCCCGTGTCATGCGCGAACACGCGGACCAGCACGGTTTGCGGAAGTGCTTCGAAATTCGCCCGCATGCCCGCGACGATCGCCTCGCCGGCATGGCGTTCCAGCCCGCTGAAACGCAGCATCAACGTGCGCGCGGCGGCGGGCGTCAGCGCGTTGCCCGGATAGATCTGCACGCCCGCCGAGCGATGCACCCGCGAGCGGCTCGTCACGCGCTTCGTCCACGGGCTCGATCGATCGAAAGACACCGCAAGGTAGGCTTCGCTTTCGAGCACGCCGTAGCTCTCTATGTCGTAGACGGCGAGATAGGAACGGCTTCCGGACATGCACACGTAGCGGCGCGCCGCCTCGAAGCCCGGCACGGCCATGCGCTCCGGCAGATGCTCGGTGTCGTACCAGGCGTTGAACTCTTCTTCGAAGTGCGGCGCCGGATGCGCGAGCACGATGAGCGAACCCTTATTGTTCAAGATGAAGTGCTCCGGTTGATTCGTCGCGCGGGACGTCGGCGAGAAAGTCGAGAACCGCCGATGCAAAGGCCGTCGGCATCTGGTAAGGAACGAAGTGCGCCGCGCCGTCGAAGCGTACGTAACGCGCGCCCGGAATGCGGTCCCGCACCGCCCGGGCTTCGTCCGGAGGAAACAATACGTCGTGTTCTCCCGCGACGACAAGCGCGGGACAACGGATCGCCGCAAGCTCGGCGTGGACGTCGGCATCGACGACGCCCAGCACCGACTGCGCATAACGCGCCGCGTCCTGTTGCGCGAAGCGCTCGGCATAGCTTCTACGGCGCGCGTCGTCGGTCTGATTGAGAAAGGGCCGCTCGACGGCGGCCGGCATGATCGCCTGCATGCCGCCAGCCTGCACGAGCCGCCCGCGCTCAGTGAGACGCCGCGCGGCTTCTTCGGACGAGCGCGCCGCCGGGTTCGACAGCACGAGCGCCTCCGTTGCCTCGGGATGCGCGGCCGCATAAGCAGCGGCGATCATCGCGCCGATGGCGCAGCCCACAGGCGCCACCGAAGCGATGCCGAGCGACAGGCGCAGCGCGTCGAGATCGGCGACGTGCGTGTCGATCGAAGGCGGCTCGTCCGCGCCCGGCGATGCGCCCGAGCAGCGCAGATCGCACGCGAGACACGCGATTCGGCCACGCCACACATCGATGCACGCGTCCCAGAACGTGTGGTCCGCGCCGAGGGGATGAATCAGCAGAAGCGTCGGCAGATTCGCGGATGCCGCGTGCAGCGCGTGATGAAGAGGCGCGCGAGGCCGCCTGACAAGATTCATGACGATGCCTCCGCCGATGCCGTCCGCTCGTCGCCGGTCGCATCGGCGAGGAAGCGCATCACCGCTGCATGGAGCGCCGCGCTGTTTTCCATCTGCATCATGTGCGGTGCGTTTTGCAACGCAAGCCAGCGCGCGCCGGGGATGGCATCGGCGAGCTGGCGCGTCGCGGCGAGCGGCGTCGCGGCGTCGGATTCACCGGCGACGACGAGCGTCAGCGCCGTGAGCGCGTCCAGCTTCGGCAACATGTCGTGCATGGCGATTGCCTGCCATGTCGCTGACCAGTTCGATACGCGATCGCTCATCAAGCGCTCGCGCGCGTGGTCCGCGAACGGTCCGTGCCGCCCGCCCTGCGTGAACCAGCGGTCGAGCGTCGGCTCGATCACCGCGCTCATGCCGTCGCGCTCCGCCACGCGCCCGCGTTCGCGCAGGATGTCGCGCACTTCCTTGGGAAACGTCGCGGTGCAGGCGCACAACACCAGCGCGGACACCGACTCCGGATGCCGCCACGCCAGCGCCTGCGCGATCATGCCGCCCAGCGACACGCCGAGCACGACGGCGGGGCCTTCGCAATGGCGCGCCATCGTCGCGTGGACATCATCGGCATATTCGTCGATCGACGCGCCCGGCCGCGCATCGGGCGATGCACCGTGCCCACGCAGATCCATCGACACGACGCGATGCGTGCGAGCCGCGAGCACGGCGAGCGCGTCCATCGCGGCGTGATCGAGCCCCGCCGGATGCAGCAGCACCATGTCGCGGCCCGTTCCCCGAATGCGGCAATGCAGTTCCATCGCGTCGACTGGCATGATCAGACCGTGAAGATATGCACGGCGCATACGCCGTGATCGAAGCCGCTGATGCCGCCGCCGGTCGCGTGCGTCAATCCGACCTTTGCGTTCTGCACCTGCCGGCCGCCGCAGCGTCCCTGAAGCTGCCGCACTACTTCGACGACCTGCGCCGCGCCGGTCGCCGCCACCGGATGTCCCTTCGACAGCAAGCCGCCGCTCGGATTCACCGGAATGCGTCCACCCAGCGATGTTGCGCCGCTTTGCAGAAATTGCGCCGCCTCGCCGCGCTTGCAGAAACCGAAGGCTTCGTAATACATCAACTCGGCGCTCGTGAAGGCATCGTGAACTTCGGCCACGTCGATGTCATCCGGCCCGATGCCCGCCTCTTCGTACGTGTCGTTTGCACAGCGCACGGTGATCTCGGGACTCGTCATGTCGCGGAAGCCGCCTTCGAACACGCCCGACGCGACATGCGAGGCGGCCACGTTCACCGGCCGGTCGCTGTACTTGCGCGCGAGGTCGCTCGCGCACAGGACGATCGCCGCGGCGCCGTCGCCGGTCGGGCAGCATTGGAACAGCGTGAAGGGATCGGCGATCATGCGCGACGCGAGCACTTCCTCGGCGGTGGTCTCCTTGCGCAACTGGGCGTCCGGGTTCAACGCCGCATGACGACGCGATTTCACGACGACACTCGCAAGCTGTTCCTTTGTTAGGCCGAAGTCGTGCATATAGCGGCGCGCGCGCATCGCGTAGAGCGCCGGCATCACGAGGCCGTTGCTGACTTCCCAGTCCTCTTTTTCCAGCGGAATCGTGCCGCCGTTGAACTTCGTCAGCTTCTCGACGCCCATCACCATGACGACGTCGTAGCGTCCGCTCGCGATTGCCGTATAGCCGAGGCTCAGCGCGGACGAACCGCTCGAACACGCGTTCTCGACGTTGATGATCGGCAGCCCCGCGATGCCGAGACGCCCGAAGATGCGTTGGCCGGGCATCGGGCCGCCGAGACCGGTGCCGCAGAAAAGCGCGTCGATATCGCGCGCCTCGATGCCGGCATCGGCGATGGCCTGCTTCACTGCGGGCCAGCCGAGATCGGCGAGACTCACATCGGGATATTTACCGAACTTGATCATGCCCGTGCCGATCACTGAGACTTTACGCATCACGAGTTCTCCGTCGAGACAGGGTTGAAGGTGAAGAGCGGCGTGCCGGGCTCGCGTTCTTCCGCGACGGTCGGGGCCGCGTGCAGGCTCACGGGCATGTCGATGCTGAGCGCCTGCGGATCGCCGCCGATATGCGCGAACACACGGACGTCGTCCGGCAAATCGACATAGCCGATCACGTAAGGCGTCACCCACGGTTTCGGCGCGACATGCACGACCGACCAGCTATAGAGCGTGCCATTTCGCGGCAGCGCGACATCGGTGAGATGCTCCGACTGGCAGCCGGGACACACGCCGGTCTTGGGGAAAAGCTGCATGCCGCACGCTTCGCAGCGCTGCCCGACGAGATGAGCGCCCGCGCCGTCGAACCGGAGATAGTCGGCTGACAGGCGGTCATTCGCGCGCGGAACGATGGGTGTCTCGAATTCCATGTCGTCTTCCTCTTTGAAGTGATTTGTCTGTATCTGCTTCGCGGTCGCGCGATGGGCTAGGCGATGACGCCGCGCGCCCTCAAGCTGCCGATTTCATCGGCGGCATACGCCAGCTCGCGCATGATCTCTTCGGTATGCTGACCAAGCAGCGGCGGGCTACGAAACACGCCACATGGCGAGCGCGACAGCTTGATCGGATTGCCGAGCACCTCGATCTCACCGCCGAGATGGTGCGTCAGCGGATGCACCATGTCGCGATGACGCACCTGCGGATCGGCAAGCGCATCCGCGACGGAATTCACCGGCGCGCACGGCACGCCCTTCTCGTTCAGGCGCGCGAGCCAATCGTCGCGCGTGCGGCCGGCAAACGCCTGCGTCAGCAGTGGCTCCAGCGCGTCGCGATTCGCGTGTCTCAGTTCGTTGGTGACGAAGCGCGGGTCGGCGGGCAGCTCCGGCAGTTCGAGCACGTCGCAGAGCGCCTGCCACATCTTTTCCGTGTTGGCGCAGATCAGCACGTCATCTCCGTCGGCGGCCTCGAAGGACGCGTAGGTCGGGATCGACGCATGACCTCGGCCCTGGCGGCCAGGCACGTCTCCCGAGAACAGGTGATACACGCCCTGATAGGAGAGCATCGCCACCTGCACGTCGAGCATCGAAATATCGATGAACTGGCCCTTGCCCGACTGTTCGCGCTCCCGGAGCGCCGCGAGAATCCCGATCACGGCATGCAGACCCGCGCAAATATCGCCGATGGGAATGCCCGCGCGCACCGCGCGCGCGCCCGGCTCGCCCGTCAAACTCATGCCGCCCGACAGCGCCTGGACGATCATGTCGTAGGCCGGACGCTTCGCATACGGGCCATCCTGTCCATAGCCCGAAATCGAGCAGCAGATAATGCGCGGATTGATTTCGGAGAGCGTGGCGAAATCCACGCCCAGCTTCCTGGTGACGCCGGGGCGAAAGTTGTCCACCACCACGTCGGCATTCGCCGCGAGCCGGTACAGGATCTCGCGTCCCTCGGTCTGCGAGAGGTCGAGGACCATGCCCTTTTTCGAACGGTTCGCGCTCAAAAAATAAAGGCTTTCGCCGTTATGAAAATGCGGCGGCAGCACGCGCGTCGAGTCGCCGGTCTTCGGTTCGATCTTGATGATCTCCGCGCCGAGATCGGCGAGTTGCTGGGTGCAGAACGGCCCGGCGAGAAACATCGACAGGTCGAGGATGCGCACGCCGTTCAGCGCGGGCGCGGGGTCGTCGTGGCGTCGGCTATCGCGGTTTTCGGAAGATAAGGTCATCGCTTCTCTGCTCGTCGGCCTGTGCGTCCGGTTTAGATTCAAAGTGTCGACACTTCGGCTTGCTGAGAAGCGATAGTACGCCGTTTATCGTCCGTGTCAATGCTTCTGTCGACACTTTGATTCGCACGGCAATGATAAGCCCATACGCGGAAATACAGGCTCACGCCATATACGGCGAGCGAGACAGCGCCTGACCGGGCGTCGTCACAGATTTTCGATAAGGGGAAATGCCGATGAAGTGTGGACACTTCGCATGACGGCACGACGCGAGGATGCGCCGCCGTCATGCGGGCGGTGGACTTACATACCCTGGAATCGCGGCTTGCGCTTCTCGTTGAAGGCGAGCACGCCTTCGACGCGGTCCTGCGTGGGAATCGTGCGGTAGTAGGACTCAAGCTCGAACCGGTATCCGGTCGACAAATCCGATTGTGTTGCCATGTTCAGCGATTTCTTGGCCTGGCGAACCGCGATCGGGGCGTTATCGGCGATGCGTCTCGCGACGGCGAGCGTTTCGTCCATGAGCGTGTCGGGCGCACAGACCTTGTTGACCACGCCCCATTCGAGCGCCTCCCGAGCGGAGAACGGCTGCCCCGTGAGCGCGATTTCCTTTGCCCGCCGGATGCCGCAGGCGCGCGGCAGGTTCTGCGTCCCGCCCGCGCCCGGAATGATGCCGAGCGTCACTTCGGTCAGAGCGAAGCGCGCCGTCTCGCTGGCGTAGGCGAAATCGACCGCGACCGCCAGCTCGCAGCCGCCGCCGAAGGCCGCACCGTTGATCGCGGCGATGACGGGAATCGGGCACTCCTGCAAATGACGCATCATCTGTTCGGTGAGGGCATGCTGGCGCCGCCACGCCTCCTCGCTCATACCCTTGCGCTCTTTCAGATCGCCGCCGGCGCAGAAAATCTTCTCGCCCGCGCCCGTCAGCACGATGCAACGCACGTCTTCGGGATCGACATACAGCGAGGCCAGCGCATCGACGACCTCCGTGAGCATCTGCGTATTCAGCGCGTTGCCCGCGCCGGGCCGGTTCAGGACGATCGTCAGGACGTGTTCGTCCTTTTTCAGCAGCAGCGTTTCGTATTGCTTCATCAAGCTCCTCCGCGTCGTAAGTGTGTACACTTAAACGCGATTAAAGCATGAATCTGCCGCATACCGCGATGACTATTTCGGTCGCGGATACACTTTGGCATCGCGCTGTACACACTTTGCGATTGGCACGTCGGCGCGCCTACTTGTTGAAGCTTTGCTCCAGCACCTTCAGGGCGGTCTGAATGTTGTTGCGGATGATGGCGGACGCGAGCGTCGGATTGCGATCCTCGAAGGCGCGCATAAGAAGACAGTGATCTTCGAGCGATCGCTTGACGCGTCCCGATTGCGACAGCGATTGATAGCGCAGATTGAATGTGGTGAGGCCCAGCATATCGAGCGATCGCTGCAACATCGGATTGCGGCAAATGTCCGTCGCGGTTTCGTGGAACGTCATGTTTGCGAGAAAGTATCGATGAATGTCGCCCGCTTCGGCGGCGTCGCGCATCGCTTCGAAGCCGCGCCGGAGCAGCGCGAGGTCTTCGTCGCTCGCGCGCTGCGCCACGATTTCGCACACGAGCGCATGCATGGCGGCGCGAATCTCGTATATGTTGCGCAGTTCCTCGATGCTCACCCCGCGAACCCGGGGCCTGCGGCGCGGGAGAACCTCGACGAGACCGTGCTTTTCCAGTAACGCCAGCGCCTCACGCACCGGCGTGCGGCTGATGGCGAAGCGCTGCGCGAGATCGACCGAGTTGAGATCGTCGCCGGGCGCGAGCCGGCCTTCGATGATGTCGAGGCCCAGTTCATAGGCAATCGTTACGACGAGCGACTCCGAATCGTTCTCGCCCGTGAGCAAACGGCGCAATGTCTCCGCGACGACCGAAACGGCCTGAGACACAGTACGCGCGGCCGGGACGTGATCCGTTTTCGCGCCTGTGCTTTTTCCGCCAGACGACTTCATGGTTTTCGGCATAGTCACTCCGCGACGTTGGCCCGATCTCAGGGCGCCGATTTTACCCTTATGGTTTCCCGTCGCGACGGCGGCGCGTTTGAGGCGTGGACGATCAGTTGGAGCGGACAGCGATGGGTCGGCAGGCGAGGTACGTCTCTAATCACAGGATGTGCACGCGCCGCTAACGCCAATGATTCGAGAGAAACGTCCGCGAGCCCCCAATCGGCGAAGGCCCATTCGCGCATAACCTTAGCTCAATTCATGCGTTCCGCTTCCTGAACCGGCTGGCTATGATTATTCGTCTTAGCCGCCCGCTGAATAACCGCGTCGTGCGGCGTCTCGCCTTGCCCGGAGTGTTCAACTTGTCCCGAATCGAAACCTTTCGCCGGCCGCTCGTGGTCGGAATTGGCGGTACGACCCGTCCCGTATCGTCGACCGAGCGCGCGCTGGGTTTCGCGCTGCGAGGCGCCGAGCAATCCGGCGCGCGCGTGCGTCTGTTCGGCGGTGCGTTTCTGTACAGCCTGCCGCACTACTCGCCCGATTCGCGCGATCTCACCGATGCACAGCGCGAACTGATCGAAGCCGTGCGCGACGCCGATGCACTCATCATCGCGACGCCGGGGTACCACGGCGGCATCTCCGGTCTCGTCAAAAACGCGCTCGACACGCTCGAAGAGTTGCGCGACGACGAGCGTCCCTATCTCGATGGCCGCGCGGTCGGCAGCATCGTCACCGCTTATGGCTGGCAGGCGGCGGGCACGGTGCTCACGTCGCTGCGCTCGATCGTGCACGCGCTACGCGGATGGCCGACGCCCTTCGGCGCCGCCGTCAACACGCTGGAAACGCGCTTCGAAACCGCCGAGCATTGTTCGGACCCGAAGGTCGTCGAGCAACTCGTCACCGTGGGGCAGCAGGCGTCGAATTTCGCGCTGGCGTTCGGCTCGCATCGGCCCGATGCGTGGCATGCGGTGAAGCGCGAGGCGGTGCTCGCGGGGCACTGAGACCGGCGACGCGCGCAAGGCAGGCGATCCAATGATGCTTAGCATTCCGATTCAAATACTTCATCACGAACACTTGAATCGACCTGAACGCGGACTTGATATCGATATATGTTTTGCTCGCTTCGAATCCGGGCGCGCGCGCGTCATCATGTTCAATTCATAAGCAGGCTTCTCCAACTAGACGAGGGCGCTCCCTCGCCCGGCACTCAGACCAACCTATGCGCACCTTTTCGTCAGTCCTTCGCGGACTGGTCTTCGCCGCCGCCTTGTCCGGCGCTTTCACCGAACCGGCACGCGCGGCGAGCACCGCGCCCGCCGTCGATCGCGACACGGTCGTGATCGGCGTCGAAAAGGAGTTCTATAACCTCGACGGCCTCGTTGCCGTGAGCGGCGACTCGCTGCGCTACGGCTGGCAGATCTACGACACGCTCTACGGCTTCGACCAGAAAGGCAACCTCGTGCCGCGCCTCGCGACGAGCGTGACCGTCTCGCCCGATGCGCGCGTGTTCACCTACAAGCTGCGTCCCAACGTCAAGTTCCATAACGGTGCAACGCTGAGCTCGCGCGACGTGAAAGCATCGCTCGAGCACGTGCTCGATCCGCGCAGCAAGAGCACCCGCCGTCCGTTCTTCGCGCCGGTCGTCGATTCGGTCGAGACGCCCGACGATCTCACCGTCGTCTTCAAACTGAAGCAAGCCGACGGCGCGTTCGCCAACAAGGTCGCGGGCTATCTGTACATCATTCCGGGCGACTATCTCGCGAGCCTGCCCAATCCCGATGCGTTCGCACAGAAGCCGGTGTCGCTCGGGCCGTACAAGTTCAAGTCGCTCGCGCCGGGCGGCAGCGAACTCGTGCTCGAACGTTTCGACGATTACTGGGGCGAGAAGCCGCGCGTGAAGACGCTGATCTTCCGCGCGATCACGGAACCGGCGAGCCGCGTCAACGCGGTGCTGCGCGGCGAAGTCGATCTCTCGGTGGCGCTGCCCTTCTCGGACTACGCGCGGCTCAAGAAGGAAAGCGGGCTCGACGTGATCGAGAGCCGCGTGGCGTCGCCGGTCTACGTGCGCGTCTACACCACCGACAAGAACTCGCCGTTCTCCAACGTGCAGGTGCGCCAGGCGCTCAGCTACGCGATCGATACCAACGCGATCATCAAGAGCGTGCTGTACGGCGTGGGCGAACCGCTCGGCACGATGATCTCGAACTACTATCCGTACGGCGCGGATCGTTCGATCAAGCCGTATCCATACGATCCCGCGAAGGCGCGCGCCCTGCTCGCGCAGGCGGGCTATCCGAAGGGCTTCGACACCACGCTCAACATTCAGGGCGACATGCCGCAAGGCGTCGCCGAAGCGATCGCGGCCTACTGGGGGCAAGTGGGCGTCAAGGTCAAACTCAATCGCCTGACCTATGCCACCTTCCAGCGCCTGAACAACACGCACACGTCCGGGCCGCTCGCGCTCAGCCAGTTCACCAATGCGCTGTATGACCCGGTGCATCCCATCGGCGGCGCGTTCGCATCGGAGGGAAGCTGGTCCGACTATTCGAATCCGAAGGTCGATGCGCTGCTCGCCGACGTCTCTCGCGTGAGCGACACGAAGCAGCGCGGCGAAGTGTTCCAGAAGATCGGCCGCGAACTTCATGACGATGCCGCCGCGTTCTTCATCTCCGAATTCACTTACGTGTACGCGAAGAAGAAGACGCTGCAATGGCAGCCGCAGCAAGGCGGCGGTTTCCTCAACTTTCGCACGATCCAGTGGGCGCCGCAAGCGGTGGCCGGTAACTGAGCGATGCCCGCCTATCTTGCGCGCCGCCTCGGTTCCGCACTGTTCACGGTGTGGCTGATGTCGGTGCTGATCTTCGTGCTCGTGCGCATGGTCGGCGATCCCGCGTATCTGCTGATGCCGCCCGAAGCCACCGAAGCCGATCGTCAGCTCTTTCGTGAACAGCTCGGTCTCGCCGATCCCGTGCCGCTGCAGTACGCGCGCTTTCTGGCAGGCATGTTGCGCGGCGACATGGGCAACTCGTTTCACTTCGGCGCGCCCGCGCTCTCGATGGCGCTGAGCCGGCTCGCGTCGAGCCTGTTGCTGGTCGGCATTTCGCTGGCGCTCGCGTTGATCATAGGGCTGTCGCTGGGCGTCGTCTCGGCGGTGCGAAGGGGCACGTGGATCGACCGCCTCGCGTCGATTTTTGCGGTGCTCGGGCAGGCCGCGCCGCCCTTCTTCGTCGCGTTGTTGCTCATCCGCCTCTTCTCCGTGCAATGGGGCTGGCTGCCGACCGGCGGACACGGCTCCTGGCGTCATCTGATCCTGCCGGTGTGCGCGCTCGCGTGGTACTCCGCCGCGGGCATTGCGCGGCTCACGCGCGCCAACATGCTCACCGTGCTCGAAGCCGATTACATACGCATGGCGCGCATCAAGGGGCTGCCCGCGCACGTGGTCATCGGCACGCATGCGCTGCGCAATGCGGCGCTGCCTATCGTCGCGTTCACGGCCTCGCAATTCGGCGTGCTGATCGGCGGCGCGGTGGCGATCGAAACGGTGTTCTCGTGGCCCGGCTTCGGCAGCCTGATGGTCGAAGCCATCAGCACGCTCGATTTCACCGTGGTGCAGGCCGCCGTGATCGTGTCGGTGCTGCTGTTCGTCTCGATCAATCTCGCGGTCGACGTGCTCTATGCGCTCGTCGATCCGCGCATCCGGTACCGGCAATGAGCGCCCGATTCCTCTTGCCGCGCGACAGACGCATCGCGATTTTCGGCGCGATGCTCGTCGTCATCGTCGCGGGCTCGGCGTGCGCGCCGCTGCTCTCGAACGTCGATCCGAACGCGATCGATCTGTCGGCCACGCTCCAGTCGCCGACCTGGCATCACTGGTTCGGCACCGATCAGATGGGCCGCGATGTCTTCACGCGCACGCTCTATGGTGGACGCATCTCGCTCGCCATCGCGTTCTGCGCGGTGCTGCTCGCGGGCTTCTTCGGCGCGATCGCGGGCCTCATGTCGGCGTACATCGGCGGACGTTTCGATGCCACGCTCATGCGTATCGTCGATGCGCAATATGCATTGCCGCCCGTGTTTCTCGCGATGCTGATCGTCGGCATCTGCGGGCCGAGCATGACGAACATCGTCATCGTGGTGACGCTCGCGAACTGGGGACGCTTCGCGCGCATCATCCGCGCCGAGGCGCTGAGCCTGCGAGAGCGCGACTTCATCCTGATCGCGAAGCTCGCCGGCGCGACGCCCTTGCATGTCGTGCTGCGCCATCTGCTGCCCAACGTGCGCAATACCTTCGTGGTGCTGCTGACGCTCGACATCGGCCTCGTGATCTTCATGGAGGCAGCGCTGAGCTTCGTGGGCCTCGGCGTGCAGCCGCCCGATCCTTCGTGGGGCGGCATGATCGCCGATGGCCGCAATTATCTCGATACCGCGTGGTGGCTTTCCGCGCTGCCGGGGCTCGTGCTGATCGCAACCGTGCTGTCGAGCAATCGCATCGGCGAGTCGTTGCAGCGCGGCGCTGACGGAGTATCGCGATGAGCCTGCTCACCGTTCATGACCTCGTGGTGGAGACAGAACACGCGCGTCTCGTCGATGGCGTCAGCTTCGCCGTGGGCGCCGGGCGCACGCTCGGGCTGGTCGGCGAATCCGGCTCGGGCAAGAGCGTGGCGTGCCTTTCCGTGCTCGGTTTGCCGCCGCGCGGCGTGCAAATCGCGGGCGGCCGCATCCTGTTCGACGGCGACGATTTGCGCACGAAGACGCCCGCCGAACTCAACGCGTTGCGCGGGCGCGAGATCGGCATGATCCTGCAAGATCCGATGACTTCGCTCAACCCGCTGCTCACGATCGGCCGGCAGATCACCGAAATGTTCCGGTATCGCGAGGGCGTAACGAGCCGGAGCGAACGCGAGGCGCGCGCCATCGAACTGCTGCGGCGCGTGCGCATTCCCGCGCCGGAAAGCCGCCTGAACAGCTATCCGCATCAGTTCAGCGGCGGCATGCGTCAGCGCGTGGCGATCGCGATGAACCTCGCGTGCAATCCGCGTCTCCTGATCGCGGACGAGCCGACGACCGCGCTGGACATCACCGTGCGTCTGCAGATTCTCGATCTCCTGCGCGAAGTGCAGGCCGAACGCGGCACCGCGATCGTGCTCGTCACGCACGATCTGCATCTGGTGCGCCGCTATTGCCACGACGTCGCCGTGATGTACGCGGGGCGCATCATCGAACAAGGACCGGTAGAACAGGTGTTCGCGCGGCCGCGTCATCCCTACACGAAAGGCTTGCTCGGCGCGGTGCCGCGTCTGCGTGATTTGCAGCATCGGCTCACGGTCATTCCGGGTCAGCCGCCGCTCGCCGGCAGCATCGCGCAAGGATGCCGCTTCGCGCCGCGCTGCCCGCGCGCGCAAGCCGATTGCCTGAGCGCCTATCCGGCGACGCGCGCCATCGACGCACATCGCGGCGTCGCGTGCTGGCATCCCGAGCCGGACCCGCAAACGGCCGACGCTCTTCTCGCGACGGCGGCATCATGAACGCACTCGAAGTCTCGGATATCGGCCGTGTTTTTCCCGTGCGCGGCGGCCTGTTCGCCAGGCCGAAACTGCTGCGCGCGGTCGAGGACGCCTCCTTCGCATTGCCGCGCGGCGGCACATTCGGGCTCGTGGGCGAATCGGGATCGGGCAAGTCGACGCTCGCGAAAATCATCCTCGGCGCGGACGAGCCCACGCGCGGCGACGTGCGCTTCGGCGAGCGCGTGTTCGGCAAACAATCGCGCGACGCCGACCGGCGCTGGCGGCAACGCGCCGTGCAAGCCGTGCTGCAAGACCCGTTCGGCTCGCTCGATCCGCAGATGAACATCGGCGATATCGTGCTCGAACCTTTGCGCATCCAGAAGAGCGGTTTCGCGCGCGAAGCCTTCCAAAAGCGCCTCGACGAACTGCTCGCGCAAGTCGGCCTGCCCGCCGAATTCAAGCGCCGGCGTCCCGGCGAACTGAGCGGCGGGCAACGTCAGCGCGTGGCGATTGCGCGCGCGCTCGTGCTGGAGCCGGAGATTCTCGTGCTCGACGAACCGGTCTCCGCGCTCGACGTATCGATTCAGGCGCAGGTTCTCAACCTGCTGAAGGATCTTCAGGACGCGCTCGGCTTGAGCTATCTGCTGATCTCGCACGATCTCGCCGTGATCGCGTTCATGAGCAGCCATATCGGCGTGCTCTATCTCGGCCGCTTCATGGAGCAAGGCACGCGCGAGGACATCGTGGAGCGCGCGGCGCATCCGTACACGCACGCGCTGATCGCCGCCTCCGAACCCGATGCGCCCGACGTGCGGACGATCGGCGGCGAGATTCCGTCGCCGCTCGCGCCGCCCGCCGGATGCGTGTTTCACGCGCGCTGTCCCGCCGCGCGCGACATCTGCAAAAGCGTGGCGCCGCCCATGCAGCGTCTCACGGCGACGCATCGCGTGACGTGCCACTTTCCCCTCACCTCGAAGGCATAAAGGACTTTCGCCATGTCGAAGGAGATTCGCATCAACGCGTTCCTGGCCTTCGCGCCGACGCATCTGTCGCCCGGACTATGGGCGCATCCGCAAGACCGCGCGCTCGACTACAACTCGCTATCGCTCTGGACCGATCTCGCGCGCACGGCGGAACGCGGCGGCTACGACGCGCTCTTCTTCGCCGATGGCATCAGCCAGTACGACGTCTACGGCGGATCGAACGCGGCCGGCGTGCGCTGGGGCCTGCAATTTCCGCGGCTCGATCCGCTGCTGCTCGTCTCGGCGATGGCGCAAGTCACCGAGCATCTCGGCTTCGCGGTGACGAGCAGCGTGAGCTACGAAGCGCCGTTCCTGTTCGCGCGGCGCATGTCGACGCTCGATCATCTGACGCGCGGGCGCATCGGCTGGAACATCGTGACGAGCTTCGGGCAAAGCGGCTCGCGCGCTATCGGCCAGCCCGACGCGCGTGCGCACGACGAGCGCTACGATCTCGCCGACGAGTACATGGAAATCGTCTATCGGCTATGGGAGCAAAGCTGGGAAGACGGCGCGGCGGTGCGCGACCGCGAAGCGCGCGTGTTCGCGGACCCGGCGCGCGTGCATGAAATCCGGCACGAAGGCCGCTTCTTCTCGATGCAGGGCACGCATTACTCGGAGCCTTCGCCGCAGCGCACGCCGCTGCTCTATCAGGCGGGCACGTCGAAGCGCGGCAAGGAGTTCGCCGCGCGTCACGCCGAATGCGTGTTTCTCAGTTCGCCGACCGCGCATCTGGTGGCGCGCGATGTCGCCGACGTGCGCGCACGCGCCGCCGCGCTCGGACGCGACCCGGCGTCCGTGCTGTTCTTCTCGCTCGCGACCGTGATCGTCGCGCCGACTTCCGAAGCAGCGCAGGCGAAATGGCAGGACATCCAGCGCCACGTGAGCCTCGAAGGTGCGCTCGCGCTGTTCTCGCGCTGGAGCGGCATCGATCTGTCGAAGTACAGCCCCGACGATCCGCTGCGCTACGTGAAGAGCGAAGGCATGCAGTCGGCGATCGAGGCGTTCACCGTCGCCGATCCCGAGCGCGTGTGGACCATCGGCGAACTGGCGATCTTCAATGCGATCGGCGGCAAGGGACCGGTGTTCATCGGTTCGCCCACTGAAGTCGCGGATGCGCTCGAAAGCTGGAAGGCGCAAACCGGCGTCGATGGCTTCAATCTCAGTCATGCGTTGCTGCCGGGCACGCACGAGGATTTCGTCGATCTCGTGGTGCCCGAGTTGCGGCGTCGCGGCGTCTATAAGCAAGCCTACAGCGCGGGCACGTTGCGGGAAAAGCTGTACGGCGAAGGTCACGCGCATTTGTCCGCGCCGCATCCCGCCGCCACGCATCGCGCCGCTTCCATCGAGGAACACACTCATGCTTGATACCGCTTACGCATCCATCACCGTGCAGCCGCTCACGCGCCATATCGGCGCGCTGATCGGCGGCATCGATCTGACGCGGCCGCTCAACGCCGACGAGGTGTCCGACGTGCGCCGCGCGCTGCTCGCGCATCAGGTCGTCTTCTTTCGCGACCAGCCGATCACGCTCGACCAGCATCTGGCGCTCGGCCGTCACTTCGGCACGCTGCACGTGCATCCGAACAGCCCCGGCCCGGACGGTTATCCGGAAATCCTGCCGATCCATAGCGATGCGACCACGAAGCGCATCGCGGGCGACCGCTGGCATTCCGACGTTTCATGCGACGAAGAACCGCCGATGGGCAGCATCCTGCATCTGCATACGCTGCCCACGCACGGCGGCGACACGCTCTTCTCAAGCTCGTATGCGGTGTATGAATCGCTGTCGCCGGGTTTGCGGACCTATCTCGAAGCGCTGACCGCCACGCACGACGGCGAACCGACTTACCGGCAACGCAACCGCCTGCGCGGCATCGACGATAGCGGCAAGACGTTTCCGAAAGCCTCGCATCCGGTCGTGCGCACGCATCCCGAGACGGGCCGCAAGGGCGTATTCGTGAATTCGAACTTCACCACGCACATCGATGGCGTGCCCGCCGCCGAGAGCGAGGGCATTCTGCGTCTCTTGTACGAACGCTTCGCGTCGCCGGAATTTCAGGTGCGCTTTCGCTGGGAGCCGCATTCGATCGCCTTCTGGGACAACCGCGCCGTGCAGCATCTGGCCGTGTGGGACTACTACCCGGAAGTGCGCTCGGGTTATCGCGTGACGATCAATGGAGACAAGCCTTTTCTATGAGCCATGCAACGCCTCGGGCGAAGAAGGAAATCCGCGTGAACGCGTTCGCGCTGCATAGCCCGGTGCATCATTCGCCGGGCATGTGGCGGCATCCGCGCGACCGCTCTCTGGAGTACAACACGCTCGATTACTGGGTCGATCTTGCGAAGACGCTCGAACGCGGGCTGATCGATTCGCTCTTCATGGCCGACAGCATCGGCGTGAACGATGTCTATGGCGGCAGCATCGACACCGCGTTGCGTCACGGCGCGCAGGTGCCCAAGCAAGACCCGGTGATGGCGCTCTCCGCGATGGCCTACGCCACGCGCGATCTCGGCCTGTGCGTGACAAGCAACGCCAATCACGAACCGCCCTACGTGTTCGCGCGCCGCATGTCGACGCTCGATCATCTGACGCGCGGGCGCATTGGCTGGAACATCGTGACGGGCTTCGCGCAGAGCAGCGTGAAAGTGCTCGGCAAGGACGGCATCGCGTCGCGCGACGAACGCTACGACATCGCCGACGAGTACATGGACGTCGTCTACAAGCTATGGGAAAGCAGCTGGGAAGACGGCGCGAGCGTGCGCGACACGGCAAGCGGCATCTTCGCCGATCCGTCGAAGGTGCATCGCGTCGAACATGAAGGCAAGTACTTCAAGGTGCAGGGCATCCACATGACCGAGCCCTCGCCGCAGCGCACGCCGGTGCTGTTCCAGGCGGGATCGTCGGCGCGCGGGCAGCGCTTCGCGGGACGTCATGCCGAAGGCATCTATCTGAGCGGGCCGAGCAAGAAGGTGCTCACGCCGGTCGTGAGCGGCACGCGCGCCGAAGCGGTGAAAGCCGGCCGCGATGCGCGCGATATTCAGTTCTTCACGATGGCGACGATCATCACCGGCCGCACGTCGAAGGAGGCGCGCGACAAGTACGAGGACTATCGCCGCTACGTGAGCCCGGAAGCGGCGCTCGCGATGTTCTCGGGCTGGACCGGCATCGACTTCTCGACCTACGATCCCGACGAGCCGATCCGCTACATGCAGCTCGACGCGGGCACTTCGTCCGC
Source organism: Caballeronia glebae (assembly GCF_001545035.1). GTDB lineage: Bacteria > Pseudomonadota > Gammaproteobacteria > Burkholderiales > Burkholderiaceae > Caballeronia > Caballeronia glebae. The sequence goes on from NZ_FCOJ02000007.1 coordinate 155,456, forward strand.
GCTCGAAGGCTTCACGAAGCTCGATCCGGAACGCGTGTGGACGGTGGGCGAACTCGCGTTGCACAACGCGATCGGCGGGCGCGGGCCGGTGTTCGTCGGCGCGCCCGATGAAGTGGCGAACGCGCTTGAAGAATGGGTCGATGAAACCGGCATCGACGGCTTCAACCTGAGCTACGCGGTCACGCCCGAAGCCTACGAGGATTTCGCCGAATTCATCGTGCCCGAGTTGCAGGCGCGCGGCCGCTACAAGACCGCTTACGCGCCGGGCACCTTGCGCGAAAAGCTCGGCGGCGCGGGCGGCCGCCTGAACGAGCGTCATCCCGGCGCGGCATTTCGCCGATAACTTTTCTTTTGCACATACAGACCATGAGCACGACCCGATACCACGAAGCACTGGCCGCCCTTCCCGCGCTGGCCGAAGAAATCGGCGTCGACGCCGCGCAGCGCGAGATCCGCCGCGAATTGCCGTTCGCGGCCTTCGACGCATTCCGCCGCTCCGGTCTCGGCGCGTTGCGCATTCCCGTCGAGCGCGGCGGTCTCGGCGGCACGCTCGAAGACGCGATCCACGTCATCACGACGCTCGCCGCCAACGAGTCGAACGTCGCGCATGCGCTGCGCGTGCATTTCGATGTGGTCGAATCGTTGCGACTCGCGCCGCGCACGCCCTTTCACGACCGGCAGATAAGCCGCATCGCCGAGGGCGCGTTATTCGGTGGCGCGTCGGGCGAGCAAGGCACGGCGCGCGCGGGCGAGATCGAAACCGTGCTGCGGCGCGAAGGCGATCATTTCCGCGTGACGGGCAAGAAGTACTACACCACGGGCACCGCGTATGCCGACTTCGTTCGCACCAATCTCGTCGATGAACAGGGCAAAGGCGTCACCGCGATCATCCCCGTGCGCGCCGAAGGCGTTCAGGTGCTCGACGACTGGGACGGCATGGGCCAGCGCATGACGGCGAGCGGCAGCACCGTGTTCGACAACGTCAGAGTCGATCCCGCCGAAGTTATCGAGAAAGGTTATGGCTCGCTGGTCGGCCGCCATGGCGGCGCGTATCGCCAGTTGCATCTGGTCGCGGTCGCGGCGGGCATCGTGCGCAATATCGTTTCCGATGCGCGCAACTACGTGACTGCACACGGCCGCCCGGTGATGCATTCCAGCGCGCCGAGCGCTCGCGAGGACGGCTTCATCCAGCAGGTCGTCGGCGAACTGTCGGCGCTGAGCCACACCATCGACGTGCTGGTGCGCGAGAACGCGCGCACGCTCGGCCGTTCATCGGACGCGATCCTGCACGGCGATGCCGACGCGGACGAACTCGTGCTGCAAAGCGCGCTGGCCACGGCGCGCACGCAGATCGTCGTGGGGAAACTCGCGTTGCAGGCGGGCGAGCGGCTCTTCGATGCGGGCGGCGCATCGGCGACTTCGCGCAAGCATAACTTCGACCGGCACTGGCGCAATCTGCGCACGATCTTCAGCCATAACCCGCTGCATCACAAGGCGCGGGTTATCGGCGATTACGTGCTTAACGACGTGAAGACGCATCTGGTGGAAGGCCGCACGTTTTGAGCGCGGGCGCGCCGATCACCGAGGCTCGAAGAAGCGATTGCCGGGCCTCGGCAAGCCGAGATGTTCCCGCAACGTCGTTCCTTCGTAAGCCCGCCGGAAGATGCCGCGCCGCTGTAACTCGGGCACCACCTTCGTAACGAAATCGTCCAGGCCGGCGGGTAGATACGGGAACATCACGTTGAACCCGTCGCTGCCTTCCTCGACGAGCCACTGCTCCATCTGGTCCGCGATATCCGTCGCGGTTCCGACCATCTGCAAGCCCGAATAGCCGCCGACACGCTGCGCCAGTTGTCGCACGGTGAGGCCTTCGGCGCGCGCCATTTCGATCACGCGCTCGCGCGCGCTCTTGCTCGCGTTGGTGTCCGGAATCTCGGGCAAGGGGCCATCCGGATCGAACGATGAAACATCGTGGCCGAGCGCGATCGAGAGCGACGCGAAGCCGCTGTCGTCATGCACGAAGGTATCGAGCAGCGCGCGCTTTTCCTGCGCTTCGTCGCGCGAATCGCCCACCACGACGAACGCGCCCGGCAGAATCTTCAGATGCTCGCGCGCGCGGCCGACGCGCTCCATGCGGCCTTTGACATCGGCATAAAAGCGCTTGCCCGCCGAGAGATTCGGTTGCGCGGTGAAGACAGCATCGGCGGTTTCGGCGGCGAGCTGCCGCCCCGCTTCCGACGATCCCGCCTGCACCACGACCGGCCAGCCCTGCACCGGGCGCGCGATGTTCAGCGGCCCGCGCACCGACAGATACGCGCCCTTGTGATCGAGCACGTGCAGCTTCTCCGGATCGAAGAACAGGCCGCTTTCGGTGTCGCGCACGAAGGCGTCGTCGGCCCAGCTATCCCAGAGGCCTGTCACGACATCGTAGAACTCGTGCGCGCGGCGATAGCGCTCGTCGTGCTCCATATGCTCTTCGCGGCCGAAGTTGCGCGCCGCATCGGGATTCGATGTGGTGACGAGATTCCAGCCCGCGCGCCCATCGCTCAGATGATCGAGCGACGCGAAACGCCGCGCGATGTGATACGGCTCGTCGAACGTGGTCGACGCCGTCGCGATCAGCCCGATGCGTTCGGTCACGGAAGCGAGCGCGGACAGCAGCGTGAACGGCTCGAAAGAAGTCGCGGTATGGCTGCGCTTCAACGCCTCCACGGGCATGTTGAGCACGGCGAGGTGATCGGCCATGAAGAACGCATCGAAGCAGGCTCGTTCGAGCGTCTGCACGAACCGTTTTATGTGCCTGAAACTGAAATTGGCGTCGGGATACGAACCGGGGAAGCGCCATGCACCGGTATGCAGGCTGACCGGGCGCATGAACGCGCCGAGATGGAGTTGTCGGGTAGATGGCATCGCGTCGGTCGATGAACGAGTGGCGGATCGCGCCAAGGTACTGCAACTTGCAAAAACGCGCTGAAACGACACCCGTCTTCACACGCCCTCGATATCGCGCCCCGCAAAAAACTGATCGTCCGGCACGACGTTCAGCGCGATGGTCAGCCGGTTCGCGTAATTGAAGAACGCCGATATTTCGAGCACCTCGGTCACGGCTTGCTGCGTGAAGCCGATCGAGCGCAGCCGCTGCAGATCTTCCTCGCGCACGCTGCCCGGCTCGCGCGTAAGACGCTCCGATATCTCCGCGAGCGCGGCCTCCTTCACCGAGAGCCGCACATGTCGAAAGCCCTGTGCGATACGCTGCGCGCGCACCGTATCGCCGAGCACGTTTGCAAGCGCCTGCGTGTGGTTGAACACGCAATAGCTGCACTCGTTCGCGGCCGACGTGACCACCGCGATCAACTCGCGCTCCGCGGCCGTCAGATGACTGCGATGCGGATCGAACAGATGCTCATAGAACGTGACGAGTCGATACGCGGTATCGGGATTGACCGACAGCGCCGCAAGCCAGTTCGGCACGAAACCGTACTGCCGGCGAAACTTCGCGTGGATCGACGCGACGTGCGGCGGCAGGCGCGTCTCGTCGGGTACGCCGAACCGCGAAACCGGCTCGCGTTGCAGATCGGCATCGAAGTCGTTCAGGTGATCCGCGAACGGATCGGATGGCGCGATGGTGGACATCTTCCGGTCTCCTGTTGCTATGTCGAGGGTATCCAAGGTAGCGCACGCATCGACGCGCGGTTTGACCGATTTTTCATAAGCTAATCGGCCCGCGCTCACATCGCGCCGGACGAATTGCAAATCGCAAATCGATATTGGATCGCCCGATCGAGCGCTGCGCATAATGGCCTGCAGCTTCTCTTCACTTCTTTCAGGCGAGGAATGCGACATGGCGGAAGTCCTGAGCGCGGAAGCGCATGTCATCAGCCGGCTCGATGTTCCCGGGCACGACACGTTGAGCGACGATCTCCGGCAACTGATCGAGCAGCACGGCGGCGACAACTGGATTCGCGCGCTGTCCCTGAATCCCGATACCGCACGCCGTTTCGCGCAGTACTTCGAAAAACTCTTCAGCGCGACAGCGGGCCGCCTGCCGATTGACGAGCGCGAGCTGATCGCGGTTGTCGTTTCGCGGACCAACGGCTGCGGGCTGTGCGCGATTCATCACGCGCATGCGCTCGGCGAGGCGCTGCACGACCGCGTGCAGGCGCGACGCATCGCGCTCGACTATCACCTCGCCGAATTGTCCGCGCGTCAGCTTGCGCTGGCCGAGATCGCCGAAACCATCACCACGTCGCCGCGCGCGATCACCGAACAGGACTTCGAACGTTTGCGCGGCGTGGGCCTCGACGACGCCGATATTCTCGAAGCCGTCGAAACCGCGTCGTGGTTCAACCATACGAACCGCATTTTCATCGCCACTGGCGTCGTGCCGGACGAGAAGTATTTTTCGGCTCTGACGTGACACGATACAAAGGAGAGTTTCGATGAGCGCCGTGCTCGAATCCGTCACCCCATCGCGCGCCGCGAACGACGCGCCCCATCTTCTGTCCGACGCGCTGCTGGATTCGATCGGCAGGCGCGCCGCTCTCTACGACCGCGAGAACCGGTTCTTCTCCGAAGACTTGAGCGATCTGCACGACGCGAATTTCCTGCGTGCGAGCGTGCCGGTTGAATTCGGCGGCCTCGGCCTCACGTTGCCGCAACTGCTGCGCGAACAGGCGCGGCTCGCGGCGCGCGCGCCATCGACCGCGCTCGCGCTGAACATGCATCTGTACTGGGTCGGCGCGGCGCTGCATCTGTATCGGCAAGGCGACACGTCGGCGCAATGGATTCTCGAAGAAGCCGGCGCGGGCAAGGTCTTCGCCGCGGGTCACGGCGAGCCGGGCAACGATCTCGGCCTCGCGTGGTCGTCGGTGAAGGCGACACCGCTGGCGGACGGCGGCTATCGCTTCGACGGCCGCAAGATCTTCACTTCGCTCGCGCCCGCGTGGGACTGGCTCGGCGTGCACGGCATCGACGAATCCGATCCGCAAGCGCCGAAGATCGTGCACGCGTTCATCCGGCGCGATGCGGCGGGGCATCGCACGGTGAAGACCTGGGATGCGCTCGGCCTGCGCGCCACGCGCAGTGACGACACCTGGCTCGAAGGCGCCATCGCGCCGCGCGACAAGGTGATCCGCGTGCTGCCCGCCGGCATTCCCGACGATCCCTTCGTGGACGGCATTCTCGGCGCGGTGCTGCCCGGTCTCGGCGCGGTGTATTACGGCATCGCGAAACGCGCGTTCGACATCGCGGTGGAATCGGCGAAGCAGCGCAGTTCGCCTGCCATCGGCGGCAAGACCTACGCGTACAAGCCGCTCACGCAGCAGGCCGTCGCGCAGGCGGCGATCGAGCTTGCCAGCATCGAGGCGCTCGTCGATCGCGCGGCGCAGCTTTGGTGGACGGCGGGCTACGGCGAAGACGAACCGTGGATCGCGGATCTTCTCGCGGCGAAGCAGCACGCGGTCGATGGCGCACTGCGCGTGGTGAATCTCGCGCTGAAGATCGCGGGCGCGGCGTCGCTGTCGCGCAATCACGAGCTTGAACGGCTTTATCGCGACGTGCGCGCCGGCGCGTTTCATCCGCCTAACGCGGATGCCGCGCATGAAGTCATCGGGCAGGCGTGGCTCGGCGTGCTCGGCAAAGTTTGAAAACGCGCGGCGCTTATTTTTCTCCCGCCGCGTCGGTCAGCCGTTCCGATTCAACCCGCATCGCAGGCGACAGCAGGCGCGCCATCGGCACATGGAGCGCTTGCGCCAGCTTGTCGACGGTGACGATCGATGCGATGCACGAGCCGCGCTCGATCTCGCCCACATACGACCGGTTCAGGCCGGCATATTCCGCAAGCTGTTCCTGCGTCCAGCCGCGCGATTCGCGCAGTTCGCGCACGGTCGCGCCGAAGTGGCGCACCAGCGCGCTCATGAGGAGACCCGCTCGATCTGCGGCGTGTGCGCGCGCGACGTGCTGGCTTCGCCGCTTTGCGACAGCGCCTGCGTGACCGAAGCGCCGGCGGGCACGTCATGCGTGAGCCATACATTGCCGCCGATGACCGCGCCGCGTCCGAGCGTCACGCGCCCGAGGATCGTCGCGCCGGCATAGATAACGACGTCGTCCTCGACAATCGGATGACGCGCGAGCCCTTTCTCCAGATGACCTTCCGCGTCGCGCGGAAAGCGCTTCGCGCCGAGCGTGACCGCCTGATAGATGCGCACGCGCTCGCCGATCACGGCCGTCTCGCCGATCACCACGCCCGTACCGTGATCGATGAAAAAGCCCGAGCCGATGCGCGCGCCCGGATGAATATCGATGCCGGTTTCGCCATGCGCGAGTTCGGCCACGATGCGCGCGAGCAGCGGCAATTCGAGCCGGTAAAGCTCGTGTGCGACGCGATGGTGAATCATCACGAGGATGCCGGGATAGCAAAGCAGCACTTCATCGACGCTGCCCGCCGCCGGATCGCCCTGATAGGCCGCGAGAATATCGCTGTCGAGCAGCGTGCGGATGCGCGGCAGGGTTTGAGCGAACGCGCGTATCGCGTTGCTCGCGTGTGTGTCGATGGCGTGGTCGTCGCGTGGCCGATGCCGCGCCTTGTATTGCAGCTCCAGCTTCGCCTGCGCGAGCAGACCCTGCAGCGCGAAGTCGAGCGCGTGGCCCACGTAGAAGTTTTCGCTTTCCTGACGCAGGTCGGGCGGGCCAAGCCGCATCGGAAAGAGCGCGCCCTTCAGCGCCCCGACGATGTCCGCGAGCGCCTCGCGTGCGGGAAGCTCGCGCCCGCCCGGTTCAAGCGAGCGCCTTTGCATTTCCCGCCACTGCTGGCGGACCGTCTGAAGCGATTGGACGATGTCGTCGATGTCGAATACGGCCACAGTGCAGTCCTTTACGATGAGATGTCGTCCGCTTTAATCCTGAACCCAGGGCAGACCGAGATAGCGCCAGCCGTTTTGCGTGCCGCGCCGCTGTTGGTCATCCAGTTCGCCTTCGAAACCTTCGCTTACGTTGAACGCGTGGGCGAAGCCCGCCTTCGTCGCGGCTTCGGCGGCCGCGGCCGAGCGCTTGCCGCTGCGGCACAAGAGCAGCACGACCGCATCCTTGCCGGTCTTCGCTTCGAGTTCGCGCACGAAGCGCGGATTGCGTGAAAGGCTCGTGCCCGTCGCCCACGCGACGTGCAGGCTTTCCGGCACGTATCCCACGAACTTGCGCTCTTCTGCGGTGCGCACATCGACCAGCACGGCGTCGCCCGCCTGCACGAGCGCCCATGCGTCCTTCGGCGGCACGCTGCCGGCATAGGGCAATTGCACCGCCGCGCCCGCTTCGCGCGCCGCTTCCAGCACGGGATGAATCACACGTTCCTGTACTTCGTCAGTCATGACGTCTCCGTTTTTTCGTTTCGTCACAGATGCGATGGCGGCGGCACTCGTCCGATGAAACTCGACCGTCTATAGCCATCACGCTCGACTATGCGAGACGTTCGCCGAAAGAGGAACGAAGCAATCTTCATTTGCAAATGACGGCGCGCGCCAGACCTTTCGCCGTCCTGTCGAACGTATATGCGAAGCGCATCGCGCGTCATTTGCTACGCATAAATGATTCGTAGCCGCGGCATGCGAAGTGCCTATAGTCGAAGGCTTCACCACACACTTCGTCCGTTCCATGAAACATACGATCCATCGCCGCGCCCTGATCGCCGGCATCGCTTCCTTCATGCTTGGCGCCGTCGTTTTCGCGCCCGTTCGCGCCAGCGCCGAAACCCGCGAAGTGGTCATCGGCTATCAGGACATGGTGGTGCCCTGGCGCTATGCGCAGGCAAGCGGCGCGGTCGAGAAAGCCACGGGCTACAAGATCACGTATCGCAAGCTCGGCAGCGGCGCGGACGTCATCCGCGCGCTCGCGTCGGGCTCCATACAGTTGGGCGAAGCCGGTTCCAGCCCGATCGCGGCCGGGCTCTCGCAAGGCGTCGATCTCTCGCTGTTCTGGATTCTCGACAACATCAACGACGCGGAAGCGCTCGTCGCGCGCAATGGCTCCGGCGTGAGCAAACTCGCCGATCTGAAGGGCAAGACGCTCGGCGTGCCGTATGTGTCGACCTCGCACTTCCATGCGCTCGTCGCCTTGCAGCAGGCGGGCGTCGATCCGTCGACGGTCAAGATCGTCAATCTGCGTCCGCCGGAAGTCGCGGCGGCGTGGGAGCGCGGCAATATCGACGCGACTTACATCTGGGACCCGGTGCTCGCCAAAGCCAAGCAGAGCGGCCGCGTGATCATTACGTCGGGCGAAGTGGCGAAGGAATCGGGCAAGGCGACCTTCGACGGCTTCGTCGCGTCGCGCAAGTTCGCGCAGGACAATCCCGCGTTCCTGAACGGTCTCGTCAAGGTGCTTGCCGATACCGATGCGCAGTACCGCGACCACAAGGCCGACTGGAGCGCCACGTCGAAACAGGTGCAGGCCGTCGCGCAGGAATCCGGCGCGAACGCCGCCGACGTGCCCGCGAGTCTCGCGCTCTATGCGTTCCCAAGCGCGGGCGAACAGGCGTCGCCGACGTGGCTTGGCGGCGGACAGCAGTCCGGCGCGGCGAAGTCGCTCGCCGCCACCGCGCAGTTCCTCAAGCAGCAGGGCACGATCCAGAACGTGCTCGCGGATTACTCCACGGGTGTCGATCCGCGCTTCGTGCAGCAGGCCGCGAAGTGACATCGCTTTCCATTCGCAATCTCGGCGTCACTTACGAAGGCGCGAGCACGCCCGCGCTGAAAGGCGTCGACTTGCAGATCGGCAGCGGCGAGTTCGTCGTGGCGCTGGGTGCGTCCGGATGCGGCAAGACCACGTTGCTCAATTGCCTCGCCGGTTTTCTGGAGCCGACCGAAGGCGAGGCGTCGCTCAACGGCGAGCCGATCGACGGCCCCGGCGCGGAACGGGGCGTCGTGTTTCAGAAGCATGCGCTGATGCCGTGGCTGAACGTCATCGACAACGTCGCGCTCGGCTTGCGTTTTCGCGGCGTGAAGCGCGCCGAGCGCCATGAGATCGCGCGCCGCACGCTCGCGCTCGTCGGCCTCGCGCAACACGAGCAGGCGAAGGTCTACGCACTGTCGGGCGGCATGCAGCAACGCGTCGGCATTGCGCGCGCGCTCGCGAGCGATCCCGAAGTGTTGCTGATGGACGAACCGATGGGCGCGCTCGACGCCCTCACGCGCGAAACCGTGCAGGAACTCGTGCTCGACGTATGGTCGCGTACCGGCAAGACGGTGTTCTTCATCACGCACAGCGTGGAGGAAGCGCTCTTTCTGGCGACGCGGCTCGTGCTGATGACGCCCGGCCCGGGACGCATCGAGGAAGTGCACGATCTGCCCTTCTCGCGCGACTACATTCGCAACCGCGATGCCCGCGCCGTCAAGTCGTCGCCCGCGTTCATCGAGTGGCGCGAGCGCTTGACGCGCCGTCTGCATCGCACCGAAACGGAGGCGGCGTGACCCAGCCCGCTCAGGACGTTCCGCTGCCGCGCGCCGCAAGCACGCCGCCCGCGACACGACGCGCCGCAAGCGCGAAGCGTCGCGCACGTTATCGCGGCATGCCGGGCGCGGGGCCGACCGCGCTGCCCAGCGCGCTGTGTGTCGCGACGCTCGCGGTGCTGTGGTGGGCGGCCACGCATTTTCGCTGGCTGCCGCCGCTCTTTCTGCCTTCGCCCGAGGCGGTATGGCAGGCATTCATCGACGCGCTGCATGGACGGCTTCAGGGCGGCCTGCCGCTCTCCGAGCATCTTTTGTGGAGTGCGATCCGCGTGTTCGGCGCGTTCGCGCTGGCGGTCGTCACGGCGGTGCCGGTCGGCATTCTGATGGGCGTGAGCCGCATCGTGCGCGGTGTGCTCGATCCGCCGCTGGAGTTTTATCGGCCGCTGCCGCCGCTCGCCTATCTGCCGCTCGTCGTCATCTACTTCGGTATCGACGAAACCGCGAAGATCGTCGTGATCTGGCTAGCCTGCTTCGCGCCGATTGCGATGGCCGCGCGCGCCGGCGTGAGGAGCGCGACCGCCGAGCAGGTGAACGCCGCGTGGTCGCTGGGCGCGAACTTCCGGCAGGTGGTCTGGCACGTCGTGTTGCCCGCCGCGCTGCCCGAAATATTGACGGGCCTGCGCATCGCCGTGGGCTTCGGCTGGACCACGCTCGTCGCCGCCGAAATGGTGGCCGCGACCGCGGGTCTCGGGCAGATGGTGCTCAACGCATCGAGCTTTCTGCGCACCGACGTGGTGGTGATGGGCATCGTGCTGATCGGCGCGATCGCGTGGATCTTCGACTTCGGCATGCGCGCGCTGGAGCGCCGCCTCGTGCCGTGGAAGGGGCGCTGAAGCGCGCGCGTCAGAAAGGCGGCGGTTCGACAGGCGGCTGAAATAGATCGACCGCATTGCCCATGTTGAAGTACCCGGCCTGGGCGAACAACGCGATGTATTCGAGCCGTTCCGCGCGGCTCGCTTCGCCTTCGCCTTCGCCGCGAGGCGTCGCGCAAGCGCATGCGCTCGTCGGGCAACCGGCTTCGAACGGCAAGCGGCGCCCGCTCGACGGGGCGAGCCGGAATGAAAGCATGCGCCAGTAATAAGCGAGCAATCGCGGCATGAGTCGCTTCCTTCAGTTCACGATGACTTCAATCTAGGCCGCCGCGAAACGTTTCACAAACGAGCATTTCTGCGATGCATTGCACGCGGCGCGCCATGTCATTCCGGAAGCCGCCGCGCCGGTCCCGGCTCTCGACGCCCGAGCAACACGCGGGCGAGCCCTTGCAGCGCGCCGCAAAGCATCAGATACACGAAGCCGACGAACAGGAATCTGCGTCGGATACCATCAAGCGATTGTTGAGCTGGTTCGCGAGGAACGTGAATTCCGGCACGCCGACGATATACGCGAGCGACGTATCCTTGATGCGCGACACCCATTGACTCACGAACGACGGCATCATCACGCGCACGGCTTGCGGCAGGATCACGTGGCGCAGCGCCTGCCAGCGCGTCAGCCCGAGCGAGAGCGCAGCTAGCCGCCGATCAGCGCCAGCGCGCATAGGCCGGACGATTTGGCCGCAACATCTTTAAGGCCGATGGAGATTCACCGGCCGAGCACCGTCACGGCGGGAAATTGCATCAGATACGAAACGTCCCGGCTGTCTCCGAGATAGCGAATATCGCGCAGCCTCTCCGGGCGAACAGAATCGGCCGCCACGCCTCGATCGACCAAGCGCTGCAGGACGTCATGACGCAACCAAAAAAGCGTGTCGTTATAAACCGTGGGCCGATAATGCGTCGCGAATTCGGAGACGGAATATATGCCGCTGTCCCTGCTCCATACGCCATGCGTCTCGATGACTTCGGGGCGTTCCTCGCTCAGATAGTCCGCTAACCTGGCATATCCGCGACGCGTGAGCGTTGGGTTGGTCAACAGCCCGAGATCGAGAATTTCCAAACGTTCGCAGCACAACGCGGCGCCACCGACGTCCGGCGTCATGAACTTGAGCGTCGGTTGCCCCAGATACTCGCGCAGACGATCGACCGAAGCACCCGTCATCGCGAAGTTCTGTGGCGTGATACCCCGCCAGTCACCGGGGGACTGGTGCCACACTCGCTTTCGGGCCGTGTCGCTCGTGGCGCTCAGCGCAGTGGGCAGCACGCCACGCATCGCCGCACCGAGAATCGCCGTGTCGATGTTTTCGCGCAGCACCGCAAAGTTGAACAGGAAGGTTCCGCAAAGGCACAGCACGAGCCCGCGCAATACGCGGGGTTGACGCATATTCGCAAAACGTTCCGCAAGAGAAAGAATGAAAATGGGCAGCACGGCCACGAACATCCGTCCGGTATAGCCCCAGTTTCTTCCCGATACGAGTGCGAATACGCCAAAGGAAAATATCAGAAGCACGGGCATTGGATCCAGACGGCGCTTTTGGCCGCCCTTCCGGCTCACGTACATGCCAGCCAGCAGCGCGGCATTCACCAGGAGGATCCTTGAGCCCGCGCAGCTTTTCCAATACGCCATCCCAGCCTTTTTTGCTGTAGGGCACTTGAAGCTTGGCCAGAATCGTATTCGGCAACAGCGCCCCGAAGACCCAATATCTCCAGATCGTCAGCAGCAGAAAACAAAGCACGAGCCAGACGCACATTCGAATGGCGAGCGGCCGATCCTGCCGGCAAAACAGGACCATCCAGCCAAGCGCGAAACCCAGATAAAACACGGCCTCGAAGCGAGTCAGCATGAGAAGCGGCACGAGCGCGTAAGCGAGCGGCGAACGCGCGCGCCACGCGAGCACGAACGCAAACAGCAGCAACGCAAAGACCGTCATTTCCATGCCATTGACGATCTCGGCCTGACAGGTCGGCAGCAGTCCCAGCACGCACACGACAACGAGGCGTTGCGTCGGGCTCGGCAGGGACGGTTGAAGTGCGCGCCACACGAGCACCAACGTAGCGCTCAGTGCGATGAAGGCGAGCAACTGCGCCGCCGTGATCGCCTCCAGAAAGTCTGGATGCAGCAGCCACTCCCCCAGCGCCAACATCGCCGTCATGAGCAAACTCGACGTGCCTTCGGCTAATGCCGAAGCGGGTGTCAACGCGAATATTCCGTGCCGCCCCAATGTATGCGCATAGGCGACAGTGATCGCGCCGTCGTCCCAACCGTAAGGGCCGACCAGTGCGATCGCTGTCAACGAAAGCGCCGCATACGCGACGACGAAGAGAAGTCCAGTCACTCCCGCACTCGCCTCGATCCTCTGTGTAAGCTGCTCGGACATAGTCAGTCGGTGCAAGTGCCATTCGTAGTGGTCATTGCCGAAACCGGCGAGCGAGTCCTCGCTAGTTCGACCGCAACCCGAACACGGCGACGCCGTTCCTCGTGCCCACATACACCTTGCCGTTCGCGATCATCGGCGTGATGAATTTGTTGCCCTGGCCGAACTGATCGCGCGCGCCTGCATCGACGCTGCTGTAAAGCTCGTGGCTGAGATTGGTCGCGTCGTACGCGCGCAGAACGCCGATCGAGCCGTTCTCCGCCGCCCACAAAATGGCGTTCGCCGTGCCGTTTGCGGAAATGCCCGGCGTCGTGCCCGGGAAGCCGAACGCGTTCGGTGTCTGACTTGCCGGCGTTGCCGACAACGCGGCGTTCGAAATCGTGAACGCCTTGATGGTGTCGCCGACCGAGCCGAAATACACCGTGTTGTTGAAATACGCGGGCGCGCCGAACATCGGTCCGCGAATCTGGCCGACGAGTTCCTGATAAATGTGATCCGCGTTCGAATCGAACTTGCCCATCGAGAAGCGGTTCACGACGTAGATGGTCGAGTTCTTGCCCGCGCCGATCGCTAGATGCCATACCTTGCCGTTTGCATCGGCGAAATTGGGCAGCACCATCGCGCCGCCGGAACCGAGGTCCTCGTCCTGATTCGATTCCTGCACCGTATTCGACGGCTGAAAGTAATCCTGCACCCTGAGCGGCCCCAGGTTGAGCCTCAAAAAGCCATTGCCGAAGTTGCCTTTGATCGGCATTTCGTGCTCGTTTTGCGTCGGGTCGAAGGTGCCGTTCGCGTCGAGTAAATAGATCGCCTCACCGTCCGATGCGAGTCCCGCGCCGCTCATCCAGATCGATCCCATCTGGCCGTTCGGCGTGACGTTCAGCACGCTCGCCTGCTGCAACGTGTTCGCGTCGTAGCCCATGACCCAGCCGGTGTACGGCATGAAATCGCAATGCGAAGTCCACGCGGTGTAGACGACGCCGTTCAACAAAAGCAGCGCCGCGCGCTCGGCGTACTGGCCCGGATCGAACGTGAGCGTGCCGTTCTGACTGCCCGCGCCGTTGCCCGGATACGTCGCGCGGATCTCCGTCGGGCCGTTGAAGAGTTCTGCACCCGTCGTGACGTCGAGCGCGTGAATGCGTTGGTGATACGCGCCCGAGCTATCTTTCGACATGCCGACGACATACATCGCGCCATTCGGCCCGCGCGCGCGGTCGATGACAGGCGTCGCCGTGACGCCGATAGTCGGCGTGATCTGCGCGCACTTGTGATCGTCGCTCGGCGATTCGCCGCTGCCGAGCGTCGAGACTTTCCATAGCACCGCGCCGCTGTCGGCGTCGAACGCGTAGACGCTGGCGTTTTCCGTCGCGACGTAAAGCACGTTATGTGTGGCGCCCGCGATCGGCACGGCCGCCAGAAAGAGCGGCTCGGCGTCGACGGCGCCATCGACGGAATACAGCGCGAGCTTGCCGAAGGTGTTCTGATTGACGTTCGCGGGCGTGAGGACGGTCTCCGCGAGTTGCTGCCCGGTTCGAGCGATGTCGTTGTGCCAGGTGACGACATCCATCGATGTGCTGGCGGACGCTGCATTCGATACGCTCGAAGGCGCTCTGGATGCGGCGGCCGATGTCGAATCGCCGCTGGAGTCACCGCCGCTGCATGCGCCGATGATCGCCGTGATCAGCACGGCCCCGAGTGCGGCGGCATAAACGGAAAAACGCGCATTCATTTGCATTCTCCTTCACCGGAAGGGCCGGAACGGACAACGCGATGTCGAGGACCGCGATGCTGCAACAGAGCAATCGCAATGCCCCGTGGCGATGTGTACCGGTAGAGCGGTGCATCCGCGAAGCAAGGAATTCGTCGGGCGTTTTTTACACGTGATGCAGGCGTTGGGTGGACCGCGCCAATTTGACTTACGGTCCGGCCGCCATCGCCGGATGGTGACAGAAAACGAGGAATTTTTCGCAACCGAACGTTCGCGCGGATCTCATTTCGTAACCTATCCGCTTACGCCGCGAAAGATTCATTACGCTCTTGGTTGCTTCAAGAGTTGCAATTTTCGAAAGTTATCGATCCATCGATAAAAAGTTGTTCCGGCTCTAAAAACGAATGTGTCCGAGTGCACATATTTACCTATTTATTTCGTGAGCCGAATTTTTATTGCCGATTTGCGCTGCTAATCTTTGTTCCGATGGTATTGCAATACATGAAGAAGTTAGGTGACTGCGGCACGTCTTCCCGCGAAGTGCCGGTCACGCCCTGAACGCTCGGAACGGGGATCATCAAAGTGTCGATGTGGACGATTTCGGTAAGCCACGAGAAGATGCCCGATCGCGTGAAATCCGGCATGCGTGCGCTTGCTCCTTCCCTGACTCGCCGCTCCCTGCTATGCGACATGGCCGCGCTCGCGCTTGGTGCAGTCTCTCCTTTCTCGTTCGCGCAGCATGGGGAACTCGGGCTCGTCACGCCGCCGGTTCGCCTCGACGATGCGTCGCTCGTCGACCAGAACGGCAGCAAGCGCCTGCTGAACGAATTGCTGCGCCAGCGCATAACCGCATTGCAAACGGTCTACACCGGTTGCGGCACGATATGTCCCCTGCAAGGCGCGCTTTTCAGCGCGGTTCAGGAGCGCATTCCGGGAATCCGTGCCCGTCATCCGGTGCAATTGTTATCGGTCGGAATCGATCCGCTTTCCGATTCACCCTTGGCGTTGCACGCGTGGCTCGCGCGTTTTCAGGCAGGTCCAGCGTGGCATGCGGCGACGCCAACGCTGACCGATGTAGACCGGATGCGTCTGACGCTGTCGGGTAGCAAGCCGCCGCTCGGCAACATCGCGGACCACGCCACGCAGGTCTATTGCTTCGATGCCAACGCGATGTTGCGCTGGCGAAGCGCTGAGCTTCCTCGCGTCGACGACATCTGCGATGTACTCGGCGCGCTCGCACGTACGTAACCCGCTTCATGTACGGGGTGCAACCATGCCTGCAATCCGCTCGACGAGCCACGCGTCCAGCCTGCTCGTCCAATGCATGCGCTTTTTGCTGCTGATCGCGTTGCCGCTGGCATTGGTGGGCATGCCGCACGCCGTCCGCGCGCAAAGCTCGGCGCCCATCACGCTGAGCGGCACCAGCCTGTGCGCCGACGTCAGCGGCGAGTCCAGAACGCCGGGCGCGCCCGTGATTTCGTGGGCCTGCTGGGGCGGCGCGAATCAGCAATGGTTCCCGTCCGCTACCGGCACGCGATACAACCTCATCAATCAGAACAGCGGCCTGTGTGTGGACGTGTCGGGCCAAAGCCTGAGCCCGGGCGGTCCCATCATCCAGTGGACCTGCAATGGCGGCACCAATCAGACCTTCTCGTTGACGCCGCAAGGCGCGGGCTATGCGATCGTCGCGGGACATAGCGGCTTGTGCGTGACAGCATCGAGCACGACGTCGCAAGGTATCCAGTTGACGCAGCAAGTGTGCAACGGAAGCGCGACCCAGACGTGGCAAGTGGCCGGCCTGCCGGTACAGCATGCCGCATTGCCATCGAAGTGGACGACGCCTTATCAGTTGCCGCTCGTTCCGCTGCAAGCCGCCAATCTGCCCAATGGAAACGTGCTCGTCTGGTCGGCCGACGCCCCGCTCAGCTTCACTGACAGCGCGAATCCGCCTGCGAGAACCTACACGGCGATCTTCAATCCATCGAACGGCACGAGTTCGCAAATGATCGTGACCAATACGGCGCACGACATGTTCTGCCCCGGTATTTCCAACCTCCCCGATGGCCGCATCTTCGTGACCGGGGGATTGAGCGTGCGACAGACCAGCATCTATTCGCCGACGACCAGCACATGGACCGCGAGCAATCAGATGAACATCCCGCGCGGCTATCAGGGCAGCGTGACGTTGAGCAACGGCAATGTGTTCGTCATGGGCGGCTCGTGGAGCGGAGGGCTCGGAGGAAAGTCCGGCGAAACGTGGACCTCGGGTTCGGGCTGGCGGATCAATAGCGCGATCCTCGACGATTACATCCTCACGAACGACGCGAGAGGCGTCTTTCGCTCCGACAATCACGCGTGGATGTTCGCGCTCGGCAATGGACGCGTGTTCCATGCGGGACCGAGCCGGGCCATGCACTGGTTCGATACGGCAGGCAATGGCAACGTGAGCTCAGCCGGCAACCGTGGCAGCGACGGCGACGCGATGAACGGCAATGCGATCATGTACGACGTCGGCAAGATTCTCGCGGTCGGTGGCGCGCCGAGCTACGATCAGTCGCTGGCCACGGCCAACGCGACGCTCATCGACATCAGCAACGGCAACGCAACGACGCAGACCATCGCGCCGATGAGTTACCGGCGCGCCTTCAACAACAGCGTCGTGCTGCCCAACGGACAGGTCGTCGTGATTGGCGGACAAACCTTCGCCGAGCCCTTCTCGGACAACAACGCGGTCCTCACCCCGGAGCTGTGGGACCCCGCGACCAACACGTTTTCCCCGCTCGCCCAGCAGGCCGTGCCGCGCACCTATCACAGCGTCGCGCTGCTGCTGAACGACGGACGTGTGCTCAGCGGCGGCGGCGGTCTGTGCGGCTCATGCGCGACCAATCACACCGACATCGAGATATTGACGCCGCCCTATCTGCTCAACGCGGACGGGTCCGCCGCGTCCCGGCCGAATCTCACATCCGTTCCGGCCGACGCGCAGCTCGGCACGACGATCGTGGTGACTGCCAGCAGGAGCGCGCGCGCATTCGTGCTGATGCGCTCCTCGTCGGTCACGCATTCGCTGAACAACGAGCAGCGCCGCGTGCCGCTGACGTTCACCGTGGGTACCGCGGGCGAATTTCAGTTGAACATTCCATCCGATCCCGGCGTCGTGGTTCCCGGCTATTACATGTTGTTCGCGCTGAACGCCAACGGCGTGCCGAGCGTTTCGCGCGTGCTGCGCGTGCATTGAATGGCCCGGGCAACGCGCGCCGCCACGCTCGGCTTCGCGCTCGTCGCGATGACAGTTACCGCGTGCGCGCACGCCGCATGTGATCGAAACGACCTGGGATGCGCGCTATTCAACGGACAACGTCCGATGGCCGCGCATCTGCGCGACGACGATCGCCCGTTGCCTGCCTGGACGACCCGATGCGTCAATTGCCACGTAGACACGTCGAAAACGCCAGCCTTCGCGCCGCCGCTGACGCACGAGTCCCTGCTCGCTGCGGCAAGCCGCCGGGGCGGGCCGATCAGTCACTATGACGCGACGGCGTTCTGCCGCGCGGTCAAGGACGGTATCGATCCAGCGGGGGTTTTGCTTCGCAAGTCGATGCCCCACTATCAAATCGCCGATGCCGAGTGCATGGCGCTCTGGCAGTTCGTCGTGCATCAGTGATTGCGCTTTATTAAGGTATCCCTAGCGCTTGATTCGTTCTCAAACGCGCATGATGAAGCCGCCTCAAAGATACTCGACGTTCCCATCCACGCTGATCGCCTGCCCGGTAACATTCCCCGCTGCTGGCGAAGCGAGAAAAAGCGCCATCGCGGCGATGTCCTCGACGCTCACCATTCGGCGCAGCGAAATCTTCTTCAGATACTCCTCTTTCATCGCTTCGAACGCGATGCCCAGCGCTTGCGCTCGCGCCGCGATCACGCGGTCCATGCGCTCTCCCTGCACGACGCCCGGCAGGATCGCGTTGACGCGGATATTGCTCGGCCCCAGTTCGATCGCGAGCGACTTGGCGAGGCCGACGAGCGCCCATTTGGTCGCCGCATACGGCGTGCGAAATGCATAGCCGAGCCGGCCCGCGACCGACGACATCGCGATGACGCTGGCGCGCTCCGATGTCTCCTTCAGCAACGGCACGGCCCGGCGCAGAAAGTAGAACTGGCTGTTCAGATTGGTCGTGACGGTGCGCTCCCATTGCGCCGGATCGAGATCTTCGACCGGTCCCGTCGGGCCGGAAATGCCCGCGTTGTTCACGAGCACATCGAGGCCGCCCAACGCTTCGCGGGTGCGCTCGATGACCGCGTCCACCTGATGCGGATCGCCGACATCGGCGACGCAGCCATGCAACGACGCATGCTTCGCCGTGAAGCGGTCGAGCGCGGCGGCGTCGACATCGCAGATGAAGACTTGCGCGCCCACCTGCAAAAACGCCTCGGCGATTCCCGCGCCGATGCCCGACGCCGCGCCCGTCACCAGAACGCGCAATCCGGGCTGAGGTTTCAAGAGTTCGAATGTATTCATGTTCGTTCGTTGTGCCGGTCAGGACTGCATGCCCGCCGTGTTGCCGTTGCCCACCTGCGCCGACGCGCCCGCTTCGCGCCGGATCGCTTTTGCGAACACCGGCACGAGCAGCAGACCGAGCACCGACGCCGCGACGATCACGATAAAACCCGAGTCGCTGCGGCCCGTGAACGTCTCGGTCATGCCGAACAGATACGGTCCGACAAAGCCGCCGATCAGTCCGATCGTATTGATGAACGCGAGCCCCGCCGCCGCCTGAATGCCTTGCAGACGCTTCATCGCGATCGCCCAGTACGAGGGCAGCACGCCGCCGCCGAAGAACGCGGTGACGGCCAGCAACACCATGCGGCCCGCAGGATTCGCCGTCGCGATGAACGCGCATGCGCCCGCGACGAGCCCCGCCGTCAGGATGCCGAGATACACGCAGTCGTTGCCATAACGGCGGTGCAGGCGCGGCAGAATCAGCACGCCCAGCAGGAAGCCCACGCCCACGCTCGCCGACAGTAAGCCGACGATGAACGGCGTCTTGACGTGCATCTGCTGAACGATCGCCGGCGTGAAGAAGTACAGGCCGACGAACGCCACCTGATTCAGAAAATAGATGAGGCCGATGAGCACGGTCGTCGGCCGCTTGAGCGCAGCCAGCCAGTCCGCCGACGTGAGTTCCGGGTGCCCGTGCGTGTCGATCACGGCGCGCGCTTCGAGTGCTTCGGCTTCTTCGGCCGAAAGCCAGCGCGCATCGCGCGGACGCTCCGGCAACTTGAAGTAAAGCAACACGCCCGCGAGCACGCTCGGAATGCCTTCGATCATGAACATCCACTGCCAGCCGTGCAGACCGCCGATACCGCCCAACTGCATCAGCGCGCCGCCGAGCGGATTGCCCAGCACGAGCGCGAGCGCCGGCGCGGTATAGATCCAGCCGACCGCGATAGGCCGGTCCGCCGGCGCGAACCAGAGCGTGACCATGTACATGAGCGCCGGAAAGAGTCCCGCTTCGGCGATACCCAGCAACACGCGCAACACGTAGAACGACCACTCGCCCTGCACGAACATCATCGCGGTGGACAGAATGCCCCAGCTCACCGCGATGCGCGCGATCCAGCGGCGCGGGCCCACGCGATGCGCGGCGAGATTGCTCGGCACCTCCAGCAGCGCGTAGCCGATGAAGAAGATGCCAGAGCCGAGCCCGTATGCCGCCGCGCTGATCCCCACGTCGGCCGCGAGCTGCACCTTCGCCAGCGCGACGTTGGTGCGATCGAGGAACGACATGAAATAGATCGCGCACATCAGCGGGATGAGACGCAGCATCGCCGTGCGCGTGGCGGCGCGATGCAACGCGTCGATTCCTGACTTCACAGTGTCCATGTTTGTCTCCGTTTGAATCGGCTGCTCTCGTGCGCTTGTCGCGCGTCGGCAGCTCTTTGGATCGATTGATTGGGAAAGCGTCAGAGCGAGACCTTGTCGCGCCCCTTGAGACCGAGCATCGCGCGGGCTTCGGCGGGCGTCGCGATCTCGAACGAAAGCTCTTCGAGAATGCGGCGGATCTTGCGCACTTGCTGCGCGTTCGATTCGGCCTTCACGCCACGCGCGATATACACGCTGTCCTCCAGACCGACGCGCACGTTGCCGCCGAGAATCGCGCTCATGGTGACGAGCGGCATCTGATGACGGCCCGCGCCCAGCACCGAGAACTGATAGTTCTCGCGTCCGAACAGGCGATCCGCCGTCGTGCGCATGAGGGTCATGTTCTCCGGGTCCGCGCCCATGCCGCCGAGAATCCCGAACACGGACTGGATGAAGAACGGCGGCTTGACCAGCCCCTGATCGACGAAATGCGCGAGGTTGTAGAGATGCCCCAGGTCGTAGCATTCGAACTCGAAGCGCGTGCCCTGGCCGCCGAGCGTGAGCAGGATGTGCCGGATGTCCTTGAAGGTGTTGCGGAAGATCATGTCTTCCATACCTTCCACGTAATCCTTTTCCCAGTCGTAGCGCCACGACGAAACCTTCGCGGCGAGCGGATGAATCGAAAAGTTCATCGAGCCCATGTTGAGCGAGCACATCTCGGGCGCGGCCTGCAACGGATACGCGAGCCGCTCCGCGAGCGTCATGCGCGTGCTGCCGCCCGTCGTGATGTTGATGACCGCGTCGGTCGCCTCGGCGATAGCGGGCACGAACTGGCGGAACACGTCGGGGCTGGGCGTCGGACGGCCATCGGCGGGATCGCGCGCATGCAGATGAATGATGGCCGCGCCCGCCTCGGCCGCTTCGATTGCCTGATCGCGAATCTGCGCCGGCGTGAGCGGCAAGTATTCCGACATGGTCGGAACGTGTGTCGCGCCTGTCACGGCGCATGAAATGATGACCTTGCGGCCGGGGCTGCTCATCTTGCGTGTCTCCTTCTTGCGTGTCTGCTCTGGCGCCGTCGCGTTGACGGACGGCAACTTGTGACGTTTATCTTATTGGCATAGCATCCGACTCGGAAGGTCATTTTCGGACACGCGGAAGTCCTGCGAGGACATTATGAATATCGTGCGAGGACAGGCATGACGGCCAGCCGCCCACCGCTCAACGAGCGCATTTACGCGCCGTACAAGATCGCCGCGCTGGTGGAGGTGCTGGCGGAGCAAGGCATCGCGCCGGAGGACAGTCTGCGCGGAACGGGCGTCAGCGCCGCCGCGCTTCAGGATGCTTCGGTGCTCACGTCCATCGGACAATATGCGACGGTGTGCATGAACGCCGTGTCGTTGTCGTGCGAGCCGGCCACGCCCTTCAAGGTCGGCAAGAAGCTGCATTTGTCGGCATACGGCATGTACGGCTATGCGCTGATGTCGTGTCTCTCGCTGCGCGACTACTTCAAGCTCGGCGTGAAGTATCACTGGCTGGCGACGCCGATGGTCGCGATCGAATGGACCGAGCATCCCGACAGAATGGTCTGGACTTTCCCCGACGCGTTCGTGTCGAGTCCGTCGCGCGAATTGCGCGAGTTCGTCATCGAGCAGCAATACACGCAGCATGTCACGCATCTTCCGGATGTCGCGGGCGGCGTGTGTCCGCCGATCGAAGCGTGCTTCTCCTATCCCGCGCCCGCGCACGCGCACATCTATTCGGATTATCTCGGCTGTCCCTGTCATTTCGATCGGGCGCAGTGCGAGCTTGTCTACGACAGCGCGATACTGGACCGCAAGCCCCAACTCGCGCATCAACTCACGGCGACGCTGCTTCAGGAAACCTGCGACCGGCTGATCGGACAGGCGAAGACGTCGAGCGGCGTATCGGGCGAGGTCTATCAGATCCTGATGAGCACGCCCGGCGTCTTTCCCGGAATGGACACAGTCGCGGAATCGATGCACATGACGACGCGCACCTTGCGGCGGCGTCTGGAGGCGGAGGACACGTCGTTTCTCGCGATCGTCGATGACGTGCGGCGCTCGCTCGCGCTGGAGTATCTGAAGACGACGAAGATGAGCGCGGACGATGTCGCGATGCTGCTCGGCTTCAGCGACACGGCCAATTTCCGGCGCGCGCTCAAGCGCTGGACCGGCAAAGGCCTGAGCGAACTGCGCGGCTGAGCGGCGCTTATCTGCATTAAATTCCCGTCCGCACGCGACGGCGCAAATTCGCGTTGACCTCCCCTTGAAATCCGCTTATAACCATCCATATGGATGGTACCCGGATGTCTGGAGGAATGAATGGCGAAGGAATCGCAGGACCGGTCGCGAGGCAGCGAGACGGAAAAAATCACGATCAACCTGGGTCCGATCGACCTGGGCCAGATCGATTTGCTCGTGGAAGAAGGCTTTTACTCGAACCGAACGGACCTCATCCGCACGGCGATCCGCAACCAGTTGTCGATTCACGCGCCGGTCGTCAAGGACACCGTGACGCGACGCGAACTGGTGCTGGGCCTTCAGTACTTCTCGAAGCAGGATCTGGAAGCCACGCTCGCGGCCAATCAGCGACTCAGGATTCAGGTGCTGGGTCTGGCCAGCATCGCCACTGACGTATCGCCCGAACTCGCGCTCGCGACCATCGAATCGATTCTGGTTCGCGGCGCGCTCCACGCATCGCCGGCAGTCAAGGCTGCGCTGGCGGATCGAATCCGCTAACGCTCTTGCCCCCTTTGCTCGATAACGGAACAAACATGAAACTCAATGAAGGCTTTTTGGACTCGATGAAAGAGGCGTTCGCGCTCTTTCGCAACAGCGACGCCGCCAGCGCAACGGAGATCGTGAAGCGCGCCATGCGCGGCGAGCAGACGAGCGCGCCGCCGGCACGCCACGAAGACGTCATCGAAAAGGCGCGAACGCGCTTCGCCGATGTCCTTCAACCTCGACGCCACTCGCCGAGGCAAGCGGACGCCGACGTGCAGGATCTCGGGTCCTTCGGCACCCGACGTTTTGAGAACGCCGCTGGCGAGCGCCGCTACAAGGTCTACGTGCCCGCCAGCGATCGCAATGACCCTCTTCCGCTCATCGTGATGCTGCATGGCTGCACGCAGGACGCCGACGATTTCGCGGCTGGCACGCAGATGAACGCGCTCGCCGAGAAGCACGGCTTCATCGTCGCGTATCCCGTTCAGCCGCAGGGCGCGAATCCGTCGAAGTGCTGGAACTGGTTCAAACCGGACGATCAGCAGCGCGACCGGGGCGAACCGTCGCTGATCGCGGGAATCACCCGCGAGGTCATGGCGAACCACAACGTGGACCCGAAGCGCGTGTACGTGGCTGGCCTTTCGGCGGGCGGCGCAATGGCGGCGATCATGGCGGAGCGCTATCCCGATCTGTATGCGGCGGCGGGCGTCCACTCCGGTCTTCCCGCCGGATGCGCGCGCGACTTGCCGTCCGCGCTCGCTGCAATGCGCGGCGGCAAGGTCCCGTCCGGCGCGCGAAGGTCCGCCCACGCGACGGCGCAATGTCCGCTCATCGTGTTTCACGGCGACGCCGATGCGACGGTGCATCCCGTCAACGCCACCGAACTGATGCGCGGATTCACGGTGAACGATGCCGCGCCGGGGCGCTCGTCGTCGTCCGACTCCGGAGCGCGCAAGCATACGGTTCGGCGCATGACGTCGGCCGAAGGCGTAGCCGCGGAATCGTGGACCATTCACGGCGCGCCTCATGCGTGGTCGGGCGGTTCTTCGCGCGGCAGTTATACGGACCCGACCGGCCCCGATGCCAGTGCGGAAATGGTGCGCTTCTTCCTTGAGCATCCGCGACGTCACTGAGTGTGACTGGACCGACCGCATGTGATGCCGCGCGGCATCACATGCGGCCGCTTGCGAGAACATGTCGCTGCGATTTGAGCACCGCCTGTTGGCATCGTCACAACGTAAGTTTCCCGTATGCACGATGCAAGCTTCGCACATGACGATAATTCGAAATGCGAAGTCATCGAGCACATGCATCGCGACGAAAACGCGCGTACGTCCGTGCGCGATAACCAGTGCACGAGACCGGGCCCATCGCATGCTGCGTGACGCATCTTCGACGCATCTTCGTTAGGGTGACGAAAAAAATGCCGACACTGTGTGTGCACGGCAACTAGACAAGTGTTGCGTATCTTGCTAACAGACCTTCGATTGCCTATACCTATAACGTTCGGCAGCAAGCCATAAGTAAAGCAGTGACCTGTCTCGCGCGGGCGATTCTCCGGACATCGTTCCGAAGATCATGCGATGAGATGAGGAATCCTCTGCAAACGGCACTCGGATAAAGGCTTCGAAGAACGCCCCGCTTCTCCTCGTTGGAGCGACCGCACATGTCCAGCCCCGTGGGTTTCTGGAGCTACGCCCGCAGCGACGATGCGCACAGCGACGGCCATTTGAGTCAGCTCCGCACCATCGTGGGCAAGGCGATCGCCTTGCAGTACGGTGCGGACGTCACGATCTGGCAGGACATTCAGGCCATTCCACCCGGCGCGGACTGGGCCGCTTCGATCGAACGAACGATTGGTCAGACCGTGTTCTTCATGCCGATCGTCACCCCGCGCTATCTGAAAAGTACCAATTGCCTCGCGGAGTTCCAGTCGTTTCGTCATCGCATGCAGGAGCTTGGGCGCGACGATCTCATTTTTCCGATTCTTTATGTCGGCGTGGATCAGATTACCGCCGACGACACCGCGTTCGGGCCGGAACTCGACGCGCTTCGCCGGCATCAGTGGATCGACTTCCGGCCGCTTCGTCACGCCGATTGCCGGTCGCACGAGGTCTGGACGTGGGTCGATGGCCTGGCGGAAAACATCCTCAATGTAGCCGTGCCGGTTTCGAAAGCCGAGCGCGCGGCCCACGGGCAAGCGGGCGCGAGCGCAACCGACGAGAGCCGGCTGCGCGAGGCGGAAAAAGCGACCGAAAGAGCGCGACAGCAGGAAGCAGCGGCAAGGGCGGCCGAAAAAGCACGGCAGCAAGAAGCCGTGGAAAAGGAGCGTCAGCGTCAGGCGGCGGCGCGGGCGGCCGAGCAGGCGCGACAACGCGAAGCTGCACAGACGCCGCTCGAACAGCCCAGCCGGCCGGAAGTAATCGATCCTTATCCGGAGATCATTTCGTCCGTGGACTCATCGGGCACCGCCGTGGTGGCATCGTATGCAGGCCGGCATCCGGCCACGCCCGTTCCGCAAAGGCGCATCGGCATGCTCGCGATCTCGGCGGGCGGACTGGTGGTCGTGGCCGGAGCGATGGTCGCGGTGTTCCTGCGCCACGAACCTCCGCAAACGCCCACGGTCGTTCCGGCATCCACGCCGATGATCGTCGCGCCCGCGTCGGCGGTCACGCCGCCTGCATCGGCGGTCGTCACTCCGCCCGCGCCGCCGT
>NZ_FCOJ02000097.1 GCF_001545035.1 Caballeronia glebae
GATTCTGTCGGCGCGGCCGTATGCGTTCCTCGACGATGCGCCGCTGGAAGAGCG
Organism: Caballeronia glebae; assembly: GCF_001545035.1. Lineage (GTDB taxonomy): Bacteria > Pseudomonadota > Gammaproteobacteria > Burkholderiales > Burkholderiaceae > Caballeronia > Caballeronia glebae. The sequence goes on from NZ_FCOJ02000097.1 coordinate 55, forward strand.
CCGCACGCAGGCCGTGCTCGCGCGCCGCTGGAGCGATCCGCAATCGGCGGACGATCTCGGCGCGCTCGATCCCGAAGCCATCGCGAGCGTGCGCGAAGAAGCGTGGCCCGAGGTTACGAGCGCCGATGAAATGCACGAGGCGCTCTCGACGCTCGCGTGCATCGCCGAGGCGGAAGCGCAGCGCAGCCCGCAATGGCTCGCGTGGCTCGAAGCGCTCGCGCACTCGGGCCGCGCGACGCGCCTGCAGATCGCGGAGCACGACGCGCTCTGGACGCCCGTCGAGCGTCTCGCGTGCGTGCGCGCCGTGTACGAGCACGCGCCGATGCATCCGTCGCTGCAACCGCCGCCGGGTTTCGACGATGCGTGGCCGCCCGACGACGCGCTCGTCGAAATCGTGCGCGCGCGTCTGTCGGGGTTTGGGCCGCTGACGGTGCCGGAAATCGCGCGTCCGCTCGCGCTGTCCGCTTCGGCGATCGCGCTCGCGTTGACGCGGCTCGAAGCGCAGGGCTACGTGATGCGCGGACGATTCACGCCGGGCGCGCCGGCCGAGCAATGGTGCGAGCGGCATCTGCTCGCGCGGATTCATCGCTATACGGTGCGGCGGCTGCGGCGCGAGATCGAGCCGGTCGAGCGGCAGGATTTCATGCGCTTTCTGCTCGAATGGCAGCGCGTCGCGCCCGATTCGCACGGCGAGGGCCGCGACGCGCTCGGCGCCGTGCTCGAACAGCTCGAAGGATTCGAAGCGCCGGCCGTGGCGTGGGAGGACGAGATTCTGCCGGCGCGCATCGCCGATTATACGGGCATGTGGCTCGACGATCTCTGTCGCGCCGGCAAGCTCGTGTGGGCGCGGCCCGCGGGACGTTCGCGCGCCTCGGGCGGACCGGTGCGCGGCACGCCGATCGTGCTGTTGCCGCGCCGTCATCTGGAGGCGTGGAACGCGCTGATGTCGTCTCGGCGGACGTCCTCCAGCGCGAGTCCGGACGACGCGCCGCAACTTTCATCGCGCGCCGAACGCGTGTTCGACGCGCTGAAAGCGCACGGCGCGATGTTCTTCGACGAACTTCTCTCCGACGTGCGCCTCCTGCGCACCGAACTCGAAGACGCGCTCGGCGAACTGGTCGCGCTCGGCCTCGTCAACGCCGACAGCTTCGCGGGCCTGCGCGCGCTCCTTGCGCCCGCCGCGAAGCGCAACGCGTTCGCGCGTCGGCCGAGGCGCGGCGGGTTGTTCATCGGCGGAATGGACGATGCCGGACGCTGGGCGCTCCTGCGCCGCGCAAAGCCGGACGACGCGCGCGACGAAGGCGATCTCGAACACGTCGCGCTGACGCTTTTGCGGCGCTACGGCGTCGTGTTCTGGCGTCTTCTGGAGCGCGAGGCGGAATGGCTCGCGCCGTGGCGCGACTTGCTGCGCGCCTATCATCGGTTGGAAGCGCGCGGCGAGATTCGCGGCGGGCGCTTCGTCGCCGGGCTCGCGGGCGAGCAATTCGCGCTGCCCGAAGCCGTGCCGCTTCTGCGCGAGATGCGCAAGCGGCCGAAGGAGGGCGCGTTCGTCGCGCTCTCGGCGGTCGATCCGCTCAATCTCGTCGGCACTTTGCTGCCCGGAGAAAAGGTGCCGGCGCTCGCGGGCAATCGCGTGCTGTATCTCGACGGCGTGCCGGTCGGCGCGGTGATCGCGGGCAAGACGCGTTATTTCGGCGACTTCGATGGAGAAGGGCGCGAGCGCATGCGTCTTGCGCTCGTCAAGCGCACGGCGCGCTCGCTTAGCACTTCGATCGGAACCGGGATGACGGGCGCCGGCATGCCGGCGCGCCATTGAAGCGGGAAGGACGTGATCCCTCGCCGCTATCGACGTTACTTCTTTGTGACGAACTTGGTGGTGAACGGCCCGGCTTGCGTGGCGGGCACGTCCTTTACCGGCACGCCCGGATAGTCGACGACACGATTCGTGTTCGACGCCGGCCGGATGCGGAACAACGGCCGCACGCCATCGCGCGCGCCGCCGACGATCGTATGCATCGCCTGCCTGTCGAGTTCGACGCTGTCGGCGAGATCCCTGATTCTGATGACGGCCATGGATGCTTCCTCCAGAGTGAAGAGTCGCAATCGAGTATAGACAATACGCCTCGACGCGCCGTTGCGACTCCTCGATCCGGTGCGCCGTTCATCGGTCGCAAAACGCCGATAAGCGTCGGACGCCAGTGGCGGCAAAAGGCGCATGCCTTCTGCCGCAGAGACGTTCGCGCGAAGTCATGCGAATCGCGTGCCAAGGTCGCACGCAGGTTCGATCGAATCGCGCAACGCCTTGATTTATCGACGTTATTGGCGGTTCATCGCATGCTCGGCACACTCGGGCAAAGCGCGATCAGACGCCGCCGCACCAACAATCGTCATCGATGTGTCGGCCTCCGAACGACATGTGCGCGATGCCGCTCATGATCGAAAACGCCATTTGCGAAAGCTTCAGGTGAAGGCTAGTATCGAACGAGCACCATTGTTTTGTTACGACAAGTGAGTTGTCGATCGATTGGAGCCGCGTCGCGTCGCACAGATGACAAGTTTTGCGCAAGCGATTCGTACATTTCGGGGCGACGGCGGGTCGCGCGACGAGTTCTTTGCGGGAGTGGACGGCGCACTGGCGACCGAGCAGACTCCGGCGAAGCGGCTCATGGAGATCCTCGACGAGGAGCACGCGGCACGGCCGTTGCCGCCCGACATTTATGCGGCCGTGCGCCGCCGCATTGAACATGGGGCGCGCATGCGTCCCGACGCCGATTCCCCCACTGGCCCCGCGAGCCGCGACGAGACGCGGCTGCAAACCTCGCCAGGCTTCGCGCCGCCGCCTTCGCGCGATCCGAGCGGCGGCACCGGCAGTCAGGCGACCCAGGTTATGGTCGACCACGATCAGCAGATGAAAGGTGTCGGCGACACGCTCAACAGCCGCTTCGTACTGGAAGAGTGCCTTGGCATCGGCGGAATGGGGACGGTGTACAAGGCGCTCGATCTGCGCAAGCTCGAAGCGTCGGATCGAAAACCGTATGTCGCGATCAAGGTCCTCAATCTGCAGTTCCGCGGCAATCCGAAATCGCTGATCGCCCTGCAGCGCGAGGCGCGCAAGGCGCAGCAACTCGCGCATCGGAACATCGTCACCGTGTACGACTTCGACCGCGACGGACAGGTCGTCTATCTGACGATGGAACATTTGTCCGGCCAGCCGCTGTCGCGCTTGCTTCGTAACCCGAATTTCAAGGGCATGCCGTTCTCCGAGGTCTTCCCGATTTTGAAGGGCATGGCCAACGCGCTCGCCTACGCGCACGAACGCGGCTTCGTGCATTGCGATTTCAAGCCCGCCAACGTGTTCCTGACCGACACATCCGAAGTGAAGGTGATCGATTTCGGCATCTCGCGCGTGATTACGCGGCCCGAGGAGGAAACCGAGGCGACTATCTTCGATCCCGGCAGTCTCGGCGCGCTGACGCCCGCCTACGCGAGCCCGGAAATGCTGGAGCATCGCGAGCCCGATCCGCGCGACGACATTTACGCGCTCGGCTGCATCACATACGAATTGCTGACGGGAAAGCACCCGTTCGATCGCGTGCCCGCGTTGCAGGCGAAAAGTGCGGGCATGAAGCCGGCGCGCCCGGAGCATCTGGGCAACAAGCAGTGGAAGGCGCTGAAGGCCGCGCTCGCGTTTGAGCGCGAGGCGAGAACGCCGAGCGTCACGCAATTTTTCGAAGAGATCGGCGAGGATCACGCCCCGCCGCCTGCGGGTCGCAAGGCTAAAAAGGGCGGCGCGCCGAAGCTTGCGATCGGCGTAGCGGCGCTCGTGGCCGCGCTCGTCGCGGGCGCGGGCTATTACTTTTACGATCAGTCGCGCGGCGGCGAGGAGGCCGCGCGCGAAGCGCCGCCCGGCCAGTCCGAAGGAAGCGCCACGGGCGCGGTGACGCCACACGCGCCCGCTGCCGTGGCCCCGGTTTCCTCCGTCGCGGTCACGCCCGCCGTGCCCGCGACGCCCATTCCCGAACTCACGATGGCCGCCGTTACGCCCGTGCTCGCGAGCGTGCCGTGCTCGGCGCTGGTGGCGTCGGTACACGATCAGACCGTCGATGTGCAGGGCTTCGTATCGCAGAAGTACGGTCTCGCGCGGCTGAAGGAAGCGCTCGGCCGCGTGCCCGGCGCGAAGACGACGAACTTCGGCGTACAGCAGGTCGCCGACGACAAGTGCGATCTGCTCAAGGTATTCGGCCCGTTCTGGACGGCCAACCGGCAGTCGGGGCGGCCCGCATCGGTGCACACGCGTTCGCGCGCGACGCACCTTACCGAAGGCGATCCGCTCATCATCGATCTGATGACGCCCGCGTTCGAGTCGTACGTCAATGTCGACTATTTCATGCTCGATGGCAGCGTGGTGCACTTGTTGCCCAACGCGCGCTCGCGCGACAACCAGGCGCCGGCGAACTACACGGCGACCATCGGCACGATGGGCGATTGGGTCGTCGGCAAGCCGTTCGGTTCGGAGATGATCGTGCTGACAGTGACGCCCGCGCCGCTCTTCGACTCGGCGCGCCCCGACAGCGAAGCGAAGCCCGAGTATCTGCGCGCCGTCGAAAAACGGCTCTCCGCGCTCGCGGGTAAATATGGCCGCGACCGCGTGGCCGTCGATATCTTCCAGATCACGACGCAGGCAGCCAAAAAGTAAGACCGGCTCAGCGTTTCGTGGCGCAAGCCAGCACGCAAGGCATCGGCACGAGCAATTCCCCGTGTTGCGCATATGCCTTCACGCGCGCTCGCACTTCCTGCTCGATCGCGGCGAGCGCGCTTTTCGATTGCGCGCGCAGCATCGCCGCCATGCGCACGCCGCCGTGCATCAAACCGTCGAGCGGCGTTTCAGGCAGCACGAGATGCCAGGTCTGTTCGACTTCGTCGGCGCGCGCGTCGGCGAAGCCTGCTTCGGTCAGCACGCGCACGCATTCGTCGGGATCGCCGAAGCGGAAGAAGGGCGGCGCGGGCGGCAGTCCGACATCGGGCTTGCCGTGCAGCCGGACGGCGTCGAGCACCATGCCGAAACCGACCGCGCGCTCGGGCACGGCCCACGCGGTGAACGCGACGCGCCCGCCCTGGCGCAGCACGCGCGCCGCTTCGTCGAGCGCGCGTTCCGGCTCCGGAAAATGCAACATGCCGAAGTTGATGCCGACAGCGTCGAAGCTCTCGTCGCCGAACGGCAAATGCTCCGCGCCCGCGAGCTGGAATTCGATCTCGGGATGAAGCTGGCGCGCGTGCGCGATCATCGACGCGGAGAAGTCGACGGCCGCCGCGGTCGCGCCGCGTTCGATCGCCGCCGCGGCTAGATTGCCCGGCCCGGCGGCGACATCGAGCATGCGGATGCCCGGACCGACCGAAAGCGCATCGAGCAGCGCGGGATGCGACTGCACGGTGAGCCTTCCGAAATAGTCCTCATACGACGGGACGACATGCTCCCAGCCGTTTTTCTCGAACGCCGCGAATTCGTCGAATTCCATGACGCACCTCCGCTCGCCGCACGCGCGGCTCGCCATTGCCGGAGGCCGGGCCTCGTCAGAAATGCGCGAGGCTAGGTCCTGGGCTTCTCAATAGAGCCTTTGAGTTCATTCAGTGCGTCTTCCATGCGTTTGCTGACGAGCGCATAGGCTTCGGCCTGAGTTTGCTGGGTCGTGCGGGCGATGTCCTGCATGTCGGCGAGCGCGTTATGCAGCGCGCGTTGCACGACTTCGTTGGCGTTGAACGGCGGCTGAGTCGACGTCGTGGCGAATTGTTTTGCGATGCTTTCCAGATCGCCCAAGGTCCGGCGCAGAATTTCGAGTTGTTTGTCGCGCAGCGCCTCCATGCCGCCGAACGCGACGCGATTGGTCGCCGCGAGCGCTTCGACATCCTTGCGCCGCGATTCCATGATCGCGGTGACATCGAAGCCCGGAAGCTGGTACTGCTGGAACATGGCTGCAAACTGGCTGAACGGATCGCTGAAATTTTGATTCATCGTGCCTCCCCAGGGTTCTGTCTGTCGAATGCGAGCCATTCTTGCGGGCAAACGCGAGGACGGCCCGTGCAGCATGCGCCGTGCGCGCGAAACCATGCCAACGCGCAGCCAGCACCTGATACTACCAATATAAGCCGTGGAAATGGGGCAAGGGAAAACACCAGAACGAGCGGTCGTCTCACGCCACCGCGCAGCGCCTCGTCGGAGTTGATGCAAGTCAACTCGTGCCGCGCCGCGCAAGCGACCATGAAATCATGGCGGCGCACCGTCGGCACGTTCGCACGTTTGCGTGCCGCGACCGCGCAAGAGGCCGAAGCCGCCGACGGTCGGGAGAAGATCATGATCAGGGGTGAAGGACGCATCGTCGCGGCCCTCGGCGCTGTGTTCGTGACGCTGGGCGGCATCAATGCGGCGCTGCGCGGTCTGCTGTTCGACGAGACCGCCGTGATGTACTACGGCGTGCTCGCGATACTCATCGGGGCTGCGTCGTTCGTGGTGATGCTCACACCGTTGCCGAGCGACGAGCCCTGACGATTGCGCGGCGCGATCAGATTCGCTCTTCGCCGGCGAAGACGCCGTGCTCCGCCTTGATCTGTTCGCGGTCGATACACTGCACGTGCCAGCGTCCGGTGCTCTTCACGCCAGCGCCGTCCGCATACCACAACACGCGTCCCGCGAGCCCTTCACATGGGCCGTCCGGCGCGTCGACATCGAGGCGCTCCAGCACGCAAATAGGGTCGCCGACCTGCTGGCCGCAAATCATCGTGCCGTTAAAACCGGAACGCAAACCGCCCCAGTCCGGCACTTCCACCGCCTGATGGCCTTCGCGCGACCATCGGCGAGTTTCCTTGTCGAGCCACAGGATGGCGTAGGCCGCCGATTGCGCGCCTTCGAAGCCATCCAGCTTGACCGTGATACGCATGTCATCCTCCATGAAGCAAATCGATGGACGAGACGCTCGGCGTTTTCGCCGGCCATGAGCGTCGTCGGTTGAATGGCGGCTCACGCCGCGCGTATTGTTAAGGCATTGCGACGCGGCCCTTTCAGACCACGATGACAGGTTCGAACTGGACGCGGCAAAAAAGTTTAATCACGCCGCATGTAATGGGTTCCATCGCCGGTGTGTTCGTAAGGCAAGCTCGCGAACCGCGAATCTGCCGCGCCGCAACAGCGATGAGGACGAACCGATCAAGCAAGACCGATGCCGAAATGTGTAAGCAACACATGTTCGCGTCGTGACTGCATGTCTAAAGTTTAGTACGGCAATCTGACGCTTCAGCGACACGTAGCGGAGGCATATCGCCGCATGGGGTCGCCATCGACGTGAGATGAATGCGCCGCATCATCGTGGGATGTCGCGTGACACCGATGCCCGGCGAACGTGCATCGGCGCACCACGTCGGGTTCGTGCGCCCCAACGCGTCGCGCGTGCGATCGATATTTTGGTCCGCCCGACGCGAAATGCGCTGCGCTGCAATATCAAACTGGCGCGCGACGTTCGCGAACTGCCCATCAGTCATTGATGTTCGAGCATCGCGCGATCGACGATGCGCACCTGCCGCCCGTTGAGCCCGATCGCGCCTTCACGCTGCAGCTTCGAGAGCGTGCGGCTCACGGTTTCGAGTTCGAGCCCAAGATAGCTGCCGATGTCCGCGCGCGTCATCGGCAGGAGCAGTTCAACCGGATGTTCGCCGGATGGCGTCGCGCCCGCATTGAGCCGTTCGGAGAAATCGAGCAGGAACGCGGCGACGCGCTCGCGCGCGGGCATCGTGCCGAGCATCAGCGCGAGACGCGACGCGCGCACGATTTCCGCGCTCATGATCGCGAGCAGCTCATGCTGCATCGCCGCGTACTCGCGACACAGCGGTTCGAGGATGCCGACCGGCATGATGCGCACGACACTCGATTCCAGCGCGATGGCGTCGCTTTCGTGCCGGTTCGTGCACACACCATCGAGGCCGAGCGTTTCGTTCTCGAAGTGAAAGCCTGTGACCTGCGTGCGCGGCGCGCTGTCGTCGTCCGCGCTGGGAAAAGTCGAGACCGTCTTGAAGCAGCCGCTTTGCACCGTATAGAGGCTGCGCAACGGCTCGCCCGCGCAGTAGAGCGCGTCGCCGCGCTCGACGATGCGCGTCGGAAACGGGATGGCGTCGGCGTCGGAGAGACGCACGTGCAGCGTCGGCACGCTGTCGTGCGCCGCGCGCCGGGCCGTCGCGCCTGCATCGATTGAAGATTCCATTGAGGCTTCCTCCTACAAACCAGTATGGTTCACGAATGGAGGAAAGGAAAATCTGCCGGACGCGCGCGCCGGTTTCAGAACTCGATGTCCAGTTCGTCGATTTCTTCGGCTTCCTGTTGCGCATCGGCGATCCAGCGGCGCATCTCCGGCATCGCGAGAATGCGCTCGCCGTACGCGACGATATCGGCGTCGAGCTTCACGTCGTAGGTGACGAAGCGCGTGACGACGGGCGCGAACATCGCATCCGCGCACGTTCGTTCGCCGAACAGATACGGACCGCCATATTGCGCGAGGCACTCGTGCCAGATCGTCACGATACGCTCGATGTCGGTCTGCGCGCGCGCCCATACCTTGAAGCCGGGAAAGTGGGCCTTCAGATTCATCGGCAGCGCGGAGCGCAAGGCGGCGAAACCCGAATGCATCTCGCCGCAGATCGCGCGGCAATGCGCGCGCTCGGCGCGTTCGGCCGGCAGCAGGCCGGCGTCGGGGCGCACTTCGTTCAGATACTCGGCGATCGCGAGCGTGTCCCAGACCTTGATGCCATCGTGAAACAGACACGGCACCAGAATCGATGGCGACAGAAGCAGCAACTCGGCGCGTGCGCCGGGATCGTCGGCGGGCATCACGACTTCGTCGAACGGCAGTCCGCTGAACTTCGTGAGCAGCCAGCCGCGCAGCGACCAGGACGAATAGTTCTTGCTGCTGATGGTGAGCGTGGCGTTCGCCATGAGTCGTTCCTCGCGCTTCGTGCACCAAAACGGATCGAGCGCGGTGCGCGCAGGCACCGAAGCGCGGCAAAACGCGCTCGTGGATGGCAACCGTGCAAAGCCTATGCCAATCGCCGGGGCGCATGGAGGTAGCATCATGAAGTATGTGGTCATCGATTGGCATGGCGATTGCCTCCCTTCGAGGTTCCATATCGACGCATGCGCCGCCCGCGTGCAAGAGAGATGAATCCGTTCACGTACGCGAGCTATCAGGCCTGGTCCGATGCAATGCTGCCGATGCGCCACGCCGCCGCGCTGGTCGACGGCGCGCTGCGCGTCTGGAAGGAGATGGGCGCGACGCCGCAGGGCCGCGATCTCGCGGCGTTTTGCGAACAGATCGCGCTCGCGGGGCTGACCCACGCGCGGCCGCCGTTCGAGATCGCGCCGGTGCAGGTCGAAGGCAAAACGATGCGCGTCGAGGAAGAAGTCACGGCATCGACGCCGTTCTGCGATTTGCTCCATTTCCGTAAGGACGATGCGTCCGTCGCGCAGCCGCGCGTGCTCGTGATCGCGCCGATGTCCGGGCACTTCGCGACCTTGCTGCGCGGCACCGTGCAGACGATGCTCGCCGACCACGACGTCTATATCACCGACTGGCGCAATCCGCGCGATGTCTCGCTGATACACGGCCGCTTCGGCTTCGACGAGTACGTGCATCACATCATCGAATTCATCGAGACGATCGGGCCGGGCGCGCATCTGCTCGCCGTGTGCCAGCCGACGGTGGCGGCGCTGTCGGCCGTCGCGCTGATGGCCGAGGACAGACATTCGGCCGAGCCGGCGAGCATGACGCTGATGGCCGGCCCCATCGATACGCGCGTGAACCCGACACGCGTGAACGAGCTCGCGAAAAGCAAGCCGATCGACTGGTTCGAGCGCAATCTCATCAGCATGGTGCCGTTCGGCTTCGCGGGCGCGATGCGGCGCGTCTATCCGGGCTTCGTGCAACTGGGCGCGTTCATGTCGATGAATCTCGCGCGCCACATCGAATCGTTCGAGGAGATGCACTATCAGCGCGCGAAGGGCGATCCCGCGAAAGCGGACGCGATCCGTGTTTTCTACGAGGAATACTTCGCGACGATGGACCTCACGGCCGAGTTCTATCTGGAAACCGTCGACACGGTGTTTCAGCGGCACGCGTTGCCGTTGAAGCAACTCGAAGTGCGCGGCCGCAAGGTCGATCCGTCGGCGATCCGGCGCACCGCGCTCTTCACCGTCGAGGGCGAGCGCGACGATATTTGCGCCGTCGGCCAGACGCTCGCCGCGCAGGATTTGTGCGACAAGCTGCGGCCGTATCTGAAGGCGCATCACGTGCAGACGGGCGTCGGACACTACGGTGTGTTCAACGGCAAGCGCTGGGAGCGGCAGATTTATCCGCGTATCCGCGCCTTGATCCACGACAACGAGCCGAGTCCGGCCGGCGTGAACGCGCGCGCGCAACCGATGGTGCCGTTGCAGTCGATCGCGCCGCTCGCGCGCGAATCGACGCTCGCCGAGGAGCAGGCGCAGGCGGCGAATCGGGGCGATGGCAAACAGGCGATTCCCGACCCCGACGACGCGCATGCAACCGAATAGCGCTAGTTCGCGGCATCGCCCGAAAGCGGCAGGACGATGCACGCCTGTGCGCCGCCGCCTTCGCGCGCGCGCAGTTCGAGCGTCCCGCCGTGCAGCCGCGCGATGCGCTCGACGATCGCGAGACCGAGGCCCGTGCCCTTCGGCTGGCCTTCGCCGCCGCCGCGCTTGAACGGCTGCTTGAGCGCCTCGGGGTCCTGCGCGCCGAGCCCTTTGCCGCGATCCGCGATCACGACGCACACGGTGTTCGCACGAGCGTCCGTCCACGTGCGCACTTCCAGCCCGACGACGCCGTACAGCACCGCGTTCTGCATCAGATTCATGAGCATGCGCATCATGCTGATCGGGCGAAACGCGAATGGCTCAATCGCGCCGAGATCGAGCGCGAACTCGTGTCCCAGCCCGGCGAAATCGGCCGCGAGATTCGCGATCAGCGCATTGAGATCGCCGACGACGGGCGTTTCCTTCGCGCCGCTGCCGGCGTAGTCCATGAACTGCTGAAGAATCGTGTCGATGGTGTCGAGATAGCCTTCCGCCGATGCCGCGAAGCCCGCGTCCGTCGACGGCACGGCGGATATCGCCATGGCGAGGCGCAGCTTGGTCATCGGCGTGCGGATGTCGTGCGAGATGCCCGCGAGCATCAGCGCGCGCGTGGCTTCGGCTTCTTTCAGCGCGGCCGTCATGCGGTTGAAGGCGTCGCTGACCTGCGCGATTTCGGTCGGGCCGTCGGTCGGCAGCACGCCGGGCTCGCCGCCCGCGGAAACGAGCCGCGCGGCATCGGCGAGATGCGCGAGCGGACGGTTCAGATGGCGCTGGATCACGTAGGCGGTCGCGAACGCGAGCGCGCCGAGTCCGAGCGAAAGAAGCAGCGCGGTGACAAGGCCATCGTCATGCGCGGCTTCGGGCACCGGCAGCGCCAGCCAGCGAGGTTCGCCCGACAGATGCGCGCGAATCCACAAGCGCTGTTGACCGTCGTCGGCCGTGTCGCCGCCTTGCCAGCGCACGAGCAAGCCGGCGGGCAGATGCTCGCGCAGACTCTCGACGAACGTCCGGCGCTGGTACGTTTGATAGAAGCGCAAGCGCGTTCCCGGCGCCGTCTCGCGCGCGCCGGCGGGCAAATCGGCGCGAAGGTCGAGGTGCGCGGCGACGCTTTGCGCGGCTTCGGGCGGCGTGGTTTGCAAGAGCGTGTCGAGCGTGACGATATAGCTCGCGAAGGTCGCCGCGGCGCGTTCGATGCGCGGTGTCTGGATGAAGTGCAGCAGCACCGCGATCGCGCACACCTGACTGACCGCGACGAGCGCGACGAGTAGCAGGATATTGCGCGCGAAAAGCGAGCGCGGCACGAGGCGCGCGCGCGACGCGCCGCTCATGACTCGATATCGGCGAGCAGCATGTAGCCGACGCCCCAGACAGTCTTGATGAAGCGCGGCTTGCCCGGATCTTCCTCGACGATCTGACGCAGCCGAAGCACCTGCACGTCGATGCTTCGATCGAGCGCGTCGTGATCGCGGCCGCGCGTGCGGGCGATGAGGTTGTCGCGGCTCACCGCGCGATTCGGCGACGAGCCGAGCGCCGTGAGCAACTGCATTTGCGCGGAATGAATCCCGAACGGCTCGCCGTCGCGATAGAGCTTCTGCCTCGCGAGATCGAGGCGAAAATCGCCGAAGCGGATGATCTGCTGGGTATGGGTCGGATCGCCGGCCGCGATCTTCTGGCGGCGCAGCAAAGCGCGCACGCGAGCGACGAGTTCTTGCGGCAGGAAGGGCTTGGCGAGGTAATCGTCGGCGCCGGTTTCGAGACCGATCACCTTGTCGACCGGATCGCCTTTCGCGGTGAGCATCAGGATCGGCAGCGTCTGGCCTTCGGCGCGCAGGCGCTTGCAGACCGAGAGGCCGTCCTCGGGCTCCATCATCCAGTCGAGCACGAGCAGGTCGTAAGGCTCGCGCTGCAAAAAGCGGTCGAGCCGCGTGCCATTTTCGACGACGCGCACCTCGAAACCCTGCGAACTCAGAAAGCGCTGCAGCATGTTGCGCAACTCGGCTTCGTCGTCGAGCACGATGATCTTCGGCAGGGTTTCCATGGAGACTCCGATCAGCGTTGCGCGGCGCGCTCGTGCATGAAGGCTTCGATTTGCGGCAGGGTCACGTAGCCGTTTTTCTGCGTATCGATTTCGTCGAAGTGCTTGGCCACCATCGGCATGCCCGTGGATGCCTGCTCGCGCGTGAGCTTGCCGTCGTGTGTGATGTTGGCGCTCGAAAAGCGCGTCTGCAACTGCCCGGCCGCGTGTTCGAGGCGCGGGCTCGCGCCCATCGGCTGCGTAGCGGTTTGCGCGAACGCCGCGCCCGAACTGGCGCACGCCGCGCATGCCGCAAGGATGACAAGAATCTTTCGCATGGCTCTCTCCCTGATTCGACACGGATGAACGTCGACGGTGATGCCATTCTATTGAGCCGCGCGGCGAACGCAATCTTGGGGATGCTACGAATCATGTCGCCGTATTTCGTCCGCGATGCCCGCGTTTCGCCGACATCGGGCGACATAAGTTATGACTCACGCGTCGGGCGGCGCTTCGCTATCGTTCTCATCGCCGGCAGTGCTGTCTTTCTGTCTTTTCGATGCTGCCGTATTCACCGACTCACGATGCATGAGGACTTCATCATGAATTGCCGTTTGCTCAGCGTTTCCGCCGTTGCCGCCATCAGCCTGACTTGCGCGAAGACCGCGTCGGCTGGAACGAGCGTGCAGGTTTCCTATGTGGCGCCCGCCGTGATCTACGCACCGCCGCCGCGTCCCGTGTACTACTACGCGCCGCCGCCGAGGCCGCCGTATTACTACGTGCCCGCGCGCACGGTCGTCGTGGCGCCGGCCGTCGCGCCCGTGGTGGTCGCCGCGCCGCCGCCGCTGCCACCTGTTCTACTTCCGCCTCCGCGGCCGACCGTCGTCGTGACGCCGTATGGCGTCGCGCCGGCCGTCAGCGTGACCTATGCGCAACCGGTTCTCGCGACGCCCGTCGTCGTGATGCATTGAGCGACGCCGCGCTTGCGTGCGCCCGATCAGCCGCGTTCGGCGATACCCGGTGATGCAAAGCGCGGCTGCCTCCTATACTGAATGAACCGCATCGGCCGGATGTGCCGATGCGGCGGCGAGCCCGGCGCATCGCGCCGTTTCATGGCGTTCCAACAGGAGGATCGAGCCATGCTATTCATCGTCAACTGGACTGCGCAGCCCGAGGCCGAGCGACTGGCGGCCGAGCGATTCCTGCAAACGCGCGGTGCGCCGCCCGACGGCATTCATCTGCTGGGCCGCTGGCATGCGATCGGCTCGATCTGGGGCATCGCCGTGTGCGAATGCGACACCATTGAGCCGCTCGCGCGCTGGGCGCACGAGTGGGCCGATCTGTTCGTGTTCGATATCAAGCCGGCGATCACCGACGAGCAGGTCGGGAAAATGCTCGCGGAATATGCGGAGCGGCAATAGCGGCAATCGCCGGAAAAGCGGCCCGATTCGTCGTACGAACGCGCGGCACCAAGCTTAGGGTTTGCGTGGCTTGCAGCGGAACGGAGATGGCCTCACCATTACAAACGTACTAGTTAGTTCAAATTTGAGCGCCGTTCGCGATCCCCGTATTCTTGCTTGCAGGATGGCGCCGTCAAGGAGCGAAGCGTGACCCAATCCCCTACGAAAGAACCCTGCGTCATATCGGTCGCGATCACCGGCTCGGTGCCGCGCAAGAAAGACAATCCCGCCGTGCCGGTTACGATCCCCGAGCAGGTCGAAAGCACGCACGAGGCCTATGAAGCGGGCGCGACGCTCGTGCATCTGCACGTGCGCGACGAAGATGAACGTTCGAGTTCTGACCGGCATCGATTCGCGGAATTGCAGGAGGGCATCCGCAAGCATTGTCCCGACATCATCATCCAGTTCTCGACGGGCGGACGCGGGCGCTCGTTCGAGCAGCGCGGCGCGATGCTCGATCTCAAGCCCGACATGGCGTCGCTCGCAACGGGATCGGTGAATTTTCCGACGATCGTCTACGAGAATCCGCCCGATTTCGTGCGCTCGCTCGCGCAGACCATGCTCGATCACAATGTGAAGCCCGAAATCGAGATCTTCGATCTGGCGATGCTCTATAGCACCGTCGATCTCGTGAATCAGGGCTTGCTGAAGTCGCCCGTGCACGTGCAGTTCGTACTCGGCGTGAAGAATGCGTTGCCCGCGAAACGCGAAATTCTCGAATTCGAAATCGAGCAGTTGAAGAAGAATTTGCCCGATGCGACGTGGACGGCTGCTGGCATCGGACGTCATCAGCTTGAAGTGAATCACTGGACGTTGCAGTTGGGCGGGCATTGCCGCACGGGGCTGGAAGATAACGTGCGCTGGGACAAGGACACGCTCGCAAAGAGCAATGCGCAGTTGGTGAGCCGGGTGGCGTCGTTGTGCGCGGAGTATGGGCGGCCGGTGGCGACCGCGAAGGAAGCGCGGAAGTTGCTGTCGATTTGAATGGTGATGGGGTAGGGCGAGGCGCGCTGGCGGGGGACCGCGGCGCGCTTTTATTTTCTATGAGCCGCTTGGTTATTCCGGGCTGGATGCGAAAACATAGTGAGGATGTTTAAATCGGGCTATCTGGTGGGTTCGCTTTGGTTTGTACGGAGGGATTTCATCGCCATCGCAAAAGCCTAGCGCGAAGGCGATTCGCGGATTATTACCGCACCGACATGACGCCGGGCGCGTACGACGGCGTCATGCGCGACATCCGTGGCAACCACGCCGCGTTTTCGATGTGTAGGCCGTCCAATTGCCGCGCTGGAAGGTGATCACCAACGCCTGCATACAGACCTAGCCGAGACTGCCGCGACCACGCGGGCCCGCCCGTGGCGAACCTGAACGACCATCCGACAAGCGGCCCGAACGTCGATCAGTGCGGCAAATTGCGCTTCGGCGATGGCGGGATGTTGTTCGGGCGTTTCCAAGGGCGGCCTCGGCTCGTGATTGTCGGCTTAGCTAACCTAGGCAGCTCATCTCTAAGACTGGTCCGAAAATCAAATCTGTTTT
>NZ_FCOJ02000010.1 GCF_001545035.1 Caballeronia glebae
CGCACTCAGTCCGATTGAATACCGGGAGAGTCTGGGGCTGACGACATAAACCAGTCCAAGAATTCCGCCGCACCCCCAAACCGGACATTACTAAAAAGCTCTGACACAGGAGATGTTGATAATTTATCTTATGTAAAATCGCAAACGCACCCCACGAAACGACAACCATCACCGCTTCAATCCATCTCACTCGCTCGCTCCAGCAAAAACGCCCGTTCCCGCCCATTCTTCGTCAGCGACGCCGCGCGCTCGAACTCCGCGCGCGCCTCGTCCTTTCGCCCGAGCCTCGCCAGCAGATCGGCCCGCACGCTTGGCAGCCAGTGATAGCTTCTAAGCGCGGGCATGTCCGCGAGCGTGTCGACGATCGGCAGCGCCGTTTCGGGCCCATACGCCATGCTCACCGCGACCGCGCGATTCAGTTCGACCACCGGCGTCGGCGCGGTCTGCATCAACGCGTCGTAGAGCGCGACAATCATTGGCCAGTCGGTGTCGGCGGCGCTCGGCGCGCGCGCATGGCACGCCGCGAGCGCCGCCTGCAACGCGTACACGCCGCGCGCACCGCCCAGCGCTTCGGATCGTTTCAGCGCCGCGAGCCCGCGCCGGATCAGCAGCGGGTCCCAGCGGCTGCGGTCCTGATCCGGCAAGAGGACCGGCCGGCCTTCCCGGTCGACGCGCGCCTTCGTTCTCGACGCCTGAATCTCCATCAGCGCGACGAGGCCGTGAACCTCGCTCTCATCCGGCGTCAGTTCCGCCAGGATGCGCCCGAGCCTCAGCGCGTCTTCGCATAACGCGGGACGCATCCAGTCGTCCCCCGCGGTCGCCGCGTAGCCTTCGTTGAAAATCAGATAGATCACTTCGAGCACCGAGCCGAGCCGCGCGGCGCGCGCGTCGGCTTTCGGCACTTCGAACGGCACGCGGGCCGCCGACAAGGTGCGCTTCGCCCGCACGATGCGCTGCGCGATCGTCGGCTCCGGCACGAGAAACGCGCGCGCGATCTCATCGGTCGTGAGGCCGCCGATCAGGCGCAACGTGAGCGCGGCGCGCGCATCGAGGGACAGCACCGGATGGCATGCCGTGAAAACGAGCCGCAGCAGATCGTCGCCGATGTCGTCCTCGCGCGCAGCATCGAGCGCATCGACGAAATCGGGTGTGATGTGCGCTTCCCGCGCGTCGAGATCGCGTCCGTATTCTTCGTGCTTGCGCGCGTGCAGCGCGTGCTGCCGCAGACGGTCGAGCGCCTTGTTCTTCGCTGTCGTCATGAGCCACGCTCCCGGCTTCTCGGGCACGCCCACGCCCGGTCGGCTCCAGTGTTCCAGCGCGGCGACGAACGCGTCCTGCGCCAGTTCCTCGGCGAGCGCGACATCGCGCACCACGCGCGCCACGCTCGCGATCACCTTCGCGGACTCGATGCGCCACACCGCGTCGATGGCGCGCCTGGCGGCATCGTCCGCTGTGCTTCGCCCGTTCGCGCGGCCGCTCACGCCGCTTCCGGATTCATGTGCACGAGCTCCCAGATATGGCCGTCGAGATCCTCGAAACCGTGGCCGTACATAAAGCCGTGATCCTGCGGTTCACGCGGCGCGCGTCCGCCCGCGGCGACGGCCTTCGCGACCAGCTCGTCGACTTCCGCCCTGCTCTCGCACGACAGGCACACGAGCGTTTCGGTGCTCGCGTGTGCATCGGCGATCGGTTTTTCGGTGAAGGTCTGAAAGAATTTTTCGACGAGCAGCATCGCGTAAATGTTTTCGCCGATGACGAGACACGCGGCGTCGTCGTTCGTGAACGCCGGATCGAAACTCAGGTCCAGCGCCTTGAAAAAGGTCATCGAGCGCTTGAGGTCGCGAACCGGAAGGTTCACGAAAATTTGTTTGTGCATGGCGGAAGTCTCCAGTCTGGATCGTGACGCGGGACGCGCGATCGCGGCCGTTACATGCACGACGATCCGAGCGCGCGAAAATCGACACGAATCTCACGAATAGCAGGGTCCGACTTTGCGGACTTCGATGGTGCACCACCGCGCCGCCGGACATTCGGCGGCGATCGCAACGGCTTCCCCGCGCGTTTCGCAGTCGATCAGAAAGAATCCGCCGATCATTTCCTTCGCTTCGGCGAACGGTCCGTCGATGACGCGGGCATCGCCGTTCGTTGCGTCGACGCGCGCCGCGTCCCTGAGCGACGTCAGCGATTCGACCGCGCGCAGCACGCCGCGCGCCTTGAGCTCTTCCGCGAATTCCCCCATCTGCCGATACGCCTCGCGCCCCTCCTCCTCCGTGCGCTGGCCGCGCTGTTCGACCGGTTCCACGACGAGTAGCAAATAAGCCACGACGAACCTCCGAAAGTTTTTTCGATGGCGTTCAAGTTAAACCGTCGCGCGGGCGTCGGCAAGGCCCGCTCCGTTCGGACCTTTTTGCATCGCATGTTTATCTCGATATTGACAAGCGTCGTCGCGCCACACGATACTGCGACACATGCACGCAGCCCTCACACTCTCCATCGCCGCGATTAAAAACCGTATGAACGCCATCCGTGGCGGGTCATCGGGACAGCGTGTGCGCTAGCGAGACAGGCAAGCAAACAGATTCCGAAGGCCCCGCCGCAAGACGGGGCCTTCTTGTTTTTGCGTGCAAGGTTCCGTCTTCGGCTCACATCATGGAGAGCAAAGATGGAAGAGGTATCGCAAGTTTTCGCGCGTCATGGCGTCGGTCACGGCGTGGCGTCGGGCCGCCTGAGCGCATCGGGCGCGCGCGTCGTGGTCTATGTCGAAGTGCATCCGCATCAGATGGTCTCGTGGCGGCTCGCGCGCGACGCCGAACTGCGTATCGGCGATGCGTCGGCGTCGTCAATCTGGCTGACGCGTCATCGCGATCCGTACGATTACTGGATGAAGCCCGGCGACGTCGTGCGCCTGTCGCGCGGCGAGCGCGTGTGGCTCACGTCCGAAAGCGATCAGCCGGTCGAAGTGTCGCTCACCTCGTATCGCGTTGCGAAGCGCGGGTTCGTGTCGCGCTGGCTCGCGAGGCACTGGCCGCGCATGGCCGGGCAACGCGCGAACGCGCTCTGAAAATGCGAATGCTCACGGCTCGACGCAGCGAAAGCTCGCCGCGACGTTGACGCTGCCCTTGCCCAGATAGCGCGGGTAGTTCGGATAACGGCATATCGGCCGCGTGCGTCCGTTGGTGGCGGGCGCGATGTCGCTGCCGACGAGCGTTTCCGGCGCGACGCCGTTGCTCACCCATTCGTCGAGCGCGCCGAGTTCGTCCCACGCGGGAATGAACACGCCGTTGCCGTGCTGAAATCCCGGCACCATGTAGAGCCGCATGAACGAATCGACGCGATCCCGGCCATAACGATCGATGAGTCCGCGATAGAACGCGATCGTCTGATTCGGGCTGATGACTTCGTCGGCGAGGCCGTGCATCGCGATGATCTTGCCGCCATGCGCGATGAACGCGGAGAAATCCGGGTTCATCGCGCCGACGGTGTACGCGAGCGTGATGAGGCGCTGCCTGAAGCGGCCGGGATCGTCGAGGTCGAACGTGAGCGAGCTGAACGCGAGATCGCGCGTGACGAAGTGGCGGATATACGCATCGCCTTGCGCGAACAGATAGCCGTTCGCGGCGAACGTCGGCGGGCTCAGAAGCGTCGGTGAATCGCCGAGACCGAGCATGCTGGAGAAGTCCACGCCCTGAAACACGTTGTAGCCCGGATAAGTATCGACGTCGTAGGCGAGCGGATACGGCAAGCTGACGCCGTCGCGCAGCGTCTCCAGCGTGTCGATCTGCGCGTCCGACAGGCAACTGTCGCGCAAGGAAGGCCGCTGTCCGCTCGTGCAACGCAGCGACGCGATGATCTGCGGCTCAAGCTTGCGGCACGCCTCGACATTGCTCACGATGCCGTCCGCCGCGCCGTCGAGCCGGTCGCAATCGTGAACGACGGTCTCGAACACGCGCCGCTGCTGCGCGAGGCCGACGAAGCCGCCCGGCTTCGCATACGACGCCTGCCCGAGCATCACGCCCATCAATCGCACGCCGGAAAAGTTGATGGCGGGCGCGTTGGCGATAACGCCGTCGTAGTCGTTCGGAAAGCGCTCAATCACCGTGAACCCCTCGCGGCCGCCGGTCGAGCCGCCCGCGAAGTAGGTTTTTTCGGGGGCGCGTCCGTAGCCCATCTGGATCAGCGTGAGCGCGACGTCGCGGGTTTTCTTCAGATGCCCGAAGCCGAAGTTGACGATCGCCTCGTCGTTGCCGGCGAAGTCCGCGCGCCCCGAATTGCCCACGTGCCCCGAATCGGAGCCGAAGGTCGCGTAGCCGCGCGCGAGCGGCGTCGAATCGGGTGCGAAGGACATCGGCTCCGTGCCGGACACGATGGTGCCGTTGTAGCCGCCGCCGCCCATCTGCAGCGCGCGGCCGTTCCAGCGGCTCGGCAGATTCACTTCGAAGCGGATGTCGGGCGTCGAGTCCTGCAGCGCCCTGATGAAGCCGGTGATGCGGCAGTATTCGCCGTTGCGGTTGTTGAGCGCGGCCGCCTTGACGACCGACGCCGAGACGATCGTCGCGCCGCGCGTCGGCAAGCCGATGATCGACGCGGGCACGGTTTTGCCTTCGAGATCGGCGCAGTGCTTCGTCAGGTAAGTCGCCGCGTGGGCGTTCGAGCATGCCGCGAGCGCGACCGCCACGAGCAGCGCGCGGATACGAGACAGATCGGAGGTAAGAAGGAGGAAGAACCGCAACACGTCTTTAAAGTGGCCGCTTCAAACGCCGCACAATATATAAGAACCGTTTTGAGATAGCCATTCGGGTCTGCCGGCCGTTGCAGCGGCACAACCGGCTTTCTGTCTTGCGCACGTCATTCGCCGTCCCATTCGCCGCGCAGGTCGCTGTGCTCCAGAAGCTGTAGCAAGGTTTCGGCCGGGCGGCTCAGATGTTTCGCGCCGAACGCAATGAACTCCACCTCGGGCAGCACGGGCAACTCCGCGCGATTCACCGGCGGCGCCAGTCCGCGCGCCGCCAGAAAATGCGAACGCACGGTCAGTCCGAGTCCGCCGCGCGCCGCCGCGATGCAGCCCGCGTGGCTGCTGCTCGTGCAGACCATCTGCCAGCTTGCGCCCGACATCGCGAGTGAATCGAGCACGACGCCGCGCGTGACGCTCGGTTCCGCAACGAGGATGAGCGGCAGCGGCTCGTTCGTCTCGACGACGGTTCCCGGCTTCGCGAGCCATTCGAGCCGGCCCGAGAAAAGCCGCGTGCCGCGCGCATCGCCGAGACGGCGCTTGCCGACCGCGAGATCCAGTTCGCCCGCATCGACCATCTGATAGAGCCGTCCCGTCATGCCGATGGTGATTTCCAGTTCGACATCGGGATGCGTGTCGCGAAACGCCGCGAGCACGCTCGGCAGTGGTCCGAGCGCGATATCGTCCGACGAGCCCAGCCGCACGCGTCCGCGCAGCCGCGGCGAACTGAATTGCGACTGCGCGTGAGTCATCGCTTCGAGAATCACGCGAGCGTGTACGAGCATGGCTTCGCCGTCGGCGGTGAGCGCGAGCGAATGCGTGTCGCGCACGAAAAGGCGTCGCCCAACGCTCTCCTCCAGCCGACGGATATGCTCGGAAACGCTCGATTGCCGGAGGCCGAGTTGCCGTCCTGCATCGGTGAAACTGTGCGACGCGGCCACCGTCGCGAACGTGGTCAGCCAGACTGGATTGAGCATGCGATATTGTCATCGCGAATACCGATGACAGTCAATGTGGTTAGCGGTCTTCCCGATGACCCGACAAGTCATTAAGATTTCACAATGCGCCGGCAAACCGGTTTCAAACCGCTTGCGGATGACTTTCGAACACGCGCGCGGCTCAAGGAAACACCCCTTCACATGACAAGACAGTCCTCGCACACGGCACTCCTCTGGATCGTCGCCGTGGGCTTTTTCATGCAGGCGCTCGACACGACGATCGTCAACACGGCGCTGCCTTCGATCGCGCGCAGCCTCGACGCCGCGCCACTCGCGATGCAGTCGATCGTGGTCGCCTACACGCTGACCATGGCGTTGTTCACGCCCGCCTCCGGCTGGCTCGCCGACCGCTTCGGCACGCGCCGCGTCTATCAGGTGTCGATTTCACTGTTCGTGATTGGCTCGCTCGCCTGCGCGAGCGCGCATTCGCTGAACCAGCTCGTACTCGCGCGCGTGCTGCAGGGCATCGGCGGCTCGATGCTGCTGCCGATCGGCCGGCTCGCCGTGCTGCGCGCCGTGTCGGGCGAAGCCTACGTTTCCGCGCTCGCGATGATTTCCGTCGCCGGCCAGGTCGGTCCGATTCTCGGCCCGACGCTCGGCGGCTGGTTCGTCGAGTCGTTCTCGTGGCACTGGATCTTCCTCATCAACGTGCCGATCGGCGCGGTCGGCCTCTACGCGGTGCAGCGCTTTCTGCCGAACGACACGAGGCACGACGCCCCGCCCTTCGACTTCGTCGGTTGCGGCTTGCTGTCGATGTGCATGGTGTCGTTCTCGCTCGCGCTCGATTCTCCGGTCGAGACGCATCGCGGCGCGGTGTCGGCGGCGCTCTTCGCGCTCGCGGCCGTGTCGGCGTTCGCCTATGTTCCGTACGCCCGCCACAAGCGCAATCCGCTCTTTCATCTCGCGCTCCTTCGCGAACCGAACTTCAGCGTCGGGCTGATCGGCAATCTGCTTTGCCGGATCGGATCGAGCGCCGTGCCGTTTCTGCTGCCACTTCTGATGCAGCTCGAACTCGGCTACAGCCCGCTTCACTCGGGCCTGATGATGCTGCCGATCGCCATCGCCGGCACGATCAGCAAGCGCTGGATCGCGCAACTCGTGAAGCGTTACGGCTACGACATGTTCCTGCTCGTGAACACGGCACTCGTCGGTGCGTCGATCGTCGCGTTCGCGCTGTTCTCGCCGACGCTGCCGCTCGCCATCGAAATCGCGATTCTCGCCGTGTTCGGCGCGTGCAACTCGATGCAGTTCGCCGCGATGAACAGCGTCACGCTCAAAGGCCTGTCGAGCAAGGACGCGGGTAGCGGCAACAGCCTCTTCTCGATGGTGCAGATGCTCGCGATCGGCCTGGGCGTGTCGATCGGCGGCTCGCTCGTGCAGTTGTTCCAGGGGCCGTTCTCCACCTCGACCGGTTTCAAGCTGAGCTTCGTGTGCATGGGCGTTGTTACCTTGTTGTCGGGCGTCGTATTCCGCTATCTCGATTCCGCCCCGCAAGGCGCCGCGCCCGTGCGCGCCGGCACTTCCTGAACGTTGGGGCTATCCTGTCAGCCCGATCGAATCGTTTTCTTCTGGAGCGCAATCGTGCAATACCGCAAATTCGGCAACACCGGTCTCACCGTTTCGCGTCTCACGCTCGGCACGATGACCTTCGGCCTGCAAACCGAGGAAGACGTGTCGCGCAGCATCATGGACCGGGCGGCGGACGCGGGCGTCAATTTCATCGACACGGCGAACGTCTACCCGCTCGGCAGCGGGCACGATCTCGCGGGCCGCACCGAGGAAATCGTCGGCCGCTGGCTCAAGGGCCGGCGCGACAACTACATTCTCGCGACCAAGGCCGTGCATGAAATGGGGCCGCTCGCGTGGCACAAGGGCGCATCGCGCAAACATCTGCTCGACGCGATCGACGCGTCGCTCAAACGGCTGAATACCGATTACGTCGATCTCTATCAGCTTCACAACGACGATCACGACACGCCGCTCGACGAGATGCTCGAAGCGCTCGACACCATCGTGCGGCAAGGCAAGGTGCGCTATATCGGCGTGTCGAATTTTCTGGCGTACCGGCTCGCGCGCGCACTCGGCCGCGCGGATGTGTTGCACGCCGCGCGCTTCGTGTCGGTGCAGCCGCGCTATAACCTGCTCTTTCGTCAGATCGAGCGCGAATTGCTGCCGCTCGCGACCGAAGAAGGACTCGCCGTCATTCCATACAATCCGCTCGCGGGCGGACTGTTGACGGGCAAGCACAGTTACGATGCCGGCCCGAGCGAGGGACGCTTCACCGGCGCGGTCGGCAAGGCGGGCGCGATGTACACGCAGCGCTACTGGCACGAGCGCGAGTTTCACACCATCGAGCAGATCAACGAGATCGTTGCGCCGACCGGACGCTCGCTCGCGAGCACCGCGCTCGCGTGGGTGCTGGCGAATCCCGCGGTGACTTCGGCGATCATCGGCGCGAGCCGGCCCGATCAGTTGAACGAGACGCTCGCGGCCGTCAACCAGCCGATCGATCCCGAAATCAAGGCGAAGCTCGACGAGGCGACGGCCGAGTACCGCTTCGGCGACGCGTTGCGCTAATTCTTAAGGCGCGAGCCGCGCGCGCGATACACGCCTTCGAGCGAGTAGATCGCGAGCGCGGCCCAGATCGCGCCGTAGCCGATCAACTGATCGTGCCCAAAGAATTCGTGATAGATCACGACGCCGATCAGCAATTGCAGCGACGGCGTGATGTACTGAATGAGCCCGAGCATCGATAGCGGAATGCGCCGCGCGCCCGCCGCGAAAAGCAGCAGCGGCACCGCGGTCACGGGCCCCGCGGCCGCGAGCAGCAGTTTCACGCCGAGCGAGCCATGCTCGAAACCGCTGCCGCCGTGCGAATTCAGGAAGAAGAGATACAAGAGCGCGACGGGACACAGCAGCATGGTTTCGAGCGTGAGCCCTTCGAGCGCGCCGAGCGACGCGGTCTTGCGCAAAAGCCCGTAGCCGCCGAAGGTCAGCGCGAGCGCGAGGCTGATCCACGGCGGCGCGCCGTTCACCCACGTCAGCCACGCGACGCCCGCCGCGGCGATCGTCACCGCGAGCCACTGCACGGGCCGCAGCCGCTCGTGCAGAAACGCCATGCCGAACAGCACGTTGACAAGCGGATTGATGAAGTAGCCGAGACTCGCCTCGACGATGCGCCCGTCGTTCACCGCCCAGATATAGATGCCCCAGTTCGCCGAGAGCAGCACGGCGCTCGCGGCGAAGCGCGCGAGCAGACGCTTGTCGCGCAGAACCGGGCCAAGCCATTTCCACTGACGACGCACGGTCATGACGATCAGCAAAAACGCCATCGACCACGCCATGCGATGCGCGAGCATTTCGACCGCGCCGATCGAATGCAAGGCCTTGAAGTAGATCGGAAAAAGGCCCCAGATGGCAAAGGCCGCGAATGCGTAGACGACGCCTGGATTCATTGTTCGATGCGTAGAGCGGATACGGCCCCGCACGAACGATCGGCTCGTTCGCTCGCGCCTGCTCGCCGTGTCGACGGAAAGCGATCCGCAAGGATTGGAAGCCGGATTTTAGTCGACGCGCGGGGTTCGGCTCCAGCGGCGCGCGCACGATTGCCCGATTGCTGCAATTTCGCAGCGAACCCTTGGACGAATTCTTGCTCGAACCCTGACCGCGACAGCCGTCCGAAGCACCGTGCCAGCAGCATGGCCCGCTTCGCGACGGCAATTCGTCCTTTCGCTTGTCTCACTGGTCGCTAATGAATAACCACACTGACCATCAGAGTTTTTTCCATATCCTGCTGTGCGCCGTGACGCTCGCGCTCGGGTGGGTGCTGCTGCCGTTTTTCGGCGCGATCTTCTGGGGCGCGATTCTCGCCATCCTGTTCCAGCCGATGCAGCGTTACCTCGCCGCGCGCTTCGGCAAGCGCCGCAATCTCGCCGCGCTGACGACGCTCGCCGCCGCGATCCTCATTGTCATCATTCCGGTGGCGATCGTCGCGGTGACGCTCGTGCAGGAAATCGCCCTCGTCTATGCGCGGATCAAGAGCGGCGAGCTGAATTTCGGGCTTTATTTTCAGCACGTCTTGCATGCGCTGCCGGCGTCGGCGCAGCAACTGCTCGGTCGTTACGGGCTCGACGACATCGGCGGCGTGCAGCGCAGGCTGATGGAAGGCGCGTCGCAGATCAGCCAGTTCGCCGCGACGCAGGCGCTGTCGATCGGGCAGAACACGTTTCAGTTCGTCGTCAGCTTCGGCGTGATGCTCTATCTCGTATTCTTTTTGCTGCGCGATGGCGGAGAGATCGGCCGGCGCATCCGCCGCGCGATTCCGCTCGATCCCGAACCGAAGCAGCATCTGATCGCGAAATTCACCACGGTGGTGCGCGCGACGGTCAAGGGGAACATCGCGGTTGCGGCCGTGCAGGGATTGCTGGGCGGGCTGATTTTCTGGATTCTCGGGATCGGCGGCTCGTTGCTGTGGGGCGTGCTGATGGCGTTTCTTTCGCTCTTGCCCGCAGTCGGCGCGGCGATCGTGTGGGTGCCCGCCGCGCTCTACTTCTTCATGACGGGGGAGATCGTCAAGGGCCTGATTCTCGTCGTGTTCTGCGTCGTGGTGATCGGGCTCGTCGATAACGTGCTGCGGCCGATTCTCGTCGGCAAGGATACGAAAATGCCCGACTGGGTCGTGCTCATTTCGACGCTCGGCGGAATGGCGCTCTTCGGCATCAACGGGTTCGTGATCGGGCCGCTGGTCGCGGCGCTGTTCATGGCGAGCTGGGATTTGTTCTCGCAGGACGAGGCGAGCAAGCGGTAGCCGTCAACGCGCACAAAAAACCGGCTCTGATTCAGAGCCGGTTTTCGTTTGAAGCATGAGCTTGGTCAGCGCGTATTCGGTGCCACATATCGGCATTCGAAGCGCTTCCTCACCGTCCCGTTCTCATCGACGCTTTCGACATAAACGTCGAATTGCCACAAGCGCGCCATGTGCTTGAGCACTTCGTCGCTGTCGTTCGCGAGATGGCGGTTGTCGGTCATGAAATGCCGCAGCGTAAGACTGCGGTCGCCGCGCGTGTTCACCGAATACACCTGAATATTCGGCTCGCGATGATGGATGTCGTACTGCCGCGACAGCGCCTGGCGCACATAGCGATATCCGCTGCCGTCGTGAATGGCCGACACTTCGAGCGCGTCACGCATGTCGTCGTCGAGAATCGAGAACAGACGCATCTCCCGAATCAGGTGCGGCGACAAATACTGCGCGATGAAGCTCTCGTCCTTGAAGTTGCGCATCGCGTAGTGCAAGGACTCCAGCCAGTCGCTGCCGGCGAGTTCCGGGAACCACTCGCGGTCCTCGTCCGTCGGGTTTTCGCAGATGCGGCGAATGTCGCTCATCATCGAAAAGCCGAGCGCGTACGGATTGATGCCGCTGTAATACGGCTTTGTCACCGGCGGCTGATACACGACGTTCGAATGCGAGTGCAGGAACTCCATCATGAAGCTGTCTTCGAGACGGCCTTCGTTGTAGAGCGTGTTCAGGAGCGTGTAGTGCCAGAACGTGGCCCAGCCTTCGTTCATGACCTGCGTTTGCCGCTGCGGATAAAAATACTGCCCGATCTTGCGCACGATACGGATAACTTCCCGCTCCCACGGTTCGAGCAACGGCGCATTTTTCTCCGCGAAGTACAGCAGATTCTCCTGCGGTTCCGGCGGATACCGGCTTTCGGTTTCCTCCGGCGAAGGATCTTTGCCCTTGGGCAGCGTGCGCCACAGTTCGTTGACCTGCGATTGCAGATACGCTTCGCGCTCGCGACGCATCGCCGCTTCCTTCGCGAGCGAGAGTTTTTGCGGCCGCTTGTACCGGTCGACGCCGTAATTCATCAGCGCGTGGCACGAATCGAGCAGTTCCTCGACGCGATCGAGGCCAAAGCGCTCCTCGCACTCCGCGATGTAATTCTTCGCGTAGACGAGGTAATCGATGATCGCGTGCGCGTCCGTCCAGAGCCGGAAGAGATAATTGCCCTTGAAAAACGAGTTGTGCCCGTAGGCCGCGTGAGCGATCACGAGCGCCTGCATCGTCATGGTGTTTTCTTCCATGAGATACGCGATGCAAGGATTCGAATTGATGACGATTTCGTACGCGAGGCCCATCTGCCCACGCCGATAGCCTTTCTCGGTCGCGAGAAAGTGCTTGCCGAACGACCAGTGCCGATAATTCACCGGCATGCCGACGGACGCGTAAGCGTCCATCATCTGCTCGGAACTGATGATTTCCAGTTGAATCGGATAGGTGTCGAGGCCGTAACGGTTCGCGACGCGTGAAATCTCGGCGTCGTATTCTTCGATGAGCTCGACGGTCCAGTCCGACGGGCACGGCAGCGGTCGCCGTTTCTCCGAAACATTCATTCTGCCTTCCTCGTGCGCCTCGTCTGCCTTCGCGGACGCCTTGCGTTGCTGGGCTTCTGGTTCGAGCTGGGAATCGGCACTACTATCGTCCGCGCCTTCCAGCGGGTACCCGCGCGTCTCTTCATGCGAATGCCGCTTCGTCATGCGGCCGCCTGCTGTTTCTCGAACAGCTCACGGAATACCGGATAGATGTCCGCGGCCGAATCGACTTTCTTCATCGCGAGTTCGGGCGCGCCCATCGCAAGCTGAGCATACTCCAGCCAGAGATTTTGCTCCTCCGGCGCAACTTGAATATAGGCAAAATACCGGACCTTCGGCAGGATGTCTTCCGCGAGCAGCTTGCGGCACTTCGGGGAATCGTCCGTCCAGTTGTCGCCGTCCGACGCCTGCGCGCCGTAAATGTTCCATTCACTCGGCGAATAGCGCTCGTCCATGATCTTCTTCATGAGTTCGAGCGCGCTCGACACCACCGTGCCGCCGCTTTCCGTCGAATGGAAGAACGTGTCTTCGTCGACTTCCTCGGCGCGCGTATGGTGCCGGATGAACACCACTTCGATCTTCTCGTAGTTCCGCTGCAGGAACAGGTACAAGAGAATGAAGAAGCGCTTGGACAGATCCTTGCGTTGCTCGTCCATCGAGCCGGAGACGTCCATCAGACAGAACATCACGGCCTTGCTCGAAGGCGTAGGCTGCTTCACGCGATTGATGTAGCGCAAATCGAACGGATCGATGAACGGAATGCGCGTGATCCGGCCCTGCATGATGACGATATCGGCTTCGAGCCGCGCGATGTCTTCCGGATCGGCGTTCTCGTCCTTCAACTGTTCGAGCTGACGCTCCATCTCGCGCAACTGCGAGGCGAGCGGCCAGCCGAGCGCGATGCGTCGTCCGAGCGCGCTGCGCAGCGATCTCACCACGTCGATGTTGTTCGGCGTGCCTTCGGCCGCCCAGCCCGCGCGCACGTTCTTCCAAGTTGGCACGGCGAGCAGTTGCGTTTTGACGAGGCGCGGCAGTTCGAGGTCGTCGAAGAAGTACTGCATGAATTCTTCGCGCGACAGTTCGAAAACGAAATCGTCCTGCCCTTCTCCCTCGTTGCTCGCGCTCTTGCCACCGCCGCCCGCGCCGCCGGGCGGACGCGGAATCTTGTCGCCGCGTATGTAGTCGGCGTTGCCCGGATGGACGAACTCGCGTTTGCCGCCCGGTCCGTGACGGAACGAGGGCTCGGAGATGTCCTTCTTGGGAATGGTGATGCTCTGGGTGCTTTGAATGTCTTTGATACTGCGATCGCGCACCGCGTCGGAAACCGCGCGGCGAATGAAACCCTTGACGCGTCGCAGGAAGCGCTCGCGATTGGCGATGCTCTTGTTCTTGCCGGCTAACCTGCGGTCGATGATTTGGTGCAGCACATCCAGTCTCCCGCGTTATTGGCGAGGGGCGAGGCGCTGCGCGAAGCTTCGACTGGCCGCAGCGTCTCTGTCTCGCAAACTGTCCACTGTGCGGTCCGGTTGCAATTCACGCGCCCGGGCCGCCCGGACATTCCTGACTATCGCTTTGCGCGGGACCGGAGCCGGACGCTTCGTGCGCCGGTTCCCGTCTTGCCTCACATCACGACGACTTGCGCACGCGCAGATACCAGTCGCACAGGAGCCGGACCTGCTTCGGCGTGTAGCCCTTCGCGACCATCCGATTAACGAAGTCCTCGTGCTTGCGTTGCTCTTCGGCCGATCCTTTCGCGTTGAACGAAATGACCGGGAGAAGTTCTTCGGTGTTGGAGAACATCTTCTTCTCGATCACCACGCGCAGCTTCTCGTAGCTGATCCACGCGGGATTCTTGCCGCCATTGGCCGCACGCGCGCGCAACACGAAGTTCACGATCTCGTTGCGGAAGTCCTTCGGGTTGCTGATGCCCGCGGGCTTCTCAATCTTCTCCAGTTCGGCGTTCAGCGCCGAGCGATCGAAGCTCTCGCCGGTGTCGTGATCGCGGAATTCCTGATCCTGAATCCAGAAGTCCGCATACGTCACATAGCGGTCGAAGATGTTCTGTCCATACTCCGAATACGACTCCAGATAAGCCGTCTGGATCTCCTTGCCGATGAACTCGGCGTAGCGCGAAGCCAGCACGTCCTTGATGAACGACAGATACTTCTGCTCCGTTTCCGGCGGGAACTGCTCGCGCTCGATCTGTTGTTCGAGCACGTACATGAGATGCACCGGGTTCGCCGCGACTTCGCTCGAATCGAAGTTGAACACGCGCGACAGGATCTTGAACGCGAAGCGCGTGGACACGCCCGTCATGCCTTCGTCGACACCCGCGTAATCGCGATACTCCTGGTACGACTTCGCCTTCGGGTCCGTGTCCTTCAGGTTCTCACCGTCGTAGACCTGCATCTTCGAAAAGAGGCTGGAGTTCTCCGGTTCGTGCAGACGCGTGAGCACGGCCATCTGCGCCATCATCTTGAGCGTGCCCGGTGCGCAAACCGCCTCGGCGAGGGACGAATTGCGCAGGAGCTTCTCGTAGATCTTGATCTCTTCGCCGTAGCGCAGGCAGTACGGCACCTTCACGACGAAGATACGGTCGAGCAGCGCTTCGTTGTTCTTGTTGTTGCGAAACGCCTTCCACTCCGACTCGTTCGAGTGCGCGAGGATCACGCCGTCGAAGGGAATCGCACCGAAGCCTTCCGTGCCCTTGAAGTTGCCTTCCTGGGTCGCGGTGAGCAGCGGGTGCAGCACCTTGATCGGTGCCTTGAACATTTCGACGAATTCCAGCAAGCCCTGATTGGCGAGGCACAGGCCGCCGGAATAGCTGTACGCGTCGGCGTCGTCCTGCGAATAGGTTTCGAGCTTGCGGATATCCACCTTGCCGACGAGCGACGAGATGTCCTGATTGTTCTCATCGCCCGGCTCGGTTTTCGCAATGCCGATCTGACGAAGAATGGAGGGATAACGGCGCACCACGCGGAACTTGCGAATGTCGCCGTTGTACTCGTGCAGGCGCTTCACGGCCCACGGCGAGAGGATGCTCTTGAGATAGCGGCGCGGAATGCCGTACTGCTCTTCGAGCACCGGACCGTCTTCGTCGTAATCGAAGACGCCGAGCGGTGATTCGTTGACGGGCGAGCCCTTGATCGAATAGAAGGGCACGCGTTCCATGAGTTGTTTCAGTCGTTCGGCGATCGACGACTTGCCGCCGCCCACGGGACCCAGCAGATACAGGATCTGCTTCTTTTCTTCCAGACCTTGTGCCGCGTGCCGGAAGTACGACACGACGTTCTCGATCACTTCCTCCATTCCGTAGAACTCGCGGAATGCCGGATACACCTTGATGACCTTGTTCGCAAACACACGCGATAAACGCGGATCGAGACGAGTGTCGACCATCTCCGGTTCCCCGATGGCCGTCAACATGCGTTCGCCCGCTGTTGCATATGTGGCAGGATCTTCTTTGCAGAGCGCGAGATACTCTTCGAGCGAGAATTCCTCCTCGCGAGTTTTTTCGAAGCGGGTCGCGAAACTGCTGTAGATATCCATGCTACCTCCTCGCCGAAGTCAGAAAGCTATGTCGTGCGCAACGCGCGTAATCGAAACGACATCGCTTGAAATCATCCTAAACCCTTTCGAATTTTTTTTCACGCACTTGCGTTGTTCATTTGCTTCGAAGAATTCCTAGGTTGGTGAGTTATTTTCGTTCACCTACAATCCTCATCCCAATGTCGCTATCCTCATGCTCGACATGGTCTTTGCCTGTTCGGTTCCCCGCGCTCTTTGCTACTTATCTACTGCTTCTGTCCGCCAATGCGACGTGCGCCTCACATGCGCGCGTTGATCATCGCCTGCTGCATGAATACGTGCGCGCGCGCTCATAAGATGCATAAGCCGATAACCTCGATGCGCGTGCGACATCATCAATAATCGTTCCCGATGAATCGCGTTCGCGCATCATGCGAGCACCAGTTCCAGTTCGCCGATGCGATCGATCGCGCCATGCAGCATCCCCGGTCCGTCGACGCGATATGCGCCCGTGTAGGAACCCGTGGTGATGGTCCAGAACGGCTCGACGGTCAAACCCATGCGCGAACAATGGTTGACGAGCCACGGCAGCAATTCGCGCGGATCGCCCGCGGGATTGCCGAGCGCGGCCGGCTCAATCGATACGCCGTCGAGCGTGAATTCCAGTCGCGGTGTGAGAAAGTCGAAGCCGGGCGCGACGACGTCGTAAGGTTCCATGCCCGACACGACGAGCGCGCCGTTATTCTGCGAATCGGCGAGTTGAGCCAGCGGATCGAGATTGGGCCATTGAGCGAAACGGCTGTCGACCACTTCGAGCGCGACCGCGACGCCGCCTATCGCATCGAGTACTTCCTCGCGTGTGTAAGGGTCGGGTCGCGCGGGCAGCGCATAGGCGAAGCGGAACGCGACTTCGAGTTCCACCAGCACGCGGAAAAACGATTGAAAAGTAAGGCGCGCGGGCGAAACGTGGACAAGCGAGACGTCGATGGGCGCGCCCGTGGCGAGCGCGTCGGGTGCGCGCGCCCCGATCTTCCAGGCGCCGATGCGCGCATCCGACTCTCTCAGCATCTCGTGCTGGATCGCGTAGGCGGTGGGCGCGTCGGCGGGAATGTCGGCGGACTCCAGCGTTTCGATCAGCTGATGCCGGCGGCGGGCGTCCGCGAGCTTCGCGGCGAGTGTCGATCCGGTCATGTCGATATCCTCGTGTGAGCGGTGATGCACCCCTCAGTGTACGGGTTAGCGGATCGACGTTGGTCGCGCGCGTGTGCATTCGCGCGCATTCGCGGACCGCGCGCGGCTACGCGCCGCGCGTCATGCTCAGAACGTCTCCCAGTCGCCGCCCGCGACCGCGGTCGCCGGCGCTTTCGGTGCGGGCGACGGCGCGGCTGCGGCGCGTTTGGCAGGCGCCGACGTCGTCGTGGCGGGCTTCGCGCTCACGCGCGTCGTTATCGTTGCACGCGATGCAATTTTCACCGGCTGCGTCGATGTAGCCGCACTGGCAGCGAGAGCAGCAAGCGGCGCGCCGCCGTCCGCCACCTGGAACACAGCCACCGCCTGCCGCAGTCGCGCGGCCTGGTCTTCGAGCGACTGCGCGGCCGCCGCCGCTTCCTCGACGAGCGCGGCGTTCTGTTGCGTCACTTCGTCCATCTGCGTGACGGCGCGCGACACCTGTTCGATGCCGCTCGACTGCTCCTCCGACGCCGCCGCGATCTCGCCCATGATGTCCGTCACGCGCTGCACCGCGCCGATGATCTCGTTCATCGTGCGGCCGGCTTCGTCGACGAGCGTGGTGCCCGTGCGCACGCGCGCCACCGACGTATCGATCAGCTCCTTGATTTCCTTCGCCGCCGCCGACGAGCGCTGCGCAAGGCTGCGCACCTCGCCCGCGACGACCGCGAAGCCGCGCCCTTCCTCGCCCGCGCGCGCCGCTTCGACGGCCGCGTTGAGCGCCAGAATGTTGGTCTGGAACGCAATGCCCTCGATGATCGAAATGATGTCCGCGATCTTCGACGAACTGCCGTCGATCTCGCGCATCGTGTCGACGACCTGCGTCACGACCGCGCTTCCCTTGCCGGCGATGGCCGACGCGTTCGCCGCGAGCGCGCTCGCCTGCCGCGCGTTGTCGGCGTTCTGGCGGACGGTGCCCGTCAGCTCTTCCATGCTCGACGCGGTTTCCTGCAGCGCCGATGCCTGTTCCTCGGTGCGCGACGAGAGATCCGTATTGCCCGCCGCGATCTGCTGCGTGGCGGACGCGATCGATTCGCTGCCCGAGCGCACCGTGCGCACGGTCGTCAGCAGGCTTGCGCGCATTTTGGCGAGACCTTCGAGCAACTGGCCCATTTCGTCGCGCGACGTGACGGCGACCTCGCGGCGCAGATCGCCCGCTGCGATGGCTTCGAAATGACCGAGCGCGGCTTCGAGGGGCCGCGCAATCGCGCGCCTGAGCGAAACCCACGCGAACACGGCCGCCGCCAGGCCGAGCGCGATCGCGCCGAGGCTCAGCGCGCGGAACCACTGGAAGCGGTTCTGGGTCTCTTCGTAGCTCTTATGGGACGCTTCGGTCAGATGCTTGCGCAGCGCGTCGTTCGCGTTGGCGAGTTCGTTGTACGTGACCTGCATCGCCTTGGCGTTCGCGATGATGCCGTCGTGATCGTTCGCCATGACCGCCGCGACGCCCTTGTCCACGATGCCCTGCAGCGCGAGGCGCTTGTCCTGCGCGGCGTCGGCGAGACGCCTTTCGCCCGGCGCTTGCGGCAGCGCCATGTATTCCTTCCAGTAGCCGTCCGCGCGCTCGCGCATCATGCGCGCGCGCTCGACCGTCGACGCCACTTCCGGCGTGCCGGCGAGCAGCGCCGCGCGATCGAACACGAGCCGTTCGCGTGCGGCATACATTTCCGCGTTGCCGACGGCGATCGCCGCAGGCATCTGCACCGAATAAGTGTCTTGAAATGCGCCGTTGGAGTGACTCATGCCGGTGAGCCCCAGCGCGCCGATCGCGATGAGCAGCGCACCCAGAAACGCCATCGAGATACCGAGGCGCGCCTTGATCGTCAAAGCATGTTTCATTGAGTTTTCCCTGATGCCGCTCGCAAGCGGGGTCGTCGTTTCGTGACTGTGCGCGCGCGCCATCGCGCGGCCGCTATCGATGTAAACGGCGCGAAAGAGTCGGCACTTGAGGAAATTATTTCGTATGAAAAGAAAACGGCGCGTCAGACGCGCCGTGTTTTCAACGATCGTTGAAAAGTTATGCTGAAATTTCGCTGCGGTGCGGAATCGATGGCTGCGCGCCCTCGCGCGTCACCGCGATGGCCGCCGCGCGCTGGCCGAACGCGATCGCGTCCATTGCCGCCGCGCCGCGCGCGAGTTCCGCCGCGAAGCCGCCGATGAACGTGTCGCCAGCGGCGGTCGTATCGACCGCTTCGACGCGCGGCGACGCCAGATGAACGCCGTCGTCGTGTGCGCCGTCGAGCAGCGCGAGCACGCCTTGCGCGCCGAGCGTGACGATCACGTTGCGCGCGCCCTTCGCCTTGAGCGCCTGCGCGGCACGGCGCGCGTCGTCCGGCGTGTCGATGGCGACGCCCGAGAGCGTCGCGGCTTCGAGTTCGTTCGGAATCAGATAGTCGACGAGCGGGAACCAGTCCGGCGGCAGCTTGCGCGCGGCGGGCGCGGGATTGAGGATCGTCGTGCGTTTCAGGCGCCGGCCAGCGGCGAGCGCGGCGCGCACGGCGTCGGCCGGCGTTTCGAGCTGGCACACGATGACATCCGCTTGCGCGATCAGCGCGTCCTGCGCCTCGATGCGCGCGGGCGTCACTTCGGCGTTGCTGCCCGCGACGATCACGATCGCGTTCTGGCTCGCGTCGTCGACGACGATGAGCGCGACGCCCGTCGGCGCGCTCGCACTGGTCGCGAGCGCCGTGCAGTCGATGCCTTCCGCTTCGAGGCTGCCTTTGAGCGTCGCGCCGTTCGAATCGTCGCCGACGCAGCCGATCATCGCGACGTGCGCGCCCAGGCGCGCCGCGGCGACTGCCTGATTGCCGCCCTTGCCGCCCGGCACCTGCGCGAACGCGTGGCCGGCGAGCGTTTCGCCCGGTCTCGGCAGGCGCGGCGCGCGCGTCACCAGATCCATGTTGAGGCTGCCGACCACGGTCACGCGGCCGGTTTTGGCACTTTCGCCCATCTCGTTTCCTTTACTGAACCGCCGTTGTTACGCCTTCGCACCGCGCGACTCGGGCACCACCGCGGTCGATTCGCGGAGCACGAGGCGCGGCGCCACCACGCGCCGGCGCGTCGTGCCGGCCAGCTTGCCGGTGATGCGGTCGATCAGCGTCTGCGCGGCCATTTCGCCCAGCGCGCGCACCGATTGTCCCACCGTCGACAAGGCCGGATAGGTGTAGCGCGACAACTCCACATCGTCGAAACCGATGATCGAACAATCCGTCGGCACGTTGATATGACGTTCCGCCGCCGCACGCAGCGCGCCGATGCCCATCATGTCGTTGCACGCGAAAATCGCCGTCGGCTTCATGTTGTCGAGCAATAGCGAGGCCGCGGCGTAACCGCCCGTCGCGGAGAAATCGCTCTGCTGGATCGCATTCGGCTCGATCTCGATGCCGCGCTCGGCCATCGCGCGGATGAAACCGTGCAGACGCATCGCGGAAACCGCCGTCGCAACCGGCCCGGTAATGCAGCCGATCTTCGAGTGCCCGAGTTGCAGCAGATGCCGCGTCGCGAGATACGCGCCCTTTTCGTGGTCGATCTGCACGAGGTCCGATTGCAGCCCCTCGATATTGCGATCGACGATCACGAGCGGCTCGCGTGCGCCCGCAAGACATTGCGCGAGCACCGAATCCTCGCCCGCCGATGCGATCACCAGCCCGTCGATGCGCTTTTCCTGCAGCACGCGCAAATAGCTGCGCTGCTTCGCCGGGTCGTCGTCGGAGTTGCAGAAGAACACGCAATAGCCGTTCTTCGCGCAGCCGTCCTCGACGCCGCGCGCAAGCTCGGCGAAATACGGGTTCGTCGCGTTCGGCACGAGCAGGCCGATGGTCGCCGTCGAGCGCGCCTTCAGCGAGCGCGCGACCGCCGACGGCACGTAGTCGAGCTCAAGGATCGCCCGCTCGACTTTCGCCCGCACGTCGGCCGATACCGGCCGCGAGTTGTTCACTACGTGGGATACCGTCGTAAACGACACCCCGGCAATGGCTGCCACGTCTTTGATCGTCGCCATACATCGTCCTTCGCTTCTCTTAGGTCTTGCTGCTTTTATTGGTCGTAAGGCGTCCGGCGCGACCAACTTTCATGCGCCGCTCACTTCCCCGCGCCCTGCCTGCTTCATTGTGTGCCGCCGTGGCGAATCCCCGTCCGCCGCTGCCTGCCTGATATCGCCTGCTATCGCCTGCTACCGCCGCCGGCCGCTTCTCCGCCCTGTGCGGAGCCACTGCCTGCGCCGTCCCTCGATCAAACCCGCTTTCTTCTGCTGCGGTATGTATCCAGCACCACCGCCACCACGATCACCGCGCCGGTAATGATGCGCTTGGTCGGCTCGTTCGCGCCGATCTGCGCCAGTCCCGCCGCCAGCACGGAGATGATCAACACGCCGAAAAACGTGCTGATGACCGAGCCGCGCCCGCCCATCAGACTCGTCCCGCCGATCACGACCGCCGCGATCACCTGCAGCTCCAGCCCCGCGCCGGCGTTCGGATCGGCCGCCTCCAGCCGCGAGATCTGAAACAGCGCCGCGAGCCCGGAGAGCGCGCCCATCAGCGCGAAAACGATGACCTTGTAAGGCCGCGGATTCACGCCCGCGAGACGCACGGCTTCCTCGTTCGTGCCGATTCCTACCAGATATCGGCCAAAAACCGTCCGGGTCAAGACCAGATGGGCAATTATCATGACCGCGACCGCCATCAGGAACGCGGGCGAGATGCCGAACGCGATCGGATTCGACAGAAAATCGAACGCATCGCCGATGTACGCCGTGCGCGAGTTCGTCATCTGATACGCGAGTCCGCGCGCGCCTTCGAGCACGCCGAGCGACACGATGAACGACGGAATCCGCCACGCCACGGTCACGAGGCCGGTCACGGCGCCCGTGAGCGCGGCGGCCGCGAGTCCGATCAGCGCGGCCGGAAACGCCGGCCAGTGCCATTTGAGCGCGGCCACGCTCACCACCGATGCCCCCAGCGCCAGCACCGAGCCGACCGAGAGATCAATGCTCGCGATGATGAGCACGAACGTCATGCCGACCGACATCACGACGAGATCCGGAATCTGGTTCGCGATCGTGCTGAACGTGTCGTACGTCAGAAAGTGCGGGCTCAGCACCGAAAAGAGCGCGATCATCGCGGCGAGCGCGCCCGCGAGACCGAGGTAATTCGAAAGCCCCAGGCGCGTGCCGACGCCTTTCGTGCTCTTCGGTGCGTCGGCGGGCAGGTTCGCTTCGCTCATTCAATGCTCCACGTTGTCTTCGGGCGCTTTCGCGTCCGGGACGATGGGTTCGTGCATGATCGCCTCGCGCTTCGCGTAACCCGAGAATGCCGCTGCGAGCAGCGCGTCCTGCGACCAGTTCGCGCGCTCGAACACGCCCGTCATGCGGCCCGCCGACATCACGCCGATGCGGTCGCAGATCAGCATCAGCTCGCGCAGATCGCTCGACACGACGACGAGCGCGCGTCCTTCGCGGGCGAGCGCGCCCATCAGCCCGTAGATGTCGAACTTGGCGCCGACGTCGATGCCGCGCGTCGGCTCGTCGAACAGCAGCACCGAGCAGTCGCGCGCGAGCCAGCGGCCGATCACGACCTTCTGCTGGTTGCCGCCCGACAACTCCGACACCGCCTGCGCCGGCCCCGACGTGCGGATGCGCATCGCGTCGATCTGCCGCTGCGCGAGCGCCGCTTCGCGGCGCGTGTCGACCACGCCGTGACGCGCGACCGCGTTCAAATTGCCCAGTGAAACGTTCGCGGCGATCGGCAAGGTAAGCAACAGGCCCTCGCCCTTGCGATCCTCCGTGATCAGCGCAATGCCTTCGGCGACCGCATCCGACGGCGATTGCACCGACACGCGCCGCAGCGCCTGCCCGTTGCGCGCGACCGACAGCGTGCCCGCGTCCGCGCGATCCGCGCCGTAGATGAGCCGCATGAGCTCGGTGCGGCCCGCGCCGATCAGCCCGCTCACGCCGAAAATCTCGCCCGCGCGCACTTCGAACGACACGTCGCGGACCGCGGGCAGCCGCGTCATGCCTTCCACTTTCAGCGCGACATCGCCGATCCGGCGCTCGCCCAGATCGATGCGCTCGCCGAGTTCGCGCCCGACCATCAGCGTGACTAGCCGGTCGCTCGTGAGTTCGTCCATCGGACCGACGTGTACGAGGCGTCCGTCGCGCAGCACGGCCGCGCGCTCGGCGATGCGCCGCAATTCTTCCAGCCGGTGCGAGATGTACACGAGCGCGACGCCGCGCGCCTTCAGCCGCTCGACCTGCTCGAACAGCAGATCGACTTCGCGCGCGGTGAGCATCGCGGTCGGCTCGTCGAGAATCAGCACGCGGCAATCGCCGATCAGATTGCGCGCGATCTCCACCATTTGCTGATGCCCGATGCCGAGACCGCCGACGAGCGTGTCCGGATCGATCGCGTCGAGCCCGACCTGCGCCATCGCGTGACGCGCATCTTCTGCGAGCCGCTTGCGATCGATCCAGCCGATGCTCTTGCGCGGCAAACGGTTCAGAAACAGATTCTCCGCCACCGACAAGGTCGGCAGCAGATTCAGCTCCTGCATGACCATGCGCACGCCGAGCGACTCGGCCTCCGAGCGGCTTTTCGGCGCGTAGGGCTGACCCGCGAGCGTCATCGTGCCGGCGGTCGGATCGGCGAGACCGCCGATGATCTTCGACAGCGTGCTCTTGCCCGCGCCGTTCTCGCCGGTCAGCGCGAGCACTTCGCCCGCGACGAGATCCAGCGACACGTCCGCCAGCACCGGCTCGACATAAGTCTTGCCGATGCCCGTCACCGTCAGCACGTTCGCATCGTTCGGTCCGGTCATGGGGCGCTTCAAGGCTCGCTGTGCATCCACGTGGTTGTCCCGCATGGCTTCGGAAAACGGCCCGCGCCTTTGTGGGCGCGGCTCGGAGCGAATTCCCAAGCCTCGCGCGGAAAGCGTGGCCGAAGTGCGCGGACCGTGCCCGCGCCGTCTGCCTTCCGCGCTCGTCAGTGTGTTATCGGCACGCCGGCCGCGAACTTGAGATTTCGGTTTCGCGCCGGCTTACTTCGTCACGATTACTTCGTCACGAGATCGACGGGCGTTTCCACGACCTGCGAAAGCTCCGACTGCTTCTTGTGGCCGGAAATCGCCTTCAGCGCCACGTCGATGCCGAACACCGCCTGCTTCGCCGCGTACTGATCGGCGGTCGCGAGCACGCGGCCGTCCTTGAGCATCGGCTTGATTGCGCCGATGTTGTCGAAGCCGACCACTTGCACCTTGCCCGCCTTGCCCGCCGCGCGAATCGCCGACACGGCGCCGATCGCCATGTTGTCGTTGTCGCACAGGAGCGCCTTCACGTTCGGATTGGCGTTCAGGATCTGCGAGGCGACCGCGTTGCCCTTGTCGATTTCCCATTCGCCCGATTGCAGCGCAACGACCTTCATGCCGGCCGCGTCCATCGCTTCCTTGAAGCCCGCACTGCGCGCCTGGGAGTTCGTGGTGGTCGTCACGCCTTCGATGATCGCGACTTCGTCGCCCTTCTTGAGACGCGGGGCGAGATAGTCCCCGACCTTTTTCGCGCCCTTCTTGTTGTCCGGTCCGACGAACGGCACATTCAGATTCTTCGACTTGAGCACGTCCGGATCGAGCCGGTTGTCGATGTTCACGACGATGATGCCCGCGTCCGCCGCCTTCTTGAGCACCGGCACGAGCGCCTTCGAATCCGCCGGCGCGATGATGAGCGCGTCGACCTTCGAGACGATCATCTGCTCGACGATGCGAATTTGCGCCGCCGTGTCGGTCTCGTCCTTGATGCCGTTGGTGATCAGGTCGAACTGGCCGGAGTTGTGCGCCTGATAATCCTTCGCGCCGTTTTCCATCGTCAGGAAGAACTCGTTGGCGAGCGACTTCATGACGAGCGCGACCTTGGGCTTGCCCGCGGCTTGCGCGAATGCGGACGACGAGGCGAACGGCAATGCGGAGCAAAAGGCGAGCGCGACGGCCGCTGTCAGGACGCGTCGGCGGATGTTTCGGTTCATGCGAATCTCCATGCTTTTTCTGATTTGTTGGTCTCGCGAGATGCTGCGAACACGAGCAACGCGTTGCGATCCGCGCCGGGCTTGTCGCGCGCCGAAGCCTTCGATCGCCCTTTCGCGCGCGGTTGAACGTTTGCTCGCCGTCGATTCTCGTTAAACAGACGCCGAAGGTCAATCGGGCTAACGTGTAGTGCTGCACATACGACAACGCCGTCGAACCCTTGCTCGGCGGCGTTTCTGGCTGCTCGTGGGCAACGTGTTGTTGCGTTCTTGTTGCGCGAGTCAGAGATCTTCGACCGACTGCCCTTCCACCTTGTTGTCGATGATGTCGCGCGCGTAATCGATACCGGCGCGCGTCGCGTCGATCGGACTGTCGAACGGTTCCTGCTCGGGCACGCCGAACATCTCCGAGCGGCCGCTCTCGCCGTGCGCGCTCTTCGCGATCGTCACGACGATGTCGAAGTGGCGCGGGCCGTCGTCCGGCTCGTCGCGTTCCTTCGCGCGCCGCAACGCCTGCACCTTTATTTCGAAGCCTTTGTAATGGTCGGACAGCGGCGTGGACATGAACCCTCTCCTTTTTCGTTGGACCTGCATCGCACGATCATACGTCGGCGTCACCGGTCGTGCGGATCGCCGGCGATGAAAGGTACTTGCAAGCATCATTCCCGCGGCCCGGGCGCTTCGCCTCCCGATTTCACCCTATCCCGCACACCGCTCATATTGTGTTTGCCATAATGCGCGGGCGACATGCGGATAAAGACACGCGCCGTCGAACAATAACCGTCACTCAAAGGGAGCGTCACATGACTATTCGAGCCACCGCCCTCATCGCCGTGCTGAGCCTGACGCTCGGCGCGAATGCAGCCTTCGCCGCCAATAGCCAGCAAAGCAAGATGACCGATTGCAATAAACAGGCGGGCGACAAGAAAGGCGACGACCGCAAGGCCTTCATGAAGAGCTGTCTGTCCGCCGCACCGGCCGCCGCATCCGCGCCGATGACGCAGCAGCAGAAGATGACGACATGCAATCAGCAGGCGGCCGACAAGAAGGGCGACGACCGCAAGACCTTCATGAAGAGCTGCCTCAGCAACAAGGGCTGATCGCACCGCGCCCACGTTCGTTCACGCCGCGCCGTTCGCGCGCGGCGACCCTTGCGAATTTACGCTGTCTACCGGCCGATATTGCACTGCACCCAAGCTTCTGATTCGCACCGTCGTCTTTTTCTCATAAGATGGCGCGAAGGCGGCCCCTCACGAATACAAGATAAACGCCATCGGCCGCCGCCGTTTCGAGCGAGGCGAAAGCCCGCATGGAGGCATTGGATGGCATGGAGACACAAGAACCGCTGGTTCCGGCGGTGGCTCGTGACGATCACGTTCTGGTTCGTGCCGGTGCTGATTATTGCGGTGAATGAAGCGCGCGAGGAGATGGCGTACAACAACGTCGATCTTCAGAAGGCGCTCGCCGCCTGGGAACTGACCGACGCGCAACGCGCGGCCGGCGCCACGGCGCGCTGCCACGGCGCGCCCGACGAAGCGCGCGCCGCCGGTTGCCCCGCCGATGTCCTCGCGACCAACGCGGCGAAGCATCAGGAAGCACTCGACGAATACGCGCATC
The DNA here is from genome assembly GCF_001545035.1 of Caballeronia glebae. GTDB lineage: Bacteria > Pseudomonadota > Gammaproteobacteria > Burkholderiales > Burkholderiaceae > Caballeronia > Caballeronia glebae. The sequence continues at coordinate 26,478 of NZ_FCOJ02000010.1, forward strand.
GCAAGGCGACGCTTGCGGATTATCTCTGGCACGCGTTCGTCGGCTACTGGATCGTGCCCGCCGTGTCCCTGCTGGTATTCGGCATGTTGATCGGCGGTGTAAGGCGCGCACTGCGTCGCCCGGAGCGCGCGCCGTCATCGCATCCGGCCGAAGTAAAAACGACGACCCATCCGTGAGCGACGCGCGGGTACGGTCGTTGCTACTTCCTTCAGCGGTTTTCTCGTACGACCTTAAGGCGGCATCACGAAAATTCTGCTCGCCTTGGGCTACACTTCGGGCGAAAACTCCGTTTCCATTTCGGTTTGGTTCGAGCTTCGTCTAACCTTGTATGAGGCGGAGCGCGTCATCGAAAGTTTTATGTAATTCGACGTGTTGCTCGACAGTTATGGGGGACGGATTCGGAGTAAGCTAGGTGCGCATTGCTTACCCGAATGTTGCGAAGCCTGAAGACCCAGGCCTGACAAGGCTTTCGGCGCACGGGGCGGGGTTCGCATTTCAAGTTGCTGTGCTATAACTTTGCGTGCCTTACCCTCCCGCTCTATGGGGTTTCCTAAATTCCACGATGGAGAACAATGATGCAAAGACGAAACTTCATGCTCAAGTCGACCGCAGTTCTGGCGCTGGGAGGCCTCGCGCTTGCCGGCTGCACGGCCAACCGGAACGCCGGCACCGAAGCGGCCGCGGGCGCCCCCGATGAACGTCGTTCCATCGACGCAGATGTCGACAGCACGATTCAGCGTCTCTATTCCACCGTCGGCGGCTCGCGCGAGCTGGTCTCGAAAGCGCGCGGCGTTCTGGTGTTCCCGTCGGTGCTTCAGGCCGGCTTCATCGTCGGCGCGCAGTACGGCAAGGGCGCGCTGCGCGTAGGCGGCAGCAGTGTCGGTTACTACAGCACGACCTCCGGCTCGTTCGGCCTTCAGGCAGGCGCGCAATCGAAGGCGCTGATCTTCCTGTTCATGACGCAAGATGCGCTCGACAAATTCCGCAATTCCGACGGCTGGTCGGCGGGCGCGGACGCATCGGTGGCGCTGGTGAAGATGGGCGCGAACGGTGTGATCGACACGACCACCGCCACGAAACCTGTCGAAGCCATTGTGCTGACCAACGCCGGCCTGATGGCCGACGTGTCGCTGCAAGGCACGAAGGTGTCGCGCCTCAAGAACTGAGCGCATCGCGACTTCTCTCGCGGCACATGCAAAACCGCCGTGTGGTGCGACCTTCGGGGTCGCGCCGCACGGCGGTTTTTTGCTTGCCGGAGGATCGGATCAGCGCGTCGTCGCGCGATCGATCACCTTGAAGCGCGCGCGCTTTTGTGCGCGCACGACTGACTGATAGGCTTCGAGATATTGCCGCGCCATGCGGTGCGACGTGAAGCGCTCCTCGAAGCGCTGGCGCACGCGCTCGCGCGACAAGGTATGCAGGCGATTCACCGCGGCCACCGCCCCGATTTCGTCCTCGACGATGAAGCCCGAGACGCCCTCGTCCACCACTTCCGGCACCGAGCCCCGATTGAATGCGATGACCGGCGTGCCGCATGCCATCGCTTCGATCATCACGAGGCCGAACGGCTCCGGCCAGTCGATCGGGAACATGAGCGCATGTGCGCCCGACAGGAATTCCGCCTTCTGATTGTCGTTGATCTCGCCGACGTATTCGACATACGGCAACTTCAGCAGCGGCGCGATTTCGCGCTCGAAATACTCGTGATCGGCGAAGTCGACCTTGGCGGCGATCTTGATCGGCAGACCGCAACGGCCCGCGATGCGAATCGCCGTATCGACGCGTTTTTCCGGCGAGATGCGTCCGATGAACGCGAGATACTTCTGCTCCACCGGCTGCGGCACGTAAAGCGCTTCGGGCAGCCCGTGATAAACCGTGCTGACCCACTTCGCCTGCGGCAGCGGATGACGCTGCGCATCGGAGATCGAGATTACGGGCGCGGTGTTGAACGTGTCGAACACGGGCTGCTGCTCGGGAAGATCGAGGCGGCCGTGCATCGTCGTCACGAACGGCGTGTCCTGGCGCTTGAAGAGCGAGAACGAGTAATAGTCCATGTGAAAATGCAGGACGTCGAACTCTTCGGCGCGGCGGCGCACGAGTTCCATCAGCAACATGTGCGGCGCGATGCGATCGCGGATCGCCGGATCGAGCCGCAGCGCGCGCGGCCACACGGGTTCCAGGCTGGCGCTGGTTTGCGAATCGCCGGTTGCGAAGAGTGTCACGTCATGACCGAGTTCCACAAGCGCCTCGGTAAGGTACGACACGACGCGCTCGGTTCCACCGTAGAGCTTCGGCGGCACGGATTCGGTCAGCGGAGCAATCTGGGCAATTCTCATCGTTCTCGTCTCCATGCGGATATCGACTTGCGGCGGACTTCGCATGCCAGCGGCGGCGCGTCGAGTATGACAGCGAAGCGTAAGGGCGGCCAAGGAGGTTTGCCCTTACGCGTCAGCTCTCTCTTGCGCCCTCCGTCGATGCCTGTCGCGCGCCGGATATCGCCGGCACGATGAACGCATTATCGAGTGCGAACGCGCCCGTCGCGGCCGTCGCTTGCACTTTCATCGCTCTGTTACAGGGCCGAAACAATCGTTTCGCGAGACGGTTACAGCGAGACGGTTACGGCTTGGCGTCGCCGCGCAGATCCCTGAGGAAATCGTCGCGCCATACGCCGAGATTGTTCTTGCGCAGCGCGGTCATGTTGGTTTCGTGGCGCTCCTGGCGCTCGGCGAGCGGCATCGCGAGCGCCCGCCCGATCGCCTCGCTCGTGCCGACGATATCGTGCGGATTGACCATCACCGCGCCGGTCATTTCATCGGCCGCGCCGGCGAATTGCGAGAGCACGAGCACGCCCGGATCGCCGGGATTTTGCGCCGCGACGTATTCCTTCGCGACCAGGTTCATGCCGTCGCGCAGCGGCGTGACGAGACCGATCTGCGATTCGCGAAAGAGCGACATCAACTTCCAGCGGTCGTAGCGCTGGTTGAGATAGCGGATCGGCGTGTAATCGAGCCCGGAATAACGCCCGTTGATGCGCCCCGCTTCGTACTCCAGGTTCTGACGGATCTGCTGATAGGTTTCGACATCCGCGCGCGTGGGCGGCGCGATTTGCACGAGTGTGACGTTGCCGCGCCACTCGGGCGACTTCTCCAGAAAATGTTCGAACGCGCGAAAGCGCTCGACGAGTCCCTTCGAGTAATCGAGCCGGTCCACGCTCATGATGAGCTTGCGGCCTTCGAGGCTCTGCTTCAGATCCATCACGTCCTGACGCGCCTCGCCGCGCTCGGCCTGTTCGGCGATTTCATCGGGAAACACGCCGATCCGATAAACATTCGTCCGCAGCTTTCTGCCGAACGCTTCGACGTGGCCGTCGGGCGTCGCGGTGCCGTGCGCGTGCCGGATGATGTAATCGTGAAACGCGACGCGATCGCTTTCGGTCTGAAACCCGACGACGTCATAGCAGCACAGCGATTTCACCAGTTCCTCGTGCGGCGGAATGTTCAACAGAATCTGCGGCGACGGAAACGGAATATGCAAAAAGAAGCCGATGCGGTTCGTGATGCCCGCCGAGCGCAGCGCTTCGGCGAACGGGATCATGTGATAGTCGTGGACCCAGATGATGTCGTCGGGTTCGAGCAGCTTGATGAGCTTGTGCGCGAGCCACGCGTTCACGCGCCGGTAGCCCGCGTATTCTTCGCGCTCGTAGACGGCGAGATCGTTGCGATAGTGGAAGACGGGCCACAGCATCGCGTTCGAGAAGCCGCGGTAGTACTGGTCGTAGTCCTTCTTCGGCAGGCCGACGGTGGCGAAGGTCACTGCGCCGTCCTGTTCGAGCTTCGGCCCCTGATTCGCGACGGTTTCGCTCACGACGTCGCCGCTCCAGCCGAACCAGACGCCGCCGCTGTCCTTCAGCGCGCCGAAGACGCCGACGGCAAGGCCGCCCGCTGAGCCCTTGGTTTCGGTCGGCGTGGCGACCCGGTTCGATACGACGACGAGACGGCTCATAGAATTTCCCTTTCCTCTTCAGACGTTACTGTTTTCAGCATAAACCTGTAATTTTCGACCGGAAAACGCCGCGCGGGTTTCCGTCATGTCTTTTCGGCCGCACCCGGCGCCGTGGACGCCGCCGCGTGCGCCCTCGGATCGGGCCCGGTTTGCTCGCCGCGGCTCGCGACCGGATCGGCGGGCGTGTTCGCCGTGCTCGCCGCGTGCGCCGCGTCCGCTCTTTCGAGCGGCGGCGCGAAATCGACATGAGTGTCCTTGTCGGTCGACAAATCCGCCCGCGCGCGCGGCAGATAATGCGGATACGCCGCCTGCACGAAGTTCACGAGCCCTTCGCGCACGCGGCAACGCAAATCCCAGTTCAACGCCGAATCGAACGAACTGACGAGCACGCGGAGTTGCATGGCGCGATCGGTGGCGTCGGTGACTTGCAGCACCTGCACGCGGCCATCCCATTCCGGCGCGTGCGCGAGTATGCGCTCCAGCTCCTCGCGCAGCGGCGCGATCGGCATCCGGTAATCGACGTACAGAAACACCGTGCCGATGATCTGCGAACTGTTGCGCGTCCAGTTCGTGAACGGATTTTCGATGAACCACTGCAACGGCACGATGAGCCGCCGCTGATCCCAGATGCGGATCGACACATACGTGCCCGTGATTTCCTCGACGCGTCCCCACTCGCCCTGAATCACGACGACATCGTCGAGACGAATCGGCTGCGACAGCGCGATCTGCAAGCCCGCGATCAGATTGCCGAGCACCGGCCGCGCGGCGATACCGGCGACCAGTCCCGCGACGCCCGCCGAAGCCAGCAGGCTCGCGCCGATCTGCCGCACGCTCGGAAACGCCATCAGCGCCCCGCCGAAACCGATGATCACGATCACCACCATCACCGAGCGCGCGAGCACGCGCGCCTGCGTGTGGATGCGGCGGGCGTTCAGGTTGTCGTCGGTGTCGAGCGGATGCGCCTGCACGATCGCCTCGCCCACCGCGCCCGCCGAGCGCGCCGCGAGAAACGTGAGCGCGACGATGAGCGCGACGGTTTCGACATCGCGCAGCACGCCGATTAACGGCAGCGTATCGGGCGCCTCGAAAATCACGAAACCGATCCCGAGAATGATGAGCAGGATGAGCGCGGGCGTGTCGACGTAGCGCAGCACAACGCTCATCAGCGGATAAGGCCGCGCGAGGCGCACGAGGATGCGCGCGCCGACACGATGCGCGCCCACGGCGGCCGTCACCGCGATGACGAGCACGACGAGCGCGCCAGGCCAGGTGCCGAGCGGGCGTTCCGCGAGATCGAGGAAGTGGTCGAATGAGAGCATGAGCGTCGCGGGATCGGCCTCGATAAAGTGAAAGCGGCGAGGTGGATACGGCGGTCGCATCGCGCCGATGCGGGATGCTGCCGATTGCAGCGGATGCAGCGGATTGCAGCCGCGACGGTCGTCCGGGCGCGGCCGTCGCGTTCATCGCGTGAGCCGAGCAAGACGCCAGGACGCGCGGTGGCGTCGCGGGTCACGATGCGCTTAGCGTTCCGCCTTGCAGGGAAACGCCTTGCCGAGGCCGAGCGAGACCATCGTGGTCGCGTTGAAGTCGGCTTTATCGGGATTATTGGCGATGTACTTGCGCACCGCGTCCGTGAGTTGCTGCGGCTTCACGTCCGCCGGCAGGCAAAAGTACTGGCCGACCTGCGGCCCGGAGGTTCCGCCGATCGCCTCGATCGTGTTGTAGATGCCGTCCGCCGCGCCTTCGATATAGGCCGCGCAGGCAGTCCGCGAGTTGGGATCCGTTTTGGTGCAGAGCTTGTTCAGATCGTTGCCCGTAAACGCGAACGCACAGACGGGCGTCGCGAGAGCACAGGCGAGGACGAATTCCCGCAGCATGGTCTTCCTTTTATGTTGAGCGGCGGCTCGATTGGAGCAACGGGTTGAGGGCAACGCGCGGCCGCGCCTGACCGCGTTTGCCCCTGGACTCGAATGTCGCGCCGTTATTTTGCACCGTTTGAGCCGCTTTGCGCAGCGCCGCCGCCACCGCCCGCGCCACCGGCGGCACCTTGAGGCATCGAATCGAGGCGCGCCTGCAGACCTTCGGCGACGTCCTTTTCGTTGTACTTGCGGGCAAAATCCACTGCCGTCATGCCAAGCTGGTTCTTCACGCGCAGATCGGCGCCTTCGTCGAGCAGCAGCTTGCAGGTCGAAAGATGCCCGCCGCGCGCGGCCATCATGAGCGGCGTCGTGCCGTTGGGCGATCCCGCGTCGATATAGGCCGAATGATCGACCAGAATCTTCACGATATCGTCATGGCCGTTGGTCGCCGCGTAGTGCAGCGGCGTCCAGCCTTTCTTGGTCACTTCGGCGTCCTTGGCGATCAGCAGATTCACGAAGGTGGCGTCGCCGTTGAGCGCGGCGAGCATCATCGCGTTTTCGCCGGCGGGGTCGAGCTTTTCGAGATCGGTCTTCGGATTGTCGGCGAGCAACTGCCCGACCTTGTCGGACTTCTCGCGCGCGGCGATCACGATGATCGGCGTGCCGGTGTTGTCGACCGTGTTCGGGTCCGCGCCCTGCGCGAGCTGTTTCTTGACGGCCGATACGTCGTCGAACTTGACCGCCTTGATGAGCGAGTCCACGGAGGCGGCCCAGACCGGCTGAGCGATCGTGCAGGCCGCGAGCAGCGCGCCCGCGACGAGACCGCGCACGGCCGCGCCTTTACGTGTTTCGCGTGCATCGAGGGCGCGGGAAACGTTTGGCGCGCTCGCTGCGCACGGAGTGGAATTCATCGGGGAATTGTTCATAAGTGACCTTCGGATTGCCTTGAAACTGGTTTTTGCGCGCGGGCCGGCCGCTTTCAGACGGGCCGCGCGATCTTGAAGAGCCGGAAGAAGTTATCGGTGGTCGCCTGCGCCACGGTCTCTTCCGGCTGCTCGCGCAACTGCGCGATGAAACGTCCGACATAACTCACGTAAGCAGGTTCATTCGGCTTCCCGCGATACGGCACTGGCGCCAGGTACGGCGAATCGGTCTCGATGAGCAAGCGCTCGATCGGCACGCGCCGCGCGACGTCGTGCACCTCCGTCGCCTTCTTGAACGTGACGATGCCCGACAGCGAGATGTGAAAATTCTGCGCGAGCGCCCGTTGCGCGATCTCCCACGGCTCGGTGAAACAATGCATGACGCCGCCCGGCACGTCCGCGCGCTCTTCCTCCATGATGCGCAGCGTGTCGTCCGACGACGAACGCGTGTGGATGATGAGCGGCTTGCCCGTCCGATGCGCGGCGCGAATGTGCGTGCGAAAGCGCTCGCGCTGCCATTCCATCTCGGCGATGCTGCGCCCTTCCAGCCGATAGTAGTCGAGGCCGGTCTCGCCAATCGCGCAAACTTTCGGATGCGCCGCCAGCTCGACGAGTTCATCGACGCTCGGCTCCTGCGCGTCCTCATGATCCGGATGCACGCCGACGGACGCATAGACATTCTCGTACTGTTCGGCGATCGCGAGCACCGAAGGCAGCGTCTCCAGATCGACCGACACGCACAGCGCGTGCGTGACCGAATGCGCGCGCATCTTGTCGAGCACGTCGGGCAGACGGTCCGCCAGCCCTTCGAAGTTGATATGGCAGTGTGAATCGACGAACATCGGTGCTCCTTAATGCAATTCTTGCGTCGCGGCTAGATGTTTTCAGGCCGTATAGATTCCGCGATAGCCAATGAACAGTTCCTCGAACACGAGGCGCGCGTTCAGCGGATGATTTTCCACCGCGCGCTGCCGCGTGACGGTCTTCATGTAGCGCGCGAGCGCAGCCGGATCGGCGCTTTGCGCGCAACGGACGAGCGCCTTGGCCGCGCCGGGAAAATAACGCGGGCGGCTCGCCGTGCGCTGCGCGAGCAGATCGTAGAGCCAGCGCTGCAGCCAGCCGAGCACGAGCGGCACCGGCAGCTTCTGCAGGTTCTCGCCACATGCGAAGGCATCGCAGTTCGGGCCGGCGGCGAGTTGCGCGAGCGTGAAGTCGCGCAAGGCGCGGTTCTCGTCGTTCGCCAGCGCGAGCGCGGCAAGCGGCGCGCCGCCGGCCTGCGCGAGCACGGCCGCGGGATCGTCGACGCCTTGCGACGCGAGCCATGCGCCCGCTTCCTTCGACGGCGGCACGCTCATCGGCCATTGACGGCAGCGGCTGATGATCGTCGGCAAGAGCCGGTCGACGCGCGCCGACACCAGCAGGAAAACGACGCCCGACGGCGGTTCTTCGAGCGTCTTCAACAGTGCATTCGCCGCCGCCGCGTTGAGCGCCTCGGCCGGAAACAGCACGACGACGCGCAAGCCGCCCCGATGCGAGCCCACGCCGCAAAAATCCAGCAGCGCGCGCACCTGCTCGATCTTGATTTCCTTGCTGGGCGCGCGTGTCTTCTTGCCCTCGTCGCCGTCGGCTTTATCGGAGGGCGCATCGGCCGAGTCGCCGCTTCCGGCGGCCAGTCCCGCGAGGGCTTCGGGCAACACCGCGCGGTAATCGGGATGATTGCCTTGCGAAAACCACCGGCACGCCGGACACGTCCCGCACGGCTCGCCATTCGCGGCGGGCGTCTCGCACAACAGTCCCTGCGCGAGATGCTGGGCGAATTGCAGCTTGCCGATGCCCGCTTCTCCGTGCAGCAGCAGCGCATGCGGCCAGTGCGCGCGCAATTGCTGGAGACGCTTCCAGTCGTCGCTTTGCCAGGGATAGATCATCGATATATTCTTTCTTGAAATCAGAGACTTGCCACGACTTCTTCGAGCTTTTTGCGAATATCGCCGATGGTTCGCGTCGAATCGACGATGAAAAAGCGCTGCGGCGATTCCTCCGCGCGGCGCAGATATTCGGCGCGCGTGCGCTCGAAAAACGCCTCCGACTCGCTCTCGAACTTGTCCGGCGCGCGCGCGGCCGAGCGGCGCTCGCTCGCGGTTTCCGTCGGAATGTCGAAGAGCACGGTCAGATCGGGCTGGAAACCGCCCTGCACCCAGCGTTCGAGCCCTTCGAGCTTGTCGCGCGGCAGGCCGCGGCCGCCGCCCTGATACGCGAAAGTTGCGTCCGTGAAGCGGTCCGACAACACCCAGTCGCCGCGCGAAAGCGCCGGTTCGATCACTTGCGCCAGATGCTCGCGGCGCGCGGCGAACATGAGGAGCGCTTCGGTTTCGAGGTCCATCGGCTGATTCAGCAGGATGCCGCGCAGCGTTTCTCCGAGCGGCGTGCCGCCCGGTTCGCGGGTCATGACGACGCGATGCCCGCCCGGCTCGACTTTCGACTCCAGCCGCTCGCGAAACCAGTCCAGATGCGTGGTCTTGCCCGCGCCGTCGATGCCTTCGAACGTGATGAACTTGCCGCGCGCCATCATTGACCCCGGATGTATTTGTCGACGGCCTTGTTGTGGTCGCCGAGATTGTCGGAAAAGAAGCTGCTGCCGTCGCCGCGCGACACGAAATACAGCGCGTTGCTCGCGGCGGGATTGAGCGTGGCGTTCAATGCGGCCACGCCGGGCAGCGCGATCGGTGTCGGCGGCAGGCCCATGCGCGTGTAGGTATTGTACGGAGTGTCCGTCTGCAGGTCCTTTTTCCGGAGTTTTCCGCCGTAGGCCGGCCCGAGGCCGTAGATCACGCTGGGGTCCGTCTGCAACGGCATGCCGATGCGCAGCCGGTTCGCGAACACCGCGGCGACGAGCGGCCGGTCTGCCGCGCGCCCCGTCTCCTTCTCGACGATCGACGCCATGACGAGTGCCTCGTAAGGCGTTTTATAAGGCAGATTCGGCGCGCGCGCGGACCACGCTTCGGTAAGGCGCGCCTGCATCAGCCGGTACGCGCGCTTGTAGACGGCGAGATCGCTCGTGCCTTTGTCGAAGAGATAGGTGTCGGGGAAGAACAGGCCCTCGGCGGACGCCTTGTCGACTTCGGCCGCGCCGATCGCCCGCAGCAGGTCGGTGTCGGTCATGCCGACGGTGTCGTGCTGGAGCGCGGGATTGCTGTCGAGCTCGCCGCGCATTTTCTGGAGCGTCCAGCCCTCGATGACCGTCGCGACATATTCGTTGACGTCGCCGCGCGCGATCTTCGCCAGAACCTCGTAAGGCGTGATGCCGGTCTTGAACGCGTAATTGCCGGACTTCAGCTGGGCGGACAGGCCGAGCACGCGCGTCATCAGCACGAAGAGCTCGGGTTCCATCGGCACGCCGCCGCGATTCAACTGGGCGCTCACGCTGCGCAGGCTGCTGTGGGGCTTGATGGTGACGTCGAGTTCGGGCGTTGGCAATTCCATGGGCCGGTTGGCCCACCAGTACACACCGCCCGCGACGGCCGCCGCGAGCATGGCGGCGAGCACCGCTGCCACGACGCATTTCTTCAGAAAGGACATGCGAAACACGCTTGAGATAAGACCAATATAATAACTTGCCGCCTGCGTCAGAGCCGCATTCCCGGGCCTGCGCCTTACCGAAAGGATTGACAGCCCGTCGACTCATGAATTCCCAGACCATCGCTCCCGCCGCTTCAGACTTCGATTCCGTCAAGACCGCCGGCGCGTATATGCCGCTCACCCAGTTCGGCGTGATCGACGTCAAGGGTGAGGACGCCGCCACTTTCCTGCACACCCAGCTCACGAACGACGTCCAGCACCTCGACGCATCGACCGCGCGTCTCGCGGGTTACTGCTCGCCAAAAGGCCGGCTCATCGGCTCGTTTCTGATGTGGCGCACGGCCGACGCGGTGCGCCTGCTGATCGCGCACGACGTGCAGGCCGCCGTGCAGAAACGCCTCTCGATGTTCGTGCTGCGCGCGAAGGCGAAGCTCACCGACGCGACGCCCGACGTGGCGGCGGTCGGCTTCGCGGGCGACGTTCGCGCGGCGCTCTCCGGCATTTTCGATGCGCTGCCCGACGGCGTGCATGTCAAGGTCGAAGGCCCGCACGGTTCGCTGATCCGCGTGCCGGACGCGGCGCATCGATCGCGCTTCCTGTGGGTCGGCCCGAAAGCTGACGTCGAGGCGCAGCTCGCGAAACTCGACGCAAAATTGAAGCGCGTGCCCGAGCAGATGTGGGACTGGCTCGACATCCACGCGGGCGAGCCGCGCATCACGCACGCGACCGTCGAGCAGTTCGTCCCGCAGATGGTGAACTTCGACGTGCTCGGCGCGGTGAACTTCAGGAAGGGCTGCTATCCGGGGCAGGAAATCGTCGCGCGCAGTCAGTATCGCGGCACGATCAAGCGGCGCACGGCGCTCGCGCACGTCGATCATGCAACGCCCGGCGCCGAGCTCTTTCATTCGGCGGATCCCGGCCAGCCGTGCGGGCTCGTCGTCAACGCGGCGCCCGGCGAGCACGGCGGCGTGGATTGTCTCGTCGAGATCAAGCTCGCCGCGCTCGAATACGGCTCGGTGCACGTCGGTTCCGCCGATGGTCCCGCTCTCGCTTTCGTGCCGCTGCCCTACGCTTTTCCCGCCGACGCCTGAGGTCGAGCGCATGTGTCTGATCGTCTTCGACTGGCAGCCCGCGGCGTCGCAAAATAACGGCCGCGCGTTGCTGACGCTCTCGGCCAATCGCGACGAGTTCTTTCGCCGCGACGCTCAACCGATGCACTGGTGGCACGATGCGCCGGGCGTGCTCGCGGGCCGCGATCTGATGGGCGGCGGCACGTGGCTCGGCGTGTCGCGCGACGGGCGGTTCGCGGCGTTGACCAACTATCGCGCGCCGCTCGAAGTGCAGCCGGATGCGCCGACGCGCGGCGCGCTCGTGAGCGCTTTTCTCGCCGGCGAGCGCATGGCGCCGCTCGACTATCTGAGGGGCGTGGCGCGGGAAGGTCATCGGTATAACGGCTTCAATCTGCTTTGCGCGGACTTCACGCGGCGCGAGCTGGGCTGGTACGGCAATCGCGCCGATGCGCCGCCCGCCTTGCTCGATGCGGGCGTGCACGGCTTATCGAACAGCCTGTTGAATACGCCGTGGCCGAAGCTCGTCGCGCAGCGCGAGGCGCTGTGCGATCTGATTCACGCCGATGAACATCCGTCGCTCGACGTGCTCATCGAGACTTTGCGCGACCCGCGCATCGCGAACGACGAGCATCTGCCATCGACGGGGATTTCGATCGAACGGGAGCGCGTGCTGTCGGCCGCGTTTATCGAAACGGCCGATTACGGCACGCGCAGCACGACGGCCTTGCGGGTGAGCCCGGCGGCGCGCGGCCTGGCGCTTGCGATCAAGGAGCGTAGCGACGACGACGGCTCGCATCGCGTCGTCAGGCCGGGTGCGTTCGAGCAGGCGTTCGCGTTCGAAATCGAAGGCTGACGGGGAATCACTCGAACGCCGCGCGCAACGCCATCACCGCGTCCGCGTGTGCGGCCGCCACTTCCGGCACGAACCCGCCCATCTTGAAGAACTCGTGAATCATGCCTTCGTAGCGCATGAGCGTGACCGGCACGCGCGCGTCTTCGAGCTTCGCGGCAAAGGCAATGTCCTCGTCGTAAAGCGGATCGTGATCCGCCGCCGCGATCCACGCCGGCGCGACGCCGGTCAAATCCGGCACGCCGCGCGCCGCATCGAGCGGTGCGAAGCGCCAGTCGTCGCGGTCGCGATCGTCACGCAGATACTGCGCGAAAAACCACTGGATCGTTTCGCCGGAAAGCAGATAGCCGTCCGCGAGGCGCGCGTGCGATGCGCTCTGCTGCCACGCGCTCGTGCCCGGATAGATCAGCAGTTGCAACTTGAGATGAATGCCCGCATCGCGCGCCAGCAACGCGCACACGATCGCGAGCGTGCCACCGGCACTGTCGCCGCCGACCGCGAGGCGCTCGGCATCGATGCCGAGCGTTGCCGCCTCGCGCGCGAGCCATTGCAGCGCGTCGAAGGCATCGTTGGCCGCGACGGGAAATTTATGCTCGGGCGCGAGCCGATAATCGACCGATATGACCGCGCAGCCCGCGTCGTGCGCGAGCTTGCGGCACAGCGCGTCGTGCGTCGCCACGCTGCCGACCGTGAAGCCGCCGCCGTGCAGATACATGAGCGCTGGCGCGGGCTCGGCCCAGCTCGGCTCGACCGGCTGATACACGCGCACGCCGATCGTTTCGCCATCGCGCGCGGGGATGCGCAGATCTTCGACGCCGTGCATGGGCAACGGCGCGATATCGAGAATCTGCGCGCTCATCGCGTAGGCGGCGCGCGCCTGTTGCGGCGTGAGCGTGTGATACGGCGGTCGATTCGCGCGCGCGACCATCTCCAGAATTTGCGCGATCTTGGGATTGAGCGGCATCGGCGGAAGAAGCGTCAAAGGGACACGATGATGCCACGAACCGCGCCGTCAACGCGGACGTTTCAGCGACATCGGATCGGTCGGATTGCGTAGCTGCGCGATGTCGTCGAGGCGCAGTTGCACCGACGGCATGATGCCCGGATGCGTGATGACGTAAAAGCGCCCTTCGCGCACCGCATCGAACGTCAGCTCGGCGATGTCGCGCGCGGTTAGCTTGCCGCCCTCCACCGCGCGCGTGAGTTGCCGGGCCGCGAGCTTTTGCGAGGCGGTGTACGGCGCGTCGTTGGCGAGCGCGTCGGGCCGCGAGCGCTCGGCATCCGCGATGCCAGTAGGCACGAACGCGGGACACAGAAGCGACACGCCGATCGACGACGCGCCCGCGAGCCGCAAGTCGTGATGCAGCGTCTCGGTCAACGCGACGACCGCGTGCTTCGACGCGTTGTAGACGCCCATCGCGGGCGCGGCGAGCAGGCCCGCCACCGACGCCGTGTTGACGATATGCGCGGGCTCGTTTTGCGCCAGCATGATCGGCACGAACGCGCGCAGCCCGTTCGCGACGCCCATCACGTTCACGCCGAACACCCATTGCCAGTCGTTCGCGCTGTTCTCCCAGACGAAGCCGCCCGCGCCGACGCCCGCGTTGTTGAAGAGCATATGCACGCCGCCGTAGGTATCGAGCGATGCTTGCGCGAGCGCCTGCACCTGAACGGCGTCCGACACGTCGGTCGTGACGCCGATCGCGTCGCCGCCCGCCGCGCGCACGGCGTCCACCGTCGCGGCGAGTCCGGCGGTGTCGAGATCGGCGAGCACGAGCTTCATGCCGAGCGCCGCGCCCTTTTTCGCGAACTCGCAGCCGAATCCGCTGCCCGCGCCGGTGATGACGGCGACCTTGCCTTCGAAGCGATCCACGTGCGTGCCTTCGCGATTAAACGAGTTTCACGAGTTGTTTGCCGAAGTTCTTTCCGCGCAAAAGGCCCAGCAGCGCCTCGGGCGCATTTTCGAGTCCTTGCGCGATACTTTCGCGAAAATGCAGCTTCTTCGTCGCGACGCGCTCGCCGAGTTCCTTCAGCGCCTGCGGCCAGATATCCAGATGCTCGGAGACGATGAAACCCTGCAGCTTGAGCCGTTGCGTCAGGAGGAGCCGGGGCGCGTTCATCGGCGCGGGCTTGCCGTCGTAACCGGAGATCATTCCGCACAGCGCGATGCGCCCGAACGCGTTCATGCGCGCGAGCACGGCATTGAGCACTTCGCCGCCTACGTTCTCGAAGTAACCGTCTACGCCATCGGGCGTCGCGGCCTTCAGATCCTCGTAAAGATTGCCCGCCTTGTAATCGACGCAAGCATCGAAGCCGAGCGTCTCGACGACATAGCGGCACTTGTCCGCGCCGCCCGCGATGCCGACCGCGCGGCATCCCGCCGCCTTCGCCAGTTGCCCGACGACGCTGCCCACCGCGCCGCTCGCCGCCGACACGACGACCGTCTCGCCCGCCTTCGGCTCGATGATGCGATTCAGTCCGTACCAGGCCGTGATGCCCGGCATGCCGACCGCGCCGAGATACGCGGAGAGCGGCACGCGCGAGGCATCGACTTTGTTAAGTCCGTGGCCGTCTGAGGTGCCGTATTCCTGCCAGCCGAACATGCCGACGACGCTATCGCCCGCCTTGAACGCCGGATTGCGCGATTCGGTCACGACGCCCACGGTGCCGCCGATCATCACTTCGCCGAGCGGTTGCGGCGCGGCGTAAGACTTCGCGTCGTCCATGCGTCCGCGCATGTACGGATCGAGCGACAGATAGTGATTGCGCACGCGCACTTCGCCGTCCTGAAGCGGCGCGAGCGGCGTTTCGACGAGCTTGAAATTCGACACCGACGCCTCGCCTTGCGGGCGCGACACGAGCAAAATCTGACGGTTGATCTGTGCGTCTGCCATTGCGCATTCTCCTTCGTTCGAATGGGATTCAGGCGTCGCTCGGTCCCGGCGTCGCCTTCGGGTCGGAACGCATCTTCTGCCTGACGATGTCGCGCCCGACGGCGAGGCGCTTCATGTACTTGAACGTGCCGAGTGCCTTCGCGACGAAGTGGCCTTCGCTGTCGCGAATCTCGCCTTCGCAATAGGCCATGGTCGTCGAGCGATGCAATACGCGGCCGTAACCGCGCAATTCGCCGCGCCCCGGCTGCATGAAATTGACCTTCATCTCGACGGTGACGACGCCGATGCCATCGCCCGCGACACTGCGCGCGGCGAGCGCGAGCGATGCGTCGAGCAGGGTCATCGTGACGCCGCCGTGCGCGATGCCCCACGTGTTCATGTGCTCGTCGCGAAGCGGCAGCCGCACTTCGCTTTCGCCGTCCTGCGCCTTGAGAAGTTCGACGCCGAGCGAGTCGATGAACGGGCTTTCGAGGGCGACGTTGTTCGCCGGTTTATCGGAGGAAGAGGACATTGCGTTCACACTTCGTAGTCGACGCACTGCCGCTCTTCGCGGATAGCCGCGACGAAGTCCTTCAGCGCCTGATGCTTCGGATGCACTTGATACGCTTCGAGCGCGGACTTGTCGTCAAAGTCGGACACGAGCACGACGTCATACGTGCAGTCGAAGCCCGGTTGCGCGGTGCCCACTTCGAAATGCCCCTGGCCCTTCACGATGCTGCGGCAGGTTTCGAGCTTCGCCTTGAGCTTTTGCGCGTTTTCGGCGCGGCTCGCGCCCTCGGCGTTTTCCTTCAGCTTCCACATGACGATGTGACGTAGCACGGCGACTCCTGTTATCGAACGAGACCTGAAGCGTAGCAAAAATCGCCGTGCGCCGAACAACGCGCGATCGACGCCCACCCGACGCCCAACCGTCACACGATTTCGAAGAGCCCCGCCGCGCCCTGTCCGCCGCCGATGCACATCGTGACCACGACGAAGCGCGCGCCGCGCCGCTTGCCTTCGATGAGCGCGTGGCCCGTCAGACGCGCGCCCGACACGCCATACGGATGCCCGACCGCGATCGCGCCGCCGTTCACGTTCAGGCGCTCGTCGGGAATGCCCAGTTTGTCGCGGCAATAGAGCACCTGCACGGCGAACGCTTCGTTCAGTTCCCACAAGTCGATATCGTCGACGGACAAGCCCGCGCGCCGCAAAAGCTTCGGCACGGCGAACACCGGACCGATGCCCATCTCGTCGGGCTCGCAGCCCGCGACCGCGAAGCCGCGGAAAATGCCGAGCGGCGTGAGCCCCTGCTTTTCGGCGAGTGTCGCGCTCATCACGACGCACGCCGACGCGCCGTCCGAAAACTGGCTCGCGTTGCCCGCCGTGATGACGCCGCCGGGCAGCGCGGTGCGAATACCGGACACGCCTTCGAGCGTCGTGTCGGCGCGGATGCCTTCGTCGGCGGCGAGCGTCACCTCCTTCGTGAACATGCGTCCCGTCGCTTTGTCGGCGATGCCGGCGAGCACGGTAATCGGCACGATTTCATCGTCGAATTTGCCCGCGGCCTGCGCCGCCGCCGCGCGCTGCTGCGAGCGCACGCCGTATTCGTCCTGCCGTTGCTTCGATATCCCGTAGCGCTTCGCGACGTTCTCGGCGGTCTGCAGCATCGACCAGTAGATTTCGGGCTTGTGCCGGTTCAGCCAGCCCTCGGTCAGCATGTGGCGGTTCATCTCGTACTGCACGCACGAGATCGATTCGACGCCGCCCGCGACGAACACATCGCCCTCGCCCGCCATCACCCGCTGCGCGGCGAGCGCGATCGTCTGCAAGCCCGACGAGCAGAAACGGTTCACCGTCATGCCGGCCACGGAAACCGGCAAGCCGGCGCGCAACGCGATCTGCCGCGCGATGTTCATGCCCGTCGCGCCTTCCGGATTCGCGCAGCCCATGATGACGTCCTCGACGCGCGCCGGATCGACGCCCGCGCGCTCGACGACGGCCTTGGTCACGTGGCCGCCGAGCGTCGCGCCGTGCGTCATGTTGAGCGCGCCGCGCCACGATTTGGCGAGCGCGGTGCGCGCCGTCGATACGATGACTGCATCGGTCATGTCGTCTGCCTCGCGTTAAGAATTTCTTCGGAGCTCACGCGCCGTACGCCCGCGTCGCGCATGTCCTGCCAGGCTTTGTCCAGCGAGCCGTCGAGGTCGATCGCGCGGCACGCGTCTTCGATCACGGTCACGTCGAAGCCGGCCGCGCGCGCATCGAGCGCAGACCACGCAACGCAATAATCGGTGGCGAGTCCGGCGATCCAGACGCGCTTCGCGCCGACGTTGCGCAGATAGCCTTCGAGACCCGTCGGCGTCGCGCGATCCGCTTCGAGAAACGCCGAATAACTGTCGACGTGCGCGTGATGCCCCTTGCGAATCACGAGCCGCGCGTGCGGCACATGCAGATCGCGATGCAGCGCCGCGCCGTGCGTGTCCTGCACGCAATGCACCGGCCACAACACCTGTTCGCCATAAGGCAGCGTCATGGTCTCGAACGGCTCGCGGCCCGCGTGATTCGCGGCGAACGACACATGCGCGCGCGGATGCCAGTCCTGCGTCAGCACCACATGCGAGAACGCGCGCGAGAGCCGGTTGATCACCGGCACGACTTCGTCGCCCTGCGCGACGGCAAGCGCCCCGCCCGGCATGAAGTCGTATTGCACGTCCACGGCGAGAAAGACATCTTCAACGGGTTTCATCATGTCGATTCGATTGTCAGGCATTGAAGCGTCCATCGGCGGCCGCGAGTTCGGTCACACGCGCCGCTGGCCGCCACGCTTGCCCGTTCGGTTGCCGCGCGTATTTGCGCATCGCGCGTTCCACGTTGTAGAGGCCGATGGTGTCCGCATAGAGCATCGGGCCGCCGCGCCAGAGCGGAAAGCCGTAGCCAGCGAGATAAACCATGTCGATGTCCGATGCTTTCCCGGCGATGCCTTCTTCGAGAATCTTCGCGCCTTCGTTCACGAGCGAGAGCACGAGACGCTCGACGATTTCCTCATCGCCGATCATGCGCCGCTCGATGCCGCATTCGCCCGAATACGCGACGATCATGTCGTCGACCGCTTTCGACGGCGACGCATCGCGCTTGCCCGGCTGATAGTCGTACCAGCCCGCGCCGGTCTTCTGACCGAAACGGCCCATCTCGCACAGCCGGTCCGCGACGCGCGAATAGTGCAACTCCGGCTGTTCCCGGTAACGGCGCTTTCTGATCGCCCAGCCGATGTCGTTGCCCGCGAGATCACTCATGCGAAACGGTCCCATCGCGAAGCCGAAGCTCTCGATCGCGCGATCGATCTGCGCGGGCAGCGCGCCTTCCTCAAGCATGAAGAGCGCTTGACGGATGTACTGCTCGATCATCCGGTTGCCGATGAAGCCATCGCATACGCCCGACACCACCGCCGTCTTCCGGATTTTCTTCGCGAGCTGCATGACGGTTGCGAGCACGTCCTTGCCGGTCTTCTCGCCGCGCACGACTTCGAGCAGTTTCATCACGTTCGCGGGGCTGAAGAAGTGCATGCCGATCACGTCGTCCGGACGTTTCGTGAACGAGGCGATCTTGTCGAGATTCAGCGTCGATGTATTCGATGCGAGGATCGCGCCCGGCTTCGCGACTTCATCGAGCTGGCGAAACACTTGTTCCTTCACGCTCAACTCTTCGAACACGGCCTCGATGATCAGATCGGCCTGCGCCAGATCGGAATAGGAAAGCGTCGGCGCAATGAGCGCCATGCGCTCGTCGGCCTTCTCCTGCGTGAGCTTGCCCTTTTTCACCTGCGCTTCGTAGTTGCGCCGGATCGTCGCGAGGCCGCGATCGAGCGCGTCCTGCTTCGTTTCGAGCAGCACGACCGGCAGACCCGCATTGAGGAAGTTCATCGCGATGCCGCCGCCCATCGTGCCCGCGCCGATCACGCCGATGCGCTCGATTTTTCTCACAGGCGTATTCGACGGCACATCGGAGATCTTGGCCGCCGCTCGCTCGCCGAAAAACGCATGACGCAACGCGCGGCTCTCGGGCGTCTGCACGAGCGCGAGAAAGCATTCGCGCTCGAATGCGAGGCCGCGCTCGAACCCTTCCTTCACGCCTTTTTCGACCGCATCGATGCACTTGTGCGGCGCCGGGAAATGCTTCGCGACCGCGGCGACGCCGTTGCGCGCGAACTGAATGAAGCCTTCGGCGTTCGGATGCTCGATCTTGCGATCGCGCACCTTCGGATACGGACCGCCGCGATCGGCGGCCCGGTTTGCGAACGACAACGCGCGATCCAGCAGATCGCCCTCGGCGAGTTCGTCGAAGAGCGCGGTTTGCGCGAGCTTTTCCGACGGCACCGGCGCGCCCGACACGATCATGTTCAACGCCGTTTCCAGCCCGACGACGCGCGGCAGACGCTGCGTGCCGCCCGCGCCGGGCAAGAGGCCCAGCTTCACTTCCGGCAGCGCGATCTGCGCGCCGGGCGCGGCGATGCGGTAATGCGCGCCGAGCGCCAGTTCGAGACCACCGCCCATCGCGACCGCGTGAATCGCGGCGACCACGGGCTTCGCGCTCGCTTCGAGCGCCTTGATCACGGTCATGAGCGTCGGTTCCTGCGTGGCTTTCGGCGTGTTGAATTCGGTGATGTCCGCGCCGCCCGAAAACGCCTTGCCCGCGCCGATGAGGACGATGGCGCGCACGTCGGCGTCATCGTTCGCGCGCTCGATGCCTTCGACGATGCCGAGGCGCGTGGCGTGTCCCAGTCCGTTGACGGGCGGATTGTCGAGCGTAAGGACGGCAACGCCGCCGCGGATCGTGTAGTCCACTGCCATGAAGGTGTCTCCTGTCGACCGGATATCGGATCGATTGTGGGCGATCGGGGCAGAATACACAAAAAAGCACGATCGTTCAAACGAGACGAATACGCGATTCGGGAGCGGAAAATGCACGAAGCCCCGGCCGCGCGAAGGCGGACCGGGGCTTCGAGAAGCGTGCAAAGGCGCTAGACGGAATTCTCCGTGGCGTTCGGCAACACGTGATCGCGAAACTGCTCGCGCAGACGCACCTTTTGCAGTTTTCCGGTCGCGGTGTGCGGCAATTCATTGGCGAACACGACGTCGTCCGGAATCCACCACTTCGCGACCTTGCCCTCGAAATGCGCGAGCAATTCCTCGCGCGTGACGTTCGCCTCAGGTTTCAGCACCGCGACGATCAGCGGCCGCTCCGTCCATTTCGGATGCGCGCACGCAATGCACGCGGCCTCCGCCACTTGCGGATGCGACACCGCGATGTTCTCCAGATCGATCGAGCTGATCCATTCGCCGCCGGACTTGATCACGTCCTTGCTGCGATCGGTGATCTGCATGAATCCGTCCTGATCGATGGTCGCGACATCGCCCGTCGGGAACCAGCCGTCGACGAGCGGCGAGTCGTCCCGGCGAAAATAGCGGTCGATGACCCACGGACCGCGCACGTGCAGATCGCCGAAGGACTTGCCGTCCCACGGCAGCTCGCCACCGTCGTCGCCGACCACTTTCATGTCGACGCCGAAGAGCGTGTGGCCCTGTTTTTCCAGCGAGTGGCGCTGCTCGTCGAGCGGGCGCTGCTTCATCCTGAAAGTGAGACGCGACAAGGTGCCGAGCGGCGACATCTCCGTCATGCCCCACGCGTGGATCACCTGCACGCCGTACTCTTCCTCGAAAATGCGCAGCATCGCGGGCGGGCACGCGGAGCCGCCGATCACCGTGCGCTTCAAGGTCGAGAAACGCACGTTCTGCTGCTTCATGTACGTGAGCAGATTCATCCAGACGGTCGGCACGCCGGCCGAATATGTCACGCCTTCGGCTTCCATCAATTCATAGAGCGATTTGCCGTCGAGATCTTTGCCCGGAAAGACGAGCTTCGCCCCGACGAGCGGCGCGGCGTGCGGAATGCCCCACGCGTTGACGTGGAACATCGGCACGACGGGAAGGATCGCATCGCTCGACGACGCGCCCATCGCGTCGGGCAACGCCGCGCCATACGCATGCAGCACCGTCGAGCGATGCGAGTACAGCGCGCCCTTCGGATTGCCCGTCGTGCCCGACGTGTAGCAGAGAAACGAAGCCTGGCGCTCGTCGAGCAGCGGCCATTCGTAGTCGCCGTCGTGCTCACCGACGAGGCTCTCGTAGCTCATGACCGGCACGCTCATGTTCGACAGATGCTCCGCCACGCACGCGGCGTCGCCGAGCGCGATCCAGCCCTTTACGTTCGGGCATTGCGGCGCGATGAGTTCGACGAGCGGGCCGAAGGTCATGTCGAAGCAGACGTAGGAATCGTCCGCGTGATCGATGATGAACGCGACCTGATCCGGAAAGAGACGCGGGTTGATCGTATGGCACACCGCGCCCATGCCGCTGATGCCGTAATAGCATTCGAGATGTCTGTAGCCGTTCCACGCGAGCGTGCCGACGCGCTCGCCCTGTTCGACGCCGAGCGCCGTCAGCGCCTGCGCGAGCTGCTTCGCGCGTTTCTCGCAATCGCGGTAGGTGTAGCGGTGGATATCGCCTTCGATGCGCCGCGACACGATCTCGTTGTCGCCGAAGTGGCGTGAGGCATGAGACAGCAGGGACGACGCGAGCAGCGGTACTTCCATCATCTGGCCGTAGAGCGGCGACGTCATAGGCGAGGTCCTCGAATCTGGCGAATGCTGGTCGGATGGCCGGGCCACGCTCTGCAGGCCCGCGGGCGCGGAATTACAATATCGTTTAACTCAGAGGCGCTCAATATGTCGTTTTCCCCAAGCAATGCCGTGCGCGCATCGCGCGCCGATACGCCCGCCGACGCGCATTCCATGAGCGAAATCGCCAGCGCAGTCCGGGTTGGCGAGCCCGGCTCGTTCGCCGCGCTCGGCGCCGCTTTCCTCACTCGCCTTCCCGCCGCGCCGGTGCCCGACCCGTACCTCGTCGGCCTGTCGCGCGAGATGGCCGAATCGCTCGGTTTCGATCCGCAGGTCGCGACCGGCGCTGAAAAAGATGCCTTCGCCGCCTGGTTCGCCGGCAACCCGACGCGCGACTGGCCGGCCGATGCGCTGCCCTATGCCGCGGTTTATTCGGGGCATCAGTTCGGCGTCTGGGCGGGCCAACTTGGCGACGGCCGCGCGCTCACCCTGGGCGAAGTGGAACACGACGGCGCGCGCCTCGAAGTGCAACTGAAGGGCGCGGGCCGGACGCCTTACTCGCGCATGGGCGATGGCCGCGCGGTGCTGCGCTCGTCGATCCGCGAGTTTCTGTGCTCGGAGGCGATGCATCATCTGGGCATCCCGACGACGCGCGCGCTCGCCGTCATCGGCTCCGATCTGCCGGTGCGGCGCGAGACCATCGAAACGGCGGCGATCGTCACGCGCGTGTCGCCGAGTTTCGTGCGCTTCGGCCACTTCGAGCATTTCTATTCGAACGATCGCATCGACGAGTTGAAGACGCTCGCCGATCACGTCATCGACCGGTTCTATCCGCATTGCCGCGACGCCGACGATCCCTACCTCGCGCTGCTCGACGAAGCCGTGCGCTCCACCGCCGATCTGATGGCGCAGTGGCAAGGCGTCGGCTTCTGCCACGGCGTGATGAACACCGACAACATGTCGATCCTCGGCCTCACGATCGACTACGGTCCGTTCGGCTTCATGGACGCGTTCGACGCGCATCACGTGTGCAATCATTCGGATACGCAAGGGCGTTATTCGTATGGCCGCCAGCCGCAGGTCGCCTATTGGAACCTCTTCTGTCTCGCGCAGGCGCTCGTGCCGCTGTTCGGCGCGAACCTGCCCGAGGAAGGCCGCGCCGAGCGCGTGGTCGAAGAGGCGCAAAAGGTGATGGAGCACTACAAGGATCGTTTCGGGCCCGCGCTCGTCGCGACAATGCGCGCGAAGCTCGGCCTCGACATCGAGCGCGAAGGCGATGACAAGCTCGCCAACGGTCTCTTCGAAATCATGCATGCGAATCGCGCGGACTTCACGCTTACGTTCCGGAACCTGTCGAAGCTCTCGAAATCCGACGCGAGCCGCGACGCGCCCGTGCGCGATCTGTTTCTCGATCGCGCTGCCTTCGACGCGTGGGCCGCGCAGTATCGCGAGCGCCTCGCGCACGAGCTGCGCGACGACGCCGCGCGCGCGGCCGCGATGAATCGCGTGAATCCGAAATACGTGCTGCGCAATCATCTGGCGGAACATGCCATCCGGCGCGCGGCCGAAAAGGACTTTTCGGAAGTGGCGCGTTTGCTGGACGTGCTCCGGCATCCGTACGACGAACAGCCCGAATACGAAGCCTACGCCGGCCTGCCGCCCGACTGGGCGAGCGGCCTCGAAGTCAGTTGTTCTTCGTAGGATCGCCCTCACATACCAGGCCTTCCCGGCCCAATCAAAGGAACGACAGATGAGCAGAGACGACACCCCGGCGAGCCATCCGCTGCAAAAGGACGACGCCGCCTATCGCCGTGAACTCGACGACATGCAATATCAGGTCACGCGTCATGCCGCGACCGAGCGGCCGTTCACCGGCAAATACTGGGATCACAAGGAGCGCGGCATCTACGACTGCGTGTGCTGCGGCACGCCGCTATTCGAATCGGACACGAAATTCGACGCCGGCTGCGGCTGGCCCAGTTACTTCAAGCCGATCAACGGCGAAGTGATCCAGGAAAACACCGACCGCTCGCACGGCATGCTCCGTATCGAAGTCGTGTGCAAGAACTGCGGCGCGCATCTGGGTCACGTCTTCGAGGACGGCCCCGCGCCGACCGGCCTGCGGTATTGCATCAACTCGGCTGCGCTACAATTCGAACCCAAGTAAGCGCGAGCCCGGCATGGGCGCCCGGTGCGTCCGTGCATCCAGCCGTACCGACGCCCGCTTCGCTCGACCCGAGCGGGCGCTCTCGCCTCGCGCGCCTTGCATCCAACCGATGCCCATCACGTCCGCACGCCAATGAAATTTCTGTTCGATCTGTTTCCGATCATCCTTTTTTTCGTCGCTTTCAAGGTTTGGGGCATCTATACCGCCACGGCGGTCGCGATTGCGGCGACGCTCGTGCAGATCGCCTGGGTCGCGTTCCGGCATCGCAAGGTCGATCCGATGCTGTGGGTGAGCCTCGGCGTAGTGGTCGTATTCGGCGGCGCGACGCTCGTGCTGCACAACGACACCTTCATCAAATGGAAGCCGACGGCGCTCTACTGGCTTTTCGCGTTTGCGCTGATCGTTGCGCAGATCGGCTTTAAAAAGAATCTCATCGAAGCGATGATGGGCAAGCAGATCGTGTTGCCGCATCGCGTCTGGGGCCAGTTGAATGTCGCGTGGGCGGTGTTCTTCGCGCTGCTCGGTATCGTGAATCTTTTCGTCGCTTATAACTTCACCACGGACCAGTGGGTGAACTTCAAGCTCTTCGGCGCGACGGGCTGCCTCGTTCTGTTCATCGTCGCGCAAAGCTTCTGGCTCGCGAAATACATGAAGGAGGATGGGCAATGAGCGCATCGTTCGATTTTACGAACGCGTCGGCGGCGGACAAGATCGCGCATCTCGAAGCGCGCCTGAACGCCGCGTTGCAACCGCAGTCGGTGCATATCGACGACGACAGCGCGGCGCACGCGGGCCATGCTGGCGCGGCTGCCGGCAGTCACTATACGGTGACGATCGTGGCCGATTGCTTCGCGGGAAAGGCACGCGTGGCGCGGCATCGACTGGTGTATGATGCGCTGGCCGAGGAATTGCGGCGCGACGTGCACGCGCTCGCGATCCGGGCTTATACGCCGCAGGAGTTCGCAGAACAATTCGAATGAACACGCGCGGTTCACTCAGAAGCCTTGTCTGTTAAATCTCGCCTTTTGAAGGCGTCTGTTTGCTCAGTTAGGAACCTCCGATGACTTTGAAAAAAACCCGCGTCTGGGTGTTGCTGGCTGCATTCGCGGCCGCGCCCGCGTTTGCGCAAAACATCGCCGTCGTCAATGGCACGCCGATTCCCACGTCGCGCGCCGATGCGCTCGTGAAGCAGCTCGTTGCGCAGGGTCAGCAGGATTCGCCGCAACTTCAGCAGGCGGTGCGCGAGGAACTCATCAATCGCGAAATCCTGATGCAGGAAGCCGCGCGCGAAGGCATCGCGACGCGTCCCGACGTGAAGGCGCAGATCGCCGTCGCGCAGCAGACCGTCGTGCTGCGCGCGCTGATCGAAGAATTCGTGAAGAAGAACGCTCCGACCGATGCGGAGATCAAGGCGCGTTACGACCAGCTCGTCAAGCAGAACGGCGGCGGCAAGGAAGTGCATCTGCATCACATTCTCGTCGAGAACGAAGCGCAGGCGAAGGATCTGATCGCGAAGATCAAGGCCGGCGCGAGCTTCGAAGATCTCGCGAAGCAATATTCGAAGGACCCGGGATCGGGCAAGAACGGCGGCGATCTGGACTGGTCTTCGCCTTCGGCTTACGTGCCGGAATTCGGCGCGGCCGCGGAGAAGCTGAAGAAGGGTGAAATGACGTCCGAGCCGGTGAAGACGCAGTTCGGCTGGCACATCATCCGTATGGACGATTCGCGCGAGACCGCCCCGCCGCCGCTCGATCAGGTGAAGCCGCAGATCGCGCAGCAGATTCAGCAGGAAAAGCTGCAGGCGTTCGAGGAAGGCTTGCGCAACAAGGCTGTGATCAAGTAAGCGCGCTTGCTTGCTCGATGATCCACGACAAAGCCGCCTTCGGGCGGCTTTGTCGTTTCAGGCGGCATCGCTTTTCCGCCTTCGTAACGAGAGACACGCGAGACACACGCCCTAAAGCAAAACACCCCGAAGATTCAGCTTCGGGGTGTTTCGTTCGGGCGATGCGCGCTTAGCCGAGGAAGCGTCGCGCGTTCTGGAATACGCGCAGCCACGGGCTGCCGTCGGTGGTCCAGTCGTCGGGCGTCCAGCTCATCTGCACGTTGCGATGCACGCGCTCCATGTGCGGCATCAGCACACTGAAGCGGCCATCGGGCGTCGTCACCGACGTGATGCCCTGCGGCGAGCCGTTCGGGTTGAACGGATACTGCTCCGTCGCATTGCCGCGATGATCGATATAACGCATCGCGACGAGCGCCTTCGCCTGATCGCCCTGTTGCGAGAAGTCGGCGAAACCTTCGCCGTGCGCGACCGCCACCGGAATGCGCGAGCCTTCCATGCCGGCGAAGAAGATCGACGGCGAGCGCTGCACTTCGACGAGCGAGAAACGCGCCTCGAACTGCTCCGACTTGTTGCGCGTGAACTTCGGCCAGTTTTCCGCGCCGGGGATGATCGAAGCCAGGCTCGACATCATCTGACAGCCGTTGCAGATACCAAGCGCGAAGGTGTCGGGACGCGCGAAGAATCCGGCGAACATGTCGGCCAGCTTCGCATTGAAGCGGATCGTCTTCGCCCAGCCCTCGCCCGCGCCCAGCACGTCGCCGTAAGAGAAGCCGCCGCACGCGACCGCGCCCGCGAAATCGGCGAGCGTCGCGCGGCCTTCGAGCAGGTCGCTCATGTGGACGTCGTGCGCATCGAAGCCGGCGCGATCGAACGCGTAAGCCGTTTCCAGATGCGAGTTCACGCCCTGTTCGCGCAGGATCGCGACACGCGGACGATTGCTCGTCGCGACGAACGGCGCGGCGACGTCTTCGGCCGGATCGAAGCTCAGCACGGGTGTTATGCCCGGATCGGCGGCATCGAGCAGCGCGTCGTATTCCGCATCGGCGCAGGCCGGGTTGTCGCGCAGACGCGCGATGCGCCAGCTCACCTCGCTCCACGCGCGATGCAGCTCGACGCGCGGCGCATCGAAAATTTTCTTCGCGTCGCGATAAATCTCGATGGCGCCGTTCTGGTTCGGCTTGCCGATCACGTGCGAGCACGCCGACAAGCCATGCTCGCGCAGCGCGCCGAGCACCGCGTCGCGATCCGCCGCGCGCACCTGCACCACGGCGCCGAGCTCTTCCGAGAACAATGCGCGGATCGTGCGGTCGTCGCGGCGGCCGCTCGTTTGCTTGGCCCAGTCTTTCGCGTCGCCGTAATCGGATTCGTGTTCGGCGTCGAGCGTCAGCATGTCGATGTTCAGCGACACGCCCACGTGACCCGCGAACGCCATTTCGCAGACCGTCGCCCACAGGCCGCCGTCCGAGCGGTCGTGGTAGGCGAGCAGCTTGCCATCGGCATTGAGCGCCTGGATCGCGGTGAAAAAGCGCTTCAGGTCTTCGGGATCGTCCACGTCGGGCGTCGCGTCGCCGACTTGCTGCGTCACTTGCGCGAGAATGCTGCCGCCCATGCGGTTGCGGCCGCGCCCGAGATCGATCGCGATCAGCACCGTGTTCGTATCGTCGGCGAGCTGCGGTGTCAGATGACGGCGCACGTCCTCGACCGGCGCGAACGCCGAGATGATCAGCGAGACCGGCGACACGACTTCGCGCGCGCCGCCGCGAGCGTCCTGCCACTTGGTGCGCATCGACAGCGAGTCCTTGCCGACCGGAATGCTGATGCCGAGCGCCGGGCACAGTTCCATGCCGATCGCCTTCACGGTGTCGTAGAGCGCGGCGTCCTCGCCTGCGCTGCCGCACGCGGCCATCCAGTTCGCCGAGAGCTTCAACTTGCTCAACGATTCGATCGGCGCCGACGCGATGTTCGTCACCGCCTCGCCCACCGCCATGCGGCCGGACGCGGGCGCGTCGATGACGGCGAGCGGCGTGCGCTCGGCGATCGTCATCGCTTCGCCGCGAAAGCCCGCGTAGTCCATCGTCGTGACGGCGCAATCGGCGACAGGCACTTGCCACGGGCCGACGAACTGGTCGCGCGCGGTCGTGCCGCCGACAGACCGGTCGCCGATCGTGATGAGGAACGACTTGCTCGCGACGGTCGGATGCTTCAGCACATCGATCGCGACTTCGGCGAGCGACAGTCCGGTCACGTCGACCGGCGTGAATTGCGCGTGTTCGCGCGTCACGTCGCGATGCATCTTGGGCGGCTTGCCGAGCAGCACGTCCATCGGCATGTCGACGGGTGCCTGGCCTTCGTTTGCGTCGTCGATGAGCTTCAGTTGACGCTCTTCGGTCGCCACGCCAACGACCGCCACCGGGCAGCGTTCGCGCTCGCAGATGGCCTGGAACGCGGGCAGATCGGCCGGCGCGATCGCCAGCACGTAACGCTCTTGCGCCTCGTTCGACCAGATTTCACGTGGCGACAGGCCGCTCTCTTCGAGCTGAACCTTGCGCAGATCGAAGCGCGCGCCCTTGCCCGCGCCATCGACGAGTTCCGGGAACGCATTCGAAATGCCGCCCGCGCCGACGTCGTGAATCGACAGGATCGGATTGCGCTCGCCCAACTGCCAGCACGTGTTGATGACTTCCTGCGCGCGGCGCTGGATTTCCGGATTGCCGCGCTGGACCGAGTCGAAATCGAGCTGGGCGGTGTTCGCGCCGGTCGCCATCGAAGACGCCGCGCCGCCGCCCATGCCGATGCGCATGCCCGGGCCGCCGATCTGGATCAGCAGCGTGCCGCCCGGCAGATCGTGCTTGTGCGTGTGTTGATCCGAAATATTGCCGATGCCGCCCGCGATCATGATCGGCTTGTGATAACCGCGCACGCGGCCCGCGACGTTCTGCTCGTAGGCACGGAAATAGCCGCCGAGGTTCGGGCGGCCGAATTCGTTGTTGAACGCGGCGGCGCCGATCGGCCCGTCGATCATGATCTGCAACGGCGACGCGATGCGGTCCGGACGGCCATACGGCTCGTGCTTGTCGGACGGATTGCGCGAACTCGGCGGCACGGCGCAATCGCGATCGTTCTCCCACTTCTCGCGCGCGTCCGGCAAATCGAGGTTCGACACGGTGAAGCCCGCGAGACCGGCCTTCGGACGCGCACCGCGACCCGTCGCGCCTTCATCGCGGATTTCGCCGCCCGAGCCCGTCGCCGCGCCCGCGAACGGGGAAATCGCGGTCGGGTGATTATGCGTTTCGACCTTCATCAGCGTGTGGGTCATTTCCACATGACGCTGATACTGCTCGTCGGTTCCGCGCGGGAACCAGCGTTCGGCGACGCCGCCCCGCATGATCGACGAGTTGTCCGAATAAGCGACGATCGTGCCTTCGTGATTCAGCTTTTCCGTGTTGCGGATCATCTGGAACAGCGACATGTCCTGCTTTTCGCCGTCGATGGTCCATTCGCCGTTGAAGATCTTGTGGCGGCAGTGTTCGCTGTTGGCCTGCGCGAACATCATCAGTTCGACGTCGGTCGGATTGCGCTTCAGCGCTTCGAACGCGTTCACCAGATACTCGATTTCGTCTTCCGCGAGCGCGAGGCCGAGTTCGGCGTTCGCGGCTTCGAGCGCTTTGCGGCCCGTGCCGATGATGTCGACAGTCTGCAAGGGCTTGGCCGGCAGTTCATCGAAGAGATGCAGCGCCGCGTCGCGCGATGGCGCGACGCTTTCCGTCATGCGGTCATGCAGCGCATCGGCGACGGCCGCGCGCGCTTCGTCCGACAGCGCCTTCTTGCCGCCGAGAAAGCCGCTTTTCATGATGACCGAGTACTCGACGCCGCGCTCGATGCGACGCACTTTCTCAAGCCCGCAGTGACGCGCGATGTCGGTCGCCTTGCTCGCCCACGGCGAGACGGTGCCGAAGCGCGGCACGACCATGAATGTCTCGACATGGCCGCGTTCCTTCGATTCCGCGAACGGCGCGCCGTAATGCATCAGCGCGGCGATGCGGCTGTTGTCATCGTCGGTGAGCGGCTCGGACGCGTTGACGAAATGCAGGAACTGGCCGCGCACGCCGACGATATTCGCGTCGATGCGGGCAAGCGTTTCGAGAAGGCGGGTCTGACGGAAATCGGAGAGGGCCGAAGCGCCGGGGAAACACGAGAAGTGGGCCATTGTGACGGTGCGTCGATGACGTCTGTGTGCCGCTCGCGCGACGCTCGATCGCATTTTTTGCAAATCAGGAAAATTCGCAAATTCGGATTCGAGCACGCTAAACGGCGTGAGGCGAAAGGAAGACCGCGATTATAACCCGGAAGCGTCTCGAAATCGGCCGGGGCGGTCAGTGCGCGCACCGCGCGGCGGCGCGCGCGCGGCACGAACTGCATCGTCGCGCATCCCGAAATTGCCGCGGGCTGCGCCGGCCATTCGGGATGGGGCGTGCCGTTGCGCGCGTGAGCGCTCGGCTCGCCGTCCCCCGCAAACGATTTTGGCGCTATCATGGCGCGCTTTCTTCGGGTATGGCGCGCACCGAATCGCGCCGCCGACCTGTCGTTTTACCGTCAACGCGCGCGGAATCACGAAAATGCCGGGCGCTTGCGCCCGGACATCACGCCGCGCCGCACTGGAATCTCGCGCCTTCGGGCACAAAAAATCATGGATGTCATCGTCATCGGCGGAGGAATCGCCGGCATCGCCACCGCCTATCAGTTGCATGCGGCCGGTCATCGCGTGTGCGTGGTCGAGCGTCACGCGACCGTCGCGCAAGGGGCGACCTACGGCCAGGGCGGCGCGCTGCTGCCCTCGCCGCTCGACGTCTGGTTCGGGCCGACCTTCATGGCGTCCAGCCGCTCGAAGCAGAGCGGCATGATGGTCAAGACCGGCTTCGACTCGGCCGCGCGTGACTTCCTCAAGCGGCTCGCGTCGCTGCGCGATCCCGAGGCGTTCGTCGCCCAATACGCGCATCTGCAACCGCTCGTCGATATGTCGCGACGCGTGCTCGCGGACATCGAAAGCCGGCTGGAGCTCGATTTCGAACAGCGCCGTGGCGTGCTGCACGTGTTCCGCCAGCCGCGCGAGCTCGAAGACGCGCAGCCGGCCATCGATCTGCTCAAGGGTTGCGGCGTTCCATATCGACAACTGACGCCCGAGGAATGCGTCGCTATCGAGCCTTCCGTGCCGGATTTCCCCGAATTCGCGGGCGGCGTGCTGTTGCCCGAAGAGCGCACCGCGAACTGTCCGCTCTTCACCAAGCAATTGAAGCAGGTGCTCGAAGACGAAGGCGTGCAGTTCCGCATGCATCGCTCGGTGACGTCGCTGCGTCTGGACGGCGCGCGCGCCGCGGTCGAGCTCGCCGAATCGCACGAAGGCAAAAAGCGCGGCGCCGATGTTGAACTCATCACGGCGGACGCGATCGTCGTCGCGGCGGGCACGGGCACGCCGGGGCTCATCGGCGGCATCGAGTCGGCGTCCTCGCTCTTTGCACTGCGCGTGCATACGCTCACCGCGCCCGTTGCCTACGAGGAGCGCGCGCCGCATCTCACGGTCGTCGATTCGATCAAACGCATCACGATGACGCGCATCAATCAGCGGCTGCGCGTCAGCGGCGCCGGGGTGTTTCAGAGCGCGTCCAAGTCCGACAAGCCGCTCGACGCCACGCTTTCGCGCCGCGCGCTCGATCTGCTCGGCCAGGGCACGCACGACTGGATTCCGGGCGCGGCGCGCGTCTCTGCCGCACGCGCGTGGGACGGGCTGCGGCTCATCACCGCGGACGGCTTGCCGATCGTCGGCGCGACGCGGCATCCGCGGCTTTTCGTGAACGCGGCGCACGGCCCGGCGGGCTGGGGCCTCGCGTGCGGGTCTGCTAAAGTGGTCGCGGATCTCGTTTCCGGCGTTACGCCCGATATCCCCGCGAGCGTGCTGGCCGCGCTCGGCGTCGCTCGCTTCTGACGGCGCGGCGCGCGCGGCCCCGACGGGCACGGCGCGTGCGGACGGAAGCCGGGTTTCCGAACGATCCGATTCCCGAACCGCCTTCCGTCCGTCGCCATGACCGCTGCCCGCTCGCCCTATTTCACTCCCAAAGACGATCCGCTCGCGCTTCTGACGCTCGCCGAGTTGCGCATGCTCGAAGCGCGCGCCGCCGCCGCGCTGCCGCCGCACACGCTGATGGCGCGCGCGGGGGCCGCCGCCGCGCAATGCCTCATCGATGCGCTGGAGCACGATTCCGAATCCCGCGATTCCGGCGCGCGGCCGGTGTGGCTCGTGGCCGGCCCCGGCAACAACGGCGGCGATGCGCTCGTGATGGCCGAGCGCCTGCATCGCGCGGGCATTACGGTGAGCGTGTGCATGCCCGTCGAAGTCAAGCCCGACGACGCGCGCTGGGCGCTCGAAGCGGCGCGCGCGGCCGGCGTGGCGATCGACGATAAGCCGCCCGCTTCGTTCGACGGCTTCGGCTGGCTGGTCGACGGCATGTTCGGCATCGGCCTCACGCGGCCGCTCGAAGGCGTGTTCGCGGAGATCGCCGCGCGCATGACGCGCCGCGCGCGCACTTCGGGGCGGGTGCTCGCGCTCGACGTCCCGAGTGGTCTGAACAGCGACACCGGCGCGCCTGTGAAGTGCGGCGAGGCCGTGCGCGCGACGGACACCATCACGTTCATCGGCGCGAAACCGGGGCATTTCACTTCGCTTGGCCGCGATCTGACGGGACGGCTTTTCGTTTCGACGCTCGAAGTCGACGGGAGCGCGACGCCTTCGATCGTGCTCAACGCGCCCGCGCTTTTCGGCGCCGCCATGCCGCCGCGCGACAACGCGACGAACAAGGGCACGTTCGGCTCGCTCGCGGTGGTCGGCGGCGACACGGGCATGTGCGGCGCGCCGGTTCTCGCCGCGCGCATGGCGCTCTACGGCGGCGCGGGCAAGGTGCACGTCGCGTTTCTGGGCGAAGGCTTTCCGCCTTACGATCCGCCGCATCCGGAACTGATGCTGCATCACGTCGATGGCCTCGCGCTCGACAAGATGGACGCGCTCGCAATCGGCTGCGGCATGGGCACGAGCGAGCGCGCCAAAACGGTGCTGACCGACGCGCTGAAGCTCGACGTCCCCAAGCTGCTCGACGCCGACGCGCTCAATCTCATCGCGAAGGATGACGCGCTCGCCTCCGCCGTCGCGGCGCGTGGCGCGCAAGGCGATCCGTGCATCTTGACGCCGCATCCGCTCGAAGCGGCGCGTCTTCTGCAAACCGACGCGAAAACCGTTCAGGCCGATCGCACCGCCGCCGCGCGACAGCTTGCCGCGCGCTATGCGGCGATCGCGGTGCTCAAGGGATCGGGCACGGTGATCGCCTCGCCCGATGGCCGCGTCGCCGTGAATCCGACCGGCAACGCCGGACTCGCCACGGGCGGCACCGGCGACGTGCTCGGCGGATTGATCGGAGCATTGCTCGCGCAGAAGCTCCCTGCATACGAAGCGGCGCTCGCGGGCGTCTATCTGCACGGTCTCGCGGCGCAAACGCTCAGCGACGACGGCGTCGGTCCGGCCGGATTGACCGCGGGCGAGCTCGCGCCCGCCGTGCGAAGTCTCATCAACCGCCGCTTTTACGCGGAGCACGCGCGAAGCTGACGGTTTTCGTGCGCATGGGCAAACGTCATGACGCTTTGCAAGCATCCGTTCACGCATCGTCGCTATACTCTTTTTGATTCGGGCAACCGCGGTCGTTTAGTCGCGTTCACCAAACACGACACGCACAGGCAAGCCGAGCCGCAACCGCACGAACGTATTCCTCTGTCACCTTCAGACTACCGGACCGCTCATGACCCAACACTCGATGCTCAATTCGCTTCCTGCCTGGTCGGCGCTCCAGACGCATTACGATGCCATCTCCGGCGAGCGCCTGCGCGACTGGTTCGCACCACAGAACGACACCGCGCCGACACGCGCCGAGCGCCTCACCTTTGCGGGCGGCGGCCTCGCAATCGACTTTTCCAAGAATCGCATCAAGGACGAAACGCTCAAGCTGCTCGTCGAAGTCGCGCAACAGGCCAAAATCACCGAACGCCGCGACGCGATGTTCCGTGGCGATATCGTCAACATCACCGAACATCGCGCGGTGCTGCATACCGCGCTGCGCGCCCAGTCGCCCGATGCGCCCTTCTACGAGCAGGTGCAGAAGGAAAAGGCCAGGATGGCCGCCTTCTCCGACAAGGTTCGCGACGGCTCGTGGAAAGGCTATACCGGAAAGCGCATCCGTCATGTGGTGAACATCGGCATCGGCGGCTCGGATCTCGGGCCGAAGATGGTCGTGCATGCGCTGCATCATCTCGCGTCGAAAGATCTCGATACGCATTTCGTATCGAATGTCGACGGCGCCGATCTATGGGATGTCCTTCAGCAAGTCGACGCCGAAGAGACGCTCACGATCGTCGTTTCCAAGACCTTCACGACGCTCGAAACCATGACCAACGCGCATTCGATGCGCGACTGGTTCCTGAAGTCCGGCTGTCCTGAAGATCAGCTTGCGAAGCATTTCGTCGGCGTGTCGGCGAATCCGGCCGAAGTGGTCAAGTTCGGCATCGCGAAAGAAAACGTGTTCGAGATGTGGGACTGGGTCGGTGGCCGTTATTCGCTGTGGTCGGCGGTCGGTCTGTCGATCATGCTGTCGGTCGGTCCGAAGAATTTCGACGCGCTGCTGCAGGGTGCGGCCGCGATGGACGAGCATTTCCGCACCGCGCCGCTCGACAAGAATCTACCCGTGCTGATGGGCATGATCGGCATCTGGTATCGCAACTTCTTCGGCTCGCAGAGCGATCTCGTCGCGCCCTATTCGCAGGCGATGCATTATCTGCCTTCGTACCTCCAGCAGCTCGAAATGGAGAGCAACGGCAAGTCGGCGCGGCTCGACGGCAAGATGGTCGACTATCCGACCGCCGCCGTGATCTGGGGCGAACCGGGAACGAACGGCCAGCACGCGTTCTTCCAGATGCTGCATCAAGGGCCGACGCTGATCCCCATCGACTTCATCGCCGTGATGACGCCGGAGCATCCGCTCGTCGATCATCACGCGAAGCTGCTTGCCAACTGCTTCGCGCAGAGCGAGGCGCTCATGCTCGGCCGCACGCTTGAAGAAGCGAAGAAGGTCGCGGGCCCGGGCAAGGAAGAGCTGGCGACGCACCTGAGTTTCCCCGGCAACCGCCCGACGACGACCATCATGCTCGATGCGCTCACGCCGCAAACGCTCGGCGCGCTCATCGCGCTCTACGAGCACAAGGTGCTGGTGCAGGGCACGGTGTGGGACATCAACTCGTTCGATCAGTGGGGCGTGGAACTCGGCAAGATCCTCGGCAAGGTCGTCGAGGCGGATATCACCGCCGCGAGCGCCGATCCGGCCAAGCACGACTCGTCGACCTCGGCATTGATCGCGCGTGCGCGTGAGGCGTTGAAGCGCTAAGGCGCGCGTTGGTGCGTTGAGATGTGCAGCCCGCGGCGCTTCGGCGTCGCGGGTTTTTTTATACGCTGAGGCCGTTGACGAGCCGCCCCGCTTCGATCGTCACCGTTGCGTCGCAGCGCTCGGCGAGTTCGGCATCGTGCGTAACGAGCACGAGCGTCGCGCCGTTGCGGCGGTTCATCTCAAACATGAGATCGATGATCGCGTATCCTGTGGCGGCATCGAGACTGCCCGTGGGTTCGTCGGCGAAAAGCACGGCGGGATGCGTGACGAAGGCGCGTGCAAGCGCCACGCGCTGTTGCTCTCCGCCGGAAAGCAGCTTCGGATAGTGAGCGGTGCGCTGCGCGAGGCCGACCTGATCGAGCAGCGAGCGCGCGCGCGCCGCGATCTCGCTGTGCGGCATTTCGGCGCGCAATTCGAGCGGCAGCATCACGTTTTCGAGCGCGGTCAGATGCGGCATCAACTGGAACGACTGGAATACGAAGCCGACAGCGCCGCTTCTGAGCGCGGCGCGCTCGTCTTCGTTCAAGCTCGACAGTTCCTTGCCGAGCAAACGAACCGAGCCCTCGCTCGCGCTGTCCAATCCCGCGAGCAGGCCGAGCAATGTCGACTTGCCCGAGCCCGATGCGCCGACGATCGCGACACTGCTACCCTTCGCGATCGACAAATCGATCTGATCGAGAATCGTGAGCTCGCCCGTTGCATCCTTCACTCGCTTGCTTAAACCCCGTACTTCGATGACCGGCTCGATATTGTTTGGCATGGACACTCTGAAAAAGATCTGGCGCGGCCTCGTTCCCGCGATCGCGTTGATGGCGGCATGTTCGCCGGCCGCGCACGCCGCCGACGCGCAAGCGGCACAGCAACCGAAACCCGCAATCGTCGTGCTCGGCGATAGCCTTTCGGCCGAGTACGGCCTGCCGCGCGACACGGGCTGGGTGAAGCTCTTGCGCGACAAGCTGGCGAAGGAGCGTTTCGATTATAGCGTCGCCAATTCGAGCATCAGCGGCGACACCACGAGCGGCGGACGCGCACGATTGACCGCGGTCCTTTCACGCCTCAAACCCGCAGTCGTGATCGTCGAGCTCGGCGCGAACGATGCGCTGCGTGGCGTGCCGCTCGCGACGACGGAGACGAACTTGCGCGGCATCGTCGATGCATCGCAGTCCGCGCATGCGAAGGTTTTACTCATCGGCATGTATGTCCCGCCCAATTACGGCCCCGACTACACGCAAAAGTTCCATGCGGTCTATGAGCGTATCGCGAAGGACAAGAACGTGCCGCTCGTGCCTTTCCTGCTTGCCGGTATCGCCGACAAGCCTGCCATGTTCCAGGCCGATCAGATTCACCCGACGGTGCAGGCCCAGCCTTTGCTATTGGATAACGTCTGGCCAACCTTGAAACCCTTGCTGGGCGCCAACGCGTCGCACTAAGAAGACGCCGGCCGCAACAGCTTTGCAACATAACGCGGAGTACGGCCAGGATTCAGATATCTGAGACTTTCGCGTAACTCTTATAACCGTTCGTCTCTTGGGCGACTCTACACGGAGGTCACGTGAAACTTATCCCTCTTCTCGGCCTGACCATTGCAATCTCGGCGTGCGCTGCCCAGCCCGTTGCCAATGTCCAGCAGGTCGGCACGAGCCAGAAGGCACCGAATGTCGTCGCGCAGTGCATCGCGCAAAAGTGGGCCGACAAGTCGCAACAGCAAGTCGTGTCGCAGGACACGCTTGCGAACGATAAGGGCGTCGACGTGTATGTTCCCGGCCAGCAGCCGCCGAACGGCGCCGCAGCCGTGGTGCACCCGGCATGGTCGGGTTCGGGCACGTGGGTCGGTTTCCGCGCTTCGGGCGCTGCCGGCAGCCAGTCAACCGGCGATATTCAGGCCTGCCTGTAAGCGTAGTTCGAACGCCCGCCTTGCCGGCTTCTGTCGGGCAGGCCAAGCAAATGCCCCGCATCCTTTCGGACGCGGGGCATTTTTTATGACGCGATTTATGACTTGAGCGCCGACATGAGCGCCGATCAGTTCGACGACGCCGCTGGCGCCTGGCTCAGCTTGACCTTCGAGCGCGCCTTCAACGAGTTGAGGTACGCTTCCATGTCGGCCTGTGCGTACACCTGCGCGACTTGCTGCTGCGCGCCGGCGAGACGATCGGCCGCAACCGGCGTGGCCTTCTCGATGCCGTTGACCCGATAGATCGCGTAGCCTTCCGCGCCGAGATCGACACCGACATATGACGGCAGTTTCGATGCATCCGCCTTGAAGATCGCGCTCAACGCGACGGGCGGCAAGCCTTGCGCATCATTGCGCGAGACCGTGACCGGCGACGTGAAACCGGCGGTCGACTTCGACTTCTGCAGATCCGCGAGCTTCGCCTCGCCTTCCTTCTTCGCCGTCGCCGCGGCCATTTCCGCGACGACCTTCTTGCGCACGTCGTCCTTCACGACGTCGAACGCCGGCACGGTCGGGGCCTTGTAGTCGGTTACGCGCGCGGCGATCAGCGTGTTGCTGCCGACGTCGATGGCCTGCGTGTTGTTGCGGTCCTTCACCGAGTCCGGCGCGAACACGGCCGCGAGGAACTTCGGATTATTGAGCGGATTGTCCTGCGGCAATTGCGGATTCGGCTTCGGGCCGATCGTCGCGGTCTGGACCGTCAGCTTGTACTTGTCCGCGGTGGGCTGCAGCGACTTCGCCTTCTCGTAGACGAGATCGGTGAAGCCTTGCGCGTCGTCGGCGAAACTCTTCGCGCCCTGCTGAGCCGCGTAGTCCTTCGCGATCGAGTCCTTCACTTCATCGAACGGCTTCGTGACGGAAGGCTTCACGTCGGTGGCCTGAATGATGTGATAGCCGAAATCCGACTCGACGATATTGCTCACCTCGCCCTTCTTCAGGCCGAAGGCGGCGTCGTCGAAGGCCTTGCCGCCCGCGATCTGGCCGTGCGCGAAGTAGCCGAGATCGCCGCCCTTGCTTGCGGAGCCCTGATCGTCCGAACTCTTCTGGGCGATCTGAGCGAACTGGTCCGGGTGCGCCTTGACTTGCGCGAGCAGTTCTTCGGCCTTCTGCTTGGCCTTCGCCTTATCCGCCGCGCTCGCGTCCTTCGGCGCGTTCACGAGAATGTGGCTCGCGCGAACTTCTGCTTCCGTGCGATAGCGCTGGATGTTGTCCTCGTAGTACTTCTTGAGATCGGCGTCGCTCGGCTTCGATGCGGCCGCGATGGTCGACGGCGACAACAGCAGATACTGGATCGTGGCCGTTTCCGGCGTTGCGAAGTCGTTGCGATGCGCTTCGTAGTAAGCGGTGAGCTGCGCATCGGTCGGCTGAACCTTCGCGGTGTAATCAGCCGCGCGCAGCGACAGACCCTGCACCGAGCGCTTCTGCTCCGCGAGTTCGGTCAAACTTTGTGCAAGCGACTTCGACGTGAACGATGTCCCCTGGATGCTGCTCGGAATCTGGCTGGTCGCGATCGTATAGCGCATGCGCTCGTCGTACTGCGCGGGCGTCATGCCCTGCATCGCGAGCAGTTGCTTGTAACGATCGAGGTCGATGCTGCCGTCGGGGTTCTTGAGCGACGAGATCGTCGGATCGGACAGCAGCGCGCGGCGCACGGCGTCATCGGACGCGGTCAGATGCAGACGCTGCGTTTCGTCGGCCATCGCGCGTTGCTGCACGAGACTGTCGACCATCGCGGCGCGTGCCTCGGGCGTGTCGAACATTTTGGCGTCGAACTGCGAACCGAGCATCGAGCGGGCACGGTCCACTTGCTGCCGGAAGCCGCTGTCGAATTCGCCGCGCGTGATCTTGCGACCATTCACGCTGGCGACGTAGGAACTTTCGTCGAAATAATTGCTGAAGCCCTGAATCCCGACCATGCCCAGACCGGGCACGATGATCAGGATCAGCAGAGCCATCATCAGGCGCTGGTGATTACGGAAGAAGTCGAGCATGCGTAGCGCTGCGTGGTTATAACAAAACGCTCGATATTACAACAGTGGACGAGGAAAAGGCGAAAGGCGGGCGGGATTTGCATCTCCGGACACGAAATTGTCGCGTCGCTTGTTCGCAATGAACGGCGTC
Source organism: Caballeronia glebae (assembly GCF_001545035.1). Taxonomy (GTDB): domain Bacteria; phylum Pseudomonadota; class Gammaproteobacteria; order Burkholderiales; family Burkholderiaceae; genus Caballeronia; species Caballeronia glebae. Next base: position 65,865 of record NZ_FCOJ02000010.1, read on the forward strand.
GTGCCTGGAAGTAAGGCGCTTTTCGACGATTCGGGACGTCGCGTTCACCGGCTTCAGTTCGTCATTTTCTGGCTCGAAGCAATCGTTAGCATTCTTAACGAGCGCGCGCAAAAACAAAAATCCCGCAAGCCGCGAAGCTTACGGGATTTCTTGTCGAATCTGGCGGAGCGGACGGGACTCGAACCCGCGACCCCCGGCGTGACAGGCCGGTATTCTAACCAACTGAACTACCGCTCCAGGTAGCGCGCAATGAACCGTGACCTGGTGGGTGCTGAGAGGCTCGAACTCCCGACCTACGCCTTGTAAGGGCGCCGCTCTACCAACTGAGCTAAGCACCCGGTCCGCAATTCACTCAATTTGCGCTGCGCTGAATTCAGTACCTCGTTTTTGCAAGGCCCGTATCCAGCGAGTCCGCTAGTTTAGCGCATCCTTCAGCGCTTTGCCAGGGCGAAATTTCGGCACTTTCGCGGCCTTGATCTTGATCTCGTCGCCCGTGCGCGGATTGCGCCCCGTGCGCGCGGTGCGCTTGCCCACGGCGAACGTGCCGAAGCCGACAAGCGTCACGGTGCCGCCTTTTTTCAACGTCGCACTCACGCCGCCGATGACCGCGTCGAGCGCGCGGCCGGCGGCGGCCTTGGAAATATCGGCCTGCTGCGCGATATGGTCGATCAGTTCCGTCTTGTTCATTGTGATCCCCGAATCAGTATTGGCACGTTGCAATCGATTTGGCCCAGCATCGAAGCGGATGGCATCTCGGTATGTTTGGATGCGGCGCTCATTTAACTTAGCCGAAAGAGACGTGTCAACAGGGGTTGAGCCTTATTCGGCGCGGGTTTCGGACGTTTTAGAAGATCTCTTCGAAAAACATGCGCACAAAGAAAAAAAACCCGCGGGCGAACACCCGGGGGTTTTTTAGCTTCGATCACGCAACACGGCGATCAAACCGTGCCGCGAGACGCTCAGTGCTTCACGACTTCGCCTGATGCGGGCGTGTCTTTCTGCTGCTCGGCCGCGACGGGCGCCGCCTTCGCTTCCTCTTCGGGCAACGACTGGGGCGCACGTTCGAGCGCCAGTTCCAGCACGCGATCGATCCAGCGAACCGGCACGATCTCGATGGCGTTCTTCACGTTGTCGGGAATCTCGGCCAAGTCCTTCGTGTTTTCCTCAGGAATCAGCACGAGTTTGATGCCGCCGCGATGCGCCGCCAGCAGCTTCTCCTTCAACCCGCCGATCGGCAGCACTTCGCCGCGCAGCGTGATTTCGCCCGTCATCGCGACATTGGCGCGAACCGGAATGCCGGTCAGCACCGACACCAGCGCCGTGGTCATTGCGATACCGGCGGACGGACCGTCCTTCGGCGTCGCGCCTTCCGGCACGTGGATGTGGATGTCCTTCTTCTCGAAGGACTCATCCGTGATGCCGAGTCGACGCGAACGCGAACGCACCACCGAGCGCGCCGCTTCGACCGATTCCTTCATCACGTCGCCGAGCGAACCCGTGCGGATGACGCCGCCCTTGCCGGGCATGACCGCCGCTTCGATCGTCAGCAGATCGCCGCCGACTTCCGTCCACGCGAGACCCGTAACCTGCCCGATCTGGTTGTCCTTCGCGGCCAGACCGAAGTCGTACTTGCGCACGCCGAGGAAGGTGTCGAGGTTGGACCCGTCGACCGTCACCGCGCCTTCGGCCTTCTTCAGCAGCAGCATCTTCACGACCTTGCGGCAGATCTTCGACACTTCACGTTCGAGCGAACGCACGCCCGCTTCACGCGTGTAGTAGCGAATGATGTCGCGGATGGCTTGTTCCGTAACGTCGATTTCGCCGTCCTTCAGGCCGTTGTTGCGCTTCTGCTTCGGCATCAGGTATCGCTGCGCGATGCTGACCTTCTCGTCTTCCGTATAACCCGACAGACGGATGACTTCCATCCGGTCGAGCAGCGGCGGCGGAATGTTCAGCGAGTTCGACGTCGCGACGAACATCACGTCGGACAGGTCGAAATCCACTTCAATGTAGTGGTCCGCGAACGTGTGATTCTGTTCCGGATCGAGCACTTCGAGCAGCGCGGATGCCGGGTCGCCACGGAAATCCATGCCCATCTTGTCGACTTCGTCGAGCAGGAAGAGCGGATTGCGCACGCCGACCTTGGCGAGGCTCTGCAGAATCTTGCCCGGCATCGAACCGATATACGTGCGACGGTGCCCGCGAATTTCGGACTCGTCATGCACGCCGCCCAACGCCATACGCACGAACTTGCGGTTCGTCGCGCGGGCGATCGACTGCCCGAGCGAAGTCTTGCCGACGCCCGGAGGCCCGACGAGGCACAGAATCGGCGCCTTCACTTTCTCGACGCGTTGCTGAACCGCGAGATATTCGAGAATGCGTTCCTTGACCTTTTCGAGACCGAAGTGGTCTTCGTCGAGCACGCGCTCCGCGTTCGTAAGATCGTTGTTGACCTTGCTCTTCTTGCGCCACGGCAGGCCGATCAGCGTGTCGATGTAGTTGCGCACGACCGTCGCTTCAGCCGACATCGGCGACATGAGCTTGAGCTTCTTCAGCTCGGCGTCGGCCTTCTTCTTGGCTTCCTTGGGCATGCGCGCGGCGGTGATGCGCTTCTCAAGTTCTTCGAGATCCGCACCCTCTTCGCCTTCGCCCAGTTCCTTCTGGATGGCCTTGACCTGCTCGTTCAGGTAGTACTCGCGCTGGCTCTTTTCCATCTGGCGCTTCACGCGGCCACGGATGCGCTTCTCGACCTGAAGAATGTCGATTTCGGCTTCGAGCTGAGCGAGCAAATGCTCCAGACGCTCGATCACAGGGAACATCTCAAGGATGTGCTGCTTCTGATCGAGCTTGAGCGGCAGATGCGCGGCGATGGTGTCCGCAAGACGACCCGCCTCGTCGATGCCCGACAGCGAAGTCAGGATCTCCGGCGGAATCTTCTTGTTGAGCTTCACGTACTGATCGAACTGCGAGACGATCGCGCGGCGCAGGGCTTCGGTTTCGGCGCTATCGGCGTGATCCGGCTCAAGCGGCATCACATCGCAGGAAAACTGCGTTTCCTGCTCTTCGATCGAGAGCGTTTTCGCGCGCTGCAAGCCTTCGACGAGCACTTTCACGGTGCCGTCGGGCAGCTTCAGCATTTGCAGGATGTTGGCGACACATCCTACTTCGTACATGTCCTTTTCGGTCGGCTCGTCCTTCGCCGCCGTTTTCTGGGCGACGAGCATGATGTGCTTGCCGCCTTCCATCGCGGCTTCGAGCGCCTTGATCGACTTGGGCCGCCCGACGAAGAGCGGAATCACCATATGCGGGAAAACGACTACGTCGCGCAGCGGGAGCAGCGGCAGCGTAACGCGTTCCTGCGGGAGGAGTTGGGTTCCTGACATTTCATTTCCCCATTAATGGAATCAGTTTCAGTCGTAAGTAAGGCCGTTCAGAGCTATTGCAAGCCTTTATCGGAAGGGAAAAGTCGTTAGTCAAAGATCGCGTCAGTAACATCCACAAGATAAACCGACAAAAATAAAAGGCCGTTCACGTCGCCATGAACGGCCTTTCGCCGACACACAGCCTTCTTCAGTTCGATCCTGCTACTTTCGGTGCGTCTTCGTAGATGAGCAGCGGCTTGCCGTCGCCGTCGATCGTGTTGTCGTCGACGATCACCTTCGAAACGCCCTTCATGGTCGGTAGCTCGTACATCACATCGAGCAACGCCTGTTCCAGAATCGAACGCAGGCCGCGCGCGCCGGTTTTGCGGCGAATCGCCTTTTGCGCGATGGCCTGCAGCGCCGCAGGACGAATTTCCAGTTCGACGCGTTCCATTGCGAAGAGCTTGTGATATTGCTTCACGAGCGCGTTCTTCGGCTCGATCAGAATCTTCACGAGCGCGGCTTCATCGAGCTTGCCGAGCGTTGCCACAACGGGCAGACGGCCGATCAGTTCCGGAATGAGACCGAACTTGATCAGATCTTCCGGTTCGACCTCGCGCAGCACTTCGCCCGCATCGCGATCCTGCTTGCTCTTGACGCTCGCGCCGAAACCAATGCCGGTCTTCTCGGTGCGATCCGTGATGACCTTCTCCAGTCCGTCGAACGCGCCGCCGCAGACGAACAGGATGTTGGTCGTGTCGACCTGGATGAAATCCTGATTCGGGTGCTTGCGTCCGCCTTGCGGCGGCACCGACGCCATCGTGCCTTCGATCAGCTTCAGCAACGCCTGCTGCACGCCCTCGCCCGACACGTCGCGCGTGATGGACGGGTTGTCAGACTTGCGGCTGATCTTGTCGATCTCGTCGATGTACACGATTCCGCGCTGCGCCTTGTCGACTTCGTAATTGCAATTCTGCAGCAGCTTCTGAATGATGTTCTCGACGTCCTCGCCGACATAGCCGGCTTCGGTCAGTGTCGTTGCATCCGCGATCACGAACGGCACATTCAGCATGCGCGCGAGCGTCTGCGCGAGCAGCGTCTTGCCCGAGCCGGTCGGCCCGATCAAGAGAATGTTGCTCTTCGACAGCTCGATTTCGTCCTTCTTGTCGAGATGCTTGAGCCGTTTGTAATGGTTGTACACGGCCACCGCGAGGATCTTCTTCGCGCGTTCCTGGCCGATCACGTACTGATTGAGGAGATCGCTGATTTCCTGCGGGCTCGGCAGGTCGGACTTGCTCAGTCCGGCCTCCTCCGCGGCACCTGCTGCCTCGTCGCGAATGATCTCGTTGCACAGGTCTATGCATTCATCGCAGATGAATACCGACGGCCCAGCGATGAGTTTTTTCACCTCATGCTGGCTTTTGCCGCAGAACGAGCAGTACAGCAGCTTTTCGCTACTGGAACCTTTTTTGTCCGCCATAAATGTGTAAGCCTCCGGACACTCTTGTTACATGATACGCCCTTCGATTCGCCCACGCAGATTCGCACCCGCGAGGACAAATGAAGCGCGTTTTGGCGTTGCGCCGCAGGCGCGACTTCGCACTCTTGGCCGGCTCGTCTGCGAGCGCCGGCGCGGCGGCGCCGCTCCGAACGCCTTTAGGGACGCTTGTGAAGCACCTGGTCGACGAGGCCGTAAGCCTGCGCATCGTCGCCCGACATGAAGTTGTCGCGATCGGTGTCGCGCGCGATGCGCTCGACCGGCTGACCGGTGTGATGCGACAGCAACTGGTTCAGACGTTCCTTCAGGTACAGGATTTCCCGCGCCTGGATCTCGATATCCGATGCCTGACCGCGCGCGCCGCCGAGCGGCTGGTGAATCATCACGCGCGCGTTCGGCAGCGCGACGCGCTTGCCCTTCGCGCCGGCCGCCAGCAGGAACGCGCCCATGCTTGCGGCGAGTCCCATGCAGAGCGTGGAGACATCGGGCTTCACGAACTGCATGGTGTCGTAGATCGCCATGCCGGCCGAGACCGAGCCGCCAGGACTGTTGATGTACAGGCTGATGTCCTTGTCCGGATTCTCGCTTTCGAGGAACAACAACTGGGCGACGACGAGATTCGCCGACTGGTCGTTCACTTCACCGACAAGAAACACCACGCGCTCCTTGAGGAGGCGCGAGTAAATGTCATAGGCTCGCTCGCCGCGGCCGCTCGTTTCCACGACCATCGGAACGAGGCCGAGCGCCTGGGCTTCGAAGTCCCGCGATGCGTGGGACGCCAACGTATCGAGCAATTCAGCGCGAAAGGTCATGCAATTTCCTTGTTCGGAATAAGGGTACTGAACGACAAAGGAACATCCATTAGAACGGCATGCAAACGCCCAAACTTTAATGCAAAAAAGGCGTGCGAGCCGTCAATCCGACGACTCCGCACGCCCCTTGCCTAACGCGTCAGGCTTGCGCCGTTGCGCTGGCCAGTTCTTCGAAGCTGACTTCCTTGTCGGTCACCTTGGCCTTGCCCAGGACGAAATCGACGACGTTGCTTTCGACGACGTACGCTTCCATCTCGGCGAGGCGTTGCTGGTTCGAATAATACCAGCGGACGACTTCCTTCGGGTCTTCGTAGCTTTTGGCGAATTCGTCCACTTCAGCGCGAATCTGCTCGGGCTTCGCCTGCAGTTCGTTGGCCTTCACGAGTTCGGCCAGCACGAGGCCCAGCTTCACGCGGCGCTCTGCCTGCTCGGCGAACATTTCGGCCGGGATCGGTGCGTCGGCGGCGTTCGGCACGCCGCGCTGCTGCAGATCCTGACGAGCCATTTCGACGAGGCGCTGCTGATCCTGTTCGATCAGCGCCTTCGGCACGTCCAGTTCGGAGATTTTCAGGAGCGCGTCCATGACCTGGTTCTTCACGATCTGCTGCGTGCGGCGCTTCGCTTCACGTTCCAGATTGTCCTTGATCTCGGTGCGCATCTTCGTGAGATCGCCGTCTTCGATGCCGAGCGACTTCGCGAATTCCGCATCGATTTCCGGCAGATGCGGCCACTCGATCTTCTTCAGCGTGATCGTGAACTGCGCCGTCTTGCCCGCCACGTCCTTGCCGTGGTAGTCATCGGGGAATTTCAGATCGAACGTGCGCTCTTCGCCGGCCTTCAGGCCCGTCGCGGCTTGCTCGAATTCGGGCAGCATGCGGCCTTCGCCCAGCACGAACGCGAAATCCTGCGCGCTGCCGCCTTCAAACGCGACATCGTCGATCTTGCCGACGAAATCGAGCGTCACGCGGTCGCCTTCCTTGGCTGCCGTGTCCGCGCCGCCGTCGCCGTGCTCGCCGGATTCGCCGCGTGCGTGGAAATGCACGCGCTGCTTGCGCAGGATGTCGAGCGTGCGATCGACTTCGGCTTCGGAGATGGTCGTGACCGTGCGTTCGATTTCAGCGTTCGCCACGTCGCCGAGTTGCACTTCGGGGTAGACCTCGAAGGTCGCGTCGAAGGCGTAGTCCTCGGCCGGGGTTTCCGACTTCGGCGCGAAGCTCGGCTGGCCCGCCACGCGCAGGTTCTCGGCGCGCGTGACGTCGAAGAATTCCTTGCCGACCTTGTCGCTCAGCACTTCGGCCTCGACCTGGCCGCCGTACTGCTGCGTCACCATCTTGAGCGGCACCTTGCCCGGGCGGAAACCCGGCATGCGCACGGTCTTGGCCAACTGGCGGATGCGCGAATCCACTTCCTTCTGCACCGAGTCTTTCGGCAGGGAAATCGTCACGCGGCGTTCGAGCTTGCCGAGGTTCTCAACTACGTTAGCCATGGCTGAATTCGTCCTAAAGTAAATCGTAAAATTCGGTGTTCGGTTCTTCCGCGGTTCTAAAGGCGCGGGTCCGGATACGGCCTCTGCGTGAGCCGGCCGAAATCGACGCGGGCGCCGGAAGACGCGCAAAAAGCGTCTCGCGGGAGTGCCGGAACGTCGCCCGACACGGTGTCAGTCAACAGAGCCAAGCATTTTAGCAAACAATTCCGGCCGGCCCTTCCGACGAATCGATGAACAGAGTGTTTCGCCTTGCTTTGCCTCGGAAACGGCCATTTTTCCGGGCGGATTTCGGCGTAAATCCGCCTTTTCCCGACCCGCTCGGCCGCGCAGAATTCCCGCTATCGGCACGCCGCTATTTTGCGGCGCGCGCCGCGCTGATAAGCTTGCCGGCGCACGATTCAAGCGGCGAAGCGGCCCGGCGCGCGTTCCATTGCCGCAGGGCATGAAGGGCATGCAACAAAGGCATACATAAGGCCTCGCCGCGGCTTTTCAATCGTTCCTTCCACACCAGAACATTCGAGACACCATGCCGAACGCCACGTCTTCTGCTCCCGTAATTGTCATCGCTCCCGATTCGTTCAAGGGCTCGCTTTCCGCGGAAGGCGTCGCGAACGCCATCGCGGAAGGCATCAGGCGCGCGCGGCCGGATGCCGACATCCGTATCCGCCCGATGGCCGACGGCGGCGAAGGCACGCTCGACGCAATGCTCTCGGCGGGTGGCGAGCGCCGCATGCTCAACGTGCGCGGAGCGGCCGCAGCGCGCCGCGACGCCGCCACGGGCCTGCTCGACGACGGCGGCGCGATCATCGAGACGGCGGAAGTCGTCGGCATCACCGATCCCGACGGCATGGCCGTGCCCGTCAGCGAGCGCAGCACGCTCGGCATGGGCGAGGCGATCCGCGCGCTGCTCGATTCAGGCGCGCGCAAGTTCTACGTCGCGCTCGGCGGCAGCAGCACGAACGACGGCGGCGCGGGCCTGCTCGTCGGCCTCGGACTGAGACTCTTCGACGCGGCCGGCACGGAACTCGAACCGGTGCCGTCGGCGCTCGCGCAGGTCGCGCGCATCGACGCTTCGGGGCTCGATCCGCGCGTGAAGGACGCGGAGTTCGTCGGCATGTCCGATGTCGACAATCCGCTCACAGGCGATCACGGCGCGACTGCCATCTTCGGGCCGCAGAAAGGCGTGACGCCCGAGCAAGTGGCGACGATCGACGCCGCCCTCGCCCATTTCGCCGATGTGCTCGAACCCGCGATGGGCGTCACGAAACGCGATGAACCCGGCGCGGGCGCGGCGGGCGGACTCGGCTTCGCGCTGCACATGCTCGGCGCGCGCTTCGAGACGGGCGCGGAAGTGGTGGCGCGCGAAATCGGGCTTGATGCCGCGCTCGAAGGCGCGAACTGGCTCATCACGGGCGAAGGCCGCTCCGACGTGCAGACGCTGCACGGCAAGGCGCCGTTCATCGCCTGCAAGCACGCGCGCGATCACGGAGTGCCGGCGTCGCTGCTGTCGGGCGCGGTGGATTCGGCCGCGCTGCCGCGACTCTCCGAATTCTTCAGCGGCTGCTTCTCGCCGGCTCCCGGGCCGATCACGCTCGACACGGCGATCCGCGATGCGGCGCGGCTGCTCGCCAACGAAGCCGAGCAGCTCACGCGGCTGAAGTTCGGGTCCAAATAAACCCGAAAGAGCCGCGCGGACTCGTCAGGCCGCCGCGCGCCTTGCTGCGAACGCGAGGCGGTCGAAGCACCAGACGGCGAGCATCGTCGCGCCCATCAGCGGGAAAATCATGCCGAGCAAGGTCAGGCTGCCGCGCCATGCGCGCATCGGCGGGCGCTTCGCCGGCCGCACCGGCGCGCCGAGTTCGCGCGCGGGCCGGCGCTTCATCCACATGATGAAACCCGTCACGGACAACGCAGCGAGCCCGAGCGAAATCGCCGAGCAAACGATCTGGTTCGCAAGCCCGAAGTAGCGCCCCATGTGCAGCGATGTGCCGTACGAGATCCATTTCGCGACGCGTCCGTAGCTCGCGTAATCGATGTCGGACAGCACGCGGCCGCTGTACTGATCGATGTGCAACGTGCGTTCGGCGCGCGGATCGGCGGGGAAATACGAGACCGTGTAGACGCCCGTGGGCTTCATCGGAAGCGCGATGCCGTAGTCATCGGCGATACCGTTTTTCGCGGCGAGCGCGACCACGTCGTCGATCGACACGCGCGCGGCCGATGGCGACGCAATCTCGCCATCCGGCACGGTCGTCGCGCCGACGGCCCACGGCGTCTGATGCAGCGGCAGATCGTCCATCTTCATCTGCATGCCGTGCATCGCGTGTTCGTCGGCCTGTTTCGGTTCGTGGGATGCCGCGGCGGGCGCGGTTGAATGCACATGCGCCTCGCCCCACGCGCCCTTCGGATAACCGAGCGATGCCGAAGTCGCGAGCGCCTTGAACTCCTTGCCCCACGATCCCGACCACGGCAGTCCGGAGAGCACGAAAAAGAGCGCGCCGAGCGCAATCCAGATGCCGCCCACCGCATGCAGATCGCGCCACCACGCGCGCCCTTGCAGCGAAAGACGCGGCAGCCACACGCCGCCCTTTCTCACGTTCGATCGGCCGGGCCACCACAGCGCGACGCCCGTGCCGATCATCACGAGCGTCCAGCATCCGGCGAGCTCCATCAGAAGTTCGCCGGTCTTGCCGAGCATCAAGCCGCGATGGAGATTGCGTATTTGCTTCATCAATCGATGTTCGACGGAAAGCGTGCCGAGCACCGCGCCGTCGTATGGGTTCACGTACACGCTTTCGCTTTCGCCCGAAGGCAGGCGAAAGACGAATTCGGCGCTGCGCGCGCGATCGGTTTCGATCTGCGCGAGCGTCGGCACGGCGCCGCGCGGTTCGCTTGCAGCGGCCTTTGCGAGCAGCGTCTCGCGTAACAACTGCGGGCCGTGCGTGTCGGCGACGACCATCCTGTCGCGATACATCAGCGGCTCGATCTGCGGCTGGAAACAGTAGAGCGTGCCGGTGATCGCGAGCACGACCAGCAGGGGCATCACGAAGAGTCCCGCATAGAAATGCCAGCGCCACAGCGTGCGGCGATGCGCGATGACTTCCGCGCTCGACGTCGCTGGCGCCGCGTTCGGATTGGGTGCAAGCATGGCGATTCTCGTTGAATGTGTTTCGGTGAAAGCGCGTCGGGGATGCCGACACTCGGTTCCGTGCGCTTCGTCGGCTCGACGGCGCATTCGTGGATGTGCCGCCGCTCTAACGTACCGTCAGGGTCGTGGCCGTATTCCCGGGCGTGCGATGGACCGCCGCTCCGGCATGGCGCGATTCGGTGAAACGATGTGCTGACGAGCGATCGCGCGCGTTCTTCGCGCTCATGTGCGCGACGAACATCGGGGCGACCGGACGAAAGACAGCTTCAGGAAAGAAAGGGAGGCGCGCGCGGGCTCGCGGCGTTGAAGGACTTGGACGCGACGCGATCGACGTTCGCGAATGCCGGCACGCGCGCGACGCGCTCGATCGGCGCGACATCATGCTCGACGCGCGGGGCGATCGGCAGATCGTGCGCGAGCAGTCCGCAGTACGCGCAGGCGTCGAAATGACTCGCGGCGTCGTGCGGTGCGGTTTGCGCGCCGGCGTGATGCGCTTCGTGCGCGTCCGTGGCTGATGTATCGACCGCGCAGAGCACCGCCCGGGGACCCGCGACGTTGCGCGCGGCAAGCGTCTGGCTGATGACCGGCGCGACAATGGCAAGCCACATGGCGGCGATGCCGAGCCATGCGACGAAGCGATTGCGCGCGTTGCGAGTCATGAGCGGGAATGTCGATGCTGAAGCGGAAGGTTGACCGGGATTGTAGGCAGCCGATCTGCAAGCCGCAATCTTCGGGCGCGTATGCCCGGGATCGTTGTGCATGTGGGCCTATCGCGCGCTCGCTCGCTGCGCAAGAAGCGGCGACGCGATTTCACAGACATCGGCAGATGAATCGGTTAGAATCTCCGGCTTGGCACAGTGGACCGGTGCCTGACACGGCGGCATCGCCGGGCGCGGGTCATCGCCCGCAACAGCCCAGAGCGCCTGCCGTGCTGCGAGGATGGCGGAATTGGTAGACGCACCAGGTTTAGGTCCTGACGCCCGCAAGGGTGTAGGGGTTCGAGTCCCCTTCCTCGCACCACACAAAACCCCTTTCATCGGCAAAGGGGTTTTTGTTTTTGTGGCTTTCGGCTTGGCCGGTTAAATGCTGATATCGCCCAACTCGACCGTCATCACCTCGCCTTTCGCCTGCGAGCGGCCATCGAAGTCTATGCCCGCCCGTTCCATCGCGTGCCTGATCGCGTCAGGCATCTGATCGCTCGCGCGGACGGCGGCGATCGGCCGGTCGACGTGCGACAGGAACCGCCGCACGCAGGTCGGCTGCCAGATCACGAAGACGTTGAGCGGATAGATGAGCCTGGCGTCGCTGCGACGATTCGCGGTGATGTGCAGACCTGCCGTCGGCGAGACGTGCATCTGACGCGGGCATACGCGAAAGTCGAAGCCGAAATCCGTCGCCACGCTTCTCACGAGGCGCGGCAAAAATTTGTCGCCGAATTGCCGATTCTCGGATTTGCTCAAGGCCATGAATGCCTCCGGCTTCAGCCGCCGATGGAGTCGATTGCCGCAGTGTTGCGCGCGCGAACAACAGCGTCGGTGGTTCGGCGCACAATCTTGCCGCGAGGCTGCCGGCAGCGAAGCCGCGCCTCGCCGGATAAAATGGGCGCCCGCGCGCCGGTCCGCCCGCGTGGCGAACCGCAAGACAAGAAAAGCGCGACGCCTCCCTCGAACTCCCACAAGCCCCGTTCGTGAATTTCGACGATTACTGCCAGCAAAAGGCCGCCCCTGAAGGTTCCGGCACGTACTACGCGCTGCGCCGCGCGCCGGCGGCGAGTCAGCCGCTTCTGACCGCGCTCTACGCCCTCTATCGCGAGCTCGAAGAGACCGTGAAGGAAACCAGCGATCCGACCATCGGCCGCACCAAGCACGTATGGTGGCAGACCGAACTCGGCCGGCTCGATGGCGGCGAGCCCACGCATCCCGTCACGAAGGCGTTGCAGGCGCACGCGGGAGACGCCGCGCACCCGGTTCTGGACGATGCCGGGCGCGCGTCGCTCGCTGCCGTCGTCGACGGTTTCGGCATGGATCTCGATCAGGCGCGCTATCTCGACTGGCCCGGCTTCCGGCGCTATCTCGATCAGACGGGCGGCGCATTCGCGACGGCGCTGGCACGCGCGAGCGCACGCGATCCGCAGCAGGCCGCGGTGTGGGCCGCGCCGCTCGGGTCGGCGTTGTTGCTCGCCGAACGCGTTCAGGACGTCGGCGACGATGCGCGCAATGGCCGCATCTATATTCCCATCGACGAGTTGCAGCGCTTCAGCGTGACGGCCGCCGACATCATCAATCGCAAATACGGCGATGCGTTCGTGGATCTCATGCGCTTTCAGACCGGACGCGCCCGGCAAGCGCTCGACGATGCATTGGCCGCGATTCCCGCTTCGGAACGCGCGACGCAACGCGTGCTGCGCGCGCAGGCCGCGCTGTCGCTCGCGCTCTTCGACGAGATCGAGCGGGAAAACTTTCAGGTGCTGCATCAACGCATCGCGCTCACGCCGATCCGCAAGCTGTGGATCACGTGGAAGACGCGTTAGACGCGAAGAATCCGCAGCGGCTCGAAGCGCGCGCCGAGGATCGATGAGGAATCGACCTGACCGCATGCGTCGAGCACGGTCGCATAGAGCCTTCTGAAGTCGACGCCGACCGGCAAGCCGCCGTCCGCATCGAGTCGATCGAGTTGCGGCGGCATGCCGAAAAGTCCGCCGCGCACGCGTCCGCCCATCATGAAATGCGCCGCGGCCGCGCCGTGGTCCGTGCCGCCGGCCGCATTTTCCCGCGCGGTGCGTCCGAATTCCGAACGCGTCATCACGAGCGTGCGGCTCCATGCGCCGGACGCGATCAACGACGCCCGCAGCGATGCGAGTTGCGAAGCGAGACCGGCAAGACGCGCCGCATGCCGATCCAACTGATTCTCGTGCGTGTCGAAACCATGCAACGTGATGCGACTTACCGTCACGCTTGACGCATGGAATTCGTTCACGCGATCGAGCCATCCATCGGCGCGATATTCATCGGCATGCGACGCAGTGTCCCAGATCTGGCGCGAGCGGAAATGCGAGCGGTTGGGTGCGTCGTAACCGACGCCCTGCACGATCGCCAGATCGCGCGCGCGCCACGCGCTCATCAGCGGCAGCAGCGACGGATGTAGAGCCGTGCGTTCATCGAGCATCAACGCGCGATCTCTCGATATCGCGAGGTGCGGCCGCAACACGCGATAGCGCGCGTCGGCGATCGGGATAACCGTGTTGAGCGCATCGTTGCCGCCTTCGAGATCGACGAGCACGAGCGAGCGAATGGAAGACGAAGTATCGGAATGTGCGATGGCGCACGCATCGCTGATACTGCCCGCGCATCCCGCGAACGCACCGGCAATCGAGAGGAATTGACGTCGGTTCATCGCGAAAACGCGTGGCTTACCGCTTATAGAGATCGCGCACCGCTTCTTCGATGTGCTGGCGCAAGAGACGCCGCTCGTCGGCGGTCATCACCGTGTGGCGTGGCGGACGCGCGGGCGGAGTCTGGTCGACTTGCTGGATGGGTTGCATGGCCGGCGCTTTCGGATCGTGATCGTGGCTGGAAGAGGCCGAACCTTTGCTCACGCGCTGCTGCGCGCGAATCATGCGGCCATCGAAACGATTCGGGGAACTCGTGAAGCCCGTCGACTGCGCATAGGCGTGAGGCGTGCTCAGTACTGCGTAAAGCGCACTGGCAAGAAGTGTATTTCTGAGAATGCGCTCGGTGCGCACGGGTCCGCGCTGCCGCGCTCCCTTCATGTTGTTCCCTTCGTTGCTCGACAACCGGACAGCCTCAGTCTTTTCGCGCACGTTTATCCGTGGCTTGGTCGGGCGCACGACGCGCTGGTCTAATGGAGTATCTACCGAATGGCGGGCTTAGGTAAAGCAGTGTACGCACCAAAATCTTAGGCCGTGCCACAGGTCCCGTAAATTTTGTAACGAACTGTTACACTCGCTTTTGTTACAAACTCGGTGCTTGAACAAACGCGCTAAGATGCCGCCATGGAAACCAAGAACCCTTCAAAAATTCTCGTTGTCGACGACGATCCGCGCCTGCGCGATCTGCTGCGGCGTTACCTCGGCGAACAGGGCTTCAACGTGTACGTTGCGGAAAACGCGCCGTCCATGAACAAGCTCTGGGTGCGCGAGCGTTTCGATCTGCTCGTCCTCGATCTGATGCTTCCCGGCGAAGACGGTCTTTCCATCTGCCGGCGTCTGCGCGGCAGCAACGACCGCACGCCTATCATCATGCTCACCGCGAAGGGCGAGGACGTCGATCGCATCGTCGGTCTTGAAATGGGCGCGGACGACTATCTGCCGAAGCCTTTCAATCCGCGCGAACTCGTCGCGCGCATTCACGCGGTGCTGCGTCGTCAGACGCCGTCCGAATTGCCGGGTGCGCCGTCCGAAACCACCGAAGTATTCGAGTTCGGCGAGTTCGCACTGAATCTCGCGACGCGCACGCTCACGAAGAACAGCCAGGAAATTCCGCTGACGACCGGCGAGTTTTCGGTGCTCAAGGTGTTCGCGCGCCATCCGCGTCAGCCGCTTTCGCGCGAGAAGCTGATGGAGCTCGCGCGCGGCCGTGAATACGAAGTGTTCGACCGCAGCCTCGACGTGCAGATCTCGCGCCTGCGCAAGCTGATCGAGCCCGATCCCGGCAGTCCGCGTTTCATCCAGACCGTGTGGGGCCTCGGCTATGTCTTCATCCCCGACGGCGCGGCCTGATCGATCTTTAAGCGAGTTTCGTCACGCTTTCCCCACTTCACCGAGCTGAACCCGACAGACTCATGCGCATCGACAGGCGGCTACTGGCGCTCGCGTTCGGCGGCCTGTTCTGGCGAACCTTCGCGCTGATCGCACTGCTCATCGCAGTCAGTCTCACGGCGTGGTTCCAGAGCTTTCGCGTGATCGAGCGCGAACCGCGCGCGCAGCGCGTGGCGCTTCAGCTCGTCGCCGTGGTCAAGCTCACGCGCACCGCCCTGCTCTATTCCGACCCCGATCTGCGCCGCGCGCTGCTTCAGGATCTGGAGAGCAACGAGGGTGTGCGCGTGTATCCGCGCGAGACCAGCGACAAGTACAAGCTGCAGCCCGATGAATCGCTCAACCGGCTGATCGAGCGCGACGTGCGCGGGCGGCTCGGCAACGAGACGATCATCGCGCAGTCGGTGAACGATATTCCCGGCGTCTGGATCAGCTTCAAGATCGACGACGACGATTACTGGGTCGCGCTCGATCGCGATCAGCTCGACACCGTCACCGGCCTGCAATGGGCCGGCTGGGGCGTGTTCGCGCTCGCGCTGTCGCTCTTCGGCGCGGCGTTCATCACGAGTCTTGTGAACCGGCCGTTTGCGCGGCTGGCGCTCGCGGCGCGCAAGGTCGGCTCGGGACAATCGCCGGAGGCTTTGCCCGAACGCGGCATGGGCGTTGCGGCGGAAACCAATCGAAGCTTCAACCAGATGGTGCAGGATCTCGAACAGCTCGAAGCCGACCGCGCGCTGATGCTCGCGGGCATTTCGCACGATCTGCGCACCCCGCTCGCGCGCCTGCGTCTCGAAACGGAAATGAGTCCGTCGGACGAAGCGACCAAGCTCGCAATGGTCGACGACATCGAGCAGATGGACATGATCATCGGACGCTTTCTCGACTATGCGCGGCCAATGCAGCGCATGCCCGAGGCCGTGGATCTGTCGATGATCGCGGGCGAGCTTGCCGCCCGCTTCCAGGCCGACGACGGCGTCGTCATGCACACCGATCTTGCGCAAGGCGCGGTCATCGAGGGCGATCCCACCGATGCGCGGCGCGTGGTCGGCAACCTGCTCGAAAACGCGCGCAAATACGGCCGCAGCGAACACGACGACGTCGCACGCATCACGCTGCAGACGCGGGTCGTGCACGGCAGGGTCGAACTCTCCGTGATGGATGAAGGCTGCGGCATTCCCGACGATCAGGTCGCGCTCATCACGCGCCCGTTCTATCGGGTCGATACGGCGCGCACGCAGGCGAACGGCACGGGTCTCGGCATGGCGATCGTGCAGCGCCTCGTCACCCGGCAGCGCGGCACGCTGCGTCTGCGCAACCGCACGCCCCTGCCCGGGTTCGAAGTGACCATCGATTTCCCGTCCATGAAAGGCGGCGTCCGTTTCGACGGCTAAGCGTGCGCTCTATCGGCGCCTTCGCGAAAATCTATCCGATTTGTTCGTTAAAAACTATCGAATCAATTATTTAAATAAAGTTAAGATGAACCGGGTTAACGCTCAACGCGCCTGGCACGAAAGTGTCATGCGGGCGTTACGGCGATCCAGTAATTTGGTTGGCGCTTGTTCTTTCAACGATTTCACAGGAGTTTCCGCATGAAGACCGTTGGCGATAAAGTCGAAGCGTTCACTGTCACCGCTGCAAAGCCGGGTTTCAATCATCCCGAAGAGAACGGTCAGTCGGCCTTCGAGGAAATCACCGAGCAATCCTTCCCGGGCAAGTGGAAGATCATTTATTTTTATCCGAAGGACTTCACGTTCGTGTGCCCGACGGAAATCGTCGAGTTCGCGAAATTGGCGAGTGATTTCGAGGACCGCGACGCGATTCTGCTCGGCGGCAGCGTCGATAACGAGTTCGTCAAGCTGGCGTGGCGCCGCGAGCATAAAGACCTGAACAAGCTGAATCACTACGCGTTCGGCGACGTGAAAGGCGAACTGATCGATCAGCTCGGCGTGCGCGACAAGGAAGCCGGCGTGGCCCTGCGCGCGACCTTCATCGTCGATCCGGACAACGTCATTCAGCACGTGTCGGTCAACAACCTGAACGTCGGCCGCAGCCCGGAAGAAGTCCTGCGTATTCTCGACGGTCTGCAAACGGATGAACTGTGTCCGTGCAACCGCGCTGTCGGCGGCTCGACCCTGTAAGCGTTCCTGGATGCCGCGAAGCCCGCCATCGCGCCGAATGTGTTCGGCCGAGCGGCGGGCTTTTTAACGCACTCGAAAAGGAGAAAACGATGGAATTTCTGTCTGCGATCAAGGGACTGGTGCCCGACTACGCAAAGGACATCCGCCTGAATGTCGACGGCACGATCGCGCGCTCGTCGCTCGAAGGCAATGACGCGGTCGGCGTGGCGCTTGCCGCCGCGTATGCCGCGAAAGCGCCGAAAGTTGTCGCGATCATTCGCGAAGCGGGCGTGTTGTCGCCGGAAGAGACGAATGCCGTGCTCACAGCCGCCGCGCTGATGGGCATGAACAACGTCTGGTATCCGTATCTGGAAATGGCCGACAACGCCGACCTGAAGACGCAGCCCGCCGGCTTGCGCATGAACGCATACGCGTCGCACGGCGGCGTCGGCAAACGGCGCTTCGAGATGTACGCGCTCGCGGCGTCGATCGTCGGCAAGTGCCATTTCTGCGTGAAATCGCACTACGAGAATCTCGTGGCCGAAGGCATGTCGACGACGCAATTGCGCGACGTCGGCCGCATCGCGGCGGTGATCAACGCCGTCGCGCTGACGATCGAAGCCGAAGGGAAGTGACGCTTCCCGCCACGCTTTCACGGCGTGGCGCTTCGCTCTACCCGTCGATCGACGTGCGGCGCAGCAGCACCGCGGCCTGCGCCTCGATACCTTCCTTGCGCCCGAGATAGCCGAGCTTCTCGTTCGTCTTGGCCTTCACGTTCACGCGGTCCACCGAGAGGTCGAGATCGGCGGCGATGTTTTCGCGCATAGCATCGATATGGGGGCTGAGCTTCGGCGCCTGCGCGATGATCGTGCTGTCGACGTTAGCGATCGCGAAACCCGCCTCCGACACACGTCTGAACGCTTCGCGCAGCAACACGCGGCTGTCCGCGCCGGCGAATTCGGTCGCCGTGTCCGGAAAATGCCGGCCGATATCGCCGAGCGACGCCGCCCCGAAGAGCGCGTCGGTGATCGCGTGCAGCAGCACGTCGGCGTCCGAGTGGCCGAGCAGACCGCGCTCGTAGGGAATCGTCACGCCGCCGATGATGAGCGGGCGGCCCTCGACGAGCTGGTGGACGTCGTACCCTTGTCCGATTCTGAAATCCATCGATGCAAACCTTGGTTGAGTGTGAGTCAGACGCTGCCGGAAAGCATTGCGCCCGCGAGCGCGAAATCTTCCGGATAAGTGACCTTGAAGTTGCGCAGGCTGCCCTGAACCAGCTTCGGCGAGTGCCCGAGCCATTCTATGGCGCTCGCTTCGTCCGTCAGGTCGTGGCCGTCGTGACGGGCACGCTCGATCGCTGCGCGCAGCATGCCGAGCCGGAACATCTGCGGCGTCTGCGCCTGCCAGAGCCCGTCGCGCGACTCGGTGCGGGCAATGCGTACATCGTCGGCGGGCGAACCGGGCATGTTCGGTGCGACGCGCTTCAAGGTATCCGCGACGGGCAGCGCGAGAATGCCGCCGATGGCATCATCGCGCAGTTCCGCGACAAGTTTGCGAATCAGCGCCGGCGTGATGCCGGGGCGCGCGGCGTCGTGTACGAGCACCCAGTCGTCGTCGCGCGCGCCGAATCTCGCGAGCGCGATAAGCCCGTTGTACACCGACGCCTGACGCGACGCGCCGCCGCAGCGCTCCACCGCGAAACGTAGTCCGGCGAAGCGGCGCGCGTCGAAATGATTGTCGTCCGGTGCAAGCACGACGAGCGTCTGCGAGAATTCGGAGCACGCGTCGAAGGCCGCGAGCGTGTACGCGAGCATCGGGCGGCCCGCGACCGTCTGGTATTGCTTAGGGCTGGGCGCGCCGGAGCGGCTGCCGGTGCCGGCGCAGGGAATCAGTGAGAACAGGCGGGAAGTCACGGGCGAATAGAGGGCAAATAAAGGGCAAATGAAGTGGGCAAAGTCAAAGTCGATGCCCGGATTTTATAATAGGTCTTTCGCGACCACGTCCCGCACAGTTGGGTTCGACTCTCCGAACCCGCGTTTGCCGGACGGCTCCATGCACACCTTATGCCTTCCAAAGCCGCCAAAGCGCAGTCCAGTTCCCCCATCGCGCTCGTGAAACCGGGTCAGCGCTTCGTCTTCGACGGCGCGAGCGGCTCGTCCGATGCGCTCGCCATTGCGCGCTATCACGCGGCGTATCGCGAGAGCGTGCCGCTCTTGACGGTCGTCACCGCGGGCGCGGTCGATGCGCAACGTCTCGCCGCCGAAATCCCCTTCTTCGCGCCCGATGCACGCGTGCGCCTTCTTCCCGACTGGGAGACGCTGCCGTACGACACGTTCTCGCCGCACCAGGATCTCGTCTCGGAACGTCTCGCGACCCTGCACGATCTCGGCGAAGGCCGCTGCGACATTCTCATCGTGCCCGCGACGACGGCGCTCTATCGCATGCCGCCCGCGTCGTTTCTCGCGGCTTACACGTTTTCGTTCACGCAGGGCGAGCGGCTCGACGAAACCAAGCTCAAGGCGCAGTTGACGCTCGCGGGCTATGAGCACGTGAGCCAGGTCGTGCGGCCGGGCGAGTATTGCGTGCGCGGCTCGCTCATCGACCTGTACCCGATGGGCTCGGCGCTGCCGTATCGCATCGACCTGTTCGACGATCAGGTGGACTCCATCCGCGCGTTCGATCCCGACACGCAGCGCAGCCTCTACCCCGTGCGCGACGTGCGGCTTTTGCCGGGCCGCGAGTTTCCGTTCGACGAAGCCGCGCGCACCGCCTTTCGCAGCCGCTGGCGCGAAGTCTTCGAGGGCGATCCGAGCCGCTCGCAGATCTACAAGGACATGGGCAACGGCGTGCCGTCGGCGGGCATCGAATACTATCTGCCGCTCTTTTTCGACGAAACCGCGACGCTCTTCCATTACTTGCCGCAAGGCTCGCAGCTCGCTTTCGTCGGCGACATGGATGCCGCGATCAAGCGCTTCACGCACGACACGAAGCAGCGCTACGACTTCCTCTCGCACGATCGCGAGCGGCCCTTGCTCGAACCGCGCCGGCTCTTTCTGACCGACGACGATTTCTTCACGTTCGCGAAGCCCTTCGCGCAGTTGAAGTTCCCCGCCACGCCCGAAGGCGGCTGGTCCGTGCCGTTGCCCGGACTCGCGATCGACCGTCACGCCGACGAGCCGCTGCTTGCGCTGCGCCACTATCTGGAGCAGACGGAAAATCGCGTCATGCTCGTCGCGGAATCGGCGGGACGTCGCGAGACGATTCAGCAATTGCTCGTCGACAACGGCCTGCGCAGCGAGTTGCGCGACACGTTCCAGGAATGGCTGGCTGCCGACGGCAAGTTCACGCTCGGCATCGCGCCGCTCGCCAACGGCTTCGCCCTGCCGACGGAAAAGCTTTCGATCGTCACCGAAACGGAGTTGTACGGACCGCTCGCGCGTCGCGCCGGACGACGCCGCCAGGAACAGGCGAGCAACGTCGATTCGATGGTGCGCGACCTCGCCGAACTGAAGATCGGCGATCCGGTCGTGCATGCGCAGCACGGCATCGGCCGATACATGGGCCTCGTGTCGATGGACCTTGGCGAAGGCGATACCGAGTTCCTGCATCTCGAATACCACAACGAAGCGAAGCTGTACGTGCCGGTCGCGCAATTGCACGTGATTTCGCGCTATAGCGGCGCGGACCCGGACAGCGCGCCGTTGCATACGCTCGGCTCCGGTCAGTGGGAAAAAGCCAAGCGCAAGGCCGCGCAGCAGATCCGCGATACGGCCGCCGAACTGCTCAACCTCTACGCGCGCCGCGCCGCGCGCGAAGGTTATGCGTTCAAGCTCGAACCGCGCGACTACACCAAGTTCGCGGAAAGCTTCGGCTTCGAGGAAACGCCCGATCAGGCCGCGGCGATCGTGTCCGTCATCGGCGACATGACGAGCGGCAAGCCGATGGACCGCCTCGTGTGCGGCGATGTCGGCTTCGGCAAGACGGAAGTCGCGCTGCGCGCCGCGTTTATCGCGGTGATGGCGGGCAAGCAGGTCGCGATTCTCTCGCCCACCACGCTGCTCGCGGAACAGCACACGCAAACCTTCACCGACCGCTTCGCCGACTGGCCCGTGCGCATCGCGGAGTTGTCGCGCTTCAAGAGCGGCAAGGAAGTATCGACTTCGATTCAGCAGATCAACGAAGGCTCGGTCGATATCGTCATCGGCACGCACAAGCTCTTGTCGAGCGATGTGAAGTTCAAGCAGCTGGGGCTCGTGATCATCGACGAGGAACATCGCTTCGGCGTGCGGCAGAAGGAAGCGCTCAAGGCCCTGCGCGCGGAAGTCGACGTGCTCACGCTCACCGCGACGCCGATTCCGCGCACGCTCGGCATGGCGCTCGAAGGTCTGCGCGATTTCTCCGTGATCGCGACCGCGCCGCAGAAGCGGCTCGCGATCAAGACCTTCGTGCGCCGCGAGGAAGACGGCGTGATCCGCGAGGCGATGTTGCGCGAACTGAAGCGCGGCGGCCAGGTGTACTTCCTGCACAACGAAGTGGAAACGATCGAGAATCGCCGCGCGATGCTGGAGGCGCTGGTGCCCGAGGCGCGCATCGCGGTCGCGCACGGACAGATGCACGAGCGCGAACTGGAGCGCGTGATGCGCGATTTCGTCGGCCAGCGCGCGAACGTGCTGTTGTGCACGACGATCATCGAGACCGGCATCGACGTGCCGAGCGCGAACACGATCCTCATGCATCGCGCGGACAAGTTCGGTCTCGCGCAGTTGCACCAGTTGCGCGGGCGTGTCGGGCGCTCGCACCATCAGGCATACGCGTATTTGCTCGTGCACGATCCGCAGGCGTTGACGAAGCAGGCGCAGCGCCGGCTCGAAGCCATTCAGCAGATGGAGGAGCTCGGCTCGGGCTTCTATCTCGCGATGCACGATCTGGAAATTCGCGGCACCGGCGAAGTGCTCGGCGACAAGCAATCGGGCGAAATTCAAGAGATCGGTTTCCAGCTTTATACCGACATGCTGAACGACGCCGTGCGCGCGCTGCGGGAAGGCCGCGAGCCAGATCTGAATGCACCGCTCGCGGCGACGACCGAGATCAATCTGCACGCGCCCGCGATCCTGCCGGCCGACTACTGCGCCGACGTGCAGGAACGCCTTTCCCTGTACAAGCGGCTTGCGAACTGTGAATCGAGCGATGCGATCGACGGCATTCTCGAAGAGCTCATCGACCGCTTCGGCAAGTTGCCGCCGCAGGCGCACGCGCTTGTCGAGACGCATCGGCTGCGACTCGCCGCGAAGCCGCTCGGCATCTCGAAGATCGACGCGGGCGAGCAGTCCATCTCGCTGCAGTTCATTCCGAACCCGCCTGTCGACGGCATGAAGATCATTCAGATGGTGCAGAAGCACAAGCACATCAAGCTGGCCGGGCAGGACAAGCTGCGCATCGAGTCGCGCAGCCCCGATCTCGCCGTGCGGATTTCGACCGTGAAAGAGACGTTGCGGGCCTTGGGCGCGCCGGTGCGACAGCCTGCTGCTGCACTGCGGTAAAGGCTTTGCGGAATTTCGGCTCCTGCGGGAAAGCCCTCGTTTGGGCTATGATCGAACTCTATCCGCAGGAGTTAAAACATGTCACAGATCGCTGAATCGGCGCATCTCGAAGCTTCATCTTCCTCGTCCGGTCTTTCATCGCCGATCTCGCTGCCGTGGGTCGAGCGCCTCGTTTCCATCGATACCGTCAGCCGTAATCCGAATCTCGGCCTGATCGAAACCGTGCGCGACGCATTGCGCCAGGCGGGTATCGAAGCGACCATTACCAACGATCCGCGCGGCCAGTGGGCGAATCTCTTCGCCACGGTCCCGGCGCACGACGGCGCGACCAACGGCGGCATCGTGCTGTCGGGTCATACGGATGTCGTGCCGGTCGACGGCCAGGATTGGCAGAGCGACCCGTTCAAGCCCGAAGTGCGCGACGGCCTGCTCTACGGCCGGGGCTCGTGCGACATGAAGGGCTTCATCGGCGCGGCGCTCGCCATGCTGCCGAAAATGCAGGCGACGAAGCTCGCGAAGCCCATCCACTTCGCGCTTTCCTATGACGAGGAAGTTGGCTGCGCCGGCGCGCCGCTGATGATCGCCGACCTGCAAAAGCGCGGCCTGAGGCCCGATGGCTGCATTGTCGGCGAGCCCACATCCATGCGCCCGATCATCGCGCACAAGGGCATCAACACGTACCACTGCTGCGTGCGCGGGTTCGCTGCGCACTCGTCGCTGACGCCGAAGGGTCTGAACGCCATCGAGTATGCGGCGCGGCTCATCTGCCACATCCGCGATCTCGTCGATGAGTTCCGCGCAAACGGCCCGTTCGACGAACTCTACGACGTGCCCTTCACCACCGGGCAGACGAGCACGATCAAAGGCGGCAACGCGATCAACACCGTGCCCGCCGAGTGCAATTTCGAGTTCGAATTCCGCAATCTGCCGACCATCGATCCGGACGGGATTTTCAAACGCATCGAGTCGTATGCGCACGAAACGCTGCTGCCGAAGATGTTGAAGGAACACGGCAACGCGGCAATCGAATTCACGAAGCTCGCGTCCGCGCCCGGCCTCGACGCCACCGAACAGGCCGCGATCACGCAACTCGTGCGCGCGCTCACGGAAAACCAGGAGAAGCACAAGGTCGCCTACGGCACCGAAGCCGGTTTGTTCGCGAACGCGGGCGTGCCGAGCATCGTGTGCGGGCCGGGCAATATCGAGCAGGCGCACAAGGCGAACGAGTACGTGTCGCTCGAACAACTCGTCCAGTGCGAGGCGTTCCTCGGCAAATTCATCCACAGCATGTCCGTCGAAGCACAGCCCCGCTGACCTTCTCTGAACAACAACAGGCCATGTCCACTGCCACGCAGCATTCCGACAATACGATCGACGGCACGCCCATTCCGACGCTCGACGAGATCGCCGAGCAGCACATGGCGCTCACGCCGTGGGTCGCGCGCACGCCAACCTTCGAGCGTCACGATTTTCCGACGCTCGAAGGCACGCCCGTCACGTTCAAGTTCGAACTATTTCAGGCGAGCGGCACGTTCAAGGCGCGAGGCGCGTTTTCGAACATCCTCGCGCTCACCGACAGCGAACGTTCGGCGGGCGTCACGTGCGTCTCGGCGGGCAATCACGCGGTGGCCGTGGCCTACGCGGCGCAGCGCATGCAAGTGGGCGCGAAGGTCGTCATCATCAAGAGCGCGAGCCCGGCGCGCGTGGCGCTTTGCCGGCGCTTCGGCGCGGAAGTCGTGTTCGCGGAGAATGTCGCCGAGGCGTTCGATGTCGTGCGGCGCGTCGAAGCGGAAGAAGGACGCGTGTTCATCCATCCGTTCAACGGCTATCGCACGGTGCTCGGTACGGCGACGCTCGGTTATGAGTGGACTTCGCAGGCGCCCGATCTCGACGCGGTGATCCTGCCGATCGGCGGCGGCGGCCTGGCCGCGGGCGTATCGACGGCGATGCGTCTCGCGAACCCGTCGCTGCATGTGTACGGCGTGGAGCCGGAAGGGTCCGACGCGATGAAACGCAGCTTCGAGGCGAATCACACGATCAAGATGGGCGCGATGCACGGTATCGCCGATTCGCTGATGGCGCCGCACACCGAGCAGTACAGCTATGAGCTGTGCCGGCGGCATATCGATGACATCGTCACCGTGTCGGACGGCGCGTTGCGTCAAGGCATGCTGCAGCTATTCAGCGAACTGAAGCTCGCCGTCGAACCGGCGTGCGCCGCCGCCACGGCCGCCCTGCTTGGACCGTTGCGCGAGCGCTTGCACGGCAAGCGCGTCGGCGTGCTGTTGTGCGGCACCAATACCGATCCGGCGACCTTCGCGAAGCATCTGGCGAACGCCTGAAATGCGCGCGGCCCCGTTCAGGGGCCGCGGTCTCATCCCTATTCCAAAGCGAGTCAGGCGTTACAACACCTCAGCGAGCCTTCTGCGTTCGCTGCGCTGCATGAACGCATTCGCCGCGATCACGCCCACCGTCACGAGCGCGATGAACAAGGTCGCGAGCGCGTTCATCTCCGCGTTCAGACCCAGACGCACGCGCGAGAACACGACCAGCGGCAATGTCGTCGAGCCGGGGCCGGACAGGAACGCCGACAGCACGAGATCGTCGATCGACAGCGTGAACGACAGCAGCCATCCGGCGACGAGCGCCTGCGAGATGAGCGGCAGCGTGATCGAGAAGAACACGCGCAGCGGCGTCGCGCCGAGATCGAGCGCGGCTTCCTCCAGCGACGGATTCAGTTCCCGCACGCGCGACTCCACGATGATCGCGACATACGAGATGCACAACATCACGTGCCCGATCCAGATCGTGAAGAAGCCGCGATCCGGCCATCCGATGAGCTTCGCCATTTCGACGAACAGCAGCAGCAGCGAAATGCCCTGAATGACTTCGGGAATCACGAGCGGCGCGTTGATCATGCCCGCGTAGAGCGTGAAGCCCCTGAAGCGCCCCATGCGCGCGAGCACGAAACCCGCCCACGTGCCGATCACGACCGACGCGCACGCCGTCAGAAACGCGATGCGCAACGAAAGCCACGCAGCGTTGATGAGTTCGTCGTCGGTGACGAGTGCGCGATACCACTTGAGCGACGGCTCGGTCCAGACGGTGACGAGCGGCGAATCGTTGAACGAATAAACGATGAGACTCAGGATCGGGATATACAGAAACGCAAACCCGAGGCCGAGCGCGGTGATTTGCAACGGACGGCTCACCTTGATCATCGCTTGCCCTCCAGTTGATTCGCCTGGAAGTGCTGGAAGAGCGCCATCGGCACGAGCAGCAGCAGGACCATCGCGCAGGTGACGGCGGAAGCCATCGGCCAGTCGGCGTTGTTGAAGAACTCGTTCCACATGACGCGGCCGATCATCAGTGTGTCCGCGCCGCCGAGCAGTTCGGGGATCACGTACTCGCCCACTGCCGGAATGAACACGAGCAGGCAGCCCGCGATGATGCCGTTCTTTGACAGCGGCAACGTGATCTGCACGAACGCCTTCCACGGCTTCGCGCCCAGATCGTAGGCCGCTTCGAGCAAGGTCAGATCCATCTTCACGAGATGCGCGTAAAGCGGCATCACGAGAAACGGCAAATACGAATACACCATGCCGATATAGACCGCGATGTTCGTGTGATACAGCTCGATCGGCGAATGCAGCAAGCCGATCGACATGAGGAAGTTGTTGAGCAGGCCGTTGTTCTTGAGAATGCCGATCCACGCGTACACGCGAATCAGGAACGACGTCCAGAACGGCAGCATCACGGCCATCATCAGGATGTTGCGCGAGGCCGGATTCGAGCGGGCGATGTAATACGCCATCGGATAGCCGATCAGCAGGCACAGCAGCGTCGACACCGCCGCGACCAGCAGCGAGTTCATGTAGGTCGCGAAGTACAGGCTGTCCTGCACGAGGAACGCGTAGTGCGCGAAATCGAGCGCGATATGCATCACGCCCTGTTCCATCGTCACGAGATCCGTGTACGGCGGAATGCCGAGCTGACTGTCCGAGAAGCTGATCTTCACGACGAGCAGGAACGGCACGAAGAACAGCAGCAGCAGCCACAGATACGGGCCGCCGATGACGAGCGTGCGTCCGGACACGCCGATGCGTTTGAGCCAGTTCATCATCATGCGGTCAGCACGACGCCCGCCGACGCGCTCCAGCGTACATAGACTTCGTCGTCGAAGCTGGGCGAATCGATTTCGCCGATTGCAAGGCTCGACAGGTTCGCGACCACGACCTTGCCGGAATCGAGCGTCACGTGATAGAGCGTATAGCCGCCCATATACGCAATGTTCGTGACCTTGCCGCGGCCCCAGTTGTACGTGCCTTCGGGCGGCTTGCGCGTGAGTGCGATGCGCTCAGGACGCACGGAGATCGTTACCGGCATGCCGAGCGGCCCGGTAATGCCGTGGCTCACATAGAGACGCACCGGCAGGTCCGGCGATTCGATGAAAATGGGATCCGGCTCGTCCTCGACGACATTGCCATCGAAGAGATTCGTCGAGCCGATGAACTGCGCCGAGAAGCGGGTGTTCGGATACTCGTAGACTTCGTGCGGCGTGCCGAGCTGCACGATCTGCCCTTCGCTCATCACGGCGAGGCGATTGGCCATCGTCATCGCCTCTTCCTGATCGTGCGTCACCATGATGCAGGTGACGCCGACCGTGTCGAGAATATTGACGAGCTCGATCTGCGTGCGCTGACGAATCTGCTTGTCGAGCGCGGACATAGGCTCGTCGAGCAAGAGAAGTTTCGGGCGCTTCACGAGGCTGCGCGCGAGCGCGACGCGCTGCTGCTGGCCGCCCGACAACTGATGCGGCTTGCGCTTGGCGAACTTCGCCATCTGCACGAGTTCGAGCGCGTTGCCGACGCGGTCCTTCAACTCGCCGCCTTTCACGCCTTCCTGTTTCAGCCCGAAGGCGACGTTCGCCTCCACGCTCATATGCGGAAAGAGCGCGTAGGACTGAAACATCATGTTGGTCGGCCGGTTGTACGGCGGCATCTTCGCGAGGTCTTCTCCGTCGATCAGGATTTGCCCTTCGGTCACGGATTCGAGCCCGGCGAGCATGCGCAGAAGGGTCGACTTGCCGCAGCCCGAGCTGCCGAGCAGCGCGAACAACTCGCCCTTCTTCACTGACAGGTTGACGCCCCGCACGGCCGTCGTCTCGCCGAATTTCTTCACGACGTCGACGATCTGCACGAAGTTGTCGTCCGTGTCCGGGGCCGATGGGGCACTGCCCGGCTCGCGACGGCCGGAATTAGGCGCTGCCTTCAACGCGCTCGACTGCTCACTCATGATTGCCTGTTCGACTCCGTGCTTCCATGCGTCTTTCGTGACGCGCCTCGCCGCGCGATGCGTGTCACGAACAAAGCCCCCGGCGGTCCAGGGGCTTCGTCGATCAAAAGAATAACCGGCTTCTGGATTTCATCGACCGGACTTGAATTCCGTCCAGAGCCGCGTCTGCAGGCGCTGGATTTCCGGCGGCAGCGGCTTTAGCAAGAACAGCGTCTTGATGACGTCCGGCGGCGGATACACGGCCGGATCGTTCGCGACATCCTTGTCCACGTACTTGCGCGCTTCGAGGTTCGCGCTCGGGTAGTACACCGCGTTCGTGATCGCCGCGTGAACCTGCGGCGTCTCGATGTAGTTGATCCACTCGTGCGCCGCGTCCTTATTCTTGGCGTCCTTCGGAATCGCCATTACGTCGAACCACACGGGCGCGCCGCCCTTCGGAATGTAGTACTCGATCTTGAACGCCTTCTTCGCCTCGACGGCGCGGTGCTTCGCGATCACGACGTCGCCCGACCAGCCGTAGGTGAAGCAGATGTCGCCGCCAACCATGTCGTTGATGTAACCCGACGAGTTGAACTGCGTGATGTACGGGCGGATCTTCTTCATCATCGCGAGCGCTTCGCGATAATCGGCCGGGTTCGTGCTCATCGGATCCTTGCCGATGTAGTGCAGCGCAGCCGCGAACATCTGGTCCGGCGCGTCGAGCACCGAGACGCCGCACGCCTTCAGCTTCGAAATATTCTCGGGCTTGAAGAGGATGTCCCAGTTGTTCAGTTCGGCGTTCGGGCCGAGAATCTGCCTGGCCTTGTCGACGTTGTAGCCGAGGCCGGTCGTGCCGTAGGCCCAGGGCACCACGTACTTGTTGCCCGGGTCCGCGCCTTCGACGAGCTTCATCAGGTCGGGATCGAGGTACTTCAGGTTGGGCAGCTTCGACTTGTCGAGCGGCGCGAAGATGTTCGCGGCGATCTGCTTGCCCGCGTAATTGCTCGTCGGCACGACGATGTCATAGCCGGAACGGCCGGTGAGAAGCTTGGCCTGCAGGGTGTCGTCGCTGTCGTAGTTGTCGTACTTCACCTTGATGCCGGTCTGCTTGGTGAAGTTGGGAATCGTGTCCTTCGCGATATAGTCCGACCAGTTGTATACGTTCAACTGCGTGTCCTTCGCGGATGCCGCGAGCGGAGTCAACATCGCGGCGCATGCCAGGGCGCCCGCCAGCTTGGCCGTGCGGCTCGCCAGTTTCTCGTGCATCTCGATTCTCCCTTGTTCCGACTTGTCACGACGTCGCGCCGCGCGGACCCGGCGCGTTTTCTTATCGCCGATCGACCCGCGACTCCCTTAAAACCCCGAAAACTACCATTAAACGCAAGCGCGACAAAAAACTAATGCGCCGCGTGTCGCGCAAAATGTACACGCCTTGGCGCCGTGCGGCCACAGTCTTGCCACGCGGGCCTTTCCACGGCCTCACGCCGCTTGCGGACAGCCGGAAAGAGCGCGCATTTTAGCCCCTAATCGGCCGCCGCTGCACCCGATAAAACCACACTCGCCAAAGTGACACGCGAGCGTAAGCCCGATGCAATGTCATCATTCGCGATCGGTCGCCTGCATCCCTTTGCGCCGTCGTTTCGTAGAGTCCTGCGAGAGTGGCGAGCGCGAATGAGCCGGACGTCCGAGCCTGACGAATAGCCAGCGGAACAGTTGTTGCGAGCCAATTCGACGTGCGCCGCGAACCGCGGCGTCTTCCGAACCGGCAACGCACGCGCTACGACTGACACGAAGCCGCCGTTGCATCGCTATTCGAGGCTGCCTCCCGCATGAATACCAATCCGTCCGCGCTCGCCCAGCTTTCTGCCGCGAAATCCGACGCGCAGTCGCCCGCGGCGAGCCGCGAGGATCTGCAGCGCGCTGCGCACCCGCACGGACGCTGGTATTCGTTCGCCGGCGCGGGTGCGCTCGTGGCCGTCGGCTACATGGACCCCGGCAATTGGGCGACGGCGCTCGCGAGCGGCGCGCGCTACGGCTACTCGCTGCTTTTCGTCGTTCTGCTCGCGAGTCTCATGGGCATGCTGCTGCAATGGATCGCATCGCGCGTGGGTGTCGTGACCGGGCGGGACCTCGCGCAACTGTGCCGCGAGCGCTACAGCCGGCGCACGACGCTCGTGCTGTGGATCGCGTGCGAGATTGCGGTCGTCGCGTGCGATGTCGCGGAAGTCGTCGGCAGCGCGGTGGCGTTGCAGATGCTCTTCGGCATCTCGCTCACGGCGGGCGTGCTGTTTTCGGCGGTCGCGGCTTTCGCGATGCTCGCGCTGCAAAGCCGCGGCAAGCGCCCGCTGCAGCGCGCGGTAACGGCGCTGATCTGCTTCGTGAGCTTCTGCTTCGTGGTCGAACTTGCGCTGACGCATCCGGTTCTCAGCGACGCGCTGCGCGGGCTCGCGCCGTCGCGTGAACTGCTGCGCGATGCGGGCATGCTCTGGCTCGCCGCCGGCGTGCTTGGCGCAACGGTGATGCCGCACAACCTCTATCTGCACTCCGCGCTCGTCAAGGAACATGCGAGCCCGCGCGACGACGCGACCATCGGGCGCGCGCTTCACGGCGTGAACATCGACACGTTCGGCTCGCTCGGGCTCGCGTTCATCGTCAACGCATCGCTGCTGGTGGTCGCGGCGGCGGTCTTCCACGCGAACGGGCACACCGATGTCGACGATCTCGCCGATGCGCATCGTCTGATCGCGCCGCTCGTCGGCAGTCATTGGGCGGGCGTCGTGTTCGCCGCCGCGCTGCTCGCTTGCGGCCTGAACGCGACGGTCACGGGCACGCTCGCCGGCCAGGCGGTGATGGAGGGCTTCCTGCGCCTCAAAATGGCGCGCTGGGCCCGGGCGCTGCTGACGCGCGGCCTCGCAATCGGTCCGGCGCTGGTCGCGGTCGCGAGCTTCGGCCAGCACGGCTCCAACGCGCTCCTGGTCGCGACGCAGGTCGGGCTGAGCCTGCAATTGCCGCTCGCCGTGATTCCGCTCGTGCGCTTCGCCTCCGATGCCGGGCTGATGGGCCGCTGGCGCGTCGCGCGCGTGCCGCTCGCGCTGGCGTGGATGTGCGCGGGCGTGATCGTCGCACTGAACGGCGCGATGCTCTGGCAGGCGCTTTTTTCAAGCTGACATCTATTTCATGCCGATTTCGTTCCGATTTCGTTCCGATTTTCGAGATCGTGGCGCGACTCGTGCTATCAGACTCTTCCTATGCCCGCCCGCCTCTGCCCCGACAGGACACGAACTGCATGCCCCACGGCCCACGATCGCTTCCACTGAAAACTTCCCGCCGCGCTCGCACGATCACGCTTCTTTGCGCCGGCATGGGCGCATGCGGAGCGGTTCACGCGACCGTCGCGGTGCTGCAGCCGGCGCGAGAAGCCGCCGCCTCGCAACCGCTCGAACTGACGCTCCTCTATACCGACGATGACGCGAAAACCCTCACCGTCGATGTACCGAAGCAACTGACCGTGAACCTGACCAACGGCGATCTGCCGCCCGCGCCGCTCGCGCTGCAACGCGATCCCAAGGTGCCGGATCGCTTGCGCCTCGCGCCGGGCCAATATCGCCGCGTGCGCTTTTCCGCGCCGTGGCCCGATTCGGCGCGCGGCACGGTAAAGATCGATCCAGTGGGCTTCGATGCTTCGCCGATGCTCGTCACGATCAATCGGAGCGACACCCAGACTCAGGTCGCCGCCGCGGAAAAGACCGAATCGCAAGCCACGACGCCCGCGCAACTCGCGAGCGCGACGGCCGCCGCGAACACCGCCATCGTTCCGACGTCCAGCACCGACACCTTGCTCTCCGGCCGCTTCTCGACCTTCGAGCCGATCTATTTCGCGGACGGCAAGAACGGCGACAATCTCGCGAAATTCCAGTTCAGCTTTAAATACCGCCTGCATCTGCCCGACGATCCGCGCTCGCGCGGCTTTCTCGATAACCTCTACTTCGGCTACACGCAGACGGCGATATGAAATCTCTCGGCCGAATCTGTGCCGTTTCGCGACATCAGCTTTCAGCCGCAACTGTTCTACTACGTGGAGGACACGGGCTGGAAGAGCGCGCTCTTTACGCGCATGGGCGTCTCGGCGGGCATCGGGCACGAGTCGAACGGCAAGAGCGGCGACGAATCGCGCGCGATCAATATCGCGTTCGTGCGCCCGACGTGGGAGTTCGGCGATCTCAACGGCAATCACCTGACGCTCTCGCCGAAGTTCTATTACTACCTTTCGAAGGCCGGCAACGAGGACATCGCGAATTATCGCGGCTACGTGGATTTTCTCGTGAAGTACGGCAGCCCGGATGGCTGGCAACTCGCGACGACGCTGCGCAAAGGCACGAAACACTGGTACGGCAGCGTGGAATCGCAACTTACCTATCCGCTCGCGAAGCTGATCGGCAGCGCGTGGGGCGGCTACCTGTTCGTGAGCTATTTCAACGGATACGGCGAGGACATCCTCGATTACAACCAGCGCAATCACTGGATCGCGCGGATAGGCTACAGTATCGCGCGTTGAGTTTTTTTACGATTTTGAACGCCGCGTTGCCGCCCTCTTTTTCCGGCGTCGATTCGGTCACGAGTTAGCCTAATGTCTTCGAATCTTCACGATCTGCCTGATAGTCCCTGCATCGGCGTATGCTCCACGCTCTTCGACGAAGTCTGCAAAGGCTGCGGCCGCACGGCCGGCGAAGTGTCCAACTGGGTGTTCCTGAACGACGACGAAAAACGCGCGATCTGGGCGCGCATCACGCGCGAAGGCACGGCGATGCGGTTCCGTAACGACAAGCTCTGAGCGCAATGAAAAACGGCCCGCTCTTTCGAGACGGGCCGCTTTTTTCACAGCGTGCGCGAAGCGGCGATAACCGTGATTACTGAATGCCCTGACTCGTCAGGAAATCCTCGTAATTCCCGCCGAAGTCGCGCAGCGTGCCATTGGTCTTCACTTCGATGATCCGGTTCGCCAGCCCGCTCACGAATTCGCGGTCGTGCGACACGAAGATCAGCGTGCCTTCGAACTTGTCCAGCGCGATCTGCAGCGATTCGATGGACTCCATGTCCATGTGGTTCGTCGGCTCGTCCATCAGCAGCACGTTGTGGCGGCCGAGCATCAGCTTGCCCCAGATCATGCGGCCCTTCTCGCCGCCCGACAGCACCTTCACGTTTTTCTTGATGTCGTCCGCATTGAAGAGCAGACGGCCGAGCGTGCCGCGCATCATCTGCTCGTCGTCGCCTTCCTTGCGGTACTGGTCGATCCAGTCGGTCAGCGTCTCGTCCTTCGGAAACTCTTCGTACGTGTCCTGCGGCATGTAGCCGACGTTCGCGTTTTCCGCCCACTTGACCGTGCCGTGATCGAGCTCCAGCGCGCCCTTGAGCGACTTGAGCAGCGTGGTCTTGCCCGCGCCGTTCTCGCCGATGATCGCGATACGCTCGCCCGGTTGCACGCTCAGCGAGAAGTTCTGAAAGATCGTCCGGTCGTACTTCTTCGTGATGTCTTCCGCGACCACCGCGATGTTGTGCAGCTTCTTTTCGTACTCGAAGCGAATGAACGGGTTCTGACGCGACGACGGCTTGAATTCCTCGATCTTGATCTTGTCGATCATCTTCAGACGGCTGGTCGCCTGACGCGCCTTCGACTTGTTCGCCGAGAAGCGGCGCACGAAGTCCTGCAGATCGGCCACGCGATCCTTCGCCTTCTGGTTCGCGGCCTGCTGACGCTCGCGCGCCTGCGTCGACGCGAGCATGTAGTCGTCGTAGTTGCCCGGCCAGACCTTCAGCGTGCCGTAGTCCATGTCCGCCATGTGCGTGCAGACCTGGTTCAGGAAGTGTCGATCGTGCGAGATGATGATCATCGTCGAGTTGTACTGGTTGAGCACGTCTTCCAGCCAACGGATCGAGTTGATGTCGAGGTTGTTGGTCGGCTCGTCGAGCAGCAGCACGTCGGGCTTTGAGAACAGCGCCTGCGCGAGCAGCACGCGCAGCTTCCAGCCCGGCGCTACGTTGCTCATCGGGCCGTTGTGATCCTTGATGTCGATGCCGATGCCGAGCAGCAGTTCGCCCGCGCGCGCCTCAGCCGTGTAGCCGTCGTATTCGGCGAACTTGGCTTCGAGATCGGCGGCGCGCATGTAGTCGTCGTCGGTCGCGTCGGGGTTCGCGTAGATCGCGTCGCGCTCGGTCATCGCGGCCCACATTTCGGTGTGGCCCATCATGACGACGTCGAGCACGCGCATGTCTTCAAACGCGAACTGATCCTGGCGCAGCTTGCCGAGGCGCACGTTCGGCTCCAGCATGACGTTGCCCGACGACGGCTCCAGATCGCTGCCCAGAATCTTCATGAAGGTCGACTTGCCGCAGCCGTTGGCGCCGATCAGTCCATAGCGATTGCCTTCGCCGAACTTGACCGAGATGTTCTCGAAGAGGGGCTTGGGCCCGAATTGCATGGTGATATTGGCGGTAGACAGCACGGCGCGTCCTTTTGAATGGGGTACGACGAAAAACCTAAGATTTTAACAGCTTTTGGCGGACTTTTGCCTGCGAGCGGCGATTGCGGGGACATCGGCCGGGCGCGGTTTTGGTGCCGCATCATGAAAAAAGGGCACGGCCGATGCGGCCGCGCCCCGTGCATTCCGGCTGCGATCCGCACGAGGCGGATGCGCCTTTCGCGTTATGTGCGCTCGGCGATGAACGCCTTCACCACGCCTGCATCCGCGGGAACGATATCGAACTTTTGCGGCAGTTTTTCAAGTCCCACGAATGCGGACGGCCGCTCCGGCTCGCGATTGAGCGCCTCGCGGATCGTCTCGCCGAACTTGATCGGTTGCGCCGTTTCCAGAATAATCATCGGCACGCCGGGCTTGAGATTCTCGCGCGCGACCTTCACGCCGTCGGCGGTGTGCGTGTCGATCATCGTGTGATAGCGCTCGAACACGTCGCGGATCGTCTTCACGCGGTCGTCGTGGCCGCTCTTGCCCGACACGAAGCCGAATTCCTTCACGCGCGCGAAATCGCCGCTCGCCGCGAGGTCGAAGCCGCCCTTCTCCTCCACGTCGCGGAACAGTTGCAGCACGCGCGCCGGGTCACGGCCGAGCAGGTCGTGCACGAAACGCTCGAAATTCGAGGCCTTCGAGATGTCCATGCTCGGACTGGTCGTGTGATACGTCTCCGCCGCGCCGCGCACGCGATACACGCCGGTCTTGAAGAACTCGTCGAGCACGTCGTTTTCGTTAGTCGCGACCACGAGCTGATCGATCGGCAGGCCCATCATGCGGGCGATATGTCCCGCGCACACATTGCCGAAGTTGCCCGACGGCACCGTGAACGACACGCTTTCGCCGTTGCTTCGCGTCGCGGCGAAATAGCCCTTGAAGTAGTACACGACCTGCGCGACGACGCGCGCCCAGTTGATCGAATTGACCGTGCCGATCTTGTGCTTCGCCTTGTATGCGTGATCGTTCGATACGGCCTTGACGATGTCCTGGCAATTGTCGAAGTTGCCCTCGACCGCCAGATTGAAGATGTTCAGGTCCTGCAGCGAGAACATCTGCGCGGTCTGGAACGCGCTCATCTTCTTGTGCGGCGACAGCATGAACACGCGCACGCCGGTCTTGCCGCGCATGGCGTATTCGGCGGCGCTGCCGGTGTCGCCCGAAGTCGCGCCGAGAATGTTCAGCGTTTCGCCGTGCTTCGCGAGCGCGTACTCGAACAGATTGCCGAGCAGTTGCATCGCCATGTCCTTGAAGGCGAGCGTCGGACCGTTCGACAGTTCCAGCAGAGAAAGCGTCGTGCCGTTTTCCTCGCCGAGCGTCTTGAGCGGCGTGATCTGCACCGCGCTCTCTTCGTGGCGCACGTTGCTGTAGACCTGCGCCGTGTAGGTCTTGCGCGTGAGCGAGCGCAGGTCGTCGGCGGGAATGTCGTCGCTGAACTTCGACAGCACTTCGAATGCGAGATCCGCGTACGACAGCGTGCGCCAGCGCGCGAGTTCATCGGCGCCGACCTTCGGATATTGCGCCGGCAGATACAGGCCGCCGTCTTTCGCGAGGCCGCCGAGCAGAATGTCCGAGAACGTGTGGCGCTCGTTCGTGCCGGCGCCGCGCGTCGAAATGTAGTTCATCGTGCTTGCCCTTAGTTGAGCGCTTCCATGCGCAACTTCGTCACTTCCGAGACGACCGTGGACAGCGCCTCGATCTGCACGATCGCCGCGTTCACGTTCTTTTCCACCGTCTCGTGCGTGATGAGGATGATGTCGGTCTCGCCCTTGTTCGCGCCGTCGACTTCTTCCGATTCCTTCTGCAGCAGCGCGTCGATGGAGATGCCCTTGTCCGCGAGAATGCGCGTGATGTTCGCGAGCACGCCGGTCACGTCCGCGACGCGCAGGCGCAGGTAGTAGCCGCTCGTTATTTCGTCGATCGGCAGGATCGGCGTGTTCGAGAGGCTGTCCGGCTGGAACGCCAGATGCGGCACGCGATGCTCGGAGTCGGCAGTATGCAGGCGCGTCACGTCGACGAGATCGGCGACCACCGCCGAAGCGGTCGGCTCCGCGCCCGCGCCCTTGCCGTAGTACAGCGTCGTGCCGACCGCATCGCCGTGCACGACGACCGCGTTCATCGCGCCTTCGACGTTCGCGAGCAGGCGCTTGGCCGGAACGAGCGTCGGATGCGTGCGCAACTCGATGCCCTTCTCCGAACGCCGCGCGATGCCAAGCAGCTTGATGCGATAGCCCAGATCCTCGGCGTAGCGAATGTCGATGGCCGCCAGCTTGCTGATGCCTTCCACATACGCGCGATCGAATTGCACCGGCACGCCGAACGCAATCGCGCTCATGATCGTGACCTTGTGCGCGGCATCGACGCCTTCGATGTCGAAGGTCGGATCGGCTTCCGCGTAACCCAGTTCCTGCGCGGCTTTCAATGCGGTCGCGAAGTCGAGCCCGCGGTCGCGCATCTCCGAAAGAATGTAGTTCGTCGTGCCGTTGATGATGCCCGCGATGTATTCGATGCGGTTCGCCGTCAGCCCTTCGCGCAGCGCCTTGATGATCGGAATGCCACCCGCCACCGCCGCCTCGAACGCGACCATCACGCCCTTTGCGCGCGCGGCCTCGAAAATCTCCGTGCCGTGTACCGCGAGCAGCGCCTTGTTGGCCGTCACGACATGCTTGCCGTTCGCGATCGCGCGCAGCACCAGCTCGCGCGCGAAGCCCGTGCCGCCGATCATTTCGCACACGATATCGATGGAAGGATCGTCGACGACCGCGTTGAAGTCGTCCGTCACCGCGACGCCTTCCTGCTTCGCGGCTTCCGCCTTCGCCGGCGTGCGCACCGCGACGCGCGAAATTTCGATGCCGCGTCCCGCGCGTCGTTTGATTTCTTCCTGGTTACGGCGCAGCACCGTGAAGGTGCCGCTGCCAACCGTGCCGAAGCCCAAGAGTCCTACTTTGATCGGTTCCATGCAGCGCGAGTCTTTAAAAGAGAGATTAAGCGGAATGTCGTTTGCGATAGCCGTCGAGGAAGCGCGCGATCCGGTTGATCGAATCCGCGAGATCGTCGACGTTCGGCAGGAAAACCACGCGGAAGTGATCCGGCGTCGGCCAGTTGAAGCCCGTGCCCTGCACGAGCAGCACGCGCTCTTCGAGCAGCAGGTCGGTGATGAACTGCTGGTCGTCCTGGATCGGATACATCTTCGGATCGAGCTTCGGGAACATGTAGAGCGCGGCTTGCGGCTTCACGCAGGTCACGCCGGGAATGGCCGTGAGCATGTCGTAGGCGAGCTCGCGCTGCTTGTAGAGACGCCCGCCCGGCACGATCAGGTCGTTGATGCTTTGATAGCCGCCGAGCGCCGTCTGGATTGCGTACTGGCCGGGCACGTTCGGGCACAGGCGCATCGACGCGAGAATGCCGAGGCCTTCGAGATAGTCCTTCGCGCGGCGGCGATTCTCTTCGATCAACCCGGAAATCGCCATCCAGCCCGCGCGATAACCGCACGAACGGTAACTTTTCGAGAGGCTGTTGAACGTGACCGTGATGACGTCTTCGGACAGCGCGCCCATCGACGTATGCGTTTGCCCGTCGTAGACGATCTTGTCGTAGACCTCATCGGCGAAAATAATCAGGCCGTGCTCGCGCGCGAGCGCGATCAGTTCGCGCAGCAGGTCGTCCGAGTACAGCGCGCCCGTCGGATTGTTCGGGTTGATGACGACGAGCGCCTTCGTATTCGGCGTGATTTTCGCGCGGATGTCGTCGAGATCGGGCATCCAGCCGTTGCTCTCGTCGCACATATAGTGACGCGGCGTGCCCGACGACAGGCTCACCGCGGCCGTCCACAGCGGATAATCCGGCGCCGGAAGGAGCACTTCGTCGCCGTCGTTCAGGAGCGCCTGCATCGCCATGACGATCAGTTCCGACGCGCCATTGCCGATGTAGATATCGTCCAGTTCGACGCCCGTCACGCCCTTTTGCTGCGTGTAATGCATGATCGCCTTGCGCGCGGCGAACACGCCCTTCGAATCCGAATAGCCCGACGAACCCGGCAGGTTGCGGATCATGTCCTGAATGATCTCGTCCGGCGCCTCGAAACCGAACGGCGCCAGATTGCCGATATTCAGCTTGATGATGCGATGACCTTCCTCTTCGAGGCGCTTCGCGTGTTCGAGCACGGGCCCGCGAATGTCGTAGCAGACGTTTTGCAGCTTATTGGATTTGAGAATCGGTTTCACGGCTGGCGCTCTGGGTCTGATGTGAATGCGGACTGGTTTTTGTGATGTCGGTCAGGTGCGGCCCGGTCTTCCGGACAGCCAGTCCCGCGCGCGAGCCGCGAGCGGGCGTTGCAATAAATACCGAGGTTGAAGCCTGAAGGCGGCTCGCCCGGACGGCTCGCTCTGTTCCGAGCGCCGAACGATGCATTTTAGACGCCGCGCCAGGTAAGGCATGGGCGATGCGGACCGGATTGCGTGTCGAAGGCGGCTTGTGGCGGCGCGCGAGCGCAACGGGCGGCGCACGAGCAAGCCCGGCAGCCGAAAAGTTATAATTTACTGATTATGGCTCAGTTCCGCAATGCACCAATCGAATGCGCCGGAGCAGGCGCCGGTGGCGTTGCAAACGCGCGCGCGGAGCGCTTCTCACGCCGCCGCGCCCGCCGAGTCTCTTCCCTTTCCCTTGCCGGATCATCGTTTTGAAACTGCACCAGGATAACAACAGCGCGCTCAACACCATCACGAGCTACGGAGACGGCTTCGTGGCGATCAATCTCGAAAGACACGAAGGCAGCGTGATCGTCATGCCGCGCACGCCCGTCACGCCGTGGCCGGTGTCGTCGTTCGAGGCGCTCACGCCCGAGCATTTCGATGCGCTCGTTCAGGAGGCCCCGGAAGTCGTCATTTTCGGTAGCGGCTCGCGACTGCGCTTTCCGCATCCGCGCCTCACGGCGCAACTGGCGAAGCAACGCATCGGCGTCGAGACGATGGATTTCGGCGCGGCCTGCCGTACCTACAACATCCTGATGGCTGAAGGCCGGCGCGTGGCCGTTGCGCTCCTGATCGAAGCCTGAGGGAAGCCCTAAGGAACCGCTAAGGAAGCGCTGACACACTCGCGCCGCTCGTCCGATATCGGAGCGAGCCGGTGCTTGCCGATTGTCAAATTCGAGGAGCGTCGGACGGCCGTGCGCTACACTCCCGCCCGGCATCCGTCGTTGCGGTACGCGCGGGATACGGCGCGAAGGCATCGCAACCACTATGTGCGCGGCGTGTGCCCGAAACTGCGAACTCGCGTCGAAAATTCGTGTCGGGGCCTGCGCCGGGTTGCATCCCCGCGTAGCGCGCATTCATCGCCCATTTGGTTTTCATTAGCGCCGCACATCGCGGCATCGGACAGGTCGACTTCATGAACGATACGCCTACACGGCTACCGCTCACGCGTCTCTCGCTCATTCTTCTCGTACTCGCGCTCGCGATCATCTGGTTCGCGCCGCTCGGATTTCGTCATCTCGTGCCAAGCGACGAGGGCCGTTACGCCGAAATGGCGCGCGAGATGTTCGTGACCGGCGACTGGATCACGCCGCGCTACAACGGCTACAAGTACTTCGAGAAGCCGCCGCTGCAAACCTGGGCGAACGCTCTCAGCTTCGCGTGGTTCGGCATCGGCGACTGGCAGGCGCGGCTCTACACGGCGCTCACGGGCTTCGTGGGCGTGCTGCTCGTCGGCTATACCGGCACGCGCGTGTTCAACGCGCTGACGGGCTTCGCCGCCGCGGTGATCCTCGCGACGTGCCCGTACTGGAACCTGATGGGCCACTTCAACACGCTCGACATGGGCCTGTCGTTCTGGATGGAATTGACGCTCTGCGCGCTCTTGCTCGCCCAGCGCCCCGGCCTGCCGACGCGCGACGTGCGCCTCTGGATGTGGCTATGCTGGGCCGGAATGGGCGCGGCCGTGCTGTCGAAAGGCCTCGTCGGCCTGATCCTGCCGGGCGCGGTCCTCGTCCTGTACTCGCTCGTGTCGCGCGACTGGGCGCTCTGGAAGCGGCTCTATATCGGCAGCGGGCTGATCGTATTCCTGATCGTGACCGGCCCCTGGTTCGCGCTCGTGCAGATGAAGAACCCTGAATTCTTCAACTTCTTCTTCATCGTCCAGCAGTTCAAGCGCTATCTGACGCCCGAGCAGAACCGCCCCGGCGCGTTCTATTACTTCGTACCGGTGCTGATCGTCGGCTTTCTGCCGTGGCTGTCGATCGCCTTTCAGAGCGTGCGCCACGGCCTGAAGGCACCGCGCCAGCCCAACGGCTTCGCGCCGGTCACGATGCTGCTGATCTGGTCGGCGTTCATTTTCGTGTTTTTCAGCGCGTCGCATTCGAAGCTCATTTCGTACGTGCTGCCGATCGCGCCGGCGCTCGCGCTCGTGCTCGGGCTCTATTTGCCGTCGCTGACCAAGACGCAATACCGCAGGCATCTGATCGGCTACGCGATATTTCTGATCGCCGCGGCGTTCGGGGCGATTTTCCTCGGCCGCGCGGGCAGCGCGAACACGCCGAACGCGCTCTATCGCGAGTTTCAGATCTGGGTGTACGCGGGCCTCGCCGTCGCATTCGTCGTGACGATATTCGCGCTCTGGCTGAACCGGCGTAGCGTGCTGGCGGGCGCGACCGGACTGGGCGCGGCCTGGTTGCTGCTCGGCACGATCGCCGGCTCGGGCCACGACGTCTTCGGCACGCAAAGCTCGGGCGTGCCGCTCGTGCCGGCCGTGAAGGCCGCGATGGCCAAGCTGCCGCCCGACACGCCGTTCTACTCGATCGCCAAGCTCGATCACACGATGCCCTTCTACCTCGGCCATACGATGATCATGGTCGGAGAGGCCGACGAACTGACCTTCGGCGTACAGACCGAGCCGCAAAAATGGGTGCCGAGTATCGACGAATGGGTCAGGCTGTGGGATTCGAAGCGTTACGCGCTCGCGCTGATGCCGCCGTCGCGCTACGACGAACTCGTGGCACGCCACGTGCCAATGCAGGTGATCGCTCGCGACGAGCGCCGCGTGATCGTGGAGAAGCCGCAGCCGTGAGCGCGTGTTTTCCTCTCAATCGCGATGCTGCGCTGCACGATCGTTCGGCATTTCGCGATGAACCGAGTATCCTTGTTCCGCATTTGAAAAACGCACGATGAACCCGATTTCCTTTATTTGCATCGTCATCGGCGTATCGTTGAACGCATGCGCCCAGCTCCTGCTCAAAGCCGGCGTGAACGCGGTGGGCCATTTCGACATGACGGCCGCCAATATCCTGCCGGTCGGCATCAGAATCGCGACGCAGTGGCCCATCATCGGCGGGCTTGCGTGTTATGTGCTGAGCGTCGTCGTGTGGATCGTCGGGCTGTCGCGCGTGGATGTGTCGATCGCCTACCCGATGCTCTCGCTCGGCTACGTCGTCAACGCGTTCGCGGCTTGGTACCTGTTCGGCGAAGTGATGTCGATGCAGCGGCTCATCGGCATCGGCATCATTCTGATCGGCGTCGTGGTGCTCGCGCGCGGCTAGGCGCGGCTATTTGGCGGACCGAAGCGGCGGCCGGATCAATTCATCTTTATTAAACGCATAGTCCATGACTCAATCAACGCGGCCGTTTTTGCCCTTCGTGAAGCCCGAAATCGACGAAGAAACCATTCAGGGCGTCGTCGACGTGCTGCGCTCGGGCTGGATCACGACCGGACCGCAGAATCAGCAGTTCGAAGCCGAGTTGTCGGCCTACGTGGGCGGCCGCCCGGTGCGCGCGTTCAACTCGGGCACCTGCACGATGGAGATCGGCTTGCGCATCGCGGGTGTCGGCCCCGGCGACGAAGTCATCACCACGCCGATGACCTGGGTGTCGACGGCCAACGTGATCCTCGAAGTCGGCGCGACGCCGGTGTTCGTCGATATCGATCCGGTCACGCGCAACATCGACCTGAACCTGCTCGAACGCGCGATCACGCCGCGCACGAAGGCGCTCATGCCTGTGTATCTGGCGGGCCTGCCCCTCGACATGGACAAGCTCTACGACATCGCGCGCGCCCACAAGCTGCGCGTGATCGAGGACGCAGCGCAGGCGTTCGGCTCGACCTGGAAGGGCGAGCGCATCGGCGCGATCGGCGACATCGTGTCGTTCAGTTTTCACGCGAACAAGAACGTGACGTCCATCGAAGGCGGCGCGCTCGTGATGAACAACGAAGACGAAGCGGAACTCGCGCGCAAGTACCGGCTGCAGGGCATCACGCGCACCGGCTTCGACGGCATGGACTGCGACGTGCTCGGCGGCAAATACAACCTGACGGACGTGGCGGCGCGCGTCGGACTCGGTTCGCTGCGGCGCGTCGAAAGCATCACGAGGCAGCGTCATGAACTGGCGCGCCTTTACTTCGATGCCTTCAAAGGCGGCGCGGCGGTCAAGCTCGGCATCGGCTTGCCGGTCGAGAACTTCACGGATCACAACTGGCACATGTTTCAGATCGCGCTGCCGCTTGAGAAGCTCAAGCTTTCGCGCGCGGAATTCATGGCGCAACTGAAGGAACGCGGTATCGGAAGCGGCGTGCACTATCCTGCGCTGCACCTGTTCACGCTGTATCGCGCGCGCGGCTTCACGGAGGGCATGTTCCCGCATGCGGAGCGTTACGGCGCATCGAATGTGACGCTGCCGCTCTTTCCGGGAATGACCGCCGAAGACGTGACGCATGTCGTCGAGTCGATCGACGAGATCTGCGAGCAGTTCGGACACAACGGGTAACACGGACCATCAAGGACAATCAGCGCAACATGAGTCATTTCGATTTTCCGGCGACGTCCCCCGAGCTTTCGGTGATCATCCCGGTGTACAACGAGCAGGACGGCCTGGCCGCCCTTTTTCAGCGCCTCTATCCGGCGCTCGATGCGCTCGGCACGTCGTACGAGGTGATCTTCATCAACGACGGCAGCCGCGACAAATCGCCCGCGCTGCTCGCGCAGCAGTTCCACGCGCGGCCCGACACCACGCGCGTCATTCTGCTCAACGGCAACTACGGTCAGCACATGGCGATTCTCGCGGGCTTCGAGCAGTCGCGCGGCGAGATCGTCGTCACGCTCGACGCGGACCTGCAGAATCCGCCGGAGGAAATCGGCAAGCTCGTCGCGAAGATGCGCGAAGGTTACGACTACGTCGGCACCATTCGCCAGCAGCGCCAGGACAGCCTGTGGCGCAAGAAGGCATCGCGCGCGATGAACCGTCTGCGCGAGCGCATCACGAAGATTCGCATGACAGATCAAGGCTGCATGCTGCGCGCGTACAGCCGCCATATCATCGATACGATCAATCGCTGCGGCGAGATCAACACGTTCATTCCCGCGCTCGCGTACACCTTCGCGCAGAACCCGATCGAAGTCGGTGTCGCGCACGAAGAGCGTTTCGCGGGCGAATCGAAGTATTCGCTCTACAGCCTCATCCGCCTGAACTTCGATCTCGTTACGGGCTTTTCGGTCGTGCCGCTGCAATGGCTGTCGTTCATCGGCGTGATTCTGTCGGTCGGCTCGGCGGGTCTGTTCCTGCTGCTGTTGATTCGCCGTTTCATGTTCGGCGCGGAAGTCCAGGGTGTGTTCACCCTCTTCGCCATCACGTTCTTTATGCTCGGCG
Organism: Caballeronia glebae; assembly: GCF_001545035.1. Classification (GTDB taxonomy): domain Bacteria; phylum Pseudomonadota; class Gammaproteobacteria; order Burkholderiales; family Burkholderiaceae; genus Caballeronia; species Caballeronia glebae. The sequence continues at coordinate 110,026 of NZ_FCOJ02000010.1, forward strand.
TAATCATCTTCGCGCTCGGGCTGCTCGGCGAGTACATCGGGCGCATCTATCAGCAAGTGCGCGCGCGGCCCCGCTATCTCGTGCAGACCATCCTCGAACAGCGCGACGGCGTGCCGGTCGCCGCCAGGCCGTTGCAGGACGCCGTGCAGCAAGTCGTCGCCGTCACGCGCGAGGAAGACGGCCGATGAAGCCGCGTGCAGTCGTCTTCGCCTATCACAATGTCGGCGTGCGCTGTCTGCAGGTGCTGCTCGCACGCGGCGTCGATGTCGCGCTCGTCGTCACGCACGAGGACAACGCGAGCGAGAACATCTGGTTCGGCAGCGTCGCGCAGGTCGCGGCGGAGCATGGCATCGACACGATCACGCCGTCCGATCCGAAGTCGCCCGAACTCCACGACGCCGTGGAAAAGCTCGCGCCGGACTTCATCTTCTCGTTCTATTACCGCCACATGCTGCCCGTCTCGCTGCTTTCGCTCGCGCGGCGCGGCGCGTACAACATGCATGGCTCGCTTCTGCCCAAGTATCGCGGCCGTGTGCCCACGAACTGGGCCGTGATCAACGGCGAAACCGAGGCCGGCGCGACGCTGCATGAAATGGCGGAAAAGCCCGACGCAGGCGCGATCCTCGCGCAAACGCCGGTGCCCATCCTCCCCGACGACACCGCTGCGCTCGTCTTCGACAAGACCGTCGTCGCCGCCGAGCAGACGCTCTGGCGCGTGCTGCCCGCGCTGCTCGCAGGCGACGCGCCGCATCTGCCGAACGATCTTGCGTCGGGCAGCTATTACGGCGGACGCAAGCCGGAAGATGGCCGCATCGACTGGTCGCAGGCCGGGCAGCGCGTCTATAACCTGATTCGCGCGGTCGCGCCGCCGTATCCGGGTGCGTTCACCGATCTCGGCGCGGATCGTTTCATCGTCGCGCGGGCGCGGCTCGTACCCGAAACGGGCGCGCCAGGCGTTTCTCCCGAAAGTCTCGGTGAGTTGCGGGGTTTGCCCCCGGGCCTAAGGGTGGCGGATAATGCGCTGTTTGGCGTCTGCGGCGATGGCCGCGTCATCGCCATCCACGAATTGCGTCACCGGCCCCTCAACGCCGACGCGCAACCGTCGGGCGAAGAACGCACCGTCGATCCTTCCGAATTCGGCCGAATCATTCAATCCTCTCGTCATTCATGAAAAAAGTTCTGATTCTGGGTGTCAATGGCTTCATCGGCCATCACCTGTCCAAGCGCATCCTCGAAACCACCGACTGGGAAGTCTTCGGGATGGACATGCAAACCGATCGCCTGGGCGACCTCGCGAATCACGAGCGGATGCATTTCTTCGAAGGCGACATCACGATCAACAAGGAGTGGGTCGAGTATCACGTGAAGAAGTGCGACGTGATCCTCCCGCTCGTCGCGATCGCGACGCCGGCCACTTACGTGAAGCAGCCGCTGCGCGTGTTCGAACTCGACTTCGAAGCGAATCTGCCGATCGTGCGTTCGGCGGTGAAGTACGGCAAGCATCTGGTGTTTCCGTCGACCTCCGAGGTGTACGGCATGTGCACCGACGAGCAATTCGATCCGGAAAATTCCGTGCTCTCCTACGGTCCGATCAACAAGCCGCGCTGGATCTACGCGTGCTCGAAGCAGCTCATGGACCGCGTGATCTGGGGCTACGGCATGGAAGGGCTCAACTTCACCTTGTTCCGTCCGTTCAACTGGATCGGCCCGGGCCTCGACTCGATCTACACGCCGAAGGAAGGTTCGTCGCGCGTCGTGACGCAGTTCCTCGGTCATATCGTGCGCGGCGAGAACATCAGCCTCGTCGACGGCGGCGCGCAGAAGCGCGCGTTCACCGACATCGACGACGGCATCGGCGCGCTGATGAAGATCATCGAGAACAAGGGCGGCGTGGCGTCGGGCAAGATCTACAACATCGGCAACCCGAAGAACAACTTCTCGGTGCGCGAACTCGCGAACATGATGCTCGCGCTCGCGAACGAGATCCCCGAGTATTCGGACAGCGCCAAGAACGTGCAACTGGTCGAGACGTCGTCGGGCGCGTACTACGGCAACGGCTATCAGGACGTGCAGAACCGCGTCCCGAAGATCGACAACACGATGCAGGAACTCGGCTGGGCGCCGCACGCCACCATGGACGACGCGCTGCGCAAGATCTTCGAAGCGTACCGTGGCCACGTGGGCGAGGCCCGCAAGCTGGTGGAACAGGCGTAAGGCGCGCGCGTGGCTCGCATCGTTCTGAAAATCGACGTCGATACGCTGCGCGGCACGCGCGAAGGCGTCCCCAATCTCGGCCGCCTGCTGGACAAGTACAGCGCTCGCGCGACGTTCCTCTTCAGCCTCGGCCCGGATCACACCGGCTGGGCGCTGCGGCGTGTCTTCCGGCCCGGCTTTCTCAAGAAAGTGTCGCGCACGTCGGTGGTCGAGCACTACGGCTTGAAGACGCTCATGTACGGCGTGCTGCTGCCGGGGCCGGACATTGGCCGCGAAGCCGTATCGGAGATGCGCGCGATCCACGAGGCCGGCTTCGAGTGCGGCATCCATACGTGGGATCACGTCTACTGGCAGGACAACGTGCGCGGGCGTGATCGCGACTGGACCGTCGCGCAGATGCAGCAGAGCCACGCGCGCTTTATCGAGATCTTCGGCGGGCCGCCCGTCACGCATGGCGCGGCCGGCTGGCAGATGAACGGTTACGCATTCGAGCAGATCGACGCGTGGGGCATGCGTTACGCGTCCGACGGGCGCGGCCACACGCCGTACATTCCCGTGCTGGAGGGCCGCACGCTGAACCACATCCAGATGCCCACCACGCTGCCGACGCTCGACGAAGTGCTCGGTGTCGATGGCGTCGACGAGAGCAATGTCGCGGCGCACATGCTGCGTCATACGGCGAACAATCCGCACGATCAGGTGTTCACGCTGCACGCCGAGCTCGAAGGCCAGAAGCTCGCGCCTGTATTCGAGCAACTGCTCGCCGGCTGGCGCGCGCAGGGACACAGCTTCGCCACGATGGGCGATTACCATGCGGTGCTGGACCGCTCGTCGCTGCCCACGTACCCTGTGACGTGGGGCGAGATTGCCGGCCGCGCGGGCGAGCTGATCATCCAGCCGGGCTGAAGCGGCGCGTGGCCGCTTCCTGTTCGCCTCGCTTTTCTCAACAACAAACCAGAACAACCGGAGAAACCTACGTGTCAGTCGCAGTCGATCAGCCCGTTCCCGACTTCACCGCACCCGCGACGGGTGGCGAGTTCACGCTTTCGAGCCTGCGCGGCACGAAAGTCGTGCTCTTCTTCTATCCGAAGGACAACACGCCCGGCTGCACGACCGAGAGCCTGCAATTCCGCGACCACTACGATCAGTTCAGGGCGGCCGGCGCGGAAGTGATCGGCATCTCGCGCGACAGCGTGAAATCGCACGACAACTTCAAGGCGAAACTGGAGCTGCCGTACACGCTCGTTTCGGACGGCGACGAAGCCATCTGCTCGATCTTCGATGTCATCAAAATGAAGAAAATGTATGGCAAGGAAGTGCGTGGCGTGGAGCGCTCGACCTTCCTCATCGACGCGAAAGGCGTGCTCCGGCGCGAGTTTCGCGGCGTCAAGGTGCCAGGCCACGTAGAGGCGATCGTCGAGGCTGTACAAGCGATTTGAGGCACGTTATATTGGTTCGCAATGAGCGCCTGCCCTCCCCATTCCCTTTGTTCCAGCGCGAGCCGCCGTGTGCCTGTCGGTACGGTAGGCATGGACCCGGGCTATGCGGAGCCGGCAAGGGAAAGGCGCTCTGAAGCTGTAGTCAGCCGCTGGTTCCGGTAGTCGGAACGGCGGCTTTTTTATTTGGCGTCGCACAGAAACCACGATTCATCGGCTCGCGCGCGACGTGTCGCACGCAACCTCCAAGGAGCAGATCGAAACCTAGGCGAACCGGCGATTTCGACAACGAAGCGCGCCTCCGGGCGCAAACTGCGGGATCGTATTGCTTCGAGGGCATACGAGCAGGATGCGACAGGCGGCGCACGATACAGACCCGATTCCTTTCGAGGGAACACCATGCCTTTGCCTACTGCCCCGGCCAAGCTCGGCCATCTCCTTCCGGCTGAAGAATACAAGGCCAAAGCCCGGCCTTCGAAGCAGTCGAAAAAACAAGCCGCGGCGAGCGACGACGACGCCTATGGCGCGGTCGAGACTGTCGCCGCCGAGCGTCCCGCCACGAACGCCGCGCACACGCTGCGCTCGATCGCGAGCGAGGTGCTGACCCAGATTCCGGCCGAGCCGCATGTCGATGCGGCCGTGCCGCCGCCCGCACCGGGCACTGTGCCTACGCGCGGCCGAAAAACCAAACAGACCGCAGCGCTCCTGCAGCCGGCGCCGGGCGTCCGCGCCACGCCGGAAGCAGTCGAAGCCCGCACCGCGCGAGCCGAAACGCCAGTCGCGCCCGAGGCATCGGCGCCGCCCGCCGCGCGAGACGCGCGCGCGCCGAACAAACGTCGCAAGAGCGCGGCCGCCGAAACCGAACTGCGCAAGCTCTTCGTGCTCGACACCAACGTGCTGATGCACGATCCGAGCTCGCTCTTTCGCTTCGAGGAACACGACGTCTATCTGCCGATGATGACGTTGGAAGAACTCGACAACCACAAGAAGGGCATGTCGGAAGTGGCGCGCAACGCGCGTCAGGTGAGCCGCACGCTCGATGCGCTCGTCGCGAACGCCGGCAACATGACGGAAGGCATTCCGCTCGCCGCGCAAGGCAATCGCGACGCGCTCGGTCGCCTCTATTTCCAGACGACGCTCACGGACATCGAGCCGGTCGAAGGCTTGCCCGTCGGCAAGGCGGACAACCAGATTCTCGGCGTCGTGCGCGCGTTGCAGAAGGAGCGCCCGGATCGCCAGGTCGTGCTGGTGTCGAAAGACATCAACATGCGCATCAAGGCGCATGCGCTCGGCCTGCCCGCAGAGGACTACTTCAACGATCAGGTTCTCGAAGACAAGGACCTGCTCTACTCCGGCGTGCGCGCGCTGCCGCAGGATTTCTGGACCAAGCACGCGAAGGGCATGGAAAGCTGGCAGGACACCAAGACCGGCACGACGTATTACCGCGTGACCGGGCCGCTGTGTCCGTCGATGCTCGTCAACGAGTTCGTCTATCTCGAACCGCAGAATGGCGAGCCGTCGTTCCATGCGGTCGTGCGCGAGCTGAACGGCAAGACGGCGCTTCTGCAGACGCTGCGCGACTACGGTCATCACAAGAACAATGTGTGGGGCATCACCGCGCGCAACCGCGAGCAGAACTTCGCACTCAATCTGCTGATGAACCCGGAAGTCGATTTCGTCACGCTGCTGGGTCAGGCCGGCACCGGCAAGACACTGATGGCGCTCGCCGCCGGTCTCGCGCAAGTACTCGACGACAAGCGCTACAACGAGATCATCGTGACGCGCGCGACGGTTCCGGTCGGCGAGGACATCGGCTTTCTGCCCGGCACCGAGGAAGAGAAGATGCAGCCGTGGATGGGCGCATTCGACGACAACCTCGAAGTCCTGCAGAAGACCGACGACGCCGCTGGAGAATGGGGCCGCGCCGCGACGCAGGAGCTCATCCGTTCGCGCCTGAAGGTGAAGAGCATGAACTTCATGCGCGGACGCACGTTCGTCGACAAGTACGTGATCATCGACGAGGCGCAGAATCTGACGCCGAAGCAGATGAAAACGCTCGTCACGCGCGCCGGCCCCGGCACGAAGATCGTGTGCCTCGGCAATATCGCGCAGATCGACACGCCTTACCTCACCGAAGGCAGTTCGGGTCTCACGTATGTCGTCGATCGCTTCAAGGGCTGGACGCACAGCGGTCACGTGACGCTCGCGCGCGGTGAGCGCTCGCGCCTCGCCGACTACGCTTCCGAAATCCTGTAAGCGCACGGCGTTCATCGCGATAAACGGCCCGGCGGAGCGATCCGCCGGGCCGTTTCTTTTTGTCATTACGTTCCACGCCCGCAACACTTACGGCACGAACTTCATGTAAATTCTCAAGACATCTTGCCGCACGAGCGTGCGGCGGCTAGTATCGGCACACTGCCCTTCCTGGCGAGTTTCGCTCGCCTATCGCAATGCGTCGAATCTGGCTGCCGCTTCTCGTGACCGTACTGCTCGCCGCGTGTGGAACCGCGCCGCAGCAGGCGGCACGCAGGCCGGCCGCCAGCACGAGCGCCAATCGTACTTTCAGTGCGCCGCCCGGCTTTCCGAATTTCGTCGATCACAGTATCGGGCGCGAGGAAATCTCCATTCAGGCGATGTCGCTCGTCGGCGTGCCTTACCGCTGGGGCGGCAACACGCCCGATGCGGGCTTCGATTGCAGCGGACTCGTGCGGTATGTCGTCGACCGCGCGGCGTCGGTCAATTTGCCGCGCACGACAGCCGATATGAGTTCGCGCGGCGAATCGGTCGAACCGGAGCAGATTGCGCCGGGCGACCTGATCTTCTTCAATACGACTGGGCGGGCGCATTCGCATGTAGGCATCTATGTCGGCAAGCTGCGCTTCGTGAACGCGCCGTCGACGGGCGGCACCGTGCGACTCGACTATCTGACGAACCCTTATTGGGCGAAGCGTTTCGACGGCATTCGCCGCGTCGCGCCGCCGAAGGCCGCACCCGCGCCGTTCGATGCGCCGACATACATGGCGTCGCCTGTGCCTGTGCCAGTTGTGCCAACGCCGACGCCCGCGCCGACGCCGACTTACGCGCGCCAGGCCGCGACCGCTCCGGCGAATGCGGATGCCTTCGAGCCGCCGCCTCCGTCCTTAAGTGCGGCGCAGCGTCAGGCGCAATCCGCGGGCGCAACGGCGCCGAGGATCGCGACGACCAACGCATCGTCCGATCCGATTCAGGCCGCCGCTGACGCCTTCGAACCGCCGCCGCCGACATCGAACGCCGCACGTCAGCAGGCACGCTCCGCGCAGGCCACCGCCGATCCCGCCGAGCCGCCCTTACGTGTCATGCGCGCCTCCACTGGCTCTCTTGCCGCGCCCCAACCCGTGCAGAACGACGATCCCATCGCCCGCTTCGCGACCGGCACGAACTGACGCGCGCTGCGCGTCTCTGCTATCGTGTTTCGATCATTCTTCGATGGAGCGCAACACCATGGACCTGGGACTCGCGGGCAAGGTCGTCCTGATCACGGGCGGCAGCAAAGGAATCGGATTTGCATGCGCCAAAGCGTTCGCGAGCGAAGGCGCGAAGGTCGCGATCGTCTCGCGCGACGCCGCGAATCTCGCCCGCGCCCGAGAGCAACTGGCGAACGCCGGGCATCACGTCCATCTCGCGCGCGCTGATCTGCATGAAGCGCACAGCGCCGAGGATGTCGTCGAGGAAGCGAGCGCCGCGCTCGGACCCATCGACATCCTTATCAATAGCGCCGGCGCCGCGCGCCGCTACGATCCGGACATGCTCGACGCCGCAGCCTACAGAGCGGCGATGGACGCCAAATACTTCTCCTACGTCTATCCACAGCAAGTCGTGCTGAAACGCATGGCCGAGCGCCTGCGCAACAATCCGGCCGCCGAGCCCGGCGCGATCGTCAATATCGTGGGAATGGGCGGAAAAATCGCGACGGACATCCACATTGCGGGCGGCGCGGCCAACGCCGCGCTCATGCTCAACACCGTCGGACTCGCGCATTACTACGCGAAGCTCGGCATTCGCATCAACGCGATCAACCCGGGCGCGACGCTTACCGAACGCGTCGAGGAAGCGCTCGATCTGGAAGCGAAGCGCCAAGGCGTGACGCGCGACCAGGTGCTCGCCGACAGTCAGGCTAAAGTGCCGCTCGGACGCTACGCGAAACCGGAGGAAATCGCCGACGTGGCGCTCTTTTTGGCGAGCCGCCGCGCGAGCTACGTGTCGGGCGCGATCATTCCGATGGACGGAGTCTCGTCGCCGATCATTTGATGCGCTGCGGGCCCGGAAGGCGCCCGCAGGCGGATGAAATCAAAGGAAGCGGTGGCCGACCCACCAGCCCGCTGCCGCGAGCGCGGCGGATGCGGGAATGGTCAGAATCCACGCCCACACGATGTTGCCCGCGACGCCCCAGCGCACCGCGCTGAACTTCTGCGTCGCGCCGACGCCGACGATCGCGCCGGTGATCGTATGTGTCGTCGAAACGGGAATGCCGAGGAAGGACGCGACGAAAAGCGTGATCGCCCCGCCCGTCTCCGCGCAGAACCCGCCGACCGGCTTCAGCTTCGTGATCTTTTGACCCATCGTGCGCACGATGCGCCAGCCTCCGAAGAGCGTGCCGAGACCCATCGACAGATAGCACAGGCCGATCACCCATACGGGCGGCGCGTCGGCGCTCGCCGAGGCGTAGCCGGTCGCGATCAGCAACATCCAGATGATACCGATGGTCTTCTGCGCATCGTTGCCGCCGTGACCGAGCGAATACAGGCCCGCCGATACGAGCTGCAAGCGGCGAAAGCGCCGGTCGACCTTCGAAGGCGGCGTACGGAAATACAGCCACGACACGAGCAGCATGAAGAACGAGCCGAGCACGAAGCCGAGCAGCGGCGAGATGAAGATGAACGAGACGGTCTTCAGCAGCCCGTCCACGTTGAGCGAACTCCAGCCCGACTTGGCAAGCGCGGCACCGACGAGACCGCCGATCAGCGCGTGCGACGAGCTAGATGGAATGCCGTAGATCCACGTGACGATATTCCAGCCGATCGCGCCGACGAGCGCACCGAAAATGACGTATTGATCGACGATTTCGGGATCGATCGTCCCTTTGCCGACGGTGGCGGCGACCTTCAGGTGAAAGATGAAATACGCGATGACGTTGAACGCCGCGGCGAATGCGACCGCCTGCTGCGGCTTCAGCACGCCGGTCGAGACGACCGTCGCGATGGAATTAGCGGCGTCGTGAAAACCGTTCATGAAGTCGAACGCGAACGCGACTATGACGAGGAAGGCGACTGCCCAGATTGCGAGTTGAATCGAATGCATCGGTTGGTGTTGTTTTGACCGGTCTTGAGGAGCGATGCCAGGGTATCGTCCCGGTTTTCGCGTGTCCCGCCGCGCGCGGGCCTGCCGCGCGCCGGGGGCTCGGACGGCTTGGTCAGGCGTTTTCCAGCACGATGCCTTCGATGATGTTCGCGACGTCTTCGCACTTGTCGGTGATCGTTTCGAGCAGCTCGTAAATCGCCTTCAGCTTGATGAGCGTCTTGACGTCGTCTTCCTCGCGGAAGAGCTTCGACATCGCCGAGCGCAGCACGCGGTCGGCGTCCGACTCCAGACGGTCGATTTCCTCGCAGATTTTCAGGATCTCGCTCGCGCGCTTCATGTCCGCCAGCAACGCAACTGCCTGCTGCACGCGCGTGACGGTGCCCGTGCAGATATGCGCGAGCTGGCTCGCCTCGGACGTCACGGCACGCACGTCGTACAGCGAAATAGCAGTGGCGACGTCCTCCATCAGGTCGAGGATGTCGTCCATCGTCGTGATGAGCTTGTGGATCTCGTCGCGGTCGAGCGGCGTGATGAACGTCTTGTGCAGCAGGTCGATAGTCTCGTGCGTGAGCTTGTCAGCGCGCTTTTCGTTCGCCTGCACGTTCTGCTTGTGGATCTCGGCGTCGTCGAGGTTATCGATCAGCAGTTCGAGCTCGCGGCTGGCGTCGACCAGGCACTTCGCGTGCGCGTTGAAAATCTCGAAAAATTTGCCCTCGGTGGGCATGAAACGACCGAACATGAAAATCCCGCTAAATGGGTCAATCTGAGTCAGACATCAAACTGACATATTGTACCTGTGCGCACTATTCGACGCACCGCGCGCATCTGTCGCGGACAACTGACAGCGAGTGCGCCGACCGGCTTATTCGCTGCCGTAGAAGTTCTGCGCGCCGGCGAAGTTGTCGAATTTCGTGTACTGGCCGTGGAAGGTGAGGCGCACCGGACCGATAGGACCGTTACGCTGCTTGCCGATGATGATTTCGGCGGTGCCCTTGTCGGGGCTATCGGGGTTGTAGACTTCGTCGCGATAAATGAACAGGATCACGTCCGCGTCCTGTTCGATGGCGCCCGATTCGCGCAGGTCCGACATGATCGGCCGCTTGTTCGGACGTTGTTCGAGACCACGGTTCAACTGCGACAACGCGATCACCGGCACGTCGAGTTCCTTCGCGAGACTCTTGAGCGAACGCGAAATTTCGGAGATCTCGGTTGCGCGGTTCTCGCCGCCGCCCGAGCCTGACATCAACTGCAAGTAATCGACGATGATCAGGCCGAGCTTGCCGCACTGCCGCGACAAACGCCGCGCGCGCGAGCGCAGTTCCATCGGATTCAGGCCGCCGGTTTCGTCGATGAAAAGTTGCGCCTCGCTCATTTTCTGCACGGCGTGCGTGAGTTTCGGCCAGTCCTCGTCCGTGAGACGGCCCGTGCGCATGCGATGCTGATCCAGCCGGCCGACGGAGCCGAGCATACGCATTGTCAACTGCGTGCCGGGCATTTCCATCGAGAACACCGCGACGGGCAAGCCGTACTCCACGGCCACGTATTCGCCGATGTTCATCGACAACGCGGTCTTACCCATCGACGGGCGCCCCGCCACGATGATCAGCTCGCCGCCGTGCATGCCCGAGGTCATCCGGTCGAGGTCGACGAAGCCTGTCGGCGTGCCGGTCACATCGCTCGGATTGGCCGTGTGATAAAGCGTATCGATGCGCTCGACGACCTGCGTCAGCAGCGGCCCGATTTCCAGGAAGCCCTGCGTGCCGCGCGCGCCGTCTTCAGCGATCGAGAACACGCGCGCTTCCGCTTCGTCGAGAATCTGGCGGACTTCCTTGCCTTGCGGATTGAACGCATCGGCGGAGATTTCATCGGCGACGGACACGAGACGGCGCAGCACCGCGCGATCGCGCACGATCTCCGCGTAGCGGCGGATATTCGCCGCACTCGGCGTGTTCTGCGCCAGCGCGTTCAGATAAGCGAGCCCGCCCACTTCCTCGGCCTTGCCGGCCATCGTGAGCGCTTCGTGGACGGTAATGACGTCCGCCGGGCGCGTCGACGCAATCAGCTTGCCGATGTGCTCGTAGATGATGCGATGGTCGTAGCGATAGAAATCGCTCTGATGCATCACGTCGGCGATGCGGTCCCATGCGGCGTTGTCCAGCAGCAGGCCGCCGATCACGGATTGTTCGGCTTCGATCGAATGCGGCGGGACCTTCAGCGCGTCGAGTTGCGGGTCTTTGGACGGTGCGTTCATGGGGTTGAATTATCGATGAATTCAGCGCGTAAGAACAACGCTCAGACAAATAAAAAAGGCAGGAACCTCGACGGTTCCTGCCCTTCTTTCCTGCGTTGCGAGGCGCGAGGCCTCGCCTGAAACTTACGCGTGCTCGCCGAGCACCGACACCGTGACGTCGACCAGCACGTCGGTGTGCAGCGCCACTTGAACCGGATGGTCGCCGACCAGCTTGATTGGCCCTTGCGGCAGACGCACTTGCGCCTTTTCCACTTCCGCGAAGCCTTGCTTCTTCAGCGCGTCAGCGATGTCCGCGTTCGTGACCGAACCGAACAGACGGCCGTCGACGCCAGCCTTTTGACCGATCTGAACGGTGAAACCGTTCAGCTTTTCGCCTTGAGCTTGCGCGGCTGCCAGCTTTTCAGCGGCAACCTTTTCGAGGTCGGCGCGGCGAACTTCGAATTCGGCGATTGCGTCCTTCGTTGCACGGCGGGCCTTCTTGCCGGGGATCAGGAAGTTACGGGCGTAGCCGTCCTTGACCTTGATGATGTCGCCGAGGTTGCCCAGGTTGACGACTTTTTCCAAAAGAATGATTTGCATTTTTGGCTATCCTTGTTGCGTCGTCTGATTAGGCCTTGTGCAGGTCGGTGTACGGCATAAGCGCGAGGAAACGCGCGCGCTTGATTGCCGTGTCGAGCTGGCGCTGATAGTGCGACTTCGTGCCGGTCAGACGAGCCGGCGTGATCTTGCCGTTTTCGCCGATGAAGTCCTTCAGCGTTTCCGTGTCCTTGTAGTCGATCTGATCGACACCGGCTGCCGTGAAACGGCAGAACTTCTTGCGCTTGAAGAGCGGGTTTTGTTGCTGACGACGCTTGTCGAATTTCTTGTTTGTCGGGCGGGGCATGATTAGTCCTTTCCAATGTCCTGCAATTCTGTGATGTGAAACACCAGGGTTCGCGCGTTACGGCTTTTCTTTGCCAGAAAGCCGGTGAAGCGTGTTTCGACGCCCATCGGACAGCTTTCCAGCCTGCCGCTCGCTTCTCCGGCCGCGACCGCCTGCAGTGTCAGCTCGATTTTTCGGGCGATGCCCGCTTCGACGACTTCTGCCGCGTGTTGCAACGTGCAGCTTGCAATCGGGATGCCGGCGGGCGTATACCGCACCGGTTCGCGTTCCACGACGCTTGCTGTCAGTTGCAGCCGGTTCACTTAAAGTGTTCGTTCCCTGATGGCTTGACAGTTCGAAACTGTCCTTAAGCCTGCGCTTCGGACGGCTGGTTGGCCGCCTTCTTGGCTTCTTCGCGCTGCACTTCCTTCATCATCGGCGACGGGCCGGTTTCGGCCTTCTTCATCTTGACGATCAGGTGACGCAGCACGGCGTCGTTGAACTTGAACGCGTGCTCCAGCTCTTCGAGCGTGGCTTGATCGCATTCGATGTTCATGCAGACGTAGTGAGCCTTCGCGAGTTTCTCGATCATGTAGGCCAGTTGACGGCGGCCCCAGTCTTCGATGCGGTGGATCTGACCACCGTGCGACGTGATCGTGGTCTTGTAGCGCTCGATCATGGCGGGCACTTGCTCGCTCTGATCGGGATGCACGATGAAGACGATTTCGTAATGACGCATATTCACTCCTTGTGGATAGAAGCCACCCGGGCGTCGGACCGGTGCGGCAAGTGAGAAGCCAAAGAGTATAGCTTTTCGCGCGCGCTCACGCAAATGCAAATTCGAACGCCTTTTCAATTAGTTAGCGCCCGTGCGCGGGCTCGGGCTGCGGTTCGCCGGGAAGCGTCAGCCGACGACTCCAGTAACCCGGCTGCGCGTAAATTTCCTTAAGATAATCAATGAAGTAGCGAACGCGCGCCGGAACGTAGCGCTGCTGCGGATAAACCGCGAGGATGTCGTAGTCGGGAAGCTCGAAGTCGTCGAGCACGGTTTCGAGCTCGCCCGATTCCAGTTGCCGCTGAATTTCCCAGGTGGAGCGCCAGCCGAGACCGAGCCCCTCAGACGCCCAGCGATGCAGCAATTCACCATCGTTGCAATCGAGATTGCCGGTCACGCGCACGGTTACGACCTTGCCGTTGCGGCGGAAATACCAGCCGCGGTTCTGACCGCCCTGCAGATTGAATGCGAGGCAATTGTGATTTGGCAAATCTTCCAGCGTTTTCGGCCGGCCGTGTTTCTTGAAATAAGCGGGCGTGCCGCAGACGACGCGGCGGTTGCTCGCCAGCTTCACGGCGACGAAATTCGGATCGACCGCACCGCCGATGCGAATCGACAGATCGTAGCCTTCGCGCACTAGATCGACGACGCGATCGGTCAGGTTGAACGACATCTGCAATTCGGGCTTGTCGCGCACGAACGGCGGCGCGTGCGGCGCGACGTGCATGCGCCCGAACGCGGCCGGCGCCGACACGATCAGATGTCCGCCCACCGCGCGCCGCCCCGCCGCCAGCTCGTTTTCCGCCTGATCCCAGTCCGCGAGCAGGTTCTTGCAGCGGTCGAGAAACGCCGCGCCTTCTTCGCTCACGACGAGTCGCCGCGTCGAGCGATACATCAGCTTTACGCCGAGGCGCTTTTCGAGTGCGTCGATGCGCCGCCCCAGGATCACGGGCGATACGCCCTCCTCCAGCGCCGCCGCCGCGAGACTGCCCGCCTCGGCCACGCGCACGAAGGTTTCTATCTGCTTGAAGCGGTCCATCCGCGTCTCCCGCCAATGCCTTGCAACTCGGGCATTCGATACTTTTTGTTTGGAAAAAAGCGACTGCCGCTGATCTTATCAAACCTTTTTCAGAGACTTAAAGTTCAATGGAACCCTGCTTGAATGCAGACAGCGATTTCGGATAGAGACCCCAGGAAGGAGACAACCATGCCCAAGATGAGAGCCGTCGACGCAGCCGTCCTCGTGCTGGAAAGAGAAGGAATCGATACCGCGTTCGGCGTGCCGGGCGCGGCCATCAACCCGTTTTATTCGGCGATGAAGAAGTCGGGCGGCATCAGCCACGTGCTGGCGCGTCACGTCGAAGGCGCGTCGCACATGGCCGAAGGTTATACCCGCGCGGCGCCCGGCAATATCGGCGTTTGCATCGGCACGTCGGGTCCGGCCGGCACGGACATGATCACCGGCCTTTATTCGGCTCAGGCCGATTCGATCCCCATTCTCGCGATTACCGGCCAGGCGCCGCGCGCGCGTCTGTACAAGGAAGATTTTCAGGCCGTCGACATCGAGTCGATCGCCAAACCCGTGACCAAGTGGGCCGTCACCGTGCGCGAGCCGGCGCTCGTGCCGCGCGTGTTCCAGCAGGCTTTCCATCTGATGCGCTCGGGCCGTCCGGGTCCGGTGCTGGTCGATCTGCCGATCGACGTGCAGATGGCCGAAATCGAATTCGACATCGACACTTATGAACCGCTGCCGGTCTACAAGCCGAAGGCGACGCGCGCGCAGATCGAAAAAGCGCTGACGATGCTCAACGACGCCGACAAGCCGTTGATCGTGTCGGGCGGCGGCGTGTTGAACGCGGCAGCGGAAGACCTGCTCGTGCAGTTCGCGGAAACGCTCGGCGTGCCGGTCATTCCGACGCTCATGTCGTGGGGCGCGATTCCCGACGATCATCCGCTCATGGCCGGCATGGTCGGCTTGCAGACGTCGCACCGCTACGGCAACGCGACGATGCTCGCCTCCGATTTCGTGCTCGGCATCGGCAATCGCTGGGCGAATCGTCACACGGGCAGCGTCGAGGTTTACACCAAGGGCCGTAAGTTCGTGCACGTGGATATCGAGCCGACGCAGATCGGCCGCGTGTTCGGACCGGACCTCGGCATCGTGTCGGATGCGAAGGCGGCGCTCGAACTGTTCGTCGAAGTGGCGAAGGAATGGAGGGCCGCCGGCAAGCTGAAGGACCGCGGTGCGTGGGTCGCGGACTGCCAGCAGCGCAAGCGGACCATGCTGCGCAAGACGCACTTCGAAAACGTGCCGATGAAGCCGCAGCGCGTCTACGAAGAAATGAACCTCGCGTTCGACCGCGACACCTGCTTCGTCACGACGATCGGTCTGTCGCAAATCGCGGGCGCGCAATTCCTGCACGTGTTCAAGGCGCGCAACTGGATCAACTGCGGCCAGGCCGGCCCGCTCGGCTGGACGATTCCTGCCGCGCTCGGCGTGCGTGCTGCCGATCCGCAACGCAAGATCGTCGCGCTCTCGGGCGACTACGACTTCCAGTTCATGATCGAAGAACTCGCCGTCGGCGCGCAATTCAAGCTGCCATACGTGCACGTGGTCGTGAACAACTCGTATCTCGGTCTGATCCGTCAGGCGCAACGCGGCTTCGACATGGACTACTGCGTGCAACTCGCGTTCGACAACATCAACGCGCCTGAACTCGAAGGCTATGGCGTGGATCACGTCGCGGTGGCCGAAGGTCTTGGCTGCAAGGCGCTGCGCGTGCACAAGCCGGAAGACATCGCGCCCGCGCTGAAGAAAGCGCAGGCACTGGCCGCCGAACATCAGGTGCCGGTCGTCGTCGAGATGATTCTCGAACGCGTGACCAACATCGCGATGGGCACCGAGATCGACGCGATCAACGAGTTCGAGCAGCTCGCCGAAACGAAGGCGGATGCGCCGACCGCCGTCACGCCGCTCGACTGAGTATCGCCGCCGCGCGTTCCCGCAAGAAACGCGCGGCGTGCATCCGCTGACCGACCATCAGGAAAGAACAATGCCGAAATTTGCCGCGAATTTGACCATGCTGTTCAACGAAGTCCCGTTCCTCGACCGCTTTGCCGCGGCCGCGAACGCGGGTTTCAAGGCGGTCGAGTTCCTGTTCCCTTACGCCTTCTCGATTAGCGACATCCAGACGCGTCTGAAGGACAACGATCTGCAGATCGTGCTGCACAACCTGCCCGCCGGCAACTGGGAAGCGGGCGAGCGCGGCATCGCGTGTCTGCCGGATCGTGTCGCGGAATTCCGCGAAGGCGTGCCGCGGGCGATCGAGTACGCGAAGGCGCTGAACGTGCCGCAACTCAACTGCCTCGTGGGGATTCCGACGGCGGGCGTGTCGGCGGAACAGGCGCGCGCGACGATCGTCGAGAACCTGCGTTTCGCGGCTGAAGCACTGAAGCAAGAAGGCATCAGACTGCTGGTCGAGCCGTGCAACGCGTATGACATTCCGGGCTTCGCGCTGAATCGTTCGAAGGAAGGACTGGATGTGATCCAGGCCGTCGGCTCGGACAATCTGTTCCTGCAGTACGACATCTATCACATGCAGCGCATGGAAGGCGAACTCGCCGCGACGATCGGGAAGAACCTGCCGAAGATCGCGCACATTCAGCTCGCCGACAACCCCGGCCGCAACGAACCGGGTACGGGCGAAATCAACTACCCGTTCCTGTTCGCGCTGCTCGACGAGATCGGCTATCAAGGCTGGATCGGCTGCGAGTACAAGCCGCTCAACGGCACGGAAGCGGGCCTCGGCTGGCTTCAATCGATCGGCGGCGTGAAGCAGCGCGCAACCGCTTAAACCAGACACACAGGAGGAGCTAGAAGTATGGCAACGATCGGTTTCATCGGCCTCGGCATCATGGGCGCGCACATGGCGCGCAATCTCATCAAGGGCGGCCACAAGCTCGTCGTGAACGGCAAGTTTCCAGTGCCTGACGATATTCGCGCGCAGACGCAAGTCGTCGCGGACTCGACCGCGGTCGCGCAGGAAAGCGAAATCGTCATCACGATGGTGCCCGACACGCCCGATGTCGCCAATGTGCTGTTCGCCGATGACGGCATCGCGAAGGGTCTTACGAAGGGCAAGCTCGTGATCGACATGAGCTCGATCGCCCCGCTGGAGACGCAGGAGTTCGCGAAGAAGATCAACGCGCTCGGCTGCGACTACCTCGACGCACCGGTCTCCGGCGGCGAAGTCGGCGCGCGTGAAGCGACGCTCACGATCATGGTCGGCGGCCCGGAAAAGTCGTTCAACATCGCGAAGCCGCTGTTCGACCTGATGGGCAAGAACATTTCGCTCATCGGCGACAACGGCGCGGGTCAGACGTGCAAGGTCGCGAACCAGATCATCGTCGCGCTGAACATCGAGGCGGTCGGCGAAGCGCTGCTCTTCGCCGCACGCTCGGGCGCCGATCCGGAGCGCGTGCGCAAAGCTCTGATGGGCGGCTTTGCATCGTCGCGCATCCTCGAAGTGCATGGCGAGCGCATGACGAAGCGAACGTTCGATCCGGGCTTCCGTATCGAACTGCATCAGAAGGACTTGAACCTCGCGCTCGACGGCGCGCGCAAGATGGGTCTCGCCCTGCCCCACACCGCGAGCGCGCAGCAACTCTTCAGCGTGTGCGCGGCGAACGGCGGCCGTGCGTGGGATCACTCGGCGCTCGTGCGTGCGCTCGAAATCATGTCGAACTTCCAGGTGGCCGAAGCGCCGCAGCAGACGAAAGCTGCTGCGTGATTCGCATCACCTGAACCGTGGGGCGTCCCGCGTATGGGCACGCGGGACAAATGCCGCTCTGGGCTGAGGGCGGCAAAGTGGGGTCCGAGAAGCGGCACCCGGCGGTGCGCCGGGTAAGCCTTGGTCGGTCAGACGGTTTGTCGTCGGGTGTCCGCGTCGGATTGTTGCAGTTTGCGTCCAACCGCCGAAGCGCGAGCGGTGCTACAAATCCTTTTGTTAAAACTCAGAACTATCTGGTGGACATCGCGACTAATCTGCCTAGACTTCGCGAGCCTTTACCACCGTTAATTAAGGAGTTGGAACAATGGGAATCCTCAGTTTTATCAAGGAAGCAGGCGAAAAACTGTTCGGCGCAGCCACGCCGAGCGCGCAGGCGGCACCCGCTGCCGCGCCGGTGGATGTCGCCGCGCTGAACCAGAAAGCGGGCGAAGCCATCGCGACGTACATCCGTTCGCAAGGTCTCAACGCGGACAATCTCGATGTGAAATATGACGGTGCTTCGCACACGGTGAGCGTTTCGGGGCAGGCGCCAGATCAGGCCACGAAGGAAAAGATTCTCGTCGCGGCGGGTAACGTGCAGCACGTCGACAAGGTCGACGATCAACTGACCGTGCCGAATGCCGAACCCGAGTCGCAGTATTACACCGTCGCGTCAGGCGACAATCTCTGGAAGATCGCCGAGAAGTATTACGGCAATGGCTCGAAGAACGATGTCATCTTCGAAGCGAACAAGCCGATGCTGAAAAGCCCGGACAAGATTTATCCGGGACAGGTGCTGCGCATTCCGGCGGCGAACTGATTGTTCTTCGTTGCACTCGAAACGCGGACCCTTGGGTTCGCGTTTTTGATTTGTGGATTGGGTTTGGCGGTTGTGTTTGACGCGTTGTTTGCGCTGCGAACGATGATAGGGCGCGCCACGTACGCGTAATCGCGCTGACATGCCTCGCCCCGATCGCAAGCTGGAAACGACTACGCAATTGCTACGTCATCGGCATTCACTTCCTTCGCGTTGGCATAGTACTTCTTGCTATCGCAATAGACGCCGCGCGGATCGTAAAGCGCACACGGCCATGACGTAAAATGCGCGACTGAATCGTGGACATGTTCGGCAAGCAAACCGTCAACGGCGGCTGGCGAACCCGCGCGATCATCCCAAGCGCTGAGAATCAGGCCCTCGTATGCGGTGCGCTTGCGCGGTTCCGGCGGCGGCCAATCGCGGTCGCCAGCACGATGTTCTACCGGATGACGAAGGAACGCAACGCGTTGCACAAGTCGCCGTTGCTCGCGAAGCAGTTGCGCCGCTTGCTCACTCGGATCGGACGGGACTTCATAGTCCCATTGGTTGTCACCGCATTTCGGATGGTCGGCATCGGTCGCCGCAGGGACCGCGGCGCATTTTGCCGCACTGACCTTGCCGTACAACCGACCAAGCACGCGAAAGTCATTCGGCTGACGTTCCAGCGCGCTGCGCCATTGGAACTGCACGCGACGATGCACTTGAATCAAGGCTTCAACGTCACCGCCCTCTGACGCAGGCAACGCAGCCATATACTCCCGGTATAAATGTACAACCGGCTCGTCATCGACGAGCGCGTAGTCTGCCCCTACGTCCTCTTTCATCTGCGAGGGTAACTTAAGAGGCACGCCCGCGCGCACGGCATCAGCGAGCATGTGCCGCAGCGGTATACGTGCGAGCATATTGCTGCGTCCTTGTTCGTCCGGTGCGTATCCGCCACCTACATCAGAATGCACGCCGGGATAGACGACTTCCTCGCAGTTCGCTGGATAGGTTCGATCGACCCTCACAGAATCGAGTGGAAAGGCTGCCCGCACTTCATGTGCAGCGACGTAGTGCACGCAACGTTCAACTTCGGGTGGAATTGCCAGTTCGCTCGCCCAGCCAAGATGCCGTGAAGGGCCGCCAACAGATGCGACCGTATCGAACAATCCCATGAAATTGATACGCAGCGGGACACGTTCGCCATTGGGCGCAACCCATATCAGGCCAGTTTCCGTGCGCTCACAATTCTTATCGATCAGCTTGCGTACGAATGCGCGGGCTTCAGTCGCGCCGCGCGAAAAGCCAAAAATTGCAACGCTGATGTACTGCATGCATTTCCACGACGCTGAACTCCAGTCGATTTTGAGGATGCGCGAGAATTCAGCCAGCGCATATTCGATACGCACATCGCCGCCAACGGCCAATCCAAGCCCCAGATTTCCACCTTTGTCGTCGGCTAGCTTATCCGTGTACCCAATGAGTTTGGGAAACTTGAACGGCGTGCCGACACCAGATATATAGCGTTTGCTCGCATGTCGTCCGGCGCGGTCTTCGCTCGCAAGGTTGAACAACTTGGCAACATTCGAGAGTCGGCCTAGGGGATCATCTATTTCGAGGTTGTTTCCTGTACCATCGAAAAAAAATGAAAGCTTCGGATAGACACGGCACTTTGCATCGTCGAGTCGCAGTGGCCCTGCTTTATTCAACGGGGAAAACCGATCCTGTGCGATTTTCTCTCCGCCCTGAAATGCTGCGTGTCTAAGGCCCTCATCGGTGATCGGCGCACCGGCTTGTCTGACAGTCATACGAATGGACTCTGATTGTTATTTGTCGGCGCACGCAAAAGCAGATGGCGAGAACGCCAAATCGACCGTATCTAAGTCTCGCAGAATGACGCACAGATACGCGTCGTCCTTGCTCATATCCGGATCACTGTGCGGGCCCACAGCAGGGAAATGCGCAATCACCTCACGCCGCTCCCGCTTTTTCAGAATGATCTTGGTCTGCGGATCCGATTCCTGTCCCCATGTCCACCGAACCGTGACAGGCCGACTCCAGCGTTTTAAGCCTGGATAGCAGCAACTTGCCGATCCGCCGCCGCTTTGTTCATCTACGTCTCCCGCCCAATACTTGTCCACGAAGATGCCCACCGCATAGCGGTCTGTGTGATTGATCGGCACGATGCTCAAGGCTTTGCCTTCGCCGTCAAAGGGATCGTCAGGCATTGCGCCTCCGGCGCATGCCGACAGCGTGAGCAAGGCCAATCCGGTGAGGACGGTAGCGCGAGCGAATCTGAGCCGTCCTTTTTCGCCGCCAGCTCTGCGAACCCGGACTGGATGAATCAGATGATCCCGGTGCATTCAATTATCCGTTTTTGTTCAATACAACTATGCAGGTCACTTGCCTTGAAATCGACCGACTTCGTTCGTAATGCTAATGCGGCGGGTGATTTAATTTTTTAAATTTTTGTCAAATACCTTCTGCGCTTACTCGTGATGCCGTGGACGGAGCGCACAGGTGCCGTTGCACACGGACGGCTGGAGATATCAAGCACAACAATCCATGCTGCGCGCACGCGATGACCCGGTGCTTGCAACCGGTTCGCTGGACGACTCTTGACTCGCGCGCTAGCGGTCGCGTTTGCGTCTAATCGCGCCGGCATGTTCGGTCATGGCAGACCCAATTCGATTGCTTCGTCGAAGAATGCGCCGTGACCGTCGCTGTGCAAGACGTGTCAGAAGATGACTCTTGCTGAACGTCGCGCGACATAATCGCGCAAGTAAGCGAATTTATAAGTCATGTTATCGCGCATAACTTTGCCGATAGCCACGCAGTTTTTCTCTTTGATATTTCTTCTCGTTTGAGCTTCAAATCAGGAATTCACGAACGACGAAACGAACCACGCGCGAACGCCAAATCAATACACATCGAAAACACGCTGCAGATCCCGCACCTGCGAACCCAGCGCGAGCATCAACAGCACGCGCGCCTTGTACGGATTGAGCGTGCCGGCACTGACGGTGCCAAGCGCGTCATCATTGGCTGCGCCGTTGCGCATCACATGACCCGAGCCCACGCGCGACGCACGCACCACCGCGACGCCCCGCTTCACCGCATCGGCGAGCGCCTGCGTAAGCGTCGCGTGCATCGAGCCGTTCCCCGTGCCCGCAACGACGATGCCGCGTGCGCCCGCCGCGACGAGCGCATCGACCATCACGCGCGATGCATCCGAGTAGCTCGCGACGATCTCGACCATCGGCCATTGCCCGGTCGCGAAAAACTCGCTCGCCGTGGTATGCGGCCGCATGACCGTGCGCTGGAACTCGACGCGTCCGTCCTGCACGAAGCCGAGCGCGCCGGTTTCGGGCGAGCGGAATGCATCCACGGCATAGGTGCTCGTCTTGGTGACATCGCGCGCGCTGTGAATCTGATTGTTGAAAGCGACGAGCACGCCCTTGCCCACCGCGTCCTTCGACGCCGCGACCGTCACCGCGTTGAGCAGATTCAACGGACCATCGGCGGAAAGCGCGGTCGATGGACGCATCGCCGCGGTCAGCACGACGGGCTTCGCGCTCTTCACCGTGAGATGCAGCAAGTACGCGGTTTCTTCGAGCGTATCGGTGCCGTGCGTGACGACGACGCCATCGATATCGTCGCGTGCGAGCAGTTCATCGATGCGTTTCGCGAGCTGAGTCCACAGCGTGGCGCTCATGTCCTTGCTGTCGATGCTCGCGATCTGTTCAGCGTGGATTTGCGCGACGGAGCCGAGCGCGGGCACGGCGTCGAGCAGCTTGTCGACGCCGACCACGCCCGCCTTGTAGCCAGCTGTCTTCGACGCGTCGCCCGCCGATCCGGCGATGGTGCCGCCCGTCGCGAGCACGGCGATACGAGGTAGGGAAGAGGTGTTCATGCCGGCGATTGTAAATCAGCCGGCATCCGCATTACGCGGGAATCAGACCGGCTCGCGAAGCTGGGCCGCGATCTGCGCCTCGTCGAGTTGCGGCGCGAACATTTCGATCAGCCGGTAAGCGTACGCACGCAGGAACGCGCCCTTGCGCAGGCCGACACGCGTCGTGCTCGCCTCGAACAAATGCTGCGTGTCGAGCGCGACGAGTTCGGTGTCGCGCTTTGCGTCATACGCCATCGCCGCAACGATGCCGATGCCCATGCCCAGTTCGACATACGTCTTGATGACGTCGGCGTCGATCGCCGTCAGCACGATGTCGGGAATCGCGCCCGCGCTCGCGAACGCCTGATCGACGTGCGAACGGCCGGTGAAATCGTTGTCGTAGGTGACGATCGGATATTCCGCGATCTGTTCGAGCGTGATGTTCTCGTGCCCGACGAGCGGGTGATCCTTCGGCACCACGACCGTGTGATGCCACGAGTAGCACGGGAATGTGACGATGTCCGGATAACGGTCGAGCGCTTCGGTCGAAATGCCGATATCCGCTTCGCCGTTGATGATCATTTGCGCGATCTGCTGCGGACTGCCCTGACGCAGCGCGAGATGCACCTTCGGGTACACCTCGGTGAACTTGCGGATGACCTTCGGCAACGCATAACGTGCCTGCGTGTGCGTCGTCGCAACCACGAGATGGCCGTTGTCCTGATCCGCGAACTGGCGCGCGACGCGCCGCAGGTTCTCGGCATCGAGCAGCATGCGCTCGATCAGCTGATGCACTTCCTTGCCCGGCTCCGTGAGTCCCGTGAGACGCTTGCCGCGGCGAATGAAGATATCGACGCCGAGTTCGTCTTCGAGATCCTTGATCTGCTTCGACACGCCCGACTGGGACGTATAGAGCACATTGGCGACCTCCGTCAGGTTCATGTTCTGACGCACGGCCTCGCGCACGAAGCGCAATTGCTGAAAATTCATGTGAATCTCTCCGTGATGCTTTTATGTTGTTATGTCATTGCGCCGATGACGGGGCCGGAAACACGCGCAGCGCGCGCGGCACGGCCGTCACGCCATCGCCGATATCGAGCCTGAGCGCGCGCCATGCCTCGCGATCCAGTTCCGCCTCGATCACGCCGCCCGCGCTGCCTTCGAGTTCGACGCGCACCGAGCCGCCCAGCGTCACGACGCGCCGCACGTCCACCACGATGCCGTCGCGATGCGTGCCGTCGGCGGGATACAGCGCGAGATCGTGCGGACGCACATAGGCGAGCGCCCGGCCGCTGAAATGCGCCTGAGCCGCGATCGGGCTCGTGGCGCCATCGACGATGAAGCCGCGCGCATCGACCTCGCCCTGCAGCCGGTTGGCCGCGCCGAGGAACTCGTAGACGAACGACGTCTGCGGATGATCGTACACGTCTTGCGGGCTGCCGACCTGCTCCACGCGGCCGTGATTCATCACGACGATCCGATCCGCCACTTCGAGCGCTTCTTCCTGATCGTGCGTGACGAAGAGCGTCGAGATATGCAGATCGTCGTGCAGACGGCGCAGCCAGCTACGCAGTTCCTTGCGCACTTTGGCGTCGAGCGCGCCGAACGGCTCGTCGAGCAGCAGCACTTTAGGTTCGACGGCGAGCGCTCGCGCGAGCGCGATGCGCTGCCGCTGCCCGCCCGAGAGTTCCGACGGAAAGCGCTCCGCGAGCCAGTCGAGTTGCACGAGCTTAAGCAATTCATGCACTTTTTCGCGAATCACGGCTTCGCTCGGACGTTCGCGGCGCGGCTTCACGCGCAGGCCGAACGCGACGTTTTCGAACACGGTCATGTGCCGGAACAGCGCGTAATGCTGGAACACGAAGCCGACCTGACGCTCGCGCGCGCCGACTGCCGCGACGTCTTCGCCATGCAGCACGACTTGTCCCGCGTCGGCGAATTCGAGGCCCGCGATCACGCGCAGCAGCGTGGTCTTGCCGCAACCGGAAGGGCCGAGCAGCGCGACGAGTTCGCCCGCCGGAAAGTCGAGCGTGACGTTGTCGAGCGCGGTGAAATTGCCGAAGCGTTTTTGCAGATTGCGAACGATGATGCTCATGATGTTATCGGCCTCTCAATTCTGTGCGGTGGCTTGGGCGGCGGTGAATGCTTGCGACATGCGCCGCTCCGCGAGGAGTTTCAGCGCGAGCGTCACGAGCGCGAGCAGCGCCAGCAGCGACGCCACCGCGAACGCAGCCGAGAAGTTGTATTCGTTGTAGAGAATTTCGACGTGCAGCGGCATCGTGTCGGTCTGTCCGCGAATATGACCCGACACCACCGACACCGCGCCGAACTCGCCCATCGCGCGCGCGTTGCAGAGAATCACGCCGTAGAGCAGACCCCACTTCACGTTGGGCAGCGTCACGCGCCGGAAGATCTGCCAGCCCGATGCGCCGAGCACGTGCGCCGCTTCCTCTTCATCGTTGCCTTGCGCCTGCATCAGCGGAATCAGTTCGCGCGCGACGAACGGGAACGTCACGAAGATCGTCGCCAGCACGATGCCCGGCACCGCGAAGATGATCTGCACGTCGTGTGCGGCGAGCCACGGGCCGAACCAGCCTTGCGCGCCGAACATCAGCACGTAGACGAGACCGGAGATCACCGGCGACACCGAAAACGGCAAGTCGATGAGCGTGGTGAGCAGCGCCTTGCCGCGAAACTCGAACTTCGCGATCGCCCACGACGCCGCCAGCCCGAAGACGACATTCAGTGGCACGGCGATCGCGGCGGTGATCAGCGTGAGCTTGATCGCGGACCACGCGTCGGGGTCCTTCAGCGACTCGAAGTAATAGTCGACGCCTTTCGCGAACGCCTGCACGAACACCGCGACGAGCGGCACGACGAGAAAGAACGCGAGAAACGCGAGCGCGATGCCGGTCAGCAGCCAGCGCACGGCGCGCGGCTCGGTGACGGGATTCAGGCCGTGCGTATCGCGCTGTGTCGTCGTTTGCAACGGAAGCACCTTGCTCATACCGTTTCTCCCGCTGCCAGCGCGACCTTGACAGGCGCTGCGCCCGTCTTGCCCGTGCGCCGTTGCAACCACCATTGCAGCGTGTTGATGAGGAGCAGCATCAGGAACGATACGCACAACATCACGACGGCCAGCGCGGTCGCGCCGGCGTAGTCGTACTGTTCGAGCTTGGTGATGATGAGCAGCGACGTGATCTCCGACTTCATCGGCACATTGCCCGCGATGAAGATCACCGAGCCGTACTCACCCAACGCGCGCGCGAACGCGAGCGCGAAGCCGGTCAGGAGCGCCGGAAAGAGCGAAGGCAACACGACACGGCGGAACGTGAGCCAGCGCGTGGCCCCGAGGCACGCGGCGGCTTCTTCCTGTTCGCGCTCGAAGTCTTCGAGCACCGGCTGCACCGTGCGCACGACGAAAGGCAAGCCGATGAACGTCAGCGCGACGAGCACGCCGAGCGGCGTGAACGCGACCTTGATGCCGAGCGGCGCGAGATATTGCCCGATCCAGCCATTGCCCGCATAGACCGCGGCGAGCGAGATGCCGGCGACCGACGTCGGCAGCGCGAACGGCAGATCGACGATGGCATCGACGATCCGCTTGAACGGAAAGGTGTAGCGCACGAGCACCCACGCGACGAGAAAGCCGAACACCGCGTTGATGAGCGCGCCGCCGAGGGCCGCACCAAATGTGAGCCGATACGACGCAAGCACGCGCGGCGACGTCACCGCGCGCACGAACTGCGCCCAGTCGAGCGTCGCCGTCTTCGCGAAGGTCGCGGCAAGCGGAATCAGCACCACGAGGCTCAAATACGCCACCGTGATGCCGAGCGTCAGGCCGAAACCGGGCAGCGCGCTCGGCTTCCTGAATGTGAAGGTCGTCATCCTTGATTCGTCCTTTTTGCGCGCGGGGTCGGCGCGCGTGGCTGCCTGGGGCGCGCGGCGTCATTGACGCGCCGCGTCGCCCGCCTCTTGCGCTTATTGCGGCTGATAGATCGAATCGAACACGCCGCCATCCGCGAAGTGCGTCTTCTGAGCCTTGGTCCAGCCGCCGAACGTATCGTCGATGGTGTAGAGCTTCAGCTTCGGAAACTGCTTCGTGAGATCGGCGGGCACCTTGTCCGAGCGCGGCCGATAGAAATTGCGCGCGGCGATCTGCTGCCCTTCGTCGCTATACAGATACTTGAGATACGCTTCGGCGAGCTTGCGCGTGCCGTGCTTGTCGACGACCTTGTCGACCACCGCGACCGGCGGCTCCGCCAGAATGCTCACCGACGGCACGACGATCTCGAACTTGTCCGGACCGAATTCCTTCAGCGACAGGAACGCCTCGTTCTCCCATGCGATCAGCACATCGCCCTGGCCGCGCTGCACGAAGCTCGTGGTCGCGCCGCGCGCGCCGGAATCGAGCACGCCGGCGTTCTTGTAGAGCTTCGTCACGAAGTCCTTGGCGGTCTGCTCGTTGCCGCCCGGCTTGTGCTGCGCGTACGCCCACGCCGCGAGGTAGTTCCAGCGTGCGCCGCCCGAGGTTTTCGGGTTCGGCGTGACGATCGACACGCCCGGCTTCGCCAGATCGTCCCAGTCCTTGATGTGCTTCGGATTGCCCTTGCGCACGAGGAACACGATCGTCGACGTGTACGGCGATGCATTTTCCGGCAGGCGCTTCTGCCAGTCCGCGCCGACGAGTCCCTTGGACGCGAGCGCATCGATGTCGTAAGCGAGCGCGAGCGTGACGACATCCGCCTGCAGTCCGTCGAGGACCGCGCGAGCCTGTCCGCCCGAGCCGCCGTGCGACTGCTTGAAGGTCACGGTCTCGCCCGTGTCGGCCTTCCATTTCTTCGCGAACGCCTGATTGAAGTCCTGATACAGCTCGCGGGTCGGATCGTACGAGACGTTCAGAAACGACGTCTGCGCATAGGCCGTCGCGGTCATGCCGAAGCTCGCCGCCGTCAGCGCCGCCGCCGCGAGCAGACGCCGCGCGCTCTTGCCCAATCCCAGTGTGATGCTTTGCATTCCCCGTTCTCCGTCTTATCGAATTGACGGAATCAGTCTATCGAGGCCTCTATATGATTAGAAATAATCGTTATTCACTTTTTTATACGTAAAACTGCTAAGAACGATATTCCTGTATGGAAAAAGCACGAACCATCGTGAATCGAGCGCGCGGGGGCCGTCGGCGGCGAACTTAAAGTAAAGCTTGAAAAGCGCGGAATACTGTATAAAAATACAGGCACCTGTCCATTCATACAGTGCATCAGGGGCCTGAGCTAGTGATCAAAACATCAAAACTTACCGCGCGGCAGCAGCAGGTGCTCGAACTCATCCAGCGCGCGATCGAACGCACGGGTTTTCCGCCCACGCGCGCCGAGATCGCCGCGGAACTCGGTTTCAGCTCCGCGAATTCCGCGGAGGAGCATCTCAGGGCGTTGGCGCGCAAGGGCGTGATCGAACTGGCGGCGGGTTCGTCGCGCGGCATTCGGCTGCTCGGCGACGCATCGCGCATCGATCGTTCGGAGGAACTGCCGCATCAGTTCACGCTGCCGCATCAGAGCATCATGCAACTGTCGCTGCCGCTCGTCGGCCGGGTCGCGGCGGGCAGCCCGATCTTGGCGCAGGAGCACATCTCGCAGCATTACGCGTGCGACCCCGCGCTCTTTTCCAGCAAGCCGGACTATCTATTGAAGGTGCGCGGCCTGTCGATGCGCGACGCGGGCATTCTCGACGGCGATCTTCTCGCCGTGCAGAAGCGCAATGAAGCGAAAGACGGTCAGATCGTGGTCGCTCGTCTCGGCGACGACGTCACGGTCAAACGCTGGAAGCGCCGGCCGGACGGCGTCGAGCTAATCGCCGAAAACCCGGACTACGAAAATATTTTCGTGCGCTCCGGCAGTAGCGAGTTCGCGCTGGAAGGCATCGCGGTCGGGCTGATCCGTTCGGGCGAGTTCTAAGGCGCCGCCTTCGAATGAGCGCGCAGCGAAAATCGACGGCAAATTGTGTGGCCGCTATCGCAACGGGACAAGAAATGTCTCATTGACATCGCAAGATAGCCTCACCAACCGTTTTCGACACCTGGTTCGGGCGTCTCAAACACAACAAGCATGACGGCCACCGTGCGCGGTGCGCCGCGGTGCGTCCTATCGTCTGGAGAGTCATCATGGAACGTTTTGCCCGTCTGCTGCCCTTCCGCCAATTCGGTCGCCTGCGCCATCTGCGCACGTTGATCGCGTGCGGCATGCCGAGCGCCGAAACCACGCCCGATCTCTTCGACGAAATGCCCGCATTGCCGTCTCGTCAGCCGGCTTTCGCGCGCGTCTCCTTGAGCAGCACGGTGCACGCCGACCCCGAGCAGCGCGCGCCGGTGCGGGTTTATCGCGGGCAATCGCGCGTGATTCTGGTCGGCAAGATCGACGAGGTGTCGCGCATGATCGACCGCTGCATCGCGGAGGAAAACGCGGGGCTGGCCGACGGAGTCCTCGCCTGAAAGAAGCTGGACCGTACGCACAACGTGAATTCACGGGATATAACCGGCACGCATGCGGTCAATCCGTGATTCACGTTTTGCAAGAGGCTCGCCGCTGTATGTCCCGCACTACCCGCTCACTCGCCACGGCGCTCGTCGTCCTGATTCTCGTCGCGGCGCTCGGTTTCATTTATGCGTCGCCTTACATCGCACTGAACCGCGTGAAGCGCGCGGCCGACGCGCGCGACGCGCAGACCGTCAACCAATACGTCGATTTTCCGGCGTTGCGGGCGAGCCTCAAGGAACAGGTCGCGGCGCTGCTCACGCGGCGGGTGGATATCCAGAAGAGCGGCAATCCGCTCGCGATCATCGGTGCGATGATCGGCGCGGCGCTCGTGGGTCCGCTGGTGGATTCATATGCAACACCGGACGGCGTCGCGGCGATTCTGAACGGCATTCCGCCGCGTGGCGATCCGGGCGAGCGTCCGCCACAGGCCGGCGACGGCTCGTCGGCGAGCCTGGCGAACGCGCCCGCCTCCGGCGTCACGAGCGCGCAGCAGCCACCGAGGGAGCCGCCGCAGACCACGGCGGGTTATCGAAGCCTGAACACGTTCGTCGTGACCTATCGGCACGGCGCCGGCGATGCGCGTTACTCCGCGATCTTTCATCGCGACGGGCTCGTGTCGTGGAAGCTCGTCGCGGTCGATCTCGGCGGTTGACGCGTCAGGCGCCGGCTTCGGCCTTGACCGGCTTCGCCGCATACGCGGCTTCGTCTTCGGCTTCGGCGGATTCGCCCGCCTGACACACGGCAACCAGAATGCTGCACTTCACGCGATCGAGCAGCGGCGTGTTGCCCGCGCCCATCCACCATCGCGCGAGACCGCTGCGGCAACGATGCCCGACGACGACGAGATCGACCTGGAGGCTCTCGGCAAGCGCCGCGATTTCATCGATCGGATGTCCGAACGCGAAATGTCCCTGTGCCTGCAGTCCGCGCTCGCGCAGCCATTCGACGCCCTCCTGCAGAATGTCGCGCGCGGCCTCCTCGAAGCGTCCGCAGGCCATATCGGTTAGCAGTCCGGCACTCTGCGCGATGCTCGATCGCATGTCCACCACCGCGAGCACGTGCGTCTCCGCGTTCAGATCCAGCGCGAGATTGGCGCCCTGACGCAGCGCCTTGCGGCCCTCTCTGGAGCCGTCGTAGCACAGCAGGATTTTTCGGTAGCTATCCATCTTGACCTCCCTGGCCAACTTGCCGTTGAGCGCGACTTGCCCGCGGCGTTGTTTCATCATCGTGCGTCGTCCCAAGGGAGACAACGCTGGAAAACGCTTACCGGCTCGAACACGCTAGCTCGCACCGTGCCAGAATCACCAGGACGCCGACGGACAAGCCTCTGGCACTTTCAGCCGGAACCGGTTCAACGCGCGCCGCACAGGTTTGACACGCACGCGCCGCGCGCGGTTGCACGCCACGCGCCGCCTTGGTGCAATGGATTACACTAGCCCGCTGGATTTCCCTCATGCGGTTTTCCCTGCGGCACGAATGCATGACTGATCAAACATTGCAACAAAGCCCGTCACGAGCGCCCGATGAAAGCAGCGCGCCCGCCATCGAGTTCAGCGAAGTAAGAAAGCACTACGGTGAGCGCATGGTCGTCGATGGCCTGTCGTTCGACGTGCGGCCGGGCGAATGCTTCGGATTGCTCGGACCGAACGGCGCGGGCAAGACGACGACGCTCAAGATGCTGCTCGGCATCACCTCACCCGATAGCGGCGCGATCCGTCTCGTCGGCGAGCCGGTGCCCGCGCGCGCCCGTTTCGCGCGCCAGCGCGTGGGCATGGTGCCGCAGTTCGACAATCTCGATCCCGATTTCACCGTCCGCGAAAATCTGACGGTGTTCGGCCGCTACTTCGGAATGACGGGCGCGCGCATGGACGCGCTTGTGCCGTCGCTGCTGGAATTCGCGCGGCTGGAGAGCAAGGCCAATGCGCGCGTCGGCGAATTGTCGGGCGGCATGAAGCGGCGTCTTACGCTCGCGCGCGCGCTCGTCAACGATCCCGATGTCCTCGTGATGGACGAACCGACCACCGGACTCGATCCGCAAGCGCGGCATATGATCTGGGAACGTCTGCGCTCGCTGCTCGCGCGCGGCAAGACCATCCTTCTGACGACGCATTTCATGGAAGAAGCCGAACGCCTCTGCGACCGCCTGTGCGTGATCGAGGAAGGCCGCAAGATCGCCGAGGGACGGCCGCGCGAGCTCATCGAATCGGTGATCGGTTCGGACGTGATCGAGATCTACGGTCCCGATCCGCAGGCGCTCGCCGCCGAACTGGAGCCGCTCGTCGAGCGCATGGAAGTGAGCGGCGAAACGCTCTTTTGCTATGTCGACGATCCGCAGCCCGTGCATGCGCGCGTGAAGGGGCGCGCGGACGTGCGCTATCTGCATCGTCCGGCGAATCTCGAAGATGTTTTCCTGCGTCTCACGGGACGTGAGATGGTGGACTGAGTCAATGGATACGCTCGAACGATCTCGCATCGGCAAAAAGCGCGAGCCGAAGCACGCGCAAAACTTCACGCCGCTCGCCAGCGCGCTGCCCGCGAACGCCACGCACTGGATGTCGGTGTGGCGCCGCAATTATCTCGTCTGGAAGAAGCTCGCCATCGCCTCGATGATCGGCAATCTCGCCGATCCGATGATCTATCTCTTCGGTCTCGGCCTCGGTCTGGGCCTGATGGTCGGACACGTCGACGGCGTGTCGTATATCGCGTTTCTCGCGGCGGGCACAGCGGCGTCGAGCGTGATGATGTCCGCGAGCTTCGAGTCGATGTACTCGGGCTTCTCGCGCATGCACGTTCAGCGCACGTGGGAAGCGATCATGCACACGCCGCTCACGCTCGGCGACATCGTGCTCGGCGAGATCGTCTGGGCCGCGAGCAAGTCGGTGCTGTCGGGCGTCGCGATCATGATCGTCGCGGGCGCGCTCGGCTACGCGAGCTTTCCGTCGATGCTGATCGCGCTGCCGGTCATCGTACTGACGGGACTCGCGTTCGCCAGCACGGCGATGGTCGTCACCGCGCTCGCGCCGAGCTACGACTTCTTCATGTTCTATCAGACGCTCGCGCTCACACCGATGCTGCTGCTCTCCGGCGTGTTCTTTCCGATCGCGCAACTGCCCGCGCTCGCGCAGCATGTCACGCAGGTTTTGCCACTGTTTCACGCGGTCGAGCTGATCCGTCCGGCGATGCTGGGCCGTCCGTTCGACGGCTACGCGCTGCATGTGCTCGTGCTTGTCGCGTATGTTGTCGTGCCGTTTTTCCTGTGCGCGTGGCTTTTCAGGCGACGCATGATGAAATGAAAAAACGGCGATGGACCTTGAAAGCCCATCGCCGTTTTCGCATCGTCAAAGCAGAAGCGCGCTATTTCACAGGGAACTCGTGATGGCCGCCGAAGCCGAAGCGCATCGCGGATAGCAGGCGCTCGGGGAACGACTCGGCATCGCGCGAGCGAAAGCGCGTGTACAGCGCCGCCGACAGCACTTGCGCCGGCACCGCCTCCTCGATCGCGGCCTCGATCGTCCAGCGCCCTTCGCCGCTGTCCGCGACTTCGGCCGAATAGCGATCGAGCGAGGTGTCGCCCGCGAGCGCGCCCGCGGTCAGATCGAGCAACCACGACGAGACCACGCTGCCGCGACGCCACACTTCCGCGATATCGGCGATATCGAGTGAGTAGCGCTCGTTCTCCGGCAGCTCCGTCGAGTCCTTGCGTTCGAGCACGTGAAAGCCCTCGGCATACGCCTGCATCAATCCGTATTCGATGCCGTTGTGCACCATCTTCACGAAGTGCCCGGAACCGACCGGCCCGCAGTGCATGTAGCCGTTCTCGACCCGTGCATCGCGCCCTTCGCGGCCCGGCGTCGCGGGAATGTCGCCGCGTCCGGGAGCGAGCGTCGCGAGAATCGGGTCGATCCGGCGCACGACCGGCTCATCGCCGCCGATCATCATGCAGTAGCCGCGCGTCAGGCCCCACACGCCGCCCGACGTGCCGACATCGACGTAATGGATGCCCTGCTCGCGCAACTGCGCGGCGCGGCGGATGTCGTCCTTGTAGAAGGTGTTGCCGCCGTCGATGATCACGTCGTCCGCGCCGAGGATCTTGCGCAGGTCGTTGAGCGTGTCTTCGGTGATTTTCCCCGCCGGCAACATCAGCCAGACGACGCGCGGCGCGGCCAGCTTCGCGACCAGATCGCCCAGATCCTTCGCGCCCGTCGCGCCTTCGCTCGCGAGCGCTTCGGTCGCCTCAGGGTTGTGGTCGTACACCACGCACGTATGCCCGCTGCGCATCAGGCGCCGCCCGATGTTGCCGCCCATGCGCCCCAGTCCCACAATGCCAATCTGCATGATGATTCACTCCTTACCGTTTGATTTCACGCGTTCGATCTGCTTTTTCGCGGCGTCGTAGACCGCTTCCGGCGTGAAACCGAACTTCGTCTTCAGTGCTTTCAATGGCGCGGATGCACCGAACGTATGCATCACGATCTGCGATCCGAGGCGGCCGACGTAGCGGTCCCAGCCAAGCGTCGCGGCCTGCTCGACGCACACGCGCGCGTTCACGTCGGGCGGCAGCACCGATTCCTTGTACGCCAGATCCTGCTTCTCGAAGATGTCCCACGACGGCATCGACACGACGCGCGCCGCGACGCCTTCGCTCTTCAGCTTTTCATATACCTCGACGCACAGCGACACTTCGCTGCCCGTGGCCATCAGGATGACTTCGGGCTTCTTGCCGCCCTCGGTGTCGGCGAGCACATAGGCGCCGCGCCTCACGCCTTCGGCGGATGCGTATTTCTTGCGATCGAAGGTCGGCAGCGGCTGGCGCGTGAGCACGATGCACGACGGCTCCTTCGCATGCGTGAGCGCAACGCGCCACGCTTCTGCAACTTCGTTCGCGTCGGCGGGCCGCAGCGTGCACAGACCCGGCACGCCGCGCAAAGACGCCAGTTGCTCGATCGGCTGATGCGTCGGGCCGTCTTCGCCGACGCCGATCGAATCGTGCGTGAACACGTAGATCGTCGGCACTTCCATGATCGCGGAGAGGCGAATCGGCGGCTTCATGTAGTCGCTGAAGATCAGGAACGTCGAACCGTACGGACGCAGCCCGGACAGCGCGAGGCCGTTGCAGACCGCGCCCATGCCGTGCTCGCGAATGCCGAAGTGCAGATTGCGTCCGCCGTAGCTGTCGTGCTCGAAGCTGCCGGCGCCTTCGAACTTCAGGTTCGTCTTCGTCGACGGCGACAGGTCCGCCGCGCCGCCGATCAGCCAGGGCAAGCGCTGCGCGATCGCGTTCAGCACCTTGCCGGACGAATCGCGGGTCGCGAGGCCCTTCTCGTCCGCCTCGAAGGTCGGGATGTCGGCGTCCCAGTTGTCGGGAAGCTTCGATCCGAGCATCTGCCAGGCCTCTTTCGCGAGTTCCGGATTGGCCTTCTCATAGGCGTCGAAGCGCTGCTTCCACTCGGCATGCAGCTTCTTGCCGCGCGCGCCCACGCCGTCGGCGAAGTGCTGCATCACGCCGTCGGGCACGTAGAACTGCTTGTCTTCGGGCCAGCCGTAGAACTTCTTCGCGAGCTTGACCTCTTCCTCGCCGAGCGCTTCGCCGTGCGCGCTCGCCGTGTTCTGCTTGTGCGGCGCGCCCCAGCCGATGATGCTTTTCACGATGATCAGCGTCGGCTTGTCCGTATGCGATTTGGCCTTGTTGAACGCCGCTTCGAGGGCGGCTCCGTCGTTGGCGTCCTCGACGTGCAGCGTGTGCCAGTTGTAGCCGTGAAAGCGCGCTGCGACCTCGTCGCTGTAGGCGAGATCCGTATGGCCTTCGATCGTGATGGTGTTGCTGTCGTAGATCCAGATGAGATTCGAAAGCCGCAGATGCCCCGCGAGCGAGGCCGCTTCGTGCGACACGCCTTCCATCATGTCGCCGTCGCCGCACAGCGCGTAGACGCGGTAATCGAAAATATTGTCCTTGCCCTTGTTGAAATGGGCTTCTTTCCAGCGCGCGGCCATCGCCATGCCGACGCTATTGCCGAGGCCCTGCCCGAGCGGTCCGGTCGTGGTCTCGACGCCGGTCGTCATGCGGTATTCCGGATGGCCCGGCGTCTTGCTGTCGAGTTGACGGAACTGCTTGATGTCATCGAGCGACACGGCGGGCTTGCCGGTCGGCTTGCCGTCGCCGCCGAATTCCTTCACGCCCGTGAGGTGCAGCAACGAATAAAGCAGCATCGACGCATGCCCGACCGACAGCACGAAGCGGTCGCGATTCGGCCATAGCGGCGCGTCGGGATCGTAACGAAGATGGTTCTGCCAGAGATGAAACGCGACCGGCGCAAGCGCCATCGGCGTGCCGGGATGGCCGGAATTGGCCTTCTGCACCGCGTCCATCGAGAGCGTGCGGATGGTGTCGATCGTGAGGCGATCGAGATCTTTGGCCTGAGGTGTTGCTTGAGACATGAGCGACGACTCCTTTGCGAAGAGCGCGCTGTGGCGAAAGGCGCCGCAGCGGGCAAGCAGAACCATCGGGCAAGTGTAGTGCCTTGCAGCCGGCACCGCACCGCGAGTGCTGCGAGGGCTGCGCCGCGTGCGTAGAGCGGGAGACACTTCACGCATCACGGCGGTATTACGAAAGGCGGCGGATACTGCGTGGCGGCCGCGTCCTTCGGCAAGACTTTCCAGCCGACGATCCGGCCTGCACAAACGTCAATGCTGACACATTCGTAGTCGTCCCATCGGATTCCGCGACAAAACCCTGACCTTCGACAGATTTTCAGGGCGCCGGATTCGGCTGGCGCTCGTGCAGCGCTTCAATTTCGGCCAGAATTTCGTCCGACAGTTCGACGTTCACGCTGTCGATGTTCTCCTTCAACTGCGGAATCGACGTCGCGCCGATCAGCGTGCTGGCCGTGAATGGCCGCGTGTTGACGAACCCGAGCGCGAGTTGCGTCGGCGTGAGTCCGTGGCGCTTCGCCAGTTCTACGTAAGACGTGATCGCCGCAACCGCTTGCGGCTTGCTGTAACGCTGAAAACGCTCGAACAGCGTGATGCGCGCGCCCGCCGGACGCGCCCCGCCTTCGTACTTGCCCGACAGCCAGCCGAACGCGAGCGGCGAGTAAGCGAGCAGTCCGACACCTTCCTTGTGCGTGAACTCGGACAGCCCGAGCTCGTAGGTGCGGTTCACGAGGCTGTAGGGATTCTGAATGCTAACGATCTTCGGCAGCCCCGCCTTCTCGGCCGCGCGCAGGAATTGCGCGACGCCCCACGGCGTTTCGTTCGACACACCCACATGGCGGATCTTGCCCGCCTTCACGAGATCGGCGAGCGCGGCGAGCGTTTCCTCGATGGGCACCGTGTACTCGTCGTCGATATACGGGTAAGCCGGGCGGCCGAAGGTCATCGTGCTGCGGTCGGGCCAGTGCAACTGATACAGATCGACGTAATCCGTTTGCAGACGTTTCAGACTGCCGTCGATGGCTTCGTTCAGGTTCTTGCGATCGAACTGATTGCCCGCGCCGCGGATGTGCCGCGGATTGTGCGGCTGGCGCGCGGGCCCGGCGATTTTCGTCGCAAGCACGATGCCGGCGCGCTTCGCCGGATTTTTCGCGAACCACGTGCCGATGTATTCCTCGGTGCGGCCCTGCGTCTCGGGGCGCGGCGGCACCGGGTACATTTCAGCGGCGTCGATCAGGTTCACGCCCTGAGCCAGCGCGTAATCGATCTGCTCGTGTGCTTCGCTTTCGGTGTTCTGCTCACCCCAGGTCATGGTGCCGAGCCCGATCAGGCTGACGTCGACACCCGAATCACCCAGTTTCCGAAACTTCATTGCTCATTCCTCTCGTTGACGTTTTGTTTGCGCGCTGTCGGCCCGCCGTAGGCGCATTGTCGGGAATGCCGCCCGGCCGGGTTCCGGCAATCGCAAAAACTACCATAGCCGCGAAAGGTCTGCTGTCGCGACTAGAATGGCAGGCTTCCAACCCCCAACCCGTCAGGCAGGAGCGCGCAACCGATGCCATTCGCCAGCGATCGCGAGAGTAAAGGCTCGTCGCTCATCGTCATGCTCGTCGCGGCGACGTTCTTCATGGAGAACCTCGACGGCACGATCATCGCCACCGCCTTGCCGCAGATGGCGCGCTCGTTCAACGTGCATCCCGCCGACATGAGCCTCGGCATCACGGCTTATCTGCTGACGCTTGCCGTATTCATCCCGATTTCCGGCTGGGCCGCCGATCGCTTCGGCCTGCGCACGGTGTTCGCGAGCGCCATCGCGGTATTCACCGCGGCGTCCGTGCTGTGCGCGACGACCTCGACCTTGCCCGCCTTCGCCGCCGCGCGCGTGTTGCAGGGCATCGGCGGCGCGATGATGGTGCCCGTCGGACGCCTGGCCGTGCTGCGCGCGACTCCCAAGGAAGGCCTGATGCGCGCGATCGCCATCATCACGTGGCCCGGGCTTGTCGCGCCGGTGATCGGTCCGCCGCTCGGCGGCTTCATCACGACATATTCGTCGTGGCGCTGGATCTTCTATCTCAACGTGCCGCTCGGCGTGATCGGCTTGCTGCTGACACTGCGCTATATCGGCAACGAACGCGAAGACGCGAAGCGCCGCTTCGACCTGACCGGTTTCGCGCTGTGCGGCATCGCGTGCACGACGCTGCTCTACGCGATGGAGCTGGTCGGCCGCAGCGACGCGGACTGGACCTTCGTCGGCGTGCTGGTCGCGGTGGGCGTCGTGGCGGGCATCGCGTCGTGGTGGCATCTGCGGCGCGCGGCGCATCCGGTGGTCGATCTGTCGGCGCTGAAGGTGAAGACCTTTGCCGTGGCGATGGGCGGCGGCTCGCTCTTTCGCATCGCGATCAGCGCCGCGCCGTTCCTGTTGCCGCTGATGTTCCAGGTCGGCTTCGGCATGAACGCGTTCGAATCGGGCCTGCTCACGCTCGCCGTGTTCGCGGGCAATCTGTCGATGAAACTCGTCACGACGCCCGTGATGCGTCAGTTCGGCTTTCGGCCGGTGCTGATCGTCAATGGCGTGCTCGCCGCGCTCTCGCTTGCCGCGATGAGCCTGCTCACGCCGTCGACGCCCACGCTCGTGATCGTCGTTGTCCTGTTCGCGAGTGGCTTATCGCGTTCGCTGCAATTCACGGCGCTCAACACGCTCTCTTTCGCCGATGTACCGAAAGCGCAGATGAGCGGCGCCTCGGCGCTATCGAGCACGTTGTTCCAGATGACGATGGGCATCGGCGTGGCCGTCGGCGCAATCGCGTTGCGCATCGGCGAATGGCTCCACGGGCACGATGCGCATTCCATCGGGCCGGAGGATTTCGGCGTCGCGTTTCTGATCGTCGCGTTCGTGGGGCTCGTCGGCGTGTTCGATCTGTTCGGGCTCGCGCGGGACGCCGGCGCGCTCGTGTCGGGGCATCGGAAGCCGAAAGCGTGAAGGTTTTATGACGCGTTGACCAATTCGAACTTGAACCGCTTGCCGAGTGCCGCCGCGGCGCTCGCCAAGGTCGTCAGCGTAAGGCTCGTATCGGTCTCGTCGAGCAGCCGGTTAAGCGCCGAGCGACTCGTTTTCATCTTCGCCGCCATCGCAGTTTTCGTGATGTGCTGCGCCTTCATTTCCTGCTCGATCTGCCAGGCGATCACTCGCTTGATCGCCGTGGCCGTGACTTCCTCGAGCACGCCTTCTTCCCGAAGGAAATCGTCAAAGTCGCTTCCGACGTGTTTCTTGCTCATATCGCACTCCGTCGTGAACTTCTTTCATCCGTGTTTCGGCAAGATCGAAATCGCTTTTTGGCAACATCTGAGATTTCTTGATGAAGCCGTGAAGCAGGACCATTTCGCCATCCCTTACCGTGAAAAGAACTCTCGCAATTCGTTGATGCAAGTGAATCCGCACTTCCCACAAGTCTCTCGCCAATTTTCGGACAAGCGGCATTCCGAGTGGCCACCCGATCTGCACGGTCTTGATGTCCGCGCCGATAGCTTTCTTGTCTGCCAGCTCTAGCGCGCCCAACCATTCACGAACCGGCTCACTGCCTGACAACTGCCGAAAAAAGCGAACCTTCAAAACGAGTTGCTGCATTTGTTTGTGACCTATTCTTGTTTCCGCGCATTGCTTTCATTACGTAACCCTTCTCGGCTTGGACTGTTCTTGATATGCGCGCGTAATAGGTGTCTTCGCTCGCTGATTGAATTGTACCAACCTTGGTACACTCCGTAAATTCTTCTCGGCTTAAGCGCTAAAGTCCAAAACGTTCATGCCGTAATCCGCGTTATGAACTCGCACACGCTCGACGCCCTCGCCGCCCTGACCGAAACGGTTGCCGTCATCCGCCACGCGCGCGGCCTGAAAAATCCCCACGATTTCCCTGACGGCACGGTCGAGCGGCAAGTCGCCGCCGACGCCTTCGCCAACGATTTCCTGCGCGCACTCGACGCCGAGCCGAGCATCGGCGCGTGGTGGCCGATCTGACGGCGTCGCGCGTCATCTGACCGTCACATCGGCAAGGTCGCGGTA
The DNA here is from genome assembly GCF_001545035.1 of Caballeronia glebae. GTDB lineage: Bacteria > Pseudomonadota > Gammaproteobacteria > Burkholderiales > Burkholderiaceae > Caballeronia > Caballeronia glebae. The sequence goes on from NZ_FCOJ02000010.1 coordinate 149,380, forward strand.
TTCGTCGCCGCGATCCGTGCGAGTCGATTTCTCGAAACGACATCTTCTGAGTCAAGTTTTGCTATTTGGCGAAACGTTTGCGAGCGGCTATCAAGTCGCGCCCACGCGCGCCGACAACTCGCATATCGCCATGACTCAATCAGGAGATGCCAGTGAAGTGGGCAGCGTCACTTTTTGCTATCGTCGTCGCACTCGCCGCGACCGGCTGCGCGCCGATGCCGGCGGCCAGCACGGCCCCGCAGGAGAAGCCGTCGGCGTCCGCCGAGATCATCCGCTTCGAAATTCCCGCTGACGCGCTCGGCGCGCGCGACCCGCAACTCACCGCGATCCTCGCGAAAGCGGGCGCACTCGCGGCCGCGCAAAAGCAGCCGACGACCATTCTCGTCACCGCGCTCGCGCAAGACTTTCCGTATCTCAATCAGGCGATCTGGAAAGGCATTCCCGCCCGGCATACGGTCAAGCTCAGCCTTGAAAACCTGACGGCCGGCGCACGGCAGCCGTACAGCGTGTCGCTCAAGCCGACGCAGGGAGGCTGACGCGATGCGCCCTATCCCGACTTTGAGCCTTGCCGCCGGCGTGCTGGTTTCGGCGAGCGCCTTCGCCGGTCCGCTCGACGTGAGCGCGCCCGCGTCCGTGCAAACGCTCGCGGCGCTCACGCCCGTCACCGTTACCGTCCCGCAGAAGGTCTATCCGCCCTTGCCGACGCTCGCGATGCTGCCGCCCGCCATCGGCGACGAAGACGACGCGCCCGCCAGACCCGCGAGCAAGAAGGCCAGGAAACCGCGCCGCGTCGCCGATTGCAAATGCAATGGCCCGGAACCGCGCCTCGTCGTGTCGGACGAATCGCGCACCTACATGAAGGACGTCGAGCGCCGCATCGACATCGCGCTCGCGCCGTAATCGAAGGAGACAAGCAATATGTTCCGTCCGATTTACGCGGCGCTGGCCGCCTGCGTGCTGCTCGGCGCATCGCTCGCGCCGCGTGCCGCTCACGCCGACGATTGCTTCGAGCAGGCCGGCGCGTATCAGGGCGTCAATCCGCTCGTGCTGCGCGCGGTCGCCTGGCGCGAATCGAAAGGCGATGCCGCCGCGATCAACCGCAACGCCAACGGCTCGATCGATATCGGTCAGTTGCAGATCAATTCGATCCATTTCCCCGATCTTGCGCGTCAGGGCATACCGCATCGCGCGCTCGCCGATCCGTGCGTCAACGTGTTCGTCGCCGCATGGCTGCTCAAGCAGAAGATGGTGAAGTACGGCAACACATGGCGCGCGATCGGCGCCTATCACTCGGAATCGCCGAAACATCGCGACGCCTACGCACGCAGCATCCAGCAGATTTTGGTTAGCTGGGGCGAGCTGCGGCCTGAGATGCACTGAGCGCGCAACTCGGGCCATCGACTCAAAGCTGGCTCATGCCGCCGTCGATCACGATCTCCGTGCCGACGATGAAGCCCGATTCCTGCGCTGCCAGATGCAGCACGGTCGCCGCGACTTCGCTCGATTTGCCGAACCGGCCGAGCGGAATCTGGCTTTGAAGTTGCGCGGCGGCTTCATCGACGAGGCCGAGCTTGCCGTGCAGCGGCGTCGAGACCGGACCGGGGCTCACGACATTCACGCGTGCGCCGCGCGGCAGCAATTCCGCCGACAGCGTCTTCGCGAGCGACACGAGCGCCGCCTTGCTCGCCGCATAGACCGACGACATCGGCATGCCGATATGCGCATTGATCGAACCGTTCAGCACGATCGACGCGCCTTCGTTCAGCAACGGCACGAGCGACTGGATCTGAAAATACGGTCCCTTCACGTTGATCGCGAAGGTTTCGTCCCACGCTTTTTCGTCGATGTCCGTGAACGGCGCAAAGGTGCCGACGCCCGCGTTGACGAAGATCGCATCGAGCCGGATGTTCGCATCGGCCAACGCTTGTGCGAGTTCGCGCGCCGCGCCGACCGTGCCCGCGACGTTGCGGATCGCGATGGCGTTCGCGCCGAGCGTCTCGCGCGCCGTTGCCAGCGAGGTTTCGTCGCGACCCGTGATGACAACGCGCGCGCCTTCCGCCGCAAATGCCTGCGCCGCCGCGAGACCGATGCCGCTATTGCCGCCGGTGATCAGAACTGTCTTGCCTTCGAAGCGATTCATGACGTGTTCTCCTTGTGAACGTCGATCAGTGTGAAGGCATTATGGCCGGACGCGCGCCCGTTGCCGTGCGACGTGGCCGGCGCACTCGTTCGATTTCGTCGAACGTGTTTTCGTCTGCGTGTTGCGCCCCACACTTCCGCCTTGAAGCGCGGGGGATCGCCTCCTAAAGTTACGCAGTCTCTTCCGGGCTGCTTACGGCTTCGTCATTTCGTCGTACTTTCGACAGTAGGCGCATCATGCAAGACGCGCAACGCGGTGCACCGCCCAGTCCGGAGCGGTTGCTGCAATTGGGAATGGCGTTCTGGGCGTCGAAGGCGCTGCTTTCGGCCATCGAACTGGGCGTGTTCACGCAACTTGCGCCCAGCCCGCGACCGGCCGACGATCTCGCGCAGGCGCTGGAACTGCATCCGCGCGGGGCGCTGGATTTTCTCGATACGCTCGTCGCGCTCAACCTGCTCACGCGTCAGGACGGCCTCTACGCGAACGCGAAGGACGCCGATCTCTTTCTCGATCGCAACAAGCCTTCGTATGTCGGCGGTTTGCTGGAGATGGCGAACGCGCGCCTCTATCCGTTCTGGGGTTCGCTCACCGAGGCGCTGCGCACGGGGTTGCCGCAAAACGAATCGAAGCACGGCGGCAACACCTTCGAAACGCTCTACAGCGACCCGGCGCGGCTGCGCGGCTTTCTTCAGGCGATGAGCGGCGTGAGCATGGGCGCGGCCCAGGCAATCGCGCGGCAGTTTCCGTGGGACGAGTACCGCACCTTCATCGATATCGGCGCGGCTCAGGGCGCGCTGCCGGTGCAGGTGGCGTTTGCGCATCCGCATCTGACGGGCGGCGGCTTCGATCTGCCGGTCGTCGGCCCGATCTTCGACGAATACGTCGCCGCGCATGGCCTGCAAGACCGGCTGCGCTTTCATCCCGGCGACTTCTTCGAGGACCCGTGCCCGTCGGCGGATGTGCTCGTGATGGGTCATGTTCTTCACGACTGGAATCTGCCGCAGAAGCTCGAACTGCTCGCGAAATGTCATGCGGCGCTGCCGCCGGGCGGCGCGTTGATCGTGTACGACGCGATCATCGACGACGAGCGCCGGCAAAACGCCTTCGGTCTTCTGATGAGCCTGAACATGTTGATCGAAACGCCCGGAGGCTTCGACTACACCGGCGCCCAATGCTGCGCGTGGATGAAGGAAGCGGGATTCGCGACGGCGCGCGTCGAGCCACTCGTCGGGCCGGATTCGATGGTGATCGCGACGAAGTGAGCGAGCCGCGCGCCCGGGCGCTTCGTCAGCGGTCGTTCGACATCCCTTTCAGGCGATCGTTGCCGGCGTCCCGGGCGGCGTCGGCGGTGGAGAAGTTCTCTTCGGAAACCAGCGCGCGTTTGACTTCGCGCGCCGCAAAATCGACGAGCGTGAGGACCCACACGAAGCCGCCCGCCTGTTCCGCGGTCTGCACGAATGCGCGCAGATCGCCTTCATTCGACGATGCCATACCGACCTCCTCGTTCATGTTGATGCGCCCTGCCGGTGTCGCGAGACGCGTGCTGACCGGCGATGCGATGCGTCGGCTGAACGGGCGCTAACGGGCGGCAGCCGGCCGCCTTGATCAGGCTTCGAAATCCAGACCGCCGAAGAGCACCGACGATTCCGCCTGCGAGCGCGTTGCGAGATCGACGTCGCGCGCGCCCTGCCACGCGTCAAGCTTGGCGCCGATCGCGTCGAGATATCGCACGAATCGGGCCTCGCCGCCCGCGCCCATCAAGCGCTCGATCTCTTCGTCGTCCCAGGTCAGAAATACATTCAGCGCAAACGGATAGACGTGCCGATGTTCATCGCCCTGTCGCGGTGCATGTCCGGCGCTGATACGCAGACGCGTCGGCAGGGCCGGGCTTTCACGGGGAAGGATATCGACGCGCACGCCGTGATCGACGAGATGCGTCACCCGCTCGACGATGCGCGGCATGAACTCGGCCTCGAAGCGCAGCGCCTGTTCCCGATTCAACATTGGTCTCCGTGAGCGCTGTGCGGCGTATTCAGACGGCCGGCAAGTCTTCGAGCGATTTTTCGATCTGGCCGTCCTGCACGCGCGCCTCGATGCCGATGTGGCCGTTCGTATACGGCAGCGCGCTGACTTTCGGGCCGAGGAAGGCACGGCCGCCGAGCTTGAAGAGCGTGCGGACTTCCTTGCCGCTCTTGATGACGTCCACGACCTGCTGGACATCCACGATGGTGGTGGGCGCGGCCCAGTCGTTCGTGGCCGGGTCGAAACTGCCCCAGCGCACGCTGGTCACGCGGTCGTTGACCCAGCGCACACCGTCGATCGCCAAAGTAGCCATGTCTGCCTCCAGTGTCGTCGTTTGGGGTGGATTGGAAATCCTAGCATGGCGGGGCGAAGGCGGTGGACCTTTGCGCCGGGCCGCGCGCCAGCACGGCGCGACCAATCTGCCGCGCTGCGGTAAAATCGCGGATTCCCCTTGAAATTCAAGCGGTTCGCATGAAGGTGCGGCCGCCGTCGCCCATGTCCGTATCGAAGATCAGTCCCCGCCGCGTTTCCGTTGCTCCGATGATGGACTGGACTGACCGCCATTGTCGGTCCCTGCACCGGCTCGTGACGCGTCATACGTGGCTCTACACTGAAATGGTGACGACGGGCGCGCTGCTTCACGGCGATGTCGCGCGGCATCTCGCATTCACGCCCGCCGAAGCGCCGGTCGCGTTGCAACTCGGCGGCAGCGAGCCGGCCGATCTCGCGAAATGCGCGAAGCTCGGCGAGCAATGGGGCTATGACGAAATCAACCTGAATTGCGGCTGTCCTTCCGAGCGCGTGCAACGCGGCGCATTCGGCGCGTGCCTGATGAAAGAGCCGCAACTCGTCGCGGATTGCGTGAAAGCGATGCGCGACGCCGTCTCGATTCCGGTGACGGTCAAGCATCGAATCGGCGTCGATACGGTCGAGGATTACGAGTTCGTGCGCGATTTCGTCGGCACGATCGCCGATGCGGGCTGCGAAGTGTTCATCGTGCACGCGCGCAACGCGATCCTCAAAGGTTTGAGCCCGAAGGAGAATCGCGAGATTCCGCCGCTCAAGTACGAGTACGCGTATCGGTTGAAGCGCGACTTTGCGCATCTGGAGATATCGATCAACGGCGGCATCAAGACGCTGGAGGAAGTCGAGGAGCATCTGAAGCATGTCGACGGCGTGATGCTCGGGCGCGAGGCTTATCACAATCCGTACGTGCTCGCCGGCGTCGACACGCGCTTCTATGGCGCGGATACGCCTGTTCCTTCGCGCGAGGAAATCGAAGCGGGGCTCATCGACTATGCGCGCGGCGAGCTTGCGCGCGGCACGTATCTCGGCGCGGTGACGCGGCATGCGCTCGGGTTGTATCGCGGTGCCGCGGGCGCGCGCGGATGGCGTCGCGTGCTTTCGGACAGTCGCAGTCTCGCGAAAGGCGATCTGACGATTTTCGATGAAGCGCGCGCTCATCTTCGCGAGGCCGTGGAAGCGATCGAATCCTGATGCCCATGCTTCGGAAAAAGATGCTCAAAGGGACTAGGCAAGTGCAATCATTGTTCGTATAATCTCGTTTCTTGATTGCTGCAGCGGTTCTGAAGCAGTCGGGAACGCGGTATCAGTGGTGGCTGTAGCTCAGTTGGTAGAGTCCAGGATTGTGATTCCTGTTGTCGTGGGTTCGAGCCCCATCAGCCACCCCACCGAGTATTCGTGCAAAAAGCCCAGTCGAATGACTGGGCTTTTTGCATTTCCGGTCTAGCTCGGGCACGCGCCATGCACGTGAAAGCGTGTCCTTTTCGCGAAAGACCGATCATGACCCGACATCACCTCGCGATAGCCGCCCTGCTCCTTGCGACGACATTCGCAGCCGAAGCGCAAACCGCGCGCCCCGACGAAAACGCTTCCATGGTCAAACCGCCGAGCGCACCCGGCGCGCCGTCCGCGAGCGCCACGCGTCCCAACAATCCCGACAACATGCCGGTGAAGCGTCCGAATCCGCCGCAGAACAGCGATCGCATGCTGCATCACAGCCCGGCGAGCGACGCGATCGCAAAATAACCCGCGACGGCCCCAAACGCCGCCTGGAAGCACGCGCGACGCCACTATAATGGCGCTCGTCACGATAATCGAAGCAAACCGCGTGTCGAATCTCCACGCGGTCTAGCCAATGCAAAAAGTCATCCTGCCGTTCGTTTCCGGTTTTCTCGCCGCGCTCTTTTTTCGCGAATCGACCCTGGCGCTGCTGCACGCAGCGGGTCTCGTCGATCCGGCCGGCTTCTCGACCGCACCGTTTCTTCCGCTCGGCATCCCCGAATTCATCGCCAATGCGCTGTGGAGCTCGATCTTCGGCGTGCTGATGGCGTGGCTTCTACGCATCGCGCCCGATCGCAGCGCGCCGTGGATCGGCGCACTCGTGTTCGGCGGCATCGTGCTGACGGCCATCGGCGTATTCGTCATCGGTCCGGCGCGCGGCGTCTGGCCGAGCGGCAACATGTTGCCGCGCCTCGCGCCGATTTTCATCGCCAATGCAATCTGGGGCTGGGGCGTGCTGGTCTTCATGCGCGCGTTCATGGCGCGCGGCGAGCCGCACTGACGCATCGTCGAAAAACGCATCGCTGAAAAACGCACCGCCGAAAACAAAAGCGGCCCGCGCGGGCCGCTCGTCTCACAGATCAGTCCTTCAGCAGCCGCAGCGGATGCGCCGCGGGCGTCCACGCGCTCTCGAACATGCGATCGACATCCGCCGCATTCACGTCCTCGGCGCGCGCGATCTTCCAGCGCGGCTCGTTGTCCTTGTGGACGATGCGCGCGCGAATGCCCTCCAGCACGTCGCCGCGCTCGAACACCGTGCGCGTGAGATCGAGATCGCGGCGCAGGGTCTCGGCCATCGTCGAGAACTTCGCGCGATCGACTTGCTGCAGCGCTACATCGACGGAAAGCGGCGAGCGCTCGCGCAGTTCGGCGGCCGTGCGCTTCGCCCAGTCGTTGCCGATGTCCGCCTCGCGTTCGAGCGACGCCAGAATCGATGCGCCATTGCCCGCCGCGAAGTGCTTGTCGATCATCGTGCGCGCCGCGGCGAGTTCGCCCTTCTCGGGAATCGGCGCGACCTTGTATTTCGTCGTTTCGTTCTGCACGAAGCGCACGATCTCCACGCCATCGAGAAAGCGCTGGTGCCTGAGCGATTCGATGAGACCCGGCAACGCGCCGTCGTCGAGATACGCGTCGGCCATGCGGGCGTAAAGCGCGTCGGCGGCGCTGAGGCTCGCGCCCGTCGCCGCGAGATAACGGCCGATCGCGCCTGGCGCACGCGCAAGGAACCAGCTCACGCCGACATCGGGAAAGAGGCCGATGCGCGTCTCGGGCATCGCCATTTTCGTCGACTGCGTGACGATGCGAAGCCCGCCCGTGTGATGCGCGCCCTGCGAAATGCCCATGCCGCCGCCCATCACGACGCCGTTCACGACCGCGACATACGGCTTCGGAAACGTGAAAATCGCGTGGTTGAGCTTGTATTCGTCGGTGAAGAACGCGTCGATCGCCGCCCGGTCGCCCGCCTGCGCGGACTCGTGCAGAAAGCGGATATCGCCGCCCGCACAAAACGCGCGCACGTGCGGACTGTAGACGATGACGGAGCGGATCGCCTGATCGTGGCGCCACGCGCGCAAAGCCTCGCTGATCGCGCGCAGCATCAGCGGCGTCAACGCATTGAGTGCCTTCGGACGATCGAGCGCAATGAAGCCGATGCCGTTGGCGGTGTCGATACGGATGTCTTCGGTGGTCATCGTGTTGAAGTGTCGGGTCGATTCGCTGAGTCGAATCGAGGTTCGGTTCGGTTAGCCGGCGGGAACCACGCATCGAGCGACAACTCGACGAGCGTCGCAGCCGGCGTCTCGGGCAACGCCGCGCCGGTCAGCTTTAGCGCGACGATGCCATGCAGATTTGCCCACAGTCCTTCCGCGCACGCAACCGGCGCGGCGTGCGCCGGCAGCCGGTTGGCCGCGCGCAATTCGACGAACGCGTCCGCGATCAGCGAAAGCGTCGTCGCGCCGTGCTCCGCTGCGTGACCGTTGCCGGTGGCATCGGCGCCTGCCTGCGCGGAATCCGTGTGCTCCATGAACATCAGCCGATACGTCTCGGGCTCGGCCAGCCCGAATTCGACATACGCGCGGCCCATCGCGTTCAGACGCGCAGCCGGGTCCACAATCGATGTATGGGCGAGAAACGCGGCGCGCAGACTCGCGTGCCCTTCCGCGCGCAACGCCCGCGCGATATCGCCACGGCTCTTGAAGTGAAGATACAGCGCGGCAGGCGAATAATCGATCGCCTCGGCCAGCTTTCTCATCGATAGCGACGCGAACCCTTCGCGCCGCACGATCTCGCGCGAGACTTCGAGTATGCGCTCGCGCAGCGCCTCGCGCTGCTCGCGTCTTTGCTCGGTGCGGCGCTCTTGCGGACCCATGCGAGGCATTGTCGGCACCGCCTCTTTCGAAGTCAAATCGCGACGCGCACGTGCGCGCTCAGATGGTCATCTTGCCGTCGTCGTTCCGGCGCGAAGCCGCGCGGTAAAGCGGCTCGTCCGAGTCGCGCAACACGACCGATGAGAACACGATGCACAGCGCAAGAATCAGCACACCAACGGCTGCCCAGATGAGCCATAGCGCATTGGACTCGACAAGTGAGTGAAGAAAGGATTGAAGCATGACGACCCCGCGCGATTTTTATATTTGATTGCTCAAGCGTATGGCGTTGAGCAAATAATGTGCCGAGCGAATCGCATCGCGTGCGGCGAATAACGAGATGGTACTCCGTTGCGCGATCACGCGGAAGGAGGTGCGGCGTATCGCGCATCGATAAAGCGCCGGCGCGATGGAGGTCTTACATCGCGCCGTGTAAGAGATGAGCGTCAGCGCGTCAGACAGTCACGCGCCCGGGCGGGAAGTGTCCGCTTTTCAGAAGCACCGGCATGCCGTTGGTCACGCGCAGATGTTCCCGCGCGACCGCTTCGATGCGCGTGCGGCCCGCGTCGAACGCGCCGATCCAGCCGGTGCTGTCATACGACTGCGCGCCGAAATGATCTTCCAGCGCTTCGACCGAAATGGCGCACGCCACGCGCCGGCCATCGACCATCGCGGCGAACTCGACGGTCAGGTTGGAATCGCGGTAATCGGGCGCGTCCGGGAGGAATCGAATATTCATGATTGTCTCGTTGCTGATGCAGCGGAGCCCGGTTGCAAAGGCGTCGAGCCGGGACCGGTGCGAAGACGTTCAGGCGCTCCATCGCCGTGTTCGATGCGAGACCGTCTGCGGCGGCGCAAACGATCGCACGAATCGATTTCGGCGACTATGGTACCCGCGCTCGCGCCGCGCGGTCCAGCGTTGTGCCGCTCGTCGGCCGCTCATCGCCCGCTTATGCGGCGAGCACGCTTTCGTCGATATCCACGACGAGCAGCGAACTCGCCCGCGGATCGGCGTAGTTGAAGTCGAGTTGCCGGCTCATTTCGCGCACGCGATCGCAAATGCGTTGACGTGCGTCCAGCGAAAGAGTCGGATAGTCGCGCAGCACTTGCGCCTCGAAGCGGTAATGCACGCCCCAGCCGATATTGCCCGGATGATTCGCCACGCCGCTCGTGCGCCAGCTCACGAAGAGCGCGGGCGTCGCCTCCACGCCGATTTCCGCGACGTCCGCGCCGCTCGGAAACAGATCGATCAGGCAAATTGCGACGTCGTACAGCACGGTGTGTCGGAGATGAACGGGGCGCATCACGTCGATTGCAGCAAGCGGTCGATGTATCCGCGCGCGGCCTGCTCCACGTGCGCAAGCGCCTCGTCTTCAGTTGCAAAGCGCTGTTCCGGTCCGAGATCGACAAGAGCCTCGAAACGATGGACGTCGTCGGGACCGCCGCGCGCGAGACTCACCGATCCGACGTAGATCGGCGCGCCGCTCTCGTTATCCGCGTGCGCCTGCACGAGCCGCGCCGAAGCGCTGATGTAATACCCTCGATATGGCCCCGTGACTCTTTCCGCCATGGTTATGCCCTCCTTTTTTTTGATCTGCCGCGTGCCAGTGTGCATGGAACCCGACAGGCAATTCCAACCGAAATCCCAGAAGGCTAAGTCGCGCGATCCGGAAAATAGTTCATCGGTCGGGTTCGTCCGGCGCGTTTCAGCCGCTACTTCTCTTTCGCAAGCATCGCGCCCGCGTGTATCGCGCTAACAACCGCTTACGTGTCGCGTAAGACGCGTGTGGGACAATGCACATCTCAAAAAAAAGCGCCCCTGCCGCGAAGCCGGCATGCGGCGTATATCGCAATTCGCTCTCACGAGGTAAAGATGAAGGAATCCGGTCGGCGCATGCGCCGTATGTCAGCACGCGTCGCACAGAGCGGCGCTGTCTCGCGCTTCTCGTGGCTGCGTGCCGCGACGCTCGGCGCGGCTGTCGTTGCGATCTCGGGTCTGGGCGCATGTGCGTCGTCGAACGAGGCATCGCTCATCAATTTGCCCGATGGACAGACCGGCTATGCGGTCAACTGCAGCGGCGCGGACGCCGCGTCCAGTTGGGCGAGTTGCTACGTGCTCGCCGGCAAGAAATGCGGCGCGACCGGTTACGACATCGTGTCGAAGGACAACGAGGAAGGCGGCCCGACCGGCGGCGGCATCAGCAACGTGGTCTCCGCGAACGTCAAGAACCGCTCGATGATCGTGCGCTGCAAGTAAGCGCGCGTCAGTGCGCGCTCATCTTCGAGAAGGCGTTGAGCACGACCACGCCGGCGACGATGAGGCCCATGCCGAGCATCGCGGGCAGATCGGGCGTCTGTTTGAACAGCAGCGCCGCGACGAGCGTGATAAGCACGATGCCCGCGCCCGACCACACCGCATACACGATGCCGACGGGCAACGCGCGCAGTGTCAGCGACAGCAGATAGAACGACACGCCGTATCCGATCACGACGATGGCGGCGGGCAGCGCGCGCGTGAAGCCATCGGACGCGCGCAGCGCGGAAGTCGCGATGACTTCGGCGACGATCGCGATGGCGAGAAGCACATAAGCGGTTGAGCGCATCGGCGTTGAGTTTCTCCGGATCTTGATCTTGTTCGTCGTCGATGGGCTCAGTCGCGTCCGAGAGCGAGGTTGCCGAAGTCTTTGCCGAGCACGGCGCATAGCGCTTCGACCACCAGTTGATGATCGTCGCGCTGCGGAAGACCCGACACCGCGACCGAACCGATCACGCCCGCGCCCTGCACGCGCAAAGGAAATGCGCCGCCGTGCGTCGCGAACTCTTTCGGATCGAGGCTGTGCTTTTCGGCGAGCGTCGTGCCGGCTTGCTGAAGCGCGAGGCCGATCGCATATGAGCTGCGACGAAAATGTTCGACGGTGCGCGACTTGCGCTCGACCCATCGCGCGTTGTCGGGCGTGGTGTTGTCGAGCGCGGCATAGAAGAGCTTGCACCCGAACGTGCGCACATCGATGACGATGGCCGCGTCGCGGGCGAGCGCCATCTCGCGCAATTGCGAACCGATCTGCCACGCATGTTCCGCGTGAAACTGCGGGAACACGAGCGTGTGTTCCTGATGCGCGATGGCCTGTAGATCGTGTGGGATGTCCATGAGGGAGCGACTCCTTTGGCGTGCGTGGGTTGAGGTTGGCGCGTGCGAATGCGAGTACGAATGCGCCGAGCCTTGCGATTTTGACATGCGCATGAGAAGCCGCAATGTGCGCGTTGGTCATGAAGCGGTGCAATTGCGACTTCGCCATCAGTGAGCTTTGGGCATTCGCTAGATAGCAGACGCCGGTGTAGGTGGCTCGGCCGGCGCTTGTTCGGCCATCGATTTTACCGGCGATCGAGATTGTCGATGTATGCCTCACTGTGGCTAGAGTTGCGCCGTCACTTGAAATCCGACCGTCACGCGCGAAGTCGGAAACCCCGACGGCTTGTAGATCGGCGTGCCCGCGAACAGCTCGTAGCTGAACCCCGCATACTTCGCCGGAATGCCGCCACGAATCCCGATCACCGCGCCCACCAGTTGCGTGCCCGTGAGGTAGGCCGTGGTGGGACCGAACACGCGTCCGTAGTCAATGCCCGCGTAGAACGACTGGCCCGTCTTGCCGATCGGCGCCTGAAGTTCGTTGCGCCAGTAGAAGCCCTTTTCGGCCGCCAGCATCTGCTCGCCATCGAAACCGCGCACGGTGTAGCGGCTGCCGATGGTCAGATCGTC
>NZ_FCOJ02000139.1 GCF_001545035.1 Caballeronia glebae
CACTATATGCCCTTCCGAATTATGTCGTGCGGCACGATTGAACTTCGACGGTCTACCCGAACGGTGCGTGTCGAAAGCAGATGTGCCAGACGTGCCCAAGTTATTACCCGACATAATTTCAGGCCGCTAAAGGCTGTTCAGAAAGTCGAGAAGCTCGTCTGTCGGCTTGAAGCGTCCAGGCTTGCCGTGTCGCGGAGTTGCCTTCTCAAGGGCCTGTTCTTTCATCGCAAGGGTCGCTTCGATATAGATCTCCGTTGTCGCAACCGATTCATGCCCGAGCCACAACGCGATGACCGAGCGACGAACGCCTTGTTGTAGAAGGTCCATGGCCATGGTGTGTCTCAAACAGTGGACGGTGACCCGTTTTTGCTTCAACGACGGGCAGACTTCACAGGCGGTCTTGCGGTGCTTGTTTAGCAGGTACTGCACACCATGGACGCTGAGGCGTTCACCCCGCGCGCTGGGAAATAGAACCGTGCCATCACCACGTTGTGGTTCTCGCAACCACGCTTTTAGTACGGCGCGTGTGGATCTCGCGATGGGTGTACAGCGCTCTCTCCGACCTTTCCCGATCACCCGCACGTGAGCGGCAGCGCCAAGGATCAGGTCCTCACGTTTGAGACCGGTCATCTCGGACAGGCGAAGGCCGGTCTGTACGGCGACCAACATAAAGGCGTGATCGCGCCGGCCAGACCAGGTGCCTTGATCAGGCGCGGCTAGCAAGGCGTCGACTTCAGGGCGCGTCAAAAAGTGGACCAGTGTACGCGTGAAGCGTTTGCTAGGGATAGCAAGCACCCGCTGGATCTGCGCCGAATGAGCCGGAGTTTCGAGGGCTGCGTAGTGAAAGAAGGAATGAATTGCCGCGAGGCGTAGATTGCGCGTGCGAACGCTGACACCTTGGTGCTTCTCGAGTTCATCAAGGAACGCGACAATCAAAGGCGCATCGATGTCTTCGAAGTTAAGCCGGGACGGCGGCTTATGCAAACGCTGCTGCACGAACTTCAGAAGTTGCCGAAAGGTATCGCGATAGGAGGTGATGGTGTAAGGGCTCGCCTGACGCTGCTGCATCAGGCGCTGCGTGAAGAAGAGTTCCAGTAGTGGAGCGAACGTCGCTGAAGTAGTCATTGCACGTCCTCCCAGCGTTGTTCGAGTCGATGCATCGCCTCACGCATCAGTTCGGGCGAGGCGCTTAAATACCACTGCGTATCCTCAACGTGGACATGACCGAGGTAGGCAGACAGGATTGGTAGGCGACGCTCGGGATCCTGATCGGACCGGTACCAGCGTACAAGTGTGTTGGTTGCGAACACGTGCCTCATATCGTGCAGACGCGGCCCGTGACTGTCTGACTCACCGCGCAAGCCGATCTGCCGCGATAACGCATAGAAAGCGCGATGAATCTGACCGCTGTCCAGCCGGTTGCCCCAGCTCGACACGAACAGGTACGAGGATACCGGTCGCCCCGCCCAATGACGTTGGCGTTTTGCGATATAGTTTGCGAGCACCTCGCAGGTCGAGGCATGCAAAGGAACCAATCTCGTCTTGCCTAGTTTCGCTCCGCGGAGAGTCAATATCCCCGCGGTCAGATCCACGTCCTGTAGCTCGAGATTGCGCGCTTCACCCAGACGCATCCCTGATACGCTCAGCAATCCGAACAGGCAATGATAGGTCCACGGCAGCAGGGCACCCCGTTCATAACGATATGGCATTTGGAGTGCAGCCTCCAATAATGCGCAGATCTCGCTGGTCGAATATAAGTACGGTCTAGCCCGCTTCGGTTGAAAGGGTAACAAGCCTGGCGCTGGTATCTCGGTGCGGAGATCGGTAGCACTGCGATGGCGCGCAAACTGTCGTACATAGCTCAGACGTTGCGCCCATTGCGCAGGCCGGACATCCGATGGCTGTTGAGCCCACGCGAGAGCCAATGCCTGGGTAACGTAGGGAGCACGATGCCGTTCCATAAACGCGACGAAATCTGGTAGCGCATTGCCTGCCTCTCTCAGCTTGAATCCCAGGCTGCGCCTCAGATCGATGTACTCCTTAACGGCTTGTCGAAGTGTGTTCATCGCACACCTCCTGGCCAGGGCAAAGCAAGTGTACGCAATGCCTTGATGTCTACCGACGTATAGATCTTCGTTGTTTGTGGATGATGATGTCCCAATACCTCGCCGATCTCGCTGAGCGAGGCCCCACGGCTCAACATCTGGGTGGCAAGGCCGTGGCGGAACTGATGCGCACCCATCGTGGGTGCGTCGATGCCAGCGCGCTGAAGCGAATTCCGGACGAGGGAGCCGACGCCACTTTGCCCACGAAAACCTGTGATGGGCGCCTTTGCGCGCAAAAATACGCGGCGACTGGCGCTATGAGGACGCCCGTACCGCAAATATGCGGCAATCGCCTTGCCGACGTCGGCAGGTAAGGGTAGCTCGCAGCGTTGCCCGCCCTTGCCGCGGACGCTCACCTGGCCCGCGCTCCAGTTGATGTCGTCGAGTTCGAGAAAAGCCACCTCACCAGCGCGTAACCCCAATCGCGCGAGCAGGAGCAGGATGGCGTAGTCACGACGCCCAACCGAAGTCCGTCTATCGATACTAGCCAGCAGCTGCCGCGTCTGCTCAGCAGAAATCGCTCGAGGAATTGACGGCATCGACCAGTTGGCGACGACCGGAACGGCGGCAGCCAGATCCAGCGTAACGTCGCCGCGATAGCGCGCATAGCGTAGAAAGGAGCGCAGTGCAGTGGTCATTAGCTTGGCTCGCTTCAAATGCAAACTTGGTGCACGGAACTGCACGAAGCTCACGACATCCACGGCACGTAGGCGCGATAAGTTGACCCTCCCGTCACCGAAGCAATGGTGGAGAAAATCGTGGATGAATGGCACGTAATTAATGACCGTCGTTGCCGCAAGAGCCTTAGCGTCGCGCAAGTACTCTGCGTATGCTTGTGCACAGATCTCCGCAGGTGGCGCCCGACGTGTTGCTGTCTTCTCGACGGGAATCACGCCCGCACTGCGCATAAAATCGATGAGATGACGGAGCGCAGCCCGATCTCCAAGGTAAGGTTGCACATGGCGGGCGCGATAGCGCAAATACCGTGTCGCGTGGTCGTAGCAGATGTCCTTTACGCTGACGCCTGTCTTCTTAAGCCATCGACTAAAGCATGCGGCGATACGTACCTGCTGCTTCATGGACTGTGCGCTGTATCCCTGGGAGCTGATCGCGTCCGCAAACGATACCAAATGGGCTGCAAGCGGCCCTTCTGGCGGCTGAGAGAGCGTGACCTGATCATGAATGGTGTACTTCACGATGACCTCCTTCCCTGGCGTGGGGAGCGGATGGAAGGAGTAAAGATTATCTCTATCCAACATCGGCCGTTTGGCCT
>NZ_FCOJ02000108.1 GCF_001545035.1 Caballeronia glebae
CTCCCACGCCCGCCCCTCAGGTTTCCGGCGCGAAAGCCGATTTCGACGTGATCGTCATCGGCTCCGGGCCCGGCGGCTACATCGCCGCGATCCGCGCCGCGCAACTCGGCCGCAAGGTCGCGTGCGTCGAGGAATGGATCAACCCCGCCGGCAAGCCGAAGCTCGGCGGCACCTGTTTGAACGTCGGCTGCATTCCGTCGAAGGCGCTGCTCGCGTCATCGGAACAATTCGAGAAGGCGCAACTGCATTTCGACGAACTCGGCATCAACATGGACAACCTTTCTGTCGACATCGGCAAGATGGTCGGCCGCAAGGAGGCGATCGTCGAGAAGATCACAGGCGGCGTCGAATTCCTGTTCCGCAAGAACAAGATCACGTGGCTCAAAGGTCACGGCAAGCTCGCGGGCAAGGACGGCGGCAACTTCAGGATCGAAGTGAGCGGCGACGGCAAAAGCGAGACGCACAGCGCGCAGCACGTGATCATCGCGACGGGCTCGAAGGCGCGTCATCTGCCGAACGTGCCGGTGGACAACCGAATCGTCTCCGACAACGAGGGCGCGCTCGCCTTCGATTCCGTGCCGAACAAGCTCGCCGTGATCGGCGCGGGCGTGATCGGGCTGGAACTCGGCTCGGTGTGGCGCAGGCTCGGCGCCGAAGTGACGATTCTCGAAGCGCTGCCCGAGTTCCTCGGCACGACCGATACGGCGCTGCAAAAGGAAGCCGCGAAGCTCTTCAAGAAGCAAGGGCTGACGATTCATCTCGGCGTGAAAATCGACGGCGTGAAGACCACGGATTCGAGCGTCTCCCTTTCGTATCAGGACAAGGACGGCAACGCGCAGACGCTCGAAGCGGATCGCCTGATCGTGTCGATCGGCCGCGTGGCGAACACGGACGATCTGGGCCTCGATTCGATCGGGCTGTCAGCCGATGAGCGCGGGTTCATTCCCGTGGACGGCCATTGCGCGACGAAAGTGCCGAACGTCTACGCGATCGGCGATGTCGTGCGCGGTCCGATGCTCGCGCACAAGGCGGAGGACGAAGGCGTGCTGGTGGCGGAAATCATCGACGGGCAGAAGCCGCACATCGACTACAACTGCATTCCGTGGGTGATCTACACGCATCCGGAAATCGCGTGGGTCGGGCAGACGGAGCAGGCGCTGAAGGCCGAAGGCCGCGCGATCAAGGCCGGCCAGTTTCCGATGCTCGCGAACGGCCGCGCGATGGGCATCGGCGAGACTGATGGCTTCATCAAGATCATCGCGGATGCGAAAACCGACGAGATTCTCGGCGTGCACATCATTTCGGCGAACGCGTCGGATCTGATCGCCGAAGCCGTGGTCGCGATGGAGTTCAAGGCGGCGAGCGAGGATATCGGGCGCATTTGCCACCCGCATCCGTCGCTTTCCGAAGTGATGCGCGAAGCGGCGCTCGCGGTGGACAAGCGCGCGCTCAATATCTAGACGCGCCTCGCCATCCACACGCGCAAGAGCGAGTAAAGCCGGTCGATGTCGATCGGCTTTGCCAGATAATCGCTCGCGCCCGCCGCGAGACATTGCTCCTGATCGTCCTTCATCGCCTTCGCCGTGATCGCGATGATGGGCAGCTTCCTGAAGCGCGCGTCCTCGCGGATGCGCCGCGTCGCTTCGAGTCCGTCCATGCCGGGCATCATCACGTCCATCAGCACGACGTCGATCTCCGGATTTTTGTCGAGCGCCTCGATCGCCTCGAAACCGTTGCGGCCGATATCCACCTTCAAGCCCTGATGCTCCAGCGCGCTCGATAGCGAGAAGATGTTGCGGATGTCGTCATCGACGAGCAGCACGCGGCGGCCATCCAGCACGCGGTCGCGCGAGCGCGAGACGTGCAGCATCGCCTGGCGGTCCGCCGAGAGATCCGTCTCGACCTTGTGCAGGAACAGCGTGACTTCATCGAGCAGACGCTCCGGCGAGCGCGCGCCCTTGATGATGATCGACTGCGAGTAGCGCATGAGTTCCGCTTCCTCGTCGTGCGTGAGTTGGCGGCCCGTGTAGACGATCACCGGCGGGAACGAATACGCGTCGATCGCGGCCATCTGGCGCAACAGGTCGCCGCCGTGCATGTCGGGCAGCTTCAGGTCGATGATCATGCAATCGAAGATGGTCGACTTCAGCAGTTCGAGCGCCTCGCGGCCGAACTCGACCGGCGTGATTTCCACGTCCGTATCGCTGATCAACTCGACGACGCTCTGCCGCTGACGCGCATCGTCCTCGACGAGCAACACGCGCTTGATCTTCTGGCTGCTCTTTTCTTCGAGCCGCTGGAAGATTCCGGTCAGTTGCTCGCGCGTCGTCGGCTTCACCGCGTAGCCGATAGCGCCGAGATGCAGCGCGGCCTCGCTCCTGTCCGACGCCGACACGACATGCACCGGAACGTGCCGCGTCTTCGGATTCGCCTTCAGTTCCTGCAGCAACACGAGCCCCGAGCGGTCCGGCAAGCCGATGTCGAGCAGAATCGCGTTCGGCGCGCGCTCCTGCGCGAGCCTGAGCCCCTCGCCCGCCGTGCCGCTCACGATGCAGCGATACCCCAGTTCGTGCGCGAGATCGAGCAGCACTTGCGCGAAGCCCGGCTCGTCTTCGACCACGAGCACGAGGCGTCGGCCGGGCGTGAGATCGGCGCGATCGTCGTCGATCACGTGAACGACTTCGACCGGCTCTTCCGCCGGCGCGCGCTTCTCCTCGATTATCACGGGCGCGGGTGCTTCCACGACAGCGCTCGGCAGCGCGCCGGCCGCGCCGTAGACGGGCGGCATGGTCAGCGTGAAGGTGCTGCCGACGCCCTGCGTGCTGCGCACCGCGATATCGCCGCCGAGCAGATGCGCGAGACTGCGCGAGATCGACAAGCCGAGTCCCGTGCCGCCGTAGTGACGGCTCGTGGTGCCGTCGGCCTGCTGGAACGCTTCGAAAATCGCTTCGAGTTGATCCGGCGCAATGCCGATGCCCGTGTCCGTCACGACGAACTGCACCGCGCCGCCGCCCGCGTTTTTGAGCGCGAGCGAGACCGCGCCCGCGTCGGTGAATTTCACCGCGTTCGAGAGCAGGTTCTTCAGGATCTGTTCGAGACGGCGGAAATCGGTCGTGAGCGTCGGATAGTCGTCGATCTCGTTTCTGAGTTCGAGCTTGAGTTTTTTCTGCCGCGCGAGCGGCTCGAAGGTGCGCGAAAGCGAATCCATGATGCGCTGCAAGGGCACGTCTTCGATATGCAGGTCGAGCTTGCCCGCCTCGACCTTCGAGAGATCGAGAATGTCGTTGATCAGATTGAGAAGATCGTTGCCCGCCGAATAAATCGTCTGGGCGTACTTGACCTGATCGTTCGTCAGATTGCCGGGCTTGTTCTCGGAGAGCAGCTTCGCGAGGATCAGCGAACTGTTGAGCGGCGTGCGCAATTCGTGCGACATGTTCGCCAGAAACTCGGACTTGTAGCGGCTCGCGCGCTGCAGCGCTTCGGCGCGCGCTTCGAGCTCGCCTTGCGCCGAGTTGAGCGCGACATTGCGCTCGTCGAGCACGCGCGCCTGCTCCGCGAGCTGGTCGTTGGTCTGTTCGAGTTCCGCCTTCTGGTTCGCGAGATAAGCCTGCGCCTGCGAAAGCGCCGTGGTCTGCTGTTCCAGTTCCTCGTTGGTCGTGCGCAGTTCTTCCTGCTGCATCTGCAACTCTTCGTTCAATTGCTGTGTTTCTTCGAGCACGCGCTGCAGGCGCTCGCGATACTGCGCCGCCTCGACGAAATCGCCGATATTGCCCGCGATCGTCTTCAGGAATTCCTGGTCGCGTTCGGTAAGCGCGTGCATCGCGCCCAGTTCGATCGCGCCGTTCGCCAGGCCTTCGTTCTCGATCGGCACGATCGCGAGGCTCGCGGGCGCGCTCGCGCCGAGCGCCGACGTCACCTTCCAGTAACCGGCGGGCACGTCGTTCAGGCTCGTCAGCCTGCGCGCATGCACCGCCTGTCCGACGAGGCTGTTCACGCCCACGAGCGATTCGGGAACCGGCGCGCCGTCGGGATCGAACCCGAAGCTCGCGGTGCGCTTCAACGCGCCGTCGCCGTCGAGCACGTAGAACGCGCCCATTGATACCTTCAGATAGTCCGCGAGGAAATCGAGAATCGTCTGGCAAAGATGATCGAGCGATTGCCGGCCGATCACCTTCTGCGCAAGCTGAGTCTGCCCTTCGCGCAGCCACGCCTGCTCCTGCAGCGCGCGCGTCTGGCGTTCCATCTCACCAATCGCGGCGCCGAACGCACCGGAAAGCTGCATCAGCTCGCGCCTGCCGAAGATCGCGAGAATCACCGAGAGCATCAGGCTCAGAAACAGAAAGACGCCGACCGTGATGCTGGTCAGCTGCTTCGAGGATTCCACGCGCTGCAAGCGCAAGGTCTGCTCGATGTTGAGAAACGCGGAAAGCTCGCGCTCGGTCTCCGCGCGTTCGGCCGCGCCGCGCCCGGCGCGCACGAGCGCAACGGAATCCTGCGCGTGGCGGCGCGCGTCGATCATGCCCTCGGCGACCTTGTCCCACTGCATCTGCAACGCGCGAATGCGGATCAGGCGATCGACTTGCGGCGTGTTGTCGGAGACGAGATCGGCGAGCGTGTCGATGTCGGCGCCGAGCTTCGGCTTCGCGGTTTCATAAGGCGCGAGAAAGCTTTCGTCGCCGGTGATGAGGTAGCCGCGAACCGCGCTTTCCTTCTCGCTGACGAGCCGGCCGATCTCCTGCGCGTTACCGATCACGCGCTCGGAATGCTCGACCCAGTTAAGGCCCGAGAGCAGATACAGCACGAGCGCGACGAACGCGATCGCCGTGACGAGGCCCGTTCCGAGCGGCAGCGCGATGTTGCGAAAGAGAATGCGACGAAAGCTGGCCTCGTCGACGCCGGACCGCAATGGCATAAACAGCTCCGATATGGCGCGAACGTCACGCGCCAAGCCGATGTCTCGAAGCGGCTCGTACGACGGCGACGAACGCGAAAGTTGCAGTTGTAGTTCTGGTTTCAGGCGGTGCGCATCATAACCGGACCGACTCCGCCGCGTGGCGGGCCGCGGATGCGCGCGCGAAGCGTAGCACTGTAGCGCTTTTTGGAACGTTCGTTCGGATGTTTTATCGGGGCGAACGGTCGCGCGAACCACCGCGCACGCCGTCGCAATTTCCGTTCTCCCGCTTCTCCGACCTCGCCTTTCGCGCGCGGCGAACTATTTTTTTCCGGATTGCGTTTATTAATTATAGGTACATATAATAAACCAGCGTCGAAACCGGCGGGCCCCCGCTTCGCGTGAAGACCGGCATGTCGCCGGACCAGTGACATTCATGGACGGTGCGAGCCGTCGACAACGAGGAGTGGCTCATGTCGCAAGCAGAGCTTCACACCGGCCCGGCATTTCCGCCGCGCGCCGGGCATTCGACGGCATCTGACCGGGGCGATGCGTGGAGCGGGAGCGTGCCTGTCGAGGAGTTCATCGACGCGCACCGCTTCTCGCGCTTTCAATGGACGCTGATGGGCGTGTGCTTTCTGATCGTGCTGATCGACGGCATGGACACGGCGGCTATCGGTTATATCGCGCCGGCGCTCGTAAAGGGCTGGGGCATTACGAAGGGCGCGCTCGCGCCCGTGTTGAGCGCCGCGCTCTTCGGCCTCGCGGCGGGCGCGGTCGTCTCCGGTCCGGCGGCGGACCGCTTCGGACGGCGCGCCGTGCTCATCGCCGCGACTGCGTTCTTCGGCGCGATGAGTCTCGCGACCGCGTTCTGCGGCTCCGTCGAATCGCTCGTCACGCTGCGCTTTCTGACGGGCATCGGTCTGGGCGCCGCGATTCCGAACGCCATCACGCTCGTGTCCGAATACGCGCCGGCGAAGAGCCGCTCGATCATCGTCAACACGACGTATTGCGGTTTCACGGTCGGCGCGGCGCTCGGCGGCTTCATTTCCTCGTGGCTGATTCCGGCGTTCGGCTGGCATAGCCTCTTCGTCGTCGGCGGCGTGCTGCCGCTCGTGCTTGCGCTGTTCGTCGCGATGCTCGTGCCGGAATCGGTGCGCTATCTCGTCAGGCGCGGCGCGTCCAAGGAGGAGATTTGGACGCCGCTCTCGAAGATCGCGCCGCTCGATCTCGCGCGCATCGATTCGTTTCGCCTCTCCGAACGCGCGCCGACGCACGCGAAGTCGTCGGTCGGCGCGATTCTCTCGCGCGACTACGTTGTCGGCACGCTGATGCTGTGGCTCGTGTACTTCATGGGCCTCGTCATCTTCTACCTGCTGATGAGCTGGATGCCGCTGCTCATGAACGAAGCCGGCTTCACGCCCGAGCGCGCCGCGTGGCTCACCGCGCTCTTTCCGCTCGGCGGCGGCATCGGCACGATCGCGTCGGGCTGGCTGATGGATCGCTGGAACGCGAACGTCATCGTGATGCTCGGTTATCTGCTGACCGCCGTGTTGATCTTCGTGGTCGGGCAGGCGATCGGCAACATCGGACTCGTGAGCGCGCTGATCTTTCTCGCGGGCACGACGATGAACGGCGCGCAATCGTCGATGCCCTCGCTCGCGGCGATGTTCTACCCGACGCAGAGCCGCGCGACCGGCGTTTCGTGGATGTACGGCGTCGGGCGTTTCGGCGGCATCGCGGGCGTCGCGCTCGGCGGCCTGTTCGCGCAATGGAAGCTCGGCCTGCCGGCGGTGTTCGCGTTGCTCGCCGTGCCTTCGGTGATTGCGGGCATCGCGCTCTTCGTCAAGCTCAAGGCGCATCCGGAAACCGAACGCGCCTGATTTTCGCGGGCTGCTCGCGAAGCGGCCCGCTTCATTTCATCGTAACGACAGGAAGCAAAGATGAGTCAGGAACTGGAAGTGTTGAGCGGCAAGCTGCATGGTCTAACCGCCGCGCTCAGCGTGATCGCGGCGGCGTTGCCGCAACAGGCGTCGGCGGATGTGCAGGAAACATTGCGCGACATGATCGGCGAAACCGTGTCGTCGGACTTGCCCGAAGCCACGCTCGCGTCGATGCATTCGACGATCGCGCAAGTTATCGAGTCGATGGAAATCGGCTTGCGGCGCTGAGCTTTCTCATGCGGCGCGAGGCGCGCGTGTCGTCTTCGGCTTCGCGCCCTTCTTCGCGCTCGCCGGTTGCTGCGCGCTCGCCTGCGCCTCCAGTCCGCCGACGATGAAGCTCGTCAACTGTTCCAGCGTTTCGCTCGCGTCCCACGGATCGCACGCGCCCTTGGCGAGCACGTCGAGACGATGGGTGTCGGAGAACGCGTAGAGATACGCGCCGATCATCATCGTCACGCGCCAGTAGAGATCTTTCGCGGGCAGGCCGGGCAGCGCGGCACGCAGCGCTTCGACGTAGGCATCGGTCGAATCGCCGTAAGCGGTGCTGCGCAGGTTGTACGAAAACTCGGGCGGCTCCGTGTGCAGGCGCGCCTGCAGACGAATGAACGCGCGTCCGCCGTCGGTCTTGCGCAGCGCGACGAGCGGCAGCAAAAAGGCGCGCACGATGTCGCGCACGTTGGCCTCTTTTCCGTCGATGAGTTCATGCAGGAGCGTCACGCGTTCTTCGGAAATCAGCATCGCGCGGCGCAGGAACACTTGCTCGAAAAGCTGCTGCTTGGTTCCGAAGTAATACGTGATGAGCGCCTGCGTGACGCCGCACGACGCGGCCACTTCCTTGAGCGACGTGCCCGCATAGCCGCGCTGCGAGAAATCGACCTCCGCTGCGTCGAGAATGTTCTCGCGTTGATTGATATTCCCCGCGGGGCGGCCGAGTCGCTTGCGCTTGCTCGATGCGCCATGTGCGCGAACGTGGGTGGTGTCGTCTTTCGTCATGCCTGAGCAGTGCTGCCGATGAAGTGAAAAGCCGGTTCGCTTCGTATTCTACGGGCGTTTCAGGCATGCTCCGGCGAATTCGTCGGAATCGAAAAAGATCGTCGATGCCGAAAGATGGCGGCCCGCGCTCCGTTCGAGCCGGCGGGCCGCCGAAGCCGACGCTAGTTGCAATATCCCTGCGACGCGAACGTTCCGCCCTCCGGCGCCGCGCTCGCGCACAACGTGTTCAGCAGCGACGCGATGTTGCCCGATCCGTAGATTCCATAGGTCGCGTTCGGATACTGCGTGTTCTGACGAAACTGCGACGCATAGTTGTCCTTGTTCGCGTTCGGATCGGACGAGCCCCACGAGGTCACGCCGACGATCGCGAGATTCGACGAATTGCCCACGACCGCGCCTCCGGAAAGAGCGGCGTCGCGCGGCCTGAAGTTCACAATCCACGGACCGCCGCTTGCGCCGCTCGTGAGATTGCTGCCCTGCCAGAGTTGTGACGCGCCGCTGACGGTCGTCGTGTAGGTCGGGCCATCGGTGCGCTGCATGATCGCGCCGCCGTCGAGCAAGGTGGGATAGCCGAAGGTCGTGACGGCCGCGGTCTGAAGATTGCCGGTTTTCGGCGACGATATGAAGGAATAGTTGTTCCAGCCATAGCTCAGATAACCGGTGAGGTCGCCGATGAACTGATTCGCCGTGTTCTTCCGGATCGCGATCACGGCGATATCGTTGTTGCGCGCCGCGCCCGACCCGGTATCGGTGCCGTTCGCCCACGTCGATGGCCGCACGAGCGCGGCCCAGTTCCACGTTCCATACGGCGCGAGCTGGGCGCTCGTGGCGCCGGACGCGCCGTAATGTCCGGGGCGGAACTGCCAGTTCGTGAATATCGTGCTTCCGCTGCCGAAGTTCTGGATGCAGTGCGCCGCCGTGACGATCACGCTTCTGCGGATCAGGCTCGCGGAGCAGTAGCCAGCACTGAATGTGAGCTTGCCGATCGCCCGATACGGATACGTCGTACTGAGATAGTTCGCGCTCGTGGTGCCGGCCGCGCTCTGATTGCCGTCCTGCACGCGACCGGTCGTGTAGGGAATACCGAAGTCGCCATAGGCTCTCGTCTGCGCATTGCTCACGATACCGCTCGGCGTATTCACGCCCGGCGTATAAGGCCCGGCGCTGGTTTCCGGCACGATCCCGGATGTGTCCGGCGGCGCAAGCACGTTGACGACAGGCTTGAGGCTCGACAGGTCCGCCGGCGCCTCGCGCGAGGCGGCCGGATTCGTATTCACGACGGCTTCATCGTCCGCATTCGCCACGCCTGCGCCCGCTATCGACAGTGCGACGATCGCCGTCGCCTGCACGCACGCGACTCGTTTCGATCTCTTCATGACACCCTCCGGTTGATAGATACGACGAGTCGGATGATCCGTCGATCTGCCTTTATTTGGATTCCTAAGTCTTATGAACAACACATGGCCGACTGGAAGATCCTGCGTTCGTGTTCTGATTCGTCGGATGCATGACGGCGAGTCGTCGACTCTGGCCGGGGCGCGCGCTTTACTGCGACGAATCATGGCGCGCGGCCGTGCAATAGATCAGGAAAGCGAACTATGAATAACTCTAGTTCAAATTTGCGCCAATCTCGATCCGGAGTATTTGGTCAGCGGATTGGGGCGGCGCCGCGGCCGTTTGACCGATCGCGCGTTCGATTGCGGTCTACGCCACAGAGCGCGTTTGACGACAACCGTTCCATACAGATAGCCTACATTCACCGCATTAAAACCTTTCACCGAAAATCGGCGCGGGCCGCGATCCACGCGAGCGTTGCGATCGTCTTGCGGCTTCGACATGCCATGCGTGCGCTGTCGCTAGCCGGCACGCCGGTCTCGATTTCGGCGCGCTAGACCCGGACGTGCGTATGCATTTCCGGCTCGGCTGCCATCCGCAAACGTTCTCTGCGCGTTCCCGCACTGCGCGAAATGACGACGCCCTCGCGTCCGGTTAAGTACCGCACAGAACGCAACGTATAGCCTGTCATTCTTGCCCCACATCGCGTTCGACTCTCCATCGACGCGTGGCGAAGAAACATTACAAGGGGCACACATGAGTAATCCTAAAAAATTCAAATTGAATACCGCGATCAAGCTCAGCGTGATTGTGATCGCGGCGGCCATGTCCAATTTCGCTTCCGCGCAAACGACGGGGAGCCCCTGCAACCAGGCATCCGAGGGGTGTGCGCCGATCGGCCCGAGCGCCGTGATGACGGTCGCAGCGATGGACTCACAGACGAGCATGTCGCCGTCGACGAAACCGACGGTCGAAACGCTGTCGGCGGTTGTGCCGCTGCTAGAGGGCGGTCGCGGAGGCCAGGGATCGACTGGAGCGGCCTCGGGCGGTGGAAATTCGAGCGGCTCGGGTGCGGGTGCGGGTGCTGGATCGGGTGCGACCGCAGGCAGTGGTCAAGGCTCGTCAAGCAGCGGGCCGGGCGCGACGGCAGGCGCCGGCGGCAGCACCAGCGGCGGAGGCAAGGGCACGGGATCGGGATCGGGATCGGCTGGAGACGGAAACGGTAGCCCAGGGGCCGGGGGTTCCGGCGGCGGGAACTCCGGCGGTGGGAACTCCGGTGGCGATTCCGGTGGAGATTCCGGTGGCGACTCCGGCGGAGACACGGGTGGAGACACGGGTGGGCATGGACACCACGGTCATGGGCATGGTCACGGGCATGGCGATGGTGACGGCGATGGCGATGGGCATGGGCATGGGCATGGCCACGGCGACGGTCACGGCGATGGCCATGGCGATGGCCATGGCGATGGCCACGGCGATGGCCATGGCGATGGCCACGGCGACGGTCACGGCGATGGTCACGGCGATGGCCACGGGGACGGTCATGGCGATGGCCACGGCGACGGTCACGGCGATGGCCACGGCGACGGTCACGGCGATGGCCACGGCGACGGTCACGGCGATGGCCACGGCGACGGTCATGGCGTTGGCCACGGCGATGGCCACGGCGACGGTCATGGCGATGGCCACGGCGACGGTCACGGCGACGGTCATGGCGATGGCCACGGCGACGGCCACGGCGACGGTCACGGCGATGGTCACGGCGTTGGTCATGGCGATGGCCATGGCGTTGGCCACGGCGATGGCGACGGCAACGGTCACGGCGACGGTCATGGCGATGGCCACGGCGACGGTCATGGCGATGGCCACGGCGACGGTCACGGCGACGGTCATGGCGTTGGCCACGGCGACGGTCATGGCGACGGTCATGGCGTTGGCCACGGCGACGGTCATGGCGATGGCCACGGCGACGGTCATGGCGACGGTCATGGCGTTGGCCACGGCGACGGTCATGGCGACGGTCACGGCAACGGTTCTTCGTCTGGCGGTCATGGCAGCGGTAGCGGCAATGGCGGCGCAGCCGGCGGCCACGGTGGCGGCAACGGCGGTGGTGGCAACGGCGGTGGCGGCAACGGCGGCGGCAACGGCGGTGGCGGTAACGGCGGCGGCGGCAACGGCGGCGGTGGCCACGGC